>CAYSWV010000012.1:76359-90868 GCA_964434865.1 uncultured bacterium
AAACGATAGATCTATGGGACGATAGTCAGATCCACTCGGCGATTTTTTTGGCGACCTTCTGCTGTTTGATTGTCGGCTACAGGTCGAGAGGCTCCATACCCTTCTGTGCTCCAGAGATAGTCATCTTCGGGAATTAACTGAACTAAGTAATCTCGAACAGCGTTGGCTCGGCGCAAAGATAGGCCAACATTGTAATCATCATCTCCAATATTGTCAGTATGACCTTCAACAATCACTCGAGCTGATGACATAGATTTTAATTGATCTGCAACTTCATTTAACAAGCCTTCTGCTTCAGGTCGGATCACAGCTCTATCAAAGTCAAATAAGACATCACCAGGTAAACTAACGGTTTGAGTTCCCACCTTGATCACTTGAGTGGCCTCGGAAGAGACTCTAGTATCAGGCGTTGGAGTGGGCTGAGGCGTCGGTGTGATCGGTTGGATCACTGACGGTTGAATGGGTTCAATAGTTTCTTCGGGCTGTAGAGTTTCAATGGGGACTTCTGCGGCGACTGAAGTGGAAGAGATCTCTGGGGTTACCGCAACTTCTGGAGTGGAAGAGATCTCTGAGGTTGTCGTAACTTCTGGGGTTGCTGTGAGTTCTGGGGCAGGGAGTTGAGGTGGAGCGGTGGGCGTCAGGGGTCTAGAGATCTCGGCAACCGGAGAGGATTGAGTGACATCAGCATTTTGAGGAGGAGGTGTGACATCAGCATCTTGCAACTGTTCTTCCAGGACGACTAACCGATCAAGCAGTATCTGAATTTGTTGCCGGATGGCACTGATCTCAGCTTGAATGATTTGAGGATCTTGTGAGGTTGGCTCAGGAGATGAAACTTGGTTTTGGGCCCACAGTTGATTTGAGGATGAGTAAAGACCAACCCAGAAACCTAAACCCATTCCAACTCCAATTGATACCCACCGACTACAGGACATAAGGCTTCTCATAGGTTTAATCGAGACATCATTCTCATCATGATTGTAATGAGAGCACCAAAGTTTAGCCAAGCCTTCTTCGTCTAGTTGTGATTACTGAGAGGCGTAGGATAGAGCTGGGCTTTAGCCTCTAAATACCCTCTCGAACCTGAAACAGTTTGGGTCTTAAGAGTAAATCTGTTGCAGTTGACAAACTTTACACTCTAGGTTTCTCTGGCTAGATTTGAGATCTGTTTTATGTTTTGGATCATGTCTGCTTCTACTGAATCCTTATCTCTATCTGATCCAACCCGAACGACTCGCCCTCAGATTGTGGCAGCCTTGTCAGGTGGGGTTGATAGTTCCACAACAGCCGCTGTGCTATGTCAACAGGGCTATGACGTGGTGGGCGTCACCTTGTGGCTCATGAAAGGAAAGGGACAATGCTGTTCAGAAGGGTTAGTGGATGCAGCTGGGATCTGTGAACAACTTGGGATCCCCCATCATGTAGTAGATAGTCGCGATGTTTTTAAAACTAACATCATTGATTACTTAGTGTCAGGCTATGCAGATGGGATTACACCCCTGCCCTGCTCACAGTGCAATAAAGCTGTTAAGTTTGGTCCATTACTGACCTATGCACACGAGCACCTAGGGATCGAGCAGGTGGCGACAGGCCATTACGCCCGCATTCGTTATGATGAAACTCTCAACCGTTATCAATTGCTACGGGCCTTAGATCGAAACAAAGATCAATCCTATTTTTTGTATGATCTGAGTCAGGAGCACTTAGCGCGCTCTATTTTTCCGTTAGGTGAATTGACCAAAGCCCAAACACGAGCGATTGCCAGTCAGTTTGGCCTGCTCACCGCTGATAAGCCCGAGAGCCAAGATCTGTGTCTAATTGAAGCTCATGGATCGATGCAAGCCTTTCTAGATCAATATATCTCTCAACACAAAGGTGAAATTGTAGACACCCAAGGTCGCGTTTTAGGTGAGCATAACGGGATCCATCACTACACGGTAGGTCAACGCAAAGGACTGGGTATTGCAGCCCCTCATCCTTTATATGTGGCTCGACTGGATGTCGCGATGAATCGAGTCATTGTAGGCACTAGAGAAGAAGTCACTCAAACGGAGGCTACCGTTCAGCGAGTTAACTGGGTCGCCATTCCCTGCCCGACTGAGCCAATTAAGGCGGAGGTGCAAGTGCGGTATCGGACCTCTCCCGTGCCTGCGATGATCAAACCCCTGCCTGATTCAGCTGGTGCTGGGAGTCGAGTTCAGGTCATCTTTGAAGAGCCTCAATTTGGAGTTACCCCTGGGCAAGCTGCCGTCTGGTATTGGGGTGAGCAACTTGTGGGTGGTGGCATCCTGGAACGGTTTAGTTAAGTCGTTTGTCTTGAGACCAAAAGACTACCGTTAGCACCCTAGGTTGGCATCGATCTAGGGTTGACTTAGCCTCTGAATTTCATTGTTTTAAGATCCACAAGAGACTTTTGCTCATAAGATTAATCACTAGCTGGATCATAATAAACCGAAGGATTGGCGATGCAGTTCCGAACACAAGCCCAAGCTGACTGTTATCAGAAAGTTGCCACTTGGATGGACTCGTTATTTGACGACACGCCTTGGGAACCTTTAGACGAGCCTGGGTTTGGCCTATTTATGGGATCAGCCTGGGTCGAAATTCATATCCATCCCTGGGACGACGATGATACATTTATTAATGTTAAGTCTGTTGTGGTTAGAGCCGCGCAACTCGACGAGGATTTACTCCGATTTTTACTCGATTTGAATGCTGAACTCTTATTTGGTGCTTTTGCTATTAATCCTAATGGTGATATCTTATTTCAACATACTATTGTGGGTTCGACCTGTGATCCAACTGAACTAGAGGCCTCCGCTCGGGAAGTTTTGGAAGTAGCTGATGAGTATGATGATCAAATTGTGATCAAATGGGGGGGAGAACGAGCCTTAGATCAGCGCATTTAACCTGAATGCCTTGATCAATAGACGTAAGTCCTAAGTGAACAGTCCTAAATGCCTATGGATCTGCATCCTATTACTACCGAGAGTTTTGAGGTGATCGATCGTGAAGTTGGCTCTCATAGCTGGTCGGCTTCAGAGTATGCGATTGTTCGGCGAGCTATTCACGCCACAGCTGACTTTGAATTGTTGCATCTATTTCAGTTCAGTTCAGATGCGATTACAGCAGGGATGCACGCTTTAAAATCAAGAACTCCGATTGTAGTGGATGTCAGAATGATTGCAGTAGCCGTTGAACGCATGGCTAAACAGTACGATCTACCTTTGTACTGTGCTCTGGATTATGTTACTGATCACGCTGCCGTTCCGACCCGTACTGCCGCTGGTATGATAGCTGTTGCACAGCAGTATCCTCAGAGTCTGTTTGTAGTAGGCAATGCTCCCACAGCCTTATTAGCTTTAGTGGATTTGGTCAAAACCCAACAGATCTCACCTGCTTTGATTGTTGGAGTGCCAGTGGGATTTATTGCTGTAGAAGCAGCTAAGTTAGCTCTAGAACAGATGGAATGTCCTAAAATAATAGTAAAAGGTCGGAAGGGTGGATCACCAGTTGCAGCCGCGATCTTGCATGCTTTGATGCAGTTAGAGTTAACATCAACTAGCTAAGATTCGACAAAGTAGAGAGAGTCTGTGGCCCGAGTTAAGGCAACATAGCGTAAATTCATTTCCTGTCTCAATTCCCAATCTTGCTGTCCCTCCCACTTCAGAGGCAAGTTCTCAGGTTTTAAGATGAAGACTCGTCTGGCTTCTAACCCTTTAGCTTGATGAACCGTGCTTAGTGTCAGTCCTTGATCACTAGATTTAAACTTGGTTTTAAGCTCTGCACAAAAATCATCTAGCGTTTCGGCATCACCAAATCGGTAACAGTAGCGCAGGGCCTCAAACCGATCTTTTAACTCTTGGATCTGCAGTTTGGCTCGAGGCTTACGGTCTAGGTAACTCCGTTTTTGATCTTCAAGTGCATTTAAATGTTTAATAAAGCGCTGATACTGAAACTGAGGCTGTCGGCTGGTCTCCATCGCTAGTGAAATCAACTCAGTACCTAAGTCAGTGCCAGCAATCCCTGCTTTAATCCCTTTTTTCAAGAGTGATACGCTCATCTTAACCAGAGGTGCTTTAGTGCGACTGATCACTAGATCACCTGGTCGAATCGATTGAGCTAGTTTACGTTCTGGAATTTTGGCGATGATTCCTTCAGGAGCGGAGGCTCGTGGTTCAACTTGAGGCACAATCTCCCGAGCCAGTTCGATATGTTTTTTAGGGCAGCGATAGCAAATAGAAAGGGGCAAGATCGTTGGATTTAAGCGTTCAATAATTTTATCAACACTATCCACATCAGCCCCAGCAAACCCATAGATAGATTGATGCGGATCTCCTACTAGGAGTAATCGACCCCTTGGCTTGCGTAATCGGAGCAAAAACTCTAACTGACAGGCATTAAAGTCTTGATCTTCATCGCCAAAAATAAAATCATACTGGGGTCCTGGTAAATCTAATTCCACAGGCAGCCAAACTTGATCGGCAAAGTCGATAATCTGACGTTCAGTAGCTAATTGTTTACCTTCTTCTAGTAAGGTAGCCACACTAGAGAGCAATTGATCGGATGGAGCTAGATTGTGGTGCAAGGCCAAAGCATCTAAGGCATCGACGTCTGTGGGATCAATGAGAGCTTGACGAGCGTACTGTGCTAGTTGGCTAAGCATATAAGCATTTTTGGCACTGGTATGATTCAACGCCAATGTCTTATATTTATCGGCAACAACTTTGACCTCTCCCAGGTTGTTGCTGACTATACTTAAGCCTAATGAATTAAAAGTGCGAGCCTCCATTAACTGACCTAATTTAGCTCCCAAGGCTTTCGCAATTTTTTGATTGAAGGCTAGAAAGATCCCATTAGCTTTACGGATTCGTTTAGCGCCTTCCACTAACGTGGTACTTTTGCCCGATCCAGCCACAGCAATAACTACACCATCACCACTACCCGAGGTGATAAAGTCAAAAATGGCTTGCTGATATTCAGAAGGTTTGAAGGTTTTAGAGATTTTCTTTTCAGGTTTGGGGGGGGTGGCCGTAAACTCAGGTCGAAATTCAGTAGGGATCTCCCGGATATAAGCGCGGCGGTAGTTTTCTTTAGCCATCGCTTGAGCTGTTTCCCATGTCCAACAAGGTAAAGGTAGTAAGTCTGGTTCAGACTCTAGCTCCACTTGATAGTCAACGGTGCCGGTCAGATCAGCTATAACATCGGCAATATGCTTACAACAGCTGAGAGGCTGCTTCACAGTTTGGATCTCAGCAAAACGAACCACCACCCACCCATAACTTAAGATATGGTTATCTCGAGTTAGATCCTTGGTTCTCATGTGAGTGGGTTTTTGATCGACTAATCGATAGGGCTCATCAATTTCAATATCAATATGCAGACTCGTGGTTCGATCAATAAAAGTAAAGTCGGGTGTATAGAATTTATCCCAGTCAGGTCGGGAGATGCGCAAGCCATTGTGAATTTGATCACCAAAGATCTTAACTAAATGATGTTCAAACCAGATTTCAGAATAGCCATCAGGGGCATTACTCTGATCACCATCAGGTTGGCGGGTCTTTTTTAAAACGGATAATCCTTTTTCATAGCGATATTGGGCGAGACCCCCAGGGATCTGTTTGAGGGCTTCTAACCGTTCATGCTCGTGTTTAGCTTGCTCATACTCTTGATAGGCCTGTTGGTAAAAGTCAACCGAACGACGGTAAACCTGGACAACTTGAGGATAATGCCGATAGGCCTGAACTACTTGAAAGCTCATACCTGCAAGCCCTAGCCCTATGACGATCCAGGCTCCACTACCTAGATCGAAGGCTAAGAGACCAGCCACCAAAAACCCTAGTGCTGCAACTTCTAACAAGATGACCGCCACGTTAACAGGAGGAGGCAGAGGTTTAGGAGGTGGGGGGGCCGTCTGTTCGAAGGGTTGAGGGTCACCACTAGCCTGTTGGGCCTCAATTATAGCCTGTGGATAGAGCACAATGGGAAACGTAGACATGCCCTAGATCTCATCCTCACCGTTAGCGGTATATCCCTGCTCATAAGCAAATCGAACGAGCTGCGCGCGGTTATCCAACGATAGTTTACTCAGGATGTTAGTCAAGTGAGTTTGCACAGTACGAGGGCTAATAAAGAGCTTCTCCCCAATTTGTTTGTTAGTCGCCCCCCGGATGACTTCCCGGAAAACACGCTCTTCAGCTGGAGTTAGTGGTAAATCAGATGGTTGGGGTCGAGGAGCGGCATCATGAGTACCACTGGTTGACTCAGGTTGCTTCTGAATGAGTCGTAGGATTTCAGCTTGAGTTCGACGTGAACGCTCAATTTGAGCTTCAATTTTGGCCACTAATTCTCGCGGTTCAAATGGTTTAATGATGTAATCATCCCCCCCCCACTCGTAGCCCTGAACTCGATCTTCAACTTCACCCTTGGAGGAGAGAAAAATAAAGGGAACTAGCTCGCCGCCTCGTTGTTGCCGTAACTGTCGACAGAACTCAAAGCCATCCATCTCTGGCATCATGACATCAGACACCACAACGTCAGGTGTTTCTCGGACAAACAACCGTAACCCTTCAATCCCTGATGAGCCAGTGCAGACTCGATAGCCATGTTGAGATAGGTGACGGCTCAAGACTTTTAGCGAAACAGGATCATCATCGACAACAAGTATGCGTTTCATAGTCCACCTAGACAACTTCCTACTGTCAAGATCCCCCTAATCCATCAAAACTTCCTTTTTACCCTAAGGAGGTCAACAACAGAGGGTACTTTGAGGAGTCATCGCTCATCTATTAGGCAGGAATTCCTGCGATGAGACCCCCCATTAGTATAGAAGGAGAGTGATAAAGATTTAGTAAATGTCATACCTAATACTAGCCATAAGTTAAAGATTAAACTACTTGCTTAGCCCTTTATGTAAAAAGTAAGTCATAACTCAACGACAGTAGTGACAGGGCCAGAATCATCATTGTGAGTGTCTTGGTTGAATTGCTCCCACTCCTGTTGACACAATCCCTGGCGTACTTGGTAATAGACGGTTACATCACTGCTGAACACAATCTGATCACCATCTCTAAGATCATGCGATAGGCATCGTTGACCATTAACAACAATACCATTTGTACTACGTTTACCTTGGGAATTACCATCAATAATCCGGAAGCTGTATTGATGAGGGTCTTGAGTCGGCAGTCTTAACAGCTGGGCATGTTGACGAGAGACAAAACTTGAATGCAACACAACAGAGTTAGTTTGATCTCGACCTAAAGAATAGCTAGCTGCGTCCAGACCTATGGTGCGTTGTCCCTCAGTATCTTCAATGATCAGTAGGTGTCGAATAGGGCCAGATCCGACGCCCGTTTCCTGGAGAGATGCTGACATAACGACACCTTCATGAACCTACCGTAATGAATGGCACTCTATAAGCTTCATTAGTGGATTGAACTTAATGATCCCGTCAGTAAGCTATTGTACCAGTCTTGTTGGAACCTACAGGATCCATTTGCCTCAAGCATGTCCTGCGAATTTGTGCTAATCTCAAGACGTCGTTTAGCAATGGAGGGAGTTAGTGTCAGATAGTAGTAAACGCAAGGGTCATCATGTTGGAGTCAGCCGGCTGTGCGCCGGAGCTGTTCTCTGAAAGTAAGATCCGATGACTTCAGGCTTTGCCAGTCAAGTTCTGGTCAATTAGGCACTGAAGGTATGGGGTTAGGCTGGATAGAGTTCCTTCCGGCAGTCAGGTGTCCAGATGAAGACCCGCTAGACCGCTCCCTCCTCCACCTATGCAAAGTAGGATCAATAGCACATTAAGATCTTTCAACGTAAAGAGCTGATGCTGCTGCTTAGGTGGGAGCGGATAGTCCAAAGAACTGTCTAACTGTACCTATGTCAGAATTATCAGTGAGCAGAATTCAGTAATTTGGGTTCGGAAAATAGAAATCAAAAGTATAGAGAGATTAGCAGATAGAGCCAAGCTGTTAGCTGTTTGAGTCTAGATATTTCGAATGTGAATGCCAAGTCTTGCTGAAATTAACATCAACTCAAGTCAATCTGACTCATCCATCCGACGAATTGAATAACTCCATACTGAAGGGTTTAGCGATCCAATTCCAACCCACTCGCAATTGGTGATCTAGAGTTGGCATCCGAATGAGATAGACCGCCCGCCGAACTAAGTAGGCCAAAGGGCCACTCAAAGTTAAGCCCATGCCTGAGAGAACAGCTGTATCTGTACCTAAGCTAAGCATTTCTCCGAGCGCTTGATAGCGAAATGGCAATAAGGGGCGATTGTGATCCGAAGCAGCCCAGACATTCCAGGCACAATAACCTGCTTGTTGAAAGGCTGCTTGAGCTGTTGCTGGTGAAGGTTGACCCTCAGCATCAATCACAGCAGCTAAATCACCTAAAGCAAAAATCTCAGGATGCTCAAGGACCTGTAGGGTGGGTGTGACTTTCAACCGTTGCTTTTCATCTTTGGCTAACCCTAATTGCTGAACTTGGGGTACTACCTGAGTCCCCACTGTCCAAATAACCGTATCAACAGGATCGACTTGAATGGCTTCCTGGCCAGTTTGACGGACTTGAATAGCATGAGCATCAATCTGGATGACTTCAGTTGCTAGTTCAATGGTAATTTTGCGTTGTTCAAGAGCTTCTAAAGCCGCTTTGACCGTTTCAGGTTGATAACTGTCTAGTAAAGCTGGACCTCGATCAATTAAGCGAATCTGGGCCTGATCCTGAAGTCGGTCAGCCAATTTACAGGCTAGCTCCACACCACTAGCTCCACCTCCAGCAATAGCGATGCGAACACGGTCTGAGGTCTGATCCCACTGTTTTAAGACTGTTTTGAGACGTTCAACATCAGCTAACTGTCGAAAGGGAATGGCATGTTCAGCTGCTCCAGGAATGCTATCAAGCGGAGTATCTCCCCCTAAAGCCAAAACTAATTGATCATACTCAAGGATTGAACCTGACATGAGCTGGACCTGTTTAGCCTCAATGTCAATAGCCTGAATGGTGCCTTGGCAAAATTGAATTGAGATCCCATCAGAAGAGGTAGTATAGGTATTTAATAGATCCTGAAATCGAGGAGCAACCTCCCATTCATCTAATTCTTGGGTCAGGAGCTCATAAAGTAAGGGCAAAAAGATAAAGCGGTCATCTCGATCAACCAAGGTGATCTGAGGAGGCTGAGACCAGGGATAGCGACTGAGTTCTAACGCTGTATAGAGACCACCAAACCCGCCACCCAGGATGCAAATTCGACTCATAGTCAAGCTTAAACAACTGGTCTCACCATAACACCTCCAACCCATGATCAGCCCAATGATCACCACGCCATCCACTATCGGCCCATCTTTATCAGCTTGGAGCTTTACCCCACTGCACGTGGCATAATGGTACACGGTTTTTGGAATGGCAACGTGAGTCCGTTCAACTGAAATCCAATCATGACTTAAGTTCTTTAACTGGAAATGGCTCATACCTTCAAACTAGTCCACCTGGAGTGCAGCTGACAATGTCAGTGTTAAGGGTCCTTGAACCTGAACCCGATCCGCTACCTTGGTTGATCTATGCTTTGACTGAAGAGTTAGAGCCGCTCAATCGTGTGGTGGCCCTGGCCCGCTTAGCAGCCTTGCATCGGCCTATAACTGTAGTGGGCAGCAGCCCTTATATTCACTGCATGCAACGCTCAATAGAGTCTGCACCGATTACCTTTAAAGCTATCGCCCCTCAAGCAGATCTACAATCTATTCGATCCTATTTTTATTGTTTAGCCGTTTGTCCAGCTGTTCTTGTGGTTGAGGCTTTACCAACCGGATTACGGGGGGAGCTGGTTGGGATGTTACCACTATTGAAGGCGACACCCCGCATTTTAATTCAACGAGATTTACCCAGTGAGGACCTCACTGGTCAGGCGTTGGAATTTGTGAGTCGCTACTATGATCTAGTTCTAGTTCCAGGGCAGGAGGAAGCGACCACCCTCAGTCTGCCGCATACTCGAGTGACAGCTCCTTGGTACACCCGTTCTGAATCAGACTCGCCCAGATCTCAGTTACTGCTTCGCTTAGATCTAGAGGAGGATCCCCTATCCCCTACTATTGTGGTTTGGGCCTCGGGGAACCAACCTGAACTAGATTGGTATGGGTCTCTAGTTACAAGCCTCAAGCAATCCTTCCCATGGGTAACGGTTCGCTTACTTTCACCCCTGCTACCTCAGACCTGTCCATTGTCACTTTGGGTAGCACATTGGCCGGAGGTGGATTGTCTACCAGCTGCTGATCTAGTTATTGGAGGAGCTGATTATAGCACTATTTATGAGTGCCTGGCTGTGGGTCTACCCTTAATTACTGTGCCTTGGCCTAGGCAGTTCGATCAACAGCAACTCCGGGCAGAACGTATTGCTCAAGTTTTCGGATCAGTTAGCCTGGCAACTAGTCGACAGGATGTGATTGGGCAGGTGTGTCAGTGGTTAGATCTCGTCATGACCCATCATTGGGTTCCTCCCCAGCCTCAGCCTTTTGTCAATGGCATTGTAGAAGCTTTGATGCTCATTGAAACCCAGATCAAGATCAAAGGTGAGCAGGTTTACCATCAAGCTATGGCTAGGGAATGGCAGCACTTGGCTCAATTACAACCAGGCGATCTGGATCAAACTAGGGTCTTCTTTAACAATGCTGGCCCTACCCTTAAAGATTTGAAAAATAAAGATTTGAAAATAGATCAGACTGCAATTAAACCGGCTACAGACTCTCCCATTGATACGTCAGCGCAGACAATTCCAGTCGCTCCGATGGAGAGTTTCTCAGATTCCGTTCAATCTGTTCCAGCTATGGGAGCACTGGCTATCTATGAGGAACCAGCAGGAGTTGAATCGATTATCTTTATCATTATGGTTGCTGATGAAGGCCCCGATCAATTGAAATGGTGTTTATCTCATTTACGTAAGGCTTATCCTACAGCTGCTGTCCAAGTGATTTCTGATGGTGTTGATCTGGACTATAACCCCATTTGCCGTGCCTATGATGCCAACTATCAATTCGGTGAGTTCTTGAAACGTATGGAAGCTGGAGGTCTCTGGTGGCATCGCCTATTAGCACTAGGATTAGAGGCCAATACAGATTGGATCGTTAAAATGGATCCAGATACCTGTTTGCATCGACCTTTACAAGATTGGCCTACCGAACCGGGTGTGTATGGTACTCAATTAAAGGGCTTTGGTACCTACTTTATCCAAGGGGGCTTTCAGATTATTCATCGAGAGATTGCCCACCAATTGCTGGGATTGATGCTGGCACCCCAACATCGAGGGCTCGTGCCTAACCCTTTCAAAGATAGGTCAGATACAGAAGTTGCTTTAGAATTTCATGCGTTCGGCTATTGTTCGAGTGACTACATTCTCTGTCGTTGTTTAGAAATGTTGAAATTACCCACTTTCAATCTCAAGGAAGTGGGATGCTATTGGAAGCAAGCCCCTTTCAATGCTCAGGCCGACTATGCGGTTACCCATCCTCATAAATGTCCAGTTTACTACCCAGAAGCTGTTGATCGGTCCTTGACTATTGTTGTAACCTGTAAAGATCGTCTGGACCATTTGAAATTAAGCTTACCCAGCTTTTTACAGCAGAATGTCTCGGTGGTGGTGGTGGACTATGCCTGCCCTCAAGCGACTGGTGCATGGGTGACTGCTCACTACCCTGAAGTGAAAGTTGTTAACGTCACGGATCAATCTGATTTTCATTTAGCCAGAGCTCGCAATGCTGGGGCGCGGGTCGTAACTTCTACTTGGATTGCCTTTTTGGATGCTGATTTACTCCTGGAACCTCATTGGATGGCCTGTTTAGCCCTACGGCCCGGCTATTACTTCGTGCCCATGCCCGCTAAACTCTCGATGACAGGCTGTTGTGTGGTGGAACAGTCGATCTGGCAGCAAGTGGGAGGTTATGACGAAGTCATTCAAGGGTGGGGTGGTGATGATCTAGGATTTTACTTATTCTGTCGGGCGATTGGCATTCGACCTGCTGGATGGGATAGTGCTACGGCACATGTACTGGAGCACACTGATGAACAGCGAACCCGCTACTATGCTGAAAAAGATAAAGAGGTAACTAATTTACGGACTCGTCGTTACCTGGACTATTTGGGACGGTGGATCGTAGCCAACAAAGGGATTCCTCCTGTTCAAATCCGCCAAAAGTATTATGGGATGGCTCATCAAGACTTTACGGGATCTGATGCTCAATCTCACTGGGTCAGTCATTAGTGAGGCTGAGTAACTCCAAACTAGGCTGCTTGAACTCAATTGAAATAGCTAGATTGTTGGAGCAGAGCGGGTCATGCTCATAAAAAGTTAACCCTCAGTCTCAGGGTGTCTTATTCGTTGGTAGACTAGAATTCCAATTGAGGCAGTCAACGATCACCTGATCTGCAAGCTCAATCTCTTGCGATTAACTTACCATGATCACAAGTGGCGAGTCGTATTGATCAGACTCATGTTTAACTCCGCTGATCCTTGAGCTATGGCACTACCCAACACTGGACGTATTGTAAATGACCGTTACCAGCTTCACCAGACCCTCCGGTTGGGAGGTATGGGTGTAGTGTTTCACGCTGTGGATCAGCACGATGACGGTCAATCAGTTGCCATCAAGTTTTTGCCTCACTCATTGGATCCAGATGATCCAGCTTATCCCCTAATTCGACAACGGTTTTTAGAAGAAGCTCAGCTGAGTAGCTTATTGGGAGATCACCCTAATATTTTAGAGATTTTGGATTATGGCTTTGATGAGACTACACCTTATTTAGTGACTAAAGCTTTGGGCCTGCCGCCTTTGGGGGGTCAGAGTTTAGCCGATGCCATCCAAACACAAGGTCCCCTAGCACCTGATCGGATTAGACGCATTGTCCTCCAAATTTGTGCAGGGTTAAATTATGCACACCGCTTTGAAGCTGAATTAGGTGCTCGAACGATACAGGGTGTGGCTCACTTGGATCTGAGACCCAGCACTATTTTTCTGATTCAGGAAACCAGTTTGGAGACACTCACCGAAAGAGTCAAGCTACTGGATTTTGGGGTGGCTCCTATTATTCGAGAAATGAGCACTCAATTAGGTCGAGATACCGTTGAATTTATCGGCTCACCGCGTTATAGCACTCCTGAGCAGCTTCAAGGACACCCTACTGATCACCGCACTGATATCTATGCTTTGGGTGTCATTCTCTATGAAATGCTAACTAACCATCATCCTTTTCAACCCACTGATGATACCTTATGGGCCTGGCAAGAAGCTCACCTCCGACAAGACCCGCTGCCTCTGGAAGCTTTTAACCTTCAGTATCCAGTTTCAACAGCCCTGTCACAGCTTTTAATGCAGTGTTTACAGCGAGATCCGCAGCAGCGACCCCAATCCTTTGATCAAATCATTCAACATCTATCAGCTAGCCCCACAAGCTCAAAGCTAGCTCAACCCCTACCTCGACGGTGGTTCCGTTCTCAACGATCTATCGCAACCTGGCATGATTCAGATAATGGTGGTGCCACTAACTTACGCCGCATTATTGCTAGCTCTCCACCTGAGCCTGTCTCTGAATCGGCTGTTTCTGAAGATCCTCAGCCTGCTGTAACCCAGGCTCAACCGAGTTCTAACCTCAGTGATCTGAAACCTAACCGTGATGAACGGCCTACTGCTCTAAAGCCGCCCAAACGGCAACGGCGCCCCAATCTGCAAAAGACAGGAAAATTGCAAAAACAGAGGTCTCGAGCTGTCATAGCTCCCTCAGATCCGGAGCCATCTAGCCTGGAGCCGCCATCTAGTCTGGAGCCACCCTCTAGCCCAGAATCCACGCATCCGGATCCCCGTTCACCCAAGCGCTCTTGGTGCTCCGTTTTGATAGGTCTCTTCCTTTTAGTGTTGGCTGGTGGAGCTGGGTTTGTAGCCTGGAAATGGTATACTAATCCTACTAGAATTAGGATCTTACCTGCCATTCCTCATTCCACATTAACTACCCGAGACGAATTGGATGAAAGGCGAAAGCAAGCCATCATGGAGCAGGATTGGCGAGGGGCCATCAATATTATTGACCGTTTGATGACTGAATATCCCGCAGAAGCTGAAATCTGGTCATTATATCGAGAGCAGTTGATTGTCAATCTCAGTCCTCCAGAAGCCTTACCCCTGCGAGCCCCGATTCAACGAATTTTAGGAGTTTATGAGTCTCGGATGATGACTGCTATTGAAGGAGGGAGCTGGGCAGAAGCTTTAGATGCTTTGGAGCAGGCTAGGAGCCAATTCTCGGAAGAGACAGAAGATTGGGAGCCTTATGGGGACTTTTTTCAAGACGCTCAAGATTTAGCTATAGAAGGTGATCTTGACCAACTTTATGATCATCTGGCTCAGTATCGCGCTGAGTTCCCTTTGCTAGAGTCCTCCATAGAAACTTATCAATTGATCTTACGACCCCCATCCCCCACGCCAACCCCGAAGTCCATGCGGCGCGCAACGCGCGCGTCCCG
>CAYSWV010000013.1:0-41048 GCA_964434865.1 uncultured bacterium
CCCAACCCACCCACCCCCACAGATGCCTTTGCCACCAATGGCTTAGTTGATTTCCTCGCTTTAGATAACTCCACGTTCCTTGCTCTAGAACGAGCCTTCTCAGTTGGAGTTGGGAACACCATCCGGTTGTATGAAGTTGATCTGAGTGGAGCCACAGATGTGAGTGAGTTAGATGTCTGGCCTGGATCAGCCGTTCCCGCTCAGAAGCAGTTGTTGTTCGACTTTGATGATCTGGGCTTGACCCTAGACAATATTGAAGGGATTACCTTTGGGCCGCTTCTCCCTAACGGTCAGCGATCGATTCTGGTGGTCAGTGACAACAATTTTAATGTAGGCCAGTTCACTCAATTCCTTGTCTTCGGGATTGATTTCTAACCTAGATCGGCGATAGTACCCAATCATGAGGTTTTAATTGGTTTAACAGTAGGGCCCGCTAGGGCCTTTTTTTCGGATCGAGGTAGCCTTATGAATCCATCTGTCAACCACCTCCTGCTTTCTATCATTGAGTCCTTGGATTTTAAGTCCCTGTATGACTATGATCAACAGACTTGGATGTCATACCTCCCCAACCTGGATCTGTCTTTAATTGTTTTTCCTAAAGACGGCCCTGTCATTTTTGGCAATATTATCGCGTCTCGAGACTATCCTAACGGTGTTGCCGCTACGTTTGATCCCAACACATTCAATGTGAACTCCATTCGTTGGCGTCAAGATCAAGGACCTAGTGGCTGCTGGGATCAGGCTAGTTGGACGTATGAACAGTTTCTAGATTTGCTCCCAGGCCAGGCTGGATTAAACTTTATTTCTCCTTACCCAGCCTCGTTATTTAAACTACTGATAGGTGTTGAAGTCATGATCTGGGTTGAATCGGGGCATCTCAGTCTCAACCAGATTGTCACCTATTCGGATGCTCAGGCTCAAACTGAACGTCAGACCCTCCAAGTCTGGTTAGAAGCTATGTTACAGCTCAGTGATGATCGGGCTACCTTTGCTTTGATCCAGCAGTTACATCACCTGGGCGTCATCCAATCTCAGGAACAATACCCCCATCAGCCTTGTGAGCAGCGCTATCACCGCATTGAGGTCTACAATAAGCTCAATCAACGCATGGCTGAGTTGGGTCTTTCAACCCTACAGGTGCACCAAACCCGAGCTTGTGACGGATCGTTTTACAATCAAGCGGGAGCAGGGGTTGGCCACCTTCATATGACCTCATGGGATACAGCCCGGTTACTCTGGTTACTAGATCCGACAGCTCCTCCCCCACTCTGGACCCTACCAGATCCCCACTGGCTCTCCTCTAGTTCAAAACACTTTTTGATTGATCATTTACTGGGACAACAAGGGTTCCATGACACGCTGAGTACAACTGCGTTATGTGGCACCCCCTATGTAAGGCCAGGGATCCCAGCTTTAATGCCAGAGTGTTGGATCGCCCCTGATGGTAGTGTGGCCTTGAAAGATAATGAGTTAGTTCAAACTTATAGCCACAATGTCAGACCTTGCAATGATCTCGCAGAGGTCACCTTTGCTCATAAAACAGGCTTGACGACTAATTATGCTAGTGATGCTGGTGTTGTGAAGGGTATCTCAGCCCGAGGGCATCATCGCCACTATATCATCAGCTTTTTTTCAAACTTGGGCTACCGTTACACGGATCATTGGATCTCTGGAGAACTCAAATACGCCTCTGGCTTTGAACGGACCATCTGGTATCCCCAAGTGATTGCCGATTTAGGCCACCTTATTGATCAGGGGGTTAAACGTCTTTGGGGGGCTTGAAAGATCCCTAAACCATTATGAACTCGGGGCTTCCATGAGGGAGTTGCAGGTAAATTTACCGTTGTTCCTTTGTAAACCAAAGAGGATGAGGAGCCACCATCTAAGTTCAAAGCTTCCCTGCAGCCTAGTTGTTGAGCCAATTGAGCCATCATTAACAGACTCACACCCGTCAGTTCTTGAGCTTGGCCTACCGTGATGAACAAGATCTCATTGACTGTGGTTTGGCAAATGGCGCTGCGAGCCGCTGTTTGAGATCGAAAACTAGGCTGAAACTGCTCTAATTCAGCATCCAACACAATCTGCCCTGCTTGTAACAGTAAAGGGCCGGCCCCAATCATATGGGGATAGCGTTCTAGTTCAACTGGATCAAGCTGGAGTGAAAGCGTGATCTGATCGCCTATATTTAAGCGGTAGACATCATAGTTATTTGTTTGGAGGGAGCGACCCACTAGGAGATAGCCATCTGCAGGAATACCTCTCGTGAGTGATCCAGCTACTGCAGCTGGGTAGAGGGCCACAATCCGATTTTGTCTCACTTCAATCACCGTTTCATCATCAGTCTGAGTGGTGTAGGTGGATCCCCAAACAGGTGTATACTGCGAAACTCCAGGTAAGACGTAAGCTGTATTGATCCCCATAAGATCCAACTGAGTCCCGCTGGATGTTTGAATGATCCCCTGAGAACGAGCTCGTTCAAACCGGAACTCACCGCTTGACGTCCAAGCCATCACACCACGACCTAAGACTGGACTTGAGATCCATTCTCCTTGCCAGCGGATAGCTCCAATAGGTTGCTGTGTCTTTCGATTAAAAAAGCCTGCATTGATAGCGGCAAGAACCCCTTGAGACCGCGCCGAATCTTCTAGTGCAGCTAATCCAACCAGTTGAGTCGGATCAGCCCAAAACGGCTTTAAATACGACCCTAGATCAGAAGCTTTAAGTCTAACTATTGACATGGGAATGAAGCTCTGATCTATCACCATCTGTTGCTGTTCAAGGACTAGATCCAAATCTGAAGTTTCAGCTGAGGTTAAAGATCCCCAACTTAAAGTCAAGATCATCAGGGTTAGAGACCTAGCGATTTGAGCTATCCCATGAGGGCCATGACAAGATCGAGAGTGAGGTTGCATAGGTCCAGTCTTTTGATAGCAGAGTATCTCTAAGGTGTTTGCCCTAGCATCTCTACTGTTAACGCTAGTATAGTAGCGCATACAAATTTCAAAGGATCAAGATTTCAATGATTAGCGATCAGTCTATTAAATTAATCATTCATTCTTTGGAGCGAGCTGTCTAGCTATCGAGATTGAATAGAAAACCACTGCAAGACCCGTAGATTACGAGATTCTTAAGATCGCACTTTAGTAACCATTAGGTTCCTAAGAAACTCTTATTCTCAAGGAATACTTAGGCAAAGTGTAAAAATATCTAAAATCCGACCGATTTACTGGAGATTTTGTTAACGTTAAGTCGATAGGTGATCTAAACTATCAATCTGGAGTCAAGTCAGCTGTATTTAGGGGCTGGCTTGTTGACATGTAGACCTCATTAGCAGAGACAAACCGATGACCGCTCAATCCCCTTTGACCTGGAAAGCCAAACTAGCTGATGTGATTCCGCCCCACATGGCCGATGAGATCGACACCTTCGAAAATCAAATGGAACTACGACGGCAAGGGAAAATTGAAGAAAAAGTCTTTGCCGAACTCCGCTTAAGGCGTGGAGCTTATGGGCAGCGCTATGACAATGGGTTTCGACATGATGGGGTGGCCTCCCAAGTCATCCCCTTTCCGAATCCAGATCTGGTGAAAGGTCCCGATACCAAGTGGGAAGCTCCAGGTATGCAACGAATTAAACATCCCTATGGCGGACTCACAGCCGATCAGATGGAAGTTTTGGCCGATGTAGCTGAAGAATATTCCGATACCATCTTGCACATCACCACTCGTCAAGATATTCAACTCCATTTTATTGCTCTAGATGACACACCTGATATGCACCGCCGCCTTGCTGCTGTGGGGATTACAACCCGAGAAGCGTGTGGAAACTCCGTTCGCAATGTGACGGCCTGCCCCCTAGCCGGGATCTGTCATGATGAAACCTTTGATGTGACAGGGTATGCCCAAGAGCTGGCCACTTACTTTTTGGGCCATCGAGATGTGCAAGACTTTGGGCGTAAATTTAAAGTCGCCTTTTCAGGTTGTAAACATCATCCCTGCGGTCTCACCTCGATGCACGATCTAGGTCTGATCGCCACAAAGAAGGTGGTGGATGGGCAAGAGCGTTATGGCTTTGAAATGGTTGTGGGTGGTGGCCTGGGCGCCGTACCCCATTTAGCCAAGCTATTTGATGAGTTTGTGCCCCCTGAAGAGTTGTTGCCTTTGTCTCAAGCTATAGCTCGGGTTTATGCCCGCTTAGGCGAAAAGAAAAATCGGAATAAAGCTCGGATCAAGTTTTTAGTGGCCAAGTTGGGTATTGAAGAGTTTCGCCGGTTGGTCTTAGAAGAACGAGCCTCCTTAGACCCCGATCCCAATTGGACCCAGTGGTTATCAGCGATTTCCTCCTATGAGGAGTCAGGCCTTCCCGAACCTGTGACAGTGGGACAAGTGATCGATCTAGGCGATGATCAAGAGGGCTTTGAAAACTGGAAGTCAACTAACCTGTATCCACAGCGGCAGTCTGGCTTTTATGCGGTAACCTTAGCGCTACCGTTAGGTGATATTACCTCTCAGCAATGTCGCCAATTGGCTAGTCTGGTGCGCCGTTTTACGCGTGACACCATCCGTACCACAGTGGAACAAAACCTGTTGATTCGTTGGATCCATGAAGCTGATTTACCAGCCCTGTATTTAGAGTTAAAAGCGATCAATCTGCATACCCCCGGCGCCCAGACTATTGTAGATGTGACTGCCTGCCCAGGGACTGACACTTGCAAACTTGGCATTTCGAGTTCCCGGGGATTAGCAGCTGAGCTACGGCAACGGCTAGCCCTTAAAGGTTGGCAGTATGAAGAAGCCGTTAAAGATATTCACATCAAGATCAGTGGCTGCTTTAACTCCTGTTCTCAACATACGGTAGCTGAAATTGGCTTTTATGGTAATAGTCGGGTTGTTAATCAGCGACGGGTGCCGCACTTCCATCTCATCCTCGGGGGCGAATGGACTAACAATGCTGCTCACTATGGCCAGTCACTTGGGGTGGTGCCATCAAAGCGGATCCCAGATGTGGTGGACTTTTTAGTGGATATGTATCTCAAGCACAAGCATAATGGCGAGACCTTTTCTGAGTTTGTGCATCGGGTGGGTCGCAAATCTATCAAAGATCAGATCAAGCCCTTCACCGAGATTCCGAGCTATGACGTTGATAAGACCTTGTACACCGATTGGGGTGATGCGCGCGAGTATACCATTGGTGATATTGGCATTGGGGAATGTGCTGGTGAGGTTGTGACCCTAACCGACTTTGGGGTGGCTGTAGCTGAGAGTCTTCACTTTGATGCCACAGTGTTGTTAGAAGAACCCTCCGATAATGGCAATATTCAAAAGGCTGCTGATAAAGCCTATGAGTCTATGATCAGTGCAGCTCAGGCTCTGCTCAAGCTCCAAAATATTGACATCCCTAACGATCCTGATGTGATTGTTCAAGATTTTCGGGCTTACTTCTACGATACCGAGTTATTCTTTGATCCCTTTGCCAAAGGCAAGTTTGCCAATTACTTGTTTAAAGCCCATGAAGAGCGTCAGCAACCGTCTTCTCGAGATCAGGCCATGCAATTGATTGAAGAAGCTCGGTTATTTATTGAAGCGGCTTATGAGTGCTATGTCCGAATGGCTCAGATCGGGATCACAAATCCCTCTAGCTTTGGCCGCTGGTTGCAGGATCGTGATGTGTTAGGGGTGCGGGCCTAAGCCCTGGCTCTCTATTATCAATCTGGGGGGATAGCTTGTGATCTCCCTAGATCTGTCTGCTCAAGCTTATAACTGTAAACGTTTGGAAAAATGATCATGGATGTTGAACGGTTCTGTATTAAGTTCTTCCCACGTGGCGATGTCAAGATTGAAGATGAAGCAATTTTTATTCCTATCTTTCATGAGTGGATCCGTTTGAAATCACTCAAGGGTACGTTGTTGGATGTTGCTGACTATCGCCATGTTCCTGATGGCCCAGGTGTGATGTTAGTAACCCATGAAATTAATTACGCGATGGATCATACCGACGGTCAGTTTGGCTTGTATGCTCAGCGCAAATTAGGACCTGAACCCACCCACAAAGATCGGATTTTGAGCTTAGTGCGAGCTACTGCGACCTTTGGTGCTTTACTTGAGCGTGATCCACGGATAGCTGGCCACTTCGTGTTAGAGGGTGGCACTTTTCATTACATGGCCAACGATCGGTTGCAGTTGCCCAACACCGATGAAGCCTTTATGGTCATTCAAGCAGATTTAGAAGCAGCTGCAGCTGATCTGTTTCCTGGCCAATCGGTTGCTATAACCCGGCTGGCTAATGATCCACGGTCGCGGTTAACTGCCGTTCTCCAAGTTGAGGGACAGGTGGATATCAATACCCTAGCGGCTTGATCTAATGGCTGGACGTTAATGAGTGAATTGACTACCTGGAGATCTGTGCTGTTGCGAATGAACGATTGTGGAACTGTCAAACAAATGTGAGTATGTCCTACTAGCTCTGTTTGAGTTAGCCGAAAACTACAGCAGTGGTAAGCCAGTCCAATTGAGACAATTAGCCAAACACCAATCCATTCCTTATCGTTATTTGGAGCAGTTAGTCGCTATCTTACGGCGAGCAGGTTTGGTTCAAAGTCATCGAGGCGTTAAGGGGGGCTACTCTCTCACTCGAGATCCCTCTCTAATCACTATTTTAGAAATTATTCACTGTATGGAGGGCCACTCAACCCAATCACCTAAATCTCACTCTATGGAATCAAGGGTCATTCAGGACATGTGGTCTGAAGCTCAGCAAGCCGCCTTTGCCATCCTGGGCCGATACACCTTACAAGATCTAGTGGATAAACGGAATCTTAAACAACTTAATAATAATGTGATGTACTACATTTAGTCAGAGAGGCTGGGGCTTAAACTCCAGATGTAAATTTGTCGTGGACTAGGGCTTAGTTTAAGATCGATTACGTGTAGGCTCAACATGTACTGGGAATCATCGTAGAGGCAAAACCATGAGCGAAGCCAACAATGTCCCGACCAGTTTCACCGGCGCTGATGATTGGACACCTCCTCCTCCTCCTGTGATCAAGCGACCACAAAGCCAAGGTCCACCGTCCACTCAATCTGATTTGAAAGTTCCTCCGCCTCCAACCGGACGGATGGCTCCACCTCCCCCTTTAGAAAAGACAGCTGTTGATTTAGGTCCTCCAGGTCAGGCTACAATGGCTCCACCTCGACCGCCTCGTACTGCTGCACCCGCGCCACCGCAAGCACCGATGGGTCGAGCACCCGGTCGGCCACCGATGGGTCGGAGTGCTACCCCTAGCCGAACTCAAGCGGCCACTCCTAGAGCTAATTACCCATCTCTGCGTGATCTGGTCCAAGAAGCGTTTGATAATGGATACTCTGATATTCACTTAGGTGTGGGGGAAACGCCACGCTTCCGCGATCGGGGTCAAATGGTCGTCACCAATCACCCGGTCACAACGACAGAAATGTTCTATGACTGGTTACGTGAAAGTTTACCTGAAAGCCAGATACGGCAATTTGAAGAAAGTTTAGAGCTTGATACAGCTGTTCAATATGAAGGTCTGACCCGCTGCCGAGTTAACTGCTTTGTGACCCTGCTAGGCCCAGCGATCGTGATGCGACTGATTCCGATCAAGATCTTAACGTTAGAGCAACTCCGTGCTCCAGATGTCCTCCGTCGCATCTCAGAAGAGCATAAAGGCATGGTTCTCATTACTGGACCAACTGGATCAGGTAAGTCAACTACCTTGGCTGCCATGATCGACTACTTGAACACCAATTACCCCAAGCATATTATTTCAATTGAAGATCCGATTGAATTTGTGCACAAGAGTAAAAAGTCGATGATCCGACAGCGGGAAGTTGGTATTCATACACTAGAATTTTCAAATGCACTTAAAGCCTCTTTGCGGGAAGATCCAGATGTGATTCTGATTGGGGAGATGCGAGATCGAGAAACAGTGGATACAGCGATCAAAGCAGCCCAAACCGGTCACTTAGTCTTTGGAACCCTACACACCAACAGTGCTGTCAAGACGATCGAGCGTTTGCTAGGTATTTACCGACCTGAAGAACAGCCACCCATGAGAATGCAGTTAGCTGAAACGCTAGTGGGCATTGTGGCTCAAACTCTGGTTAGGACCACTGATGGGAAGAGAGCTGCAGCCCACGAGATCATGAAGAATACAGATGCTATTCGAGATTATATCCACCGGGGCGCTGTAGATGAAATTGAAGAGCTGATCCAAGGAGATAGCTTTGAAGGTATGCAAACCATGAACCAGGCCTTGTTTGGCCTATACCAAGAAGGTCGGATTACAGAAGAAACCGCAATGGCTTCCTCTCCTCGACCTAATGAGATGGCCCAGTGGTTACGAGGTCGGATCTAACCTCAGCTGATCAGACACAAGAGTTGAGCGAACTCAGACCCTGCTCTACACTAATAAGGTGGCCTCTCTTGGGGCTGCCTTCATTTTATAAATGGATCCGATCGGGATCATCATGATCAGAACTCAATCATTTCACATCTTTTAGGAAGCAGGAGATAAACTGTGAGCGTGATCAACCAAGTCCTTGAAGTGGCCGATGATGAATTGCGGTATCCCTCAACAGGGGAACTGGAATCGGTCAAGGATTACATGGCTAGTGGCCTCCGCCGACTCCAGATTGCTCAGGTACTGACTGACAACAACAAGCGGATCATTGACGAGGCCCAAAAGCAACTGTTTGCCAAGTACCCTGACTACGTAAGACCTGGTGGTAATGCCTACGGCAACAAACGTTATAACCAGTGTCTACGTGATTACGATTGGTACCTACGACTTGTCACTTATGGCATCATTGCGGGTACCAAAGAACCGATCGAGTCTATTGGCTTGATTGGGGTCCGCGAAATGTACAATTCCTTGAATGTCCCCATTGCTGGCATGATTGATGCAATCCGGTTTATGAAAGAGGCTGCACTGGCTCTATTGGATACTGAATCAGCTGCCGAAGCCTCTGGCTATTTTGATTATGTCATCAACGCTATGGCTTAAACTCAAACAGATCCCACTCCCTAATCTTGATCTGAGTTTGCCTAGCCCGTAGATCCAAACCCAAGTAAGTGACGGATTAACCCCAAAACTCGATGCCTTGAGTTGAGATAGGTTGACGAACTTCAAATATCTGCTCAAGGCATGCTCAGATTCTCCAATAGAGTTGTTACCCAATAGATCCATAAGGCACAAGCTCACCTTTATTTGAACTTCTAATTGATCTTAGGTTTCAGGAACCAAATGAGCAAACTTTGATCCCACGCTGTACTCCTGGACGAGCCATACACCGATCGACCCAAGGTTGAATTGCTGCAAAGGAACCATAGTCGAGGTGGTCTTTGCCCTCATAAAAATCAAGTGCATTGATCCAGGGAAAGGTGGCAATGTCAGCCATTGTAAACTGGTTACCGACCAAATACTCTCGTTCTTTGAGCCGCTCATTAAGCACACCCAGCAGACGCTTAGCTTCGTTAGTATAGCGATTCAGAGCATAGTCATCTGTTGTCTTCTCTCGCGCAAACTTGAAAAAATGGCCAAACTGTCCTAGAAATGGCCCTATACCTGACATTTGAAAGAAGAGCCATTGTAAAGTTTCCCATTCAAGGGCAGGATCTAGAGGCAATAATTGATGTGTTTTTTGGGCTAGATACCAAAGAATAGCCCCTGACTCAAACATCTTGATGGGCTGACCCTGGGGACCGTTGGGATCAATAATGCAAGGAATTTTAGAGTTCGGGTTGATCTGTTTGTACTCTTCATCAAACTGATCTCCAGCCATGATGTCAATTTTATGAGCTTCGTAGGCTAGACCTAGCTCCTCAAGGGCAACGCCCACTTTTTGGCCATTAGGTGTTGCTAACGAATAGAGCTGTAGCCTTTCAGGATAGTGGGGAGCCCAGCGAGTTGGAAAAAGTGTAGTCATGGGTAGCCTCGATCCAGATCCAAAGCTTGAACTATAACTCTACACGCGATCGGTGTCCATCCTGAATGCGCTGGATGATCTGATCAATAACACCCTGAGTACTGTGGTCTGGATTCCACCGATTGTAAGACCAGGGCAGCTCCAGAGCAGTTGCTGCAGATGAAACCTGGATTGGGATAATCACAGGTTGAGCCTCCAAACATTGAGCTTGAAACTGCTGGATAGTCTGGATCACAGTAGCCATAGCAGGATGCACAACTGTGGGTGAAAGCAGTAACAGACTATAATCACTGATCTGGACTTCATGCTTGAGGTGCTCAGGTTGTTCAATGAAGCGTTGAATCTTCAGTAAGACCGGATCGTAGTCGATGGTCACAAAAGTACGGTATAAATCCTCAGCCAACTCGATCACCGTCTCTTGCTCAGGATAAACAATCAACACTCTGGGGCGTGACCAAGCCATGTCAAGCCTATAGCCATCAACACGAGCGGTATCTTGATTAGCTGGGATTCGAGACGATTGACCTGAAGGGCCGGATATCCCTGGTAAATGATCCAATCCAGAAATCTCCACAGTTAGTAGGGCTTGCAAGGCTTCAGCTGCAGACTGAAAACGTTCTAACCAGCTAAAGGCCGCCATCCGGTAAAGTACAGCAGCCAGAGCATTGCTCATCTCTGGAAAGGTGAGTTTAAACAGTTGGGCTGAATTGATCTCATCCAGGCGATCGGCAATCTCAGCTACTGAACGACCCGTAATGGCTTGAATACCGATAATCCCTACAGCATAGAGATCACTAGCTAGGCGGGGCTTACCGTACCACTGTTCTGGGGGACAGTATCCTCTGGTCCCGATGATTGTGCCGGTGGATCCATAAGGCAGTGTGATTTGTTTGATCGCACCAAAATCGATCAGGACTATCTGATTATCGGCATAGCGTCGAATTAGGTTTGAAGGCTTAATATCCCGGTGAATAATGTTCCGTTCATGGACATAGACTAGTATTCTTAGGATCTCGACTAGTAACTGAATCACTGCCAATTCAGAGTAGGGTTGGATCAGTTCGTCTTCAAGGGTGTGGCCAAAAATATATTCTTGAACTAGATAAAACTCTCCATTTTCTTCAAAATAAGCAAGTAGTTGAGGGATCTGATTATGGCTACCTAGCTTTTCTAAAATTCTGGCTTCTTGTTGAAAATAGCGTTGAGCTAGAGCAACATCTTTTGCAGTGTGATGGGCTGTAATCAAGAGCTGTTTCACAACACAAATGGGATCATCCGGCTGTTTCGTATCCCGAGCAAGAAAAGTTTGTCCTTGCCCCCCTCTGCCTAGCTGCCGAAAGAGTTGATATCGACCTGCTAGAAGAGATTGATGCACTATAGGGTCTAGAGAAGGTACCGGAAAACTAGACGGATGAGTGGCTGGGTCAGTACTGGGATCTGGAGCCAAATTGAAGGTGATCGATGTAAATAAAGCAGGATCAACAGCTTCAGCATCAATCGGAGAGAGACTAGAATCGGCCTTGGAGGCAGCATCTGATAAATAGACGGGTTGTACTCGCGGCTGACTCAATTTTTCAAGATACTCCTGAGCTTCAAGATTGTCTGGATTTAAAGTCAATACCATTTGAAATGCTTGCTCAGCCCGGGGACTATCATTAAGGCCATAGTAGAGTCGTCCTAGATCTAGTTGTAAAGCAATATAGATGGGGTCAATAGCCGATGGGGTCGTCAAGGCTTTGTAAAAATTGCAGATCCAGCCCGTTCCCACCGACTCTCGGATGGCTGGGGTAATCCCAAGTGGATATTTGATATGTCGTTTAATAACATTGAATTGATCGTAGGCATAGCACCCATTTAACACAACACAAGAGATTGAAGTCGCTATACTTTCAAAAAAGGGGGATAAGTGATCTGAATCAATAAATTGTAGCTGGGAAGTCCGATACCCCAGGATATGGACAATAGTGGGTTTCATGCGAAATAAATATTGCTGGGCGATGACCAAACTTTGAGGCCGTGCCGGTTCAATCAGCAGTCTCGTCCGGGCTTTACCGATTCCCGCTACTAATAGGTTGACTTCCTGCTCTAGAAGTTGACTAGGCGTCTCACTGGGATTGGCCGCCAGCACCACTAAGGTCTTGACATCAGCATCATCGTTCATCGAACAGACTGGAGACCCCCGTTACTCTATACACTATATCCGAGCTGGTTCCAGCTTGAGTCTTCTCTGGAGTCACTTCACCTGCAGTTGCTCCTATAAGTTAGTAACGTTAAAATTTATTAACCCAAATGAGTTTTGTTGATTCTTTAACTGGCTGAACAGAGCCAAGAGGAGATCTAAATGACCTACACCGTAATTTATGATGGCAACTGCAATCTCTGCTCCACCCTAGTTCAAGGATTAGAAGCCCTCGATCAAGGCCAACGATTTCAGTATGTACCCATGCAAGATGAGCAGACCCTGGCCCAATGGCAAATCACGGCCCAAGATTGTGAACTTGGCATGATCTTAATCAAACATGACAACCCGGCACATCGGTGGCAAGGCAGTGAGGCTGCTGAAATGATCGCACAACTTCTACCTGGAGGTGATCTGCTGATAGGGGCCTACCGTGGTATTCCTGGCTTAAAGAGGTGGGGGGATCGGAGTTATGAATACATTCGTGATCATCGCTACACTCTATTTGGTCGTCGAGCTAAAACGTATCAAACCACTTATCCTACTTGTTCAAATTGTTCCTAATGCTGGGTGATCTCAAGCCCAATCGGATGCTTGGGGTTGATCAATGCTCTATTCGATGAAGGCAAACTCGGATCTCTCATCCGTCAAGTTCAACAGTTATTGCAACAGCCTCCAACTGAATTGACCTCTATTATCCAAGCCACCGTGGATGAGTCTGATCTAGTTGGCTAAATCAGGCTTAAGCTCATTCCCTAACGATCCCTTCAGCTTATAGGTTAGGGGGTGAGTTTTCTCTAGCTCTACGTTTACTATTACAGACCGTTTCAGGGAAGAGTTAGAGATCTTTTAGAAACTTGAAATCTAAAACTTATGTTGACTTATGTTTGACTCATGTTTGACTCATGTTTGACTCATGTTTGCTCCTATGAATGATAGGATTCGCAGATCATAGTTATAGGCTAACCAGAAGACTACACTATTTCCAAATGCTTACCTCTGCAATAGATGATTGCTCATGAACTCTCTTACACCTTTACCTTACCCTATTTATTTTGTCTCTAAAGCCAGACATGTCTGGGGAGATCTGATGGAACCTAACCAGCCGAACGATGATCGATACAGTGCCAGCCCCATATCATTACCCCGTATAGAGGAGATTAGTCATCGTCTTGGTGTACATAATAATCCATCCAATGATGGCTGGTGTGTTCAGACGTTTCTCCAACTTCGACATCGGGGGCTAGATGTGAGATTAGTGTCTGAATATATCCCAGGACAAATCTGTGTGACTTCATACGAACATTTAACCATTAGGGATTTTCCTTTCCAAAGTTATGTTGTTGTTTGCCAACATGATAGGGGCCGCCCAGAAATCTGTGAGCAACGCATTGTCCAAAACCAACTTAATATTCTCAGCTCCAAGGATCATTGGCTACCATATTGGCCTCAACCGGGTCTGATTGAACGAAAAAACTCTCGAGGTCATCGTATTGAAAATATGGCTTTCAAGGGGCGCCGACTCAATTTGGCTTACCCTTTTCGTGAATCAGCTTTTCTGGAGCAGTTAAAAGAGCTAGACATAAACATCAGATTTAGCCCAGACTCAGGCGAAGAGGCCCGGCAGGATTGGATGGACTATTCAGACGTAGATGTAGTCTTAGCCATTAGCAATGCCACTCAATACAATCTATCAATTAAACCAGCCTCTAAATTAGTAAATGCCTGGATAGCAGGTTGTCCTGCATTACTGGGACCTGAGCCAGCTTTTCAAGCATTACGTTGCTCAGAGCTAGACTATATTGAAATCAGATCTCCACAAGAGGCTATGACAGCCTTGAAAAACCTCAAGGAAAACCCGAAACTCTTCACAGCTATGATCGATAATGGCAAGAATCGGGCCAAAGACTTTCACCCTGACAGTATTGCACAGATGTGGAGGGATCTGTTAGCTGGACCTATCGCAACGGGTTACGAGCAGTGGCAGCACCCATCGATCTGGACCAGGGTGCTGGGGCGGCCCTTACAGTTTGCAGCCCGAGCTGTAGCTCATCGGCACAATAAGCAATATTTCCACAAGCATATCCAGCAAGGGTTGAGGTTATTTCCACAGCAGGATGGGTAAGCAGCTCAAAGTCAGGTTATGCACTCAGTTCCAGCCGTTCCAGGCCTGTTGCCGGTAATTGAGGCGACCCGAGTGTCTTCAAAGTCAGTTCTCGAAATCGTTGAATAGGAGGAATCTGAAGTCGATCTTGAGTTGTAAGTAAAATAACTTGGCGTGTTAAAGTCGGTGCTTGCGTAGGGCGAACACACAGAGTAGGATCATCACGACAATCGACTAAAGCTGATTGTGGGAGTAGAGCCACATAAGTTCCTTGTCGAACCACACCTCGAAAGGCATCTAACGTGTTCAATTCGAGTGCTGTTTTCAATTCAGCTTGTTGTTGTTGAAATCGATCCCGTACTAGCCGTTGCATACCATACCCATCTTTAAAAATGATCTGCGGATATTGTACAATTTGCTCCCATGGAGCTGTTTCATATTGGGCTAGAGGGTGCTGAGCAGCGACTAAAACTTCAATCTGTTCACGGTAGAGCGAGTCAAGCACTAACTCATTTGATGGGGTAATAAAACGGCTATTCATCACAATGGCTAAATCAACCAGACCATCTCGTAGCACCTTGATAGCCCGTTCACTGCCTAATGAAGTGACTCGTAATTGAACATAAGGATAATCTTGCGTAAACTGTTGCAGAATAGGAGGCAAGTAATAAGCACAGACTGAGTGAATAACAGCAACGCACAGTTCCGACTGTTTACCCCCTAGCAGATCAGCAATTTTGGTTGTTGCCGTTTGCCATTCATTGCAAATACGTTTGGCATGGGGGAGTAGGGCTTCGCCTACAAGTGTCAATCTGGTTTGAGATCCTCGATGAAACAATGAAGATCCCATCGTCTCTTCCAATCCCTGGATCTGACGGCTCACTGTTGATTGAGTAATACTGCACTGTTGAGCTGCCTTCTGGAAGCTACCCGACTCTGCCACTGCTAAAAAAGCCTGCAATTGTTCCAGGCGCATGGCTGCCTCAGATGGATCGATCAAATTGCAGCCAGCATAAGCTGATTCATAGTCTCATAAAGTATAGGTCGCTACGTAACTTATGTTGTTTAATGGGTCTTCTGATAGCGCAATCCTGGCACTTGAGTAATCACACCAGACAATTCCATCATTAAAAGTTCACTCGATAATGTACTAATATCAAGCTGAGTGACTTGGGCAATAGCATCTAACGAAACAGGATCGGGACCTAAAGCTTGCCAAATGAGCTGTTGCAAGTCCGTCAGTTCAACCTGAGGATTTATCTGTTTAGATTTAGAGTGGGCTGCTAATGATTGAACTTTATCAGCACCTAGATCCGCCAGTAATTCTTCAATTGAGAGGATCAAGCTAGCGCCTTTTTGAACTAATCGCAGGCACCCCACCGCTGCTTCTGTTTCAATAGTGCCAGGTAGCACAAAAACATCCCGGTTATAGTCATTAGCTAAATAAGCTGTGATCAATGCCCCTGACTTAGCAGGAGCTTCCATAACTAATGTGGCTTGGCACAAACCTGCAATAATTCGATTCCGGCGCGGAAAATGTTCTTTAGCAGGTGGGGTACCTGGTGGAAACTCACTGACGACTGCTCCCTGATCTAGGATATGCTGATAGAGCTGTCGATGTAGGGTTGGATACACTCGATCTACACCCGTACCTAAGACAGCTAACGTTAGCCCTCCCGCTTTCAGACAGGCTTGATGGGCTACACCATCCACACCCGCTGCCATGCCCGAGACAACCACAAACCCAGCTTCAGCCAATGCTGTGGCAATTTTGTCGGTCCAACGGCGACCATACTGAGTAGGTGTGCGAGTCCCAACAATGGCAACTGTCGGATGCCACACAGGATGATGACCCAGAACATAGAGCATAGGAGGGGGATCGGGTAGTTCCCACAACAGAGAAGGATAGCTAGGATCAGCAGGTGTTAATACTGGAATGCCAGGCTTGAGCACTTTAGTCCAAAGGTCTTCAGGATCTAGAGCTTGTCGGTCCTGTTGAATCGTTAGAGCCAGTTGTAATCCAATCCCCTCAATCTCAAGTAAGGCTTGTTCGTCAGCTTCCCACGCTGTTGCCAACGACCCAAACCTTTGCTGCAGTCGCTTAATGCGATGGGGCCCAATACCTCGAACTTGATGCCAGGCCACCCAATAGGGACTATCCACACCTGCTGTCATACCTTCAAGCTTCAGGATAGGTGTACTGCCCTAAGCTATGAGATCGGCGCCATCGTGATCTCAAATTTTAAGAATTTTTCAGTATCCGCCGCTCATCCCCTGCCAGCTCTGTCTTCAGCAGATTAAGATTGTTCACAAAAGTTAATATCGGATTTTTTGCGATAACTCCGTAGATCTAAGGACTGATCAGGATCTCTTTAACACAAGAAAGGGTCGATGTTGGGGGGTTGTCATCCGTAGAAAGAAGCCCTAGTATGTAGTCCAAGCTACAAGTACATCCTTCGTTGACGGATCCGCAGGGGTAGTGTTTGATGGAATCCATAGTTTTGCCCTGCCACTACTCCTAGATAAATGCTCATGTCTCCCCAACTTCAAGCCTCTCTGATCTCTATGCCTCAAAGCCTTGTTGTCAAAGGGGTTTTGCAGCTCTACACCAACCCAGGACGCGGCTCATTTACGCCTGTAATGGCTCAAGCTTTACGGGTAGCGGGCCAAGGGGCTCCGGTGCTGGTGGTGCAATTCCTTAAGGGTGGGATTGGCCAAGGTCCAACTCATCCTATTGTTCTAGGGCGTGATCTCAAGTGGGTCCGCTGCGGGATTGCTCGTGTCGTAGATACGCCTCATTTAGAACCAGAAGAACATCTTGCCTTGGATCAGCTTTGGCAATTTACCCATGACCAAATCAATAGCCATGAGTACACCTTAGTGGTGCTAGATGAGCTCTCTCTAGCCATGAAATTAGGTTTAATTCAAGAGCAGGCTGTCTTAGATCTCCTGGATCAGCGCCCTGTTTCTCTAGATGTGATGATCACCGGTCCTGACATGCCAGAATCCTTGTTAGAACGAGCTGATTTGATCACTCAACTCCGGCACCAACGTACGTCTATGCCGGTTCCCCTGATCCGTGATTAGTGTGTCAAGCTAATCATCAAGCCAACTTCTAGTGAGCATGAGCTATGACTGAAGTGGGATCCTGAATAAACCAAATGGCTCGTTGGATGACGTCTTCACTAAGGCGAATCTGCTGCAAGAGGACTAAGTTTTCAGCTAAAAAGGAGTCTCGAACTTGAGTTTTACTGGTATGAAAGGGTGTTTCGTAATATACTGCTTTGACTCCAGCAGAAATGATGAGTTTAAGACAGGATAAACACGGTTCAAGTGTGACATAGATAATAGCCCCATCGGTGGCAATGCCGTGTTTGGCAGCTTGAGCAATGGCATTGGCCTCAGCGTGAACGGCCCGTGATGGTAAGTCTTTACTGGCACTACAGCTTTCCAGCCCTGGGTAGCAGTAACCTTGAGCAATACAGTGGGGCGATCCAGAAGGAGGTCCGTTGTAACCTGTAGCTAGAACTTGCCGATCTTTAACAATGACAGCTCCCACTGGAAAAGCTAAACACGTAGAACGAGTAGCAGCTAACTTAGCCATCATTAAGAAGTACTCATCCCAAGTGGGTCGGCAAGCTGATAACGGCCTTGAGTGAGGGCTTGAGACTTGAGAGGGTGAGTCTGATAGAGTCAAGGCGCCAATCTCCCTTTACCCCAACGATGCTTGACATACCATTCAGCAATATGAGGACACCAGGCCTGAAAGTGGGGTAGTAGTAAATCACAGAGTTGCCGGATCTCTAATTGGGCATCATCTTTGGCGCGAAGATCAAGAAAGTGCATTAAGCTACGGCAGTTAAAAGATACAACAAAGTGTTGCCGGATCCCGTAGCCAATAATATTACGAGCATCCTCATACGGAACATCATACTCATGGACTAAGCGGTGATAAGCGATAGCCTGAGAACGATATTGGTCAAGAATCAGATCGATTGCCCCAGGATCAATGGTCACTTTACCTGAACGTCCCTTGGCAACACCTGCAGCCACAGCTTGAGGCACATAGAATAGGGTGGTCAGCCGTTGATCGAGATTATCCACCTCAGGCTGACTCACTAAGGATTGACCTAAAGTAGCAATTTGCTCCCCAGTGTAGCGAAATGACTGGACATCAAAGGAAACTCCCACCCGATGAGTCCGCGCTTGTTGCATGACAGTATGAGGAAAATAACCCACTCCAAAGGTGATCTGAGGGTGCTCTAAAGGACCGTAGTGGCCCCGGTTCGCTTCTAACAATCGCTTCACCACCACTTCACCATAGTGATTCGGAATCTTGGCCGCAGCACTGACAAACTGAGGACTATAATCCTGGTGCATGGCCAAATAGATCACCCGCTCTGGATCGGGAGTTTGATTCAAGACTTCCACCTGAAACCATTTATCGGTCATCACCTTCTCCCTGCAACACTCCTCGGCGTTGTCGATCTTGTAATTTTTTCAGGTTCTGTTGCATAATATTCGCCAGCTCCCAACCCAATTGCTGACACAACTCCTGACAAAGTGCTGCTAATGTTTGGCCTAAAGGCTGCAATATAGTGGAACGATCGGAGCGACGACCATCTCGAAATTCCTTACCCGCAAAACCAGAAAGCTGCCCCGCTGTCAGCTGTAACCGATCAGCCAGGCTAAGAATCCTTGAAACATTGGGCACACTAGGGAATGGATCAGGAGGAAGGTTGGAGTTAAACCAAATGGATAAGGTAGCCTCAGCTTCGGTTGCAGTTGCCGCTAGAGCCCATAGAATATCCCCCAATTCTTTTTGAGCACCAATATCGGAAATCGGAGGCATCTCGTGCTCTAATACAGTGCGACACCGCTCAACAAATTCTGCTACCTCACCCACTAATAAAAGAACTGGATAGGTGAGATCTCCCTGACCAGCACCTGGATAAATCGCTGTTGCCCACGCTTGAGCCTGATAATCGTTGAGGTTCATCAGTGCTTTAACCTGACTGATGCCCACACATAGTAGAGATAGATCAGACCTATGTCAAGCCGACTCCACCCCCGCTTGGCGAGAGCAGCCGGGTTCTATGTATAGAATACTACAACTTCAAGAAGAGTTACATTGATTGATGATTAGACAAGCTTCTGGTAAAGCCCTGTGCAGCACATTCGTAGCATTAGACCTGAACTTAGCCTGATGAGATCCTGACTATTTCTTGAATATTGCTTGCAAGTTAGCGATATCCTAGGGGGTACGGGGATTGAACTATGGCATAGGGTTGCATGAGCACAAGTAGACGCAAGGTTTTACAACACATCTTACTAGCTGCTATTGGACTAGGATTACCTCCCGATCGGTTGTGGAACTGGGTGCAGGGTCATGGTGACAGATACAGGCAAGCCCTAGCTGCTTCAGCTGCTAAACGAGCGATTCTAATTGGGGTTAACCACTATCCTTCCCGTCCTGAGTTAGGGCTACGGGGTTGCCAGATGGATGTTGAGCTGCAACGTGAACTACTCCTCTCCCGGTTTGGGTTTAAGGATTCAGATATTGTAGTCCTTTGCGATAGTGCAGCCACACCCACCCAAATTCAAGACAGCCTGCTTCAGCCTTTCAAGGCAGATACTGAAAGCGCAACAACCTTGGTTCATTTTAGTGGCTATGGCCGCATAGTGCAGATAACACTGGACAAAACAGATCCACGCTTTCAAGCTTATGTTACTGAGACCGATCTCTCTGGCTCAGAGTCAATTAATGTGCTGATGCCTACCATACTGCTGACAAGCCCTGATCATCAGTCTCTGATAGATTGGCCTGTTATCGACCTATGTCAATACTTAAATCAACTGGCTCCTGCTGCCACAACCCTCATCCTTGACTGTGGCTTCACCTATTCTGATCCTCTCATTCGAGGGGCCATTCAACTCCGTGCTCAACCCTCTACTCAACCCATTACTGATCCATCTCGGCCTCCAGAGTTAGCCTGGCCAACCTTATCATCCGGTGTCCTCATTGCAGCAACGGGCACTTATGATCTGGCTGCTGAAGTCCTATGGTCGGGCTTTTCAGCTGGCATCCTGAGCTATCTGTTAACTCAATATCTTTGGGAAATGACGCCTGCCACAACCCTATATTCTACCTTTCATCAGATCACAACCCGACGAGAATTAGGCGTACTGCCCTGCCAGCAACCTACTGTCCAAACTGAATTAGATAGCTGCTTCCTCAATCAGTCTCCTTATCTGCTCCCCATAACGCAACAAGCTGCGACTGGTGTTGTTCAAGAGGTCTTAGGCAATCACTCTCAAGTATGGCTAGGTGGCCTACCTCCTGCTGTCCTCCTAGGCTGGCAAAATGGAGCCGTTCTTTCAGATCTTAGTCACCAAACACGACTGGTGATTCGCTCACGAGAGGGACTCTTAGCTCAAGCCTATCCCCTCAATCCAGATGAATCAGTGCTGCCAGTAGGAACCTTACTCAAGGAATATAGTCGAGTCTTATCCTCTAATTTACGATTGGCTGTGGGTCTAGATAACGATCTAGGTCGCATTGAAAAAGTCGATTTAACCAGTGCTTTATCTCGATTAGGATGGGCAGATGCTCTCAACCCCAGAGATCAGCCAGTTGACTGTCTCATTTGTCGGATTACACCTGCTCTAGCACAGACATTAAGTAACCAGGGGATCACAGCTACTATTGATACGTATGGGTTGTTTTGGCTGGGTCGAGAATTAATTCAAGATAGCTTGGGGTACAGTTTTGAAGCGGCTACAGCTGCTGTCTATCGCCTACAGCCCCAACTTGAACATCTGCTTGCTGTGAAACGGCTACGTGTTTTGCGTAATGAAGGCGTCTCCAGTTTGGGAGTTCGGTTTAAGATCGTGATTCAACGAGACAATGTTGAGACTTGGACATTGCAACATCAAACGGTAGCGGCTCATTCAGATCTATCAGCTCCAGCTCTTTCAGATGGCTTAGCTCGCTTACAAGAGGGTGATCGCCTCCACTTTCAAATTACCAATGATACTGAGCATGATCTATTCGCTTTTCTCTTACTTGTGGATGGAGGTGGCCGTCTCAATAGTCTGTGGCCCTATGGTACTATTGCTTCTCCCCTAGTCTTACCTAAATGGGATACCACTACGATCCCACCGGTCGATAGTCTGGCTGAAGGTTGGCCGGGGTCAGATACCTTTCTCTGTCATCCTAAGGGATTAACGGATATGTTGTTGGTCGTTGGGATCAATTCGATGATGACCAGTTTTGAATCCCTGAAGTCTATGATGGGAGATCTAAGTATGCAGTATCCCTCCCCCATTCCCTTAGTCCGCCCCCTTGATTGGGTACAAACCCTGATCCAGGAGCTAACTCAACCTGGGGAGAGTGATACTCGCTTATTAACTCATACTGAGATGGCGTGCTTATCTATGAGTTATTTTGTTATTTAAGATCAGGGCATTGGGGGCTAAGTTGGCCATGACACAATCTGAGACACAATCTGGAACCACTCGTCTTCGTCATATTCTGGTTATCGATGATGAGAAAGGTAGGCGGGCCGTTGGATTAGAGGCTGCAACCTACTCAATTGGACGAGATCCAACCAACGCTATTGTTTTAGATGGAGAGGGTGTTTCACGCCAACATGCGATCCTGCTGCGAGTGCCAGCCCAGGGCTATCGTCTCATTGACGGCAATTCAGCTGGCAAGCCCAGTCTCAATGGTGTGTATGTAAACGGTGAATCCTGCAGCAGTAGAGACTTAGTCAATCAAGATCGGATTCGCTTTGGGACTACTGTTGAAGCTCAATACTGCACCCTACCGATGTCAGATGCAGACTATTTAAAATATACCCAGGCTGCCTCCTTCCGAAGTATCAAGAGTGAAATGGTTGATCGGATTGACACGCTGATTTCAAACTAAGTGAAGATTACCAGTCTAAGTTGAGACCTTGAGATCTCAAATAGGTCTGGATCTGCGGCAAATCAGACAGTTGAATATCGGTTGGAGTTGTATAGTCAGGATGTTGCCAAATCCAGCCTGCGATTGAGCCGGCGCTAGCTCCAATATTCCATTCGCCATAGTGCACTCGGGTGGCCGCATTGACAATATGGGTGACAGCGATCCCTTTCCCGCCGATTAAGAGATTATCGAGCCGTTGGGGGATCAGGCTCTCCAAGGGGATTTCAATGGGTTTCACATAATACTCATGGATAGGGGCTGAATTCGCTGAATAAGAGGGATGCCAATTACGGTAGCGGCACCCATGCATGTCAATGGCATAGTGAGTCAGTGCCACAGCTGTAGTCCCAAAATCACGGGATCCCTCTAACCCAATCCGGATATCTTGTTCTCGGATCATAAAGCTAGACATGTCATAAGCTGCTCGGCCTAAGATCCGTCGCCCTTCTCGGATATAGGGGTAAACACTGAGTCCGGACTCGGTTCCTAAAGGAGATTGATGCCCTGATAAATAGGCTAACGGATAGCCTGGTTGGGCTTGGGTCGCCATTAACCATTCAGCAAATAGGAGCGCATGATTTTCAGCATCCTTCAGAGCATTGAAATTTAATCCCCCTAACCAATTGTGATGTTGACCACTAGCTCGAATCTGCTCAGGTGTCATGAGTAAAGCTGGGTTCATTAATCCCCAATCATTACCGCGATTCCAATTGATCAGGGCCATATCCCCCTGAGCGGGTGATCCATAAAACGGATTATTACGGGTTAAGCTGACGATCCGACGGTATTGAAAAAAGCTCTTACCCCCAAACATCGGAAACCCTTCCAAGCTATACTCACGGCGGTGTTCAGCTTTGGTTAAACCGGTTTCAATTTGAGCCAGTTGGTTTAATGAGGCCCCACCATCATCATGAATAGCCAGCACAAAGGGATAGGTAAAGGCTTGTGTGCACTCCTGGTTATCTGCAAGGGCGGCATGATACTCACCTGTGGTTGCTTGACTTTCTGATCCGACTCGATAGGGCAACCCTGACCAAGCCACTAATTCACCCGTATCAGTAGCATCAATCACAATGAGTGACTGCCCAGGCTTAGCTTCTAAGCGAATGGGAACTTTTTGAAACTCTTCAGTTGAACTCCAGCTGTACCAAACATGTAAGTCTTTAGATAAATATCCTGAGGGCACATAGGCGGGATCGGTGGGAATTCGCTTGACACCATAAAGAGCTGTGATCAACTGTCCCGTAGTATCAAACTCAGCCCCTTTAAAAGCAGTGGCTGTAGACCAACGGCTATCCGGTGCTAAGGGTAAAGCCGATTCTAGCCAGGCTTCAATCGCAGCAACCCCAGCTTGGGGCGGGAAGCAAACATCACCCACCCAACAACTGTTGATCTGTCTCACGGGCACAGGCTGTTGTACACCGGTCCAGCTGGGTAAGGTAATCCACTGGGATAAGATCAGCTGTTTAAACTCTTGCCAATTGGCTGTAAAATTTTGGCTGTCTCGCATAGGCAGGGATTCATCGATCGCTGAGACACCTTGGGATGTCAGTTGGCCTCCTAGCCAAGGCGTGAGTTCTATCAGACAAGTGGTTGCCCCTGAGCGCATGGCTTGAGCCGCTGCGGCCACCCCACCTAATGATCCCCCCACAATCGCCACATCACATTGCCAGATCTCTTCGGGCTGGGGCAAGTACGTTAATTTTGGCCAACCCTGTTCGGTCCATAAACTAGGTTGAACATCTGGCTCCGGAGGTAATTCGGCTGCTCTCTGATACGGGACTAATGCAGCAGTAAACCCAGAAATGATCCCTAGGGTGATGACCGATGCTGCCCAGCGGTAAAGAATAGGTAGTCTTCCCACAACACTTAGCTCAATGACTCATCTTTACATTAGCGATGATGGCTTCGATTAGGTCACGTGAGTTGGTGATTAGTTAGATCAAAAGCCATTTTTTCAGACAGCAAAGCCCCAGATAGATCTGAGGCTAGAAGAATGAGGCTAATCCAGATCAGGTTTAACCAAAACGGCCACTGACGTATTCTTCAGTTTCACGGTGACTCGGTAAGTTGAAAATCTTAGCTGTCAAATCAAATTCAACCAATCGCCCAAATCGAGTACCAGTCTCATCTAGTTCCGCATTGTAAAAGGCTGTCCGGTCAGAGACTCGTGCGGCCTGTTGCATATTATGGGTTACAATCACGATCGTATAGCGCTGCTTAAGTTCTTTGATCAATTCTTCAACTCTCAAGGTTGAAATCGGATCTAAAGCGGAACAAGGTTCGTCCATCAAGATCACCTCAGGTTGGACAGCAAGGGTTCTAGCAATACATAAACGCTGCTGCTGACCTCCCGAAAGGGAAACCCCACTTTGCTGCAGCTTATCTTTGACTTCATCCCATAAAGCCGCTTGCCGCAAAGCTTGCTCCACCAGTTCATCCATATCACCTTTAAACCCTGCAATTCGAGGTCCATAAGCGATGTTCTCGTAGATAGCTTTGGGAAAAGGGTTAGGCTTTTGAAACACCATCCCGATTCGTCGTCGGACCTCCACTGGATCCACACCTTGTTGGTAAAGGTCATAGCTGTGGTAAAGGGTTTGACCCGTGACACGAGCTCCCCGGATCAAATCATTCATCCGATTAAAACAGCGCAGGATAGTACTTTTACCACATCCAGAAGGACCAATGAAGGCGGTCACCTCACGTTCAGCAATGTCAATATTGACGCCTCTCACAGCATGAAAATTACCGTAGTAAACACCGACATCTCGACATTGCAGGACAGGCGCTGTTGCTTTAGGTGAAGTCTGCATAACGTTTTTGTATCCTTAACCCATCACAGTGATCACAGGAGCTTGCATCTTAAGTGAGCTTGAATCATTGATCTCATGATCTCATTTGAGTTATTGAGAGCAATAATTGAGAACACTCGTCTCGTCGCCATTCGGGCCTCTAGTAACGTTTTTCAAAGCGGTTACGCACATAAATAGCGGTAGAGTTTAGCAAGAGTAAAACAGCAAGCAAAATGACAATCCCAGCAGCAGCAAGCTCTTTAAACTCTTCCTGGGGTTGGCTGATATTAAAGTAAATTTCCAATGGCAGTACCGTGAAGCGAGTAAAGAGGCCTGGATTCCGTGCTACATAAACTAGGCCACCCACGACTAGCAAAGAAGCTGAATCTCCAACAGCTCTAGACACTGCAATGATCATCCCAGTTAAAGTTCCTGGAATGGCATAGGGCATAACATGGTTTGAAATGGTTTGCCACTTTGTGGCTCCCACCCCATAGGAGGCTTCCCGGAGAGAGCTAGGGACTGAGCGGATTGCTTCTCTAGAGGCCACAATAATCACAGGCAGGATCACCAGTGACATGGTTAGGGCGCCAGCCAGTACTGTGGGGCCTTGGGTGATAAATCTGAGCTGCCGGACAAAGAGTCCCAGTCCCAGTAGGCCGTAGAGAACCGAGGGCACCCCTGCCAGATTGGAAATGTTCAACTCCAGAAAGTTGGTAAATCGATTGCGCTCAGCATACTCTTCCAGGTAGATGGCAGCTCCAGCACCTAGAGGGACAGCAAACAAAATCGTGAGAACTAGGATCCAAAGACTACCTAGCAGAGAGGCCCGAAAGCCTGCATTTTCAGGATTGAGCTGAGAAGGAAACGATGTGATAGTCTGCAAATTTAACCGACCTAGCCCTTGAAAGAAAACTCTGATCATCAGTACGGATAACAGAACGAGCCCAGCCAGGGTTCCGATGAGACAGATAATCTCAAAGATTTTTGCAATCTTTTGCCGTTTCTCGAGTTGAGGTTCGAACTTGGAGCTCAATGCATCCTCAAATCCAGGTGTTGCAGTTGTCATGATAGGCTACTCATAGACTTCACGGATCCGACCAGAAATAAAGCGACTGACCAAGTTCAGGGTCAACGTAATGATAAATAGGACAAAGCCTACCGCAAACAACGTCTCATATTGGATGCTACCCTGCTGAGAATCTCCAAGGCTGACCTGAGCAATATAGGCTGTCATGGTGGCCATGGACTGCAAGGGATTGAGGGCAGAAATAATACCATCTGTGTAAGAAACGGGCTGCTGTCCCCCTGCTACGGTCACAATCATGGTTTCACCAACAGCGCGAGAAATCCCCAGGATGATAGAAGCTGTGATCCCTGAGATAGCAGCTGGAAAGACCACCCTAATAGCCACTTCCATCCTGGTAGCTCCCAAGGCATAAGCCCCATCTTTTAGTGTTTGGGGAACCGCCTTGATCGCATCTAAGCTAATCGAGCCCACCGTGGGAATAATCATCATCCCCATCATGATGCCAGCACTAAGAACATTGAAAACAGGTGTTTGATCAAAAAAGAACTGGATCACAGGTGTGACATAAAGCAAGGCAAAATAACCATACACAACCGTTGGGATCCCAGCCAAAAGCTCCACCATAGGCCGCAAGTATTTGGCGATATCGGTTGGACAGTAAAGACCCAGATAAAGGGCCGTTAGCAAGCCTAATGGAATGGCAATACTCATAGCCACTAACGAAACCATTACTGTGCCATTAATTAAAGTCCAGATCCCAAACTGCTTGGTCCCAAACAGAGGCGTCCAGCGATTATCCCAGAAGAAACGCCTGAAAGAGTTACCCACTGTTGCAAAGAAGGCCCCTAATCCAGTTAACTCTGCTCTTTCAACCTCAAACTGGACTTCTAGTTCCTCAACCGAGATATCAAGACCTCTAGCAACCCTTCTAAAGGCTCGCTCCGAGTCATCTTTGTCCACAAAGGCCTTAGCAATTAAGTCTCTAATCTCATCCTGTTGAAGACCCTGCTCTGGCCCAACATCCTGAATAATATGCTCTAGGGCAACGGTATCCGTAAAACCTGGATCTGTAAAAAATTGTACAGCTACTTCCGATAGGATAAAGACAATACCGACAGTAATTAAGATGGAGAAAGCCGCACACAAAGACATGACGATACGAATAACGGTCTCACGCCTATTGCGATCTGATCGCTCTTGGAGTGCAGCAGCAACGGTTGATGGATCAAGGGTCTGCTTCGCTTGCATGGTTGATACGGAAGTTTGAGTACCGCCTTAAAGTTTTACAAAAACTGCCTAGAAGGGCAAGAAAGAGTAGATTAAATTTACTCAAACATCTTACCGAGTTCCAGGCAGTTATAGAGTGATCTAGAGTTTGCTCAGACTCCGATCGAGCCATGAAGAGCAGCTCAAGCGTTTACTGGAACAATTCATCAATAGGAGTTCCAGGGGCTACACCTGAGAAGATGCTGCCAGTCTCAATGCCAGCTACTTTTTCCCGAGCAGTCTCATAAACAGAATCAGGTAGAGCAATGTAGCCTACTTCAGAAGAAGCTTCAGCAGCTACGTCCAGGTAGTAGTCAACAAACTCTTTAACTGAAGGCTTAGCTAGAGATGTGGCTCGTACATAGATGAACAAAGGACGAGACAACGGTGCATAGGTGCCATCCTTAACGGTTGCAGTACTAGGCGCAACACAGCCGCCACCACCATCAATCGCTAAGACGTCAAGCTTATCTGCGTTTTCTTCGAAGTAAGCTAAACCGAAGAATCCAAGTGCACCAGGGGTACTGGAGACACCGGTCACGATGACGTTGTCATCTTCACTAGGTGTGAAGTCAGTCCGGATATCATCTTCATCTAAGATCGCTTCGTTGAAGTAGTCGAATGTACCTGAGTCAGTTCCAGGACCAAACAAAGCCAGAGATGTGTCAGGGAAGCTACTGTCAACATCGCTCCAGTTAGTAATGGAACCCTCAGCATCAACATTCCACATGGTGTTGAGCTGCTCAACAGTCATACACTCAGGAACATCAGCATCTTTACCCACTACAACAGCTAGGCCGTCAAAAGCAACGGGCAGCTCAACGAAGTTGATCCCATTTTCTGTGCAAGTATCGATCTCACCCTGCTTGATGGGACGAGAGGCGTTAGAGATATCAGTCTCACCAGCACAGAACTTCTTCATACCACCGCCAGTACCGCTAGTAGCAACGGATACATTGACGTCAGCATTAACAGACTTGAACTTTTCTGCAACCGCAATAGAGATGGGGGCAACAGTACTTGATCCATCAACTACTACGGCGTCGTCTTGAGCAGATGCATTTCCAGCTGTCAGGGTGATAGAAGCAGCCAACAAAGCAAATGCGGGAGCAAACGTTTTCTTGAGGCTCATGAACATTCTCCTTCTAGGTTTGGATGTGTCCATTAAAATCTGAACACTTGACCAGACGTGTTATGACCTTAAAGGTTCCACTTAAGCCGCCTATCTACCCATGATTATGATCAACACAATCGCCTGTGATCCAAGAAATGGAGTCCTTGAAAAGAATACCTGAGTGTGATCCAGTACAGGTTAAATTCAGCTTATGGCTATGCTAAAGATTAGTCGATTCAACCCTAATTCAATCCTGAAAGGTCCAGATCAGCTGAAAAATAAGCGACTCTAAGTCTAGCCATATAGGTGGTGATTAATAGGTGATCAGTAGGTGGCGATCAGGTTTGCGGTTGCTTGAATCTAGACTAAGACTTGGACTCCTGAGTCAAAAGTGTCAGGATAGTTTGGAGTCAATGAGCGTTCAAGGGTCTCAGAGCTTAGGTCTGTTGTTTGTGATCAGGTATGGAGTTTAGCAGAGAATGAATCGATTCTGGGAACTTGTCAAAGTCTTTGCACGGTTGGGCACCGTTGGGTTTGGCGGTCCCCAGGCTCACATTGCTATGCAAAACGATGAGGCTGTCGTTCGCCGCCAATGGTTAACCCCCGAGCAATTTAGTGAAGGGATCGCCATTTGTGAGATGCTGCCCGGTCCTGCTTCAACTCAACTGGGTATCTACATTGGCTATTTGCGGGGGGGCTATCTGGGGGCTTTAGTGGCTGGGATTGCCTTCATCGCGCCAGCTTATCTGATTGTTGTACTCTTATCCTGGATCTATTTCAAATTTCAAACGGTACCTCAATGGCAGGCTATCTTTACAGGTATTGCACCCGTCGTCGTAGCGGTTATCCTCGCTTTTTGCTGGAAGCTGGGCCGCAAAACGATTAAAGATGGGTATCGCGCTGGCATTGCAATCGGGGTGTTTGCAGCAACTGTATTGCCTCACTATTGGAGTTTGATGCCTCGGATATCTACAGTGTGGCTCTTTATTATGGCCGCTATCATTGGCCTGATCTTGTTTGGTCCTAAAGGATGGGGGCGCTCACCGGATTTACGGGCCCACTGGTTACTGGGATGGATCTTAACAACAGCCCCAGCCGATTGGATAGCCACGGTGAGCTTTTGGGGGTGGCCTGAGCTGCAGAGTCAATTTTGGCCGCTGTGCTTGTTTTTTCTCAAAGTGGGTAGTGCTGTTTTTGGAGGTGGTTTAGTGATCATCCCTTTTATCCAGGGCGAAGTAGTGGATCAATTAGGATGGCTGACTGAATCAGAATTTATTGATGGTGTTGCGATTGGCCAACTCTCCCCAGGTCCTGTCGTGCTAACAGCTGCCTTTATTGGCTATAAAGTGGCCGGTCTGATGGGATCGCTAGTAGCCACTGTGTCTATTTTTGCACCATCTTTTGGCTTTATTATGGTGGCCAGTCCTTTAATGCATCGAGGGCGGCAAAATGCTTGGGTTAAAGGGGCTCTACAAGGGATCACCCCTGCAGCCTTAGGGGCTATTGCTGGAGCCGCGATTCCAATGGGGCAACAAGCGCTACTCCATGAAGCCTGGGTTGTGACAGGGTGCTCAGTGCTGATTTTAGCAGGTAGCTTAGTGGGGTTGCTCCGGTATAAACTGCCTACGTGGCAGTTAGTGCCTGCTGGAGCCATTGCCGGTATTCTAATCGGTCAGCTTGTCTGAGGATCGGGTTAACCCAAACCAGAGATAACCAAAGGCCACCGCCCTAATCAAAAAATTTAGCACAATAGCGGTAGCATCCACCTGATCGACTGTCAGTAAGGCTGGGGTTTCTAGTGTTGCGTTTTCATAGGTTATTAGTAGAGCTGGGAACAAGTTATTAGCGGCGTGTAATCCAATGGCTAGCTCCAGTCGATCATCTTTAAGGGTGATCCAGGCTGTCAAATAGCCGAAACAAAGATAGAAGAGGGTCAAAGGTAACCATCCATAGCTCAGCTCAGGGTTACCTAGATGTGGCACTAAAAAAATAAAACTTGAAATTGAACATAGCAACCAAGTTTTTCGAGTTAAGAGTCCCAAGCCCTGGATCACATATCCTCGAAAAAACAATTCTTCAGTTGTGGTTTGAATTGGTGTTAGTAGTACAATAAAGCCCAGGAATTTGAACCACTCTGATCCATGACTTGTGAAGCGAAGCCAATCTGGATCTTGGAGCAAAGCTAGGAGTACAGGCACAACCATTAAAATAAACCAGACGCCTAAGCTTTTCAGAACTCGCAAGTATTGGATCGAGGCCTGATAACTAATTAAAGTGAGTAGAGATCTACGATGAACTAGAGTCATGACCAACCATAATCCCAAGAGCCAAAACCCAAACGGCAGATGAATCACAATGTAGTTGAGTAAAGGATCGATGATTTCAAATTGCGCTTCAGTTTGAATAGCTAATCCAGTTTCTAGTAAGGTGGTTAGGAGCATGATGGAACCCGTCATCCACACGGTCAGAATTAGAGTAATGCCCATAACATACCGCCACCACTCGTTTTGGCCTAAGTCAGTGGCATCTAAATAGGATTGCTGTAGCTTCATAGGGTGAAGGATCCGGTTAAAACTAACATTCAAGTTAAACTATGACTTCAGATCCACTTGAGTGTATTTTGATCAAGCCTGTTTTGAAATCTATCCTCATACCCCATCATCAACATAGTTTTTGGAGCGAACAACATGATACGCTTTGTCCCAGATTAAGTTTGTTCTCTCTAGAGGGTCCATCTGTGATTGATCTGTCGCTTATTCCGGCTCAACCCAAGCCTGGTGTACTCAATGTCTTAATTGAAATTCCGGGCGGGAGCAAAAACAAGTATGAGTTTGATAAAGACATGGGGGCTATGGCGCTTGATCGGGTGTTGTACTCCTCAGTGGTTTATCCCTGCGACTATGGTTTTATCCCCAATACTCTAGCAGGTGATGGTGATCCTTTAGATGGTTTAGTCCTGATGGATCAACCCACCTTTCCAGGTTGCGTGATTCCCGCTCGACCTTTAGGCATGCTTGAGATGATCGATGGCGGTGATCCAGATGAAAAATTACTCTGTGTCCCAGTCAAAGATCCCCGCTATGCCAATGTTAAGCAGTTATCTGATATTGCTCAACATCGTTTGGATGAAATTGCTGAGTTTTTTGGCACTTATAAGCGACTGGAGAAAAAAGAAACCATCATCCAAGGCTGGAAAGATCTAGACGCTACCACTAAAGTGATTGAGGCTAGCCTACAAGCCTATCAAGCCAACTCCTGAGTGTAACTGTTTTAAGATCCCTCAAGCTCTCGGGCCAGACTAGCCATCGTCTTGGGGGATCTTGAGATGGGTCATGGAAAAATAGCTTGTTTGAAGCTTAGTTGACCACTTTAATGGCTCAGTGCATCCCATTGATCTAACTGATGCCGCAGATCACTCACCTGGGCTTGTGTCACTTCTAACGTCTTTTGCAGGTCTTGAGCTTTCTGATGAAACCGTTTCTTCTCCACTAAGGCTTGTTTAGCTAGATCTTCTTCATTTTGCTGCATGGCTTGCTCGGCTCGTTGAAACCACTCATCAGCTTTCATCTGAGCTTCGGCATAGTCTCGTTCTAGCTGCTTTTGAGTGGCCAGAGTTGTAGTCAATGTTTCCTGGAGTTGTTTGTTAGAGACTTTGCGTGGAGTGGCTGGCTTGGCAACGTGCTTCCGCTTCATCGCCCTGATGGCTCCCATAACTAGCAAAGCTCCCCCTACTCCAATCGCGGGTCCAGTCCAGTTGGGTAAGGGAGTGGGAGGCGGTGCATAGAGACCGTTACCTTGAGCAATAGCTTGAGTTTCAGCATAGTCATAGGCCGCGCTTTTACCTGGTGGAATCTGCCAGGGGGTCTCGACCAAGCCAGCTTCTAGCATTTGCAAATTGACCATCACACCATCAGCGGAGAGGTAACCATAATGGATATCACCCAGCCGGAAAGCAGGTTCAAAGGTCACTAAAGTCCCTGCGGGTACTAACTGGTTTAAGTGGTCGGTCGCTGCAAGATCCCAATTTCCGTCTAACGGAGGTCGAATATAGGCTAGATTCACAATCAATTGCTGTCCATTAAAATCAACCAGCAAATGATCACCATCTAAGATGTCAATGACAACACCCTCTAAAGTTTGGGCCTGGACGGATGTTGCAAAGGCTAACACTGACATCGATACCAGAGATCCCCTTAGGACGGGGTTGATCAACCTGTTGTGTTGTTTAACCATAGAATTTAGGTGCTTACAGCTATAGGACAGTATTCAACAAGTAACCACACTCAAAAACCAAGTGTTGTGTCTGTTGTAGCACTCCTTTACCGAACTCATCAGGATCTAAGCATGGTCTAGTCTGACTTCAGATCTATTCTATAAGTTTGATCTATCAGTTTAAAGGATGAGGCTCAATAGAGCTAGCTAGCTTTGAATATTATTCGGGTTGATGAATGCACAGTTATTGTAGACTTGTAGGAGGGTTGAATACTCCTTTAAACCTTGACTTCGCACTAATCTATGCTTGACTTAGCTCATTGTTAGCTTAATCATCATGTTAGCTTAATCATCAATTGGGTCAGGCTCTAGAAAACTATTGATCTAGGCGATTGATCGTGATCTAGGTTATTGATCGAGCAATGACCGAACTAGTGTAATGAGATCCTGTGTTGAAAAGCCTTTGGTTAAATAATCAGTGGCTCCAACACGACGTGCTTCACGACTCCATTCTTCCGATAATCTAGACGAAATTACCAAGATGGGTAAGGTTAATCCAGCCCCGCGACATTGATCAATCAAGGTAAAACCATCCATACGAGGCATCTCAATATCTGTGATCAATAAATCAGGATGGCCTTGAGTTTGGAGCCATTGCCAAGCTTCAACCCCATCAGCACAGGTACTAACACTATAGCCATAGCTAGTTAAACTGGCTTCAATCCGGCGGCGCATCAGGGCAGCATCATCTACAACTAGAATTGATCGGCCAGCTCGGGGTTGCACGGTGGGGGCTAGGGTAGTGATTGCAGGTAGTTGTGGCACCGGTAATGAAGATTGGGTAATCAAAGCAATCGGATCTAATACAGGAATCAAGCGGCCATCAGGTTGAAGACTAACCCCTAGGAGACCTGCAGGTGGGTTGAGGGGATGAGGAATAGACTGAATTAAAAGTTCACTTTGCCCTAAGAGTTCATCTGCAATTAACCAGGCTGATCCCTCATTGGGGGTTCCAGGGTGAGTACAGATAGCCACAGCATCCTCTGTAAAGCCATCACGAGCCTCCGTTCGCAGCCACAGGGTGGCCAGATCAATGGCTACAGAAGCTACGGTTTCAGTTTGAATGATCCATTCTTTGCGAGCACCTCGAGTGATTTGCTGATAGTCCAAGACTTCTAAGAGACTAGTCGAGGCGGTTTCATCGCTAGGGATTGCCATCGTTTGAGAGCCGACTCGGATTAAAATGCATTGAACTAATAAGTGTGGTACTGGGATTTCAATAGTATAAAGGGTACCCTGCCCCACCACGCTACGCAAACTGAGTTGTCCATCTAAGGCCTGAATCTGGCTGGCTACCACATCCATCCCGACACCCCGACCGGAGATATCTGAAACCTCAGATCGAGACGAGAATCCAGGTTGACAGAGTACAGCCAAGAGCTGCTCAGGTGTTTGGGTAGCGGTTAAGGGCATTCCTTTTTGGTGAGCTAGCTGAGCAATATGGTCAGGATCAATGCCTTTTCCATCATCTTGAACTAGCAGCCGATATAAGTTGCCTCGACGTTGGAGGGTCATCTGAATGGTACCTTGAGAGAGTTTACCGGCATCGGTCCGCTCGGCTGGCGACTCTAGGCCATGATCAAAGGCATTACGGATGAGGTGGAGTAAGACCGGTTCTAATTGCTGAACCGTGCCAGCATCTAATTCTAAAGTTTCACCTCGGATGATCAATTGAGCCGGCTTATGATAACGAGTTGTGAGATCTCGTAGGATACTACGCACTTTAAACCCAATGGTTCGGAAGGAAACCAAGCGGCTGGATTCAATGGTGCGCTGAAGGCGGTGGATAGTTTTGTTGAGTTGTTGCAGCGTTAATTCAGTTTGTTGGGCTGTTTTTTCGGCTTCAGCTCCTATTTCTGATAGGCGGAGACTATTTTCCAGTAAGCGATTTATGGTTAAATACCCTTGCCGGTATTGTTCAGTGGCAGGGGTATCTTCCTGATCAGTGAGACTATTCAGCAATGCGTAATCATCTTGCATCTGCCGGAGTTGAGTAATGTAATAGGTACTCTCTTGAGCCAAGAGTAACAATGGTCGGAGTTGAGCTTGAAGTGACTTAAACAGTTCTTGAGACGTCCGCACAGTTAGTAGTGTATCAACCGTATCTTTAGCAGAAGCATCCAACCGCTGCAGGGGAACAGCAATTTGAACGTCAGGGATTGGATCAGCAGCAGATGTGGGAGCTGCCATCGATGGGGCCGCAGTTGCTGGAGTTGGCATCGATGGAGCCGCAGTCACTTGAGGTCGGCGTTTGAGGGCTTCAGGAATGACCCCCCCTCGTTTAGCGGAGGTCTTTAAAAGGTTGAGGTATTGGGGCCATGTATTTTGCCAAAACAGAGGTTCCAGCCGATCAAATAAAACCTGACTCCGTTTCAATAAACGTTTCCACTCTGGTGAAAATTGTAGATCTTGGCCAATATCTCCCAACTGCTGAAGGGTCTCTTGGGCCGTTTCAATCACTTCAGTAGCCACTGTTGTGCCTTCACTGGGTAGCTGTTCTAGAGCCATTTCCAAATCAAGCACAACTAGATCGAAGCCTTGTTCTGCAAACTCTTGCCATAGCTGCACCTGCTCGTTCCAATCCCCTAAGTACTCAGTTTGAATGGTTTGCTTAAGGGTTTCAATTTGTTGAATCGAGGGTTGAACAGCTTCTGTAGCTGGGGGTCCCAAAGCTTTGATCTGAACACTACTAGCTAATAATTCGCCGGCTTCCAGAAGCATCGCTGCCAAGTGCCCATCTTCAAGGGGTGGAGCTGTATCTAAATACCGTAATTCTGAGAGTAAATCTTCTAAGACCGTAGCAACCTGTAATACGGCATCGGCCCGCACCGTCACGGCCCCACCTTTGATCGTGTGAATATAACGATAGAGTTCTTGAATATCTGCTTTCCAGGAGCCAACCTGCAGCCGCTGTGATAGATCTAAATAGCTCTGCAAATACCCCTGAGTATCCACCTCAAACATGGTTCGTAGCTCTTGCTGCAGCTGCGCCTCAACCGGATCTAGGATATCAGTAGACATATCTGGGCTTGACATGGGGTGCTCCTGTAAAGTTGGCGGTAGCTTCAGATTATTGAGAGGTATTGGAGGTTAGCAGAGCCTCTGTTGAGGTATGACCATTGCGGCTTGATTCCTGGGCTTGTGTTGATCCATTTGAATAGCTAACATCGAGAGTTTGCATCTGTAAAGCCTCTGCAATTTGGAAGAACTGCACTGTGCTGAGGAGACGATCGGCAATCGTTTTCATGGCGTGAGTTTGATCTTGGGTGATGCTAGCTTTTTGATCAGCTTCGGCGGCAATAAGAGCGATCTTTTCCATCGCTTGGAGAGTGTTATCAGCAGCTTCAGCAATGGATTGACTGGATAAGGTCATGTCTTGCCCTAAGAGGGTTACCCGTTCCGTTAACGTTTGAATATTGTCAAAGGCTTGTTTCGAGCGTTCAGTACCTGTTGCAAATTGAGTGACCTGGTCAGTGATCTCAGTGACGTCTTTGTTGAGACCCGATACTACCGTTTGGATTTGATCGGTACGTTGCTGTAGCACCTGGAGGCCCTGGTTAGTTTGTTGAGCGAGATCATTTACTTGGCTCGCAATGGTTTCAAATTCTCGAGCAATACTGGCAAATTGATCAGGATCTTCTTGGCCTAAAGCTCTGGCGGCTAAGGTTGAAGCATTCAAGGCCAGCACTCGAGTAAGTGAGGCAATCCGTTTTTGATCTTTGGTAAACTGTGAGGCGAGTTCAATAAACTGGTTTAGGGTTTGAACACGTTTGACAATTTGTTCGGATCCATCTTTTAGGGTTGAGAGACCTTCTGACATGCTTGATAGTTCTTGCTGACCTTCAAGTACTGCTTCCTGTGTTTCATTTAGCGCTTGATCAGCCACCATTGATTGACGAGCTGAGTCTTGAGAGAGCTGGCTAACCCCTTCCATCAATAAACGGACTTCAGCTACTGAGGTTGCTTGTTGTTCTGCTTGTTTAGCTGTGTTACTAGCCATGGCTTCTAGATCGGAGGCCCCCTGTGTAACCTGTTGAGCTGTAGTAAAGGTAACAGCAATCACACTAGCTAACTCTTCAATCAGGCGGTTGAGTGTGTCAGCCACCAAGCCTGTCGCCCGATCACTCACTTTCGCTTGAACGGTTAGATCACCATCTTCAAGGGAAGACACCACATCCAGGATATGGCCCACATCAAGCTGTAGCATGGCACTATCACTTTCGATTTGCTCGTTTTTAGACTCTAACTCCTGAGCTGTTAGTTGGACTTCGCTCAGAACTTGCTGGAGTTGTTGAGCCATTCTATTAATATTGAGGCAAAGGATAGCAACCTCATCATTACCTTCAACCACAAGCCGTTTATCCAGTTGCCCTTGTCCAATTTGTTCAACAGCAGCAGCAGCATCCTGGAGGGGTTTAATGGTTCGACTTACCGTCAAAGATGCGATCACACTAATGACAATAGCAGAGAAAATGGTCCCAACGATGATGGTATTGCCCATTCGGGTTATAGCAGCAAATGCAACATCTTCATCAATGCTGTGAGATAAACGCCATCCGAGATCAGGCATATCCTGCAGTGTAGGCACCAAGGCAAAACTGATCAGCACATCCGCATCATCTTGATCAAGTCCAGCTTGAGTAGCAAAGTACGAACCTCCCTGGGGCTGAGCTTGTAATCGTTGGGTAATGCCTGGAAAAACCGCGTCATGGGCTAGGGGTTCACTTTGGCTCACCAAGGGTGAAGTTGAGAGAAAGACCCGATTACTTTGATCAACCAGGAAATACTCGTCTTGCTGTCTAGTCTCTAAAAAGGGAGCTAAGACTGCTGTGGGGAGCCGAGACCGCACAACCCCAACTAAGTCACCAGTATCTTGATCTCGAACAGGGGCTGACAAATAGATGACCACTTGGCCAGCAGATTGGGAAAACCGGGGCTGTGAAATAAAGATCTGGCCTGTGAGCGCATTTTGAAAATAGTCATCATCACTGTGATTGCTATGAGCAGCATTTCCCGACGCCGCAATATCAGTGCCTGTTGTATCCAACAAGGCTAAGCTGTCGTACCCTACTCGGGAGATGGACAGATACCTATCTAAAAACTGTTCATTCTCTTCAACAGTGATTTGAGAACGCAGTTGTGAGCTTGTAAAAATAGGGTCTTGAGAGAGTTCTAAAATGTCAGCATACCGTTCAAACATATACTGAGCGATCTCTGAAGCTACCAACTGGGTGTTGGCCACCTGGTCGGCGCGAATCTGAGGTTCAAAAGTTTGATCAGCAACGATAAAGGCACATGATCCCACTAAAGCAACCGGTAAAGCACTGATAGCAATCGCAAATAGAGTACCTTTTCGGACCAAGCTCCATCCTTGTTGAGTCGGCTGGGGATCGGTTGGGCTAGAGTCAGGAACTATCGGTGGCATGGGATCAACTCCATAAATGAGGGAACGGTAAAGTAAAGAGGGTTATTTAATCAGATCTAGATCAGGATGTTATTAGGGGAAATGGCTGATCCGTTGCGGTTTCGGTAGGCTCTTCTGTTGTCGGATCTATTGAAGAATTACCATTGTCAGTAACACCTGCTCCTGACAGTCTGAAAAATTGAATCCGTTGCAAGAGTTGCTCAGAGAGTTCTTCCATTTGTTCAGACTGCTGTTGAGTACTCTGGGTTAATTCAGCGGTACGATTCGCTAGATCCGCAATATCCCTAACTGCTTGTGCGGTGGCTTGAGCCGCGCCTAAAATAGATTGACTGGATTCAGCGACGGTACTGGTGGCTAGACTTAAATCTTCACTGACTGAGCTGACATGGCTAAACACTTCTGTGGATTGATCAACCCCAACGGTAAAGCCCTCCACTAAGCCTGCTAAATTTTCAATATCTTCATTGATAACCGCAACCGCTTCTTGTACCTGTGTGGTCCGTTGTTGTAAGGGACCTAATCCTGCATTGGTTTGGTTAGCTAAGTCACCCACCTGTTTGGCGATCGCTTCAAATTCCATAGCCAGACTGAGAAACTGTTTGGGATCTTTCTGTTCTTTAGCTCGAGCTGCGATTAAGTTAGCACTCATTGACAACATCTGGGTTAACGAAGCCACCTGAGCTTGCTCCTGAACAAATTCATCAGCTAGCAAGGCAAATTCACCTAACGCTTGGGTTTGATCGACAATGCGATTGGATCCCGATTTCAATACCGTAATTCCATTACTTAAGTTAGCAATAGCACTTTGGCCTTGATCAAGGGCATACCGTACATTAAAGAGGGCTTGGCTAGTTTGTTCCGCTGTAGTGGCTGAATCTTGAGCGTAAGTTTCAACCTGATCAGTAAGGTCTAAAATCTGGGCGACTTGCTCGGCTTGCAGGACGGCTAGTGATGTTACTTCTTTGGCTTTATCTTCTAAGGCTTTAGATCGCTGGGTGACCTGCTGAGCGGTATCTAATACTTGTGATAGTATCTGACGTAACTGGGTGACCAATCGATTAAAAGTATCTGCAACTAGGCCAGTGACAAACGGTCCAATTTCTGCCTGTGCAGTTAGATCGCCTTCTTCAACTTCGGAGACCACTTTGAGTAGATGCCGAACTTCTTGTTGTAAGTTTTCATTATCCTCAACGGCCTGTCGAGCTCGCTGATTCAATTCCTGAGTAGCCTCTGTCAAGGCTTGATTCACCTGGGCTGACTTTTGGTTGAGGTCGCGGGTCATTTGATTAAATACTTTAAATAAAGTACTAAACTCTTGAAAGGCTGATGTTTCAGGTAGCGTATACTCGGTTTGACCGCTAGTCACAGCTTTGGCCGCGCGGTTGAGTTCGCTGAGCGGCTGGGTAATTTTGCGGACGATGTAAATAGCTGTCATTGTCACTAATCCACACAACAGCAGACCCAAGATGACTGTAGTCCAGTTGTTTTGATTGATTTGAGTGATAAAACTAGACTCTGGCACCACCACCACGATCAGCCAGTCTAGCCCTAGCGTATCTTGCCAGGGGATCACTTGAGCAAAGTGGCGTTGGCCATCATATCTAAACAGCACTGGATCAGATTGAGGGGATGCTAATGTGGATGCTAGAGCTTGACCGGTAGCCTGAATCAGGGGGCTAGGATGACTATCTAGTGCCACTCGTTCGAGGGTAGGTTGGGCCTGATCAGTAATGGACGTCGCAACAATGAGACCATCTCGTTCAATAATCAAAATCTGACCGGCTATACTCTGAGCCAAATTCTGTAAAAACTGGTTAAACTGACTCAAGATCAAATCAGCACCAAAGACGCCCAGTAGCTGTTCATCCTGATAAAGCGGATAACTAGTTGAGATTGAAAAGACTTCAGGCTGATCGTCCCATTGATAAATATCACTCCAAAGCGGCTGTCCTGCTGCAACGGCATCAGCGTACCAATCATCTTCTAAGGGATTGTAGGGGATGGTTTCCACCTCTGAGACTGGATTGCCTTGTTGATCAAGATCAAATAGCGTAATTAGCTCTGGGGTTTCAGGGGTAATTTGCTCAAGATAGAGACCTGTTTCATTGCGCCCTATTCCAGTAAACACACCCGTTGGCGTACTAAAGTTGACATAACTAATATCTGGAAAGATTTGCATTTGCTGGTAGAAGTAACGAGCTAAACTAGTTTGATCATTGAGATCTATCAGCTCTTCTTGATGGGCACCAACATTAAGTAAGTTTAAGACTTGGGGCGTATTCAAATAATCGGTGAGTTCCTGATCAACTCGGGCCGCCACTGCCTGCTGTAATCGTTGAGCTAAATCTTCAACCGCTCTTTGGCTATTTCGAAAGGATAGTGATCCAATTAAACCCACAGCTAGTAGCATTTGGAGAATAAAAGGTAGAACTAGCACCGTACTCAACTTAAGTTGGGGCTGGGATGGGGGATGTAATGAAGATGCCATTGTCTAAAACCTTGCTGTAGAGAGTTTGAATCAATAGTATCGGGTGGTTTAGGCTTATCAGCCTGATCTGGAGGCCATGCTCACTGACAACCTTGGCCTCAGTCTTGATCATTCACGGCATACCTGTCCTCCCGTGTGTTGAACATCCGTAATCTCTATAGCTCCGATAACGCTTTTTCTACATCACTGAGATCATCTTCTTCCCCTTGGGCTTGGGGATCTGGTGCTACCTCTGAGTCCTGAATCACCATCGTTTTAAGCTCATCAAGCAGTTGGGCTGACGGTGGATGCGAAGAGGTTGACTCAGATACTTCTTGATTAATTAGATCATTGAGTTCATTAATGGGACCATCGATTGAGCTGTCAGTGAGGTCGTTAGTTTGGCTATCACTCGGGTTGGTGGTTTGATGATCACTTTGGCTATCACTTTGGTGATCATTTTGGCTATCATTTTGGCTATCA
>CAYSWV010000013.1:41148-48534 GCA_964434865.1 uncultured bacterium
ATCATTTTGGCTATCATTTTGGCTATCAATGGCAGCTTGAGCTAGTTCCTGTAGTTGTTGCTGCTCAGGTTGTGGACTAGCCAGAGTTGGTTCTACCTCAGCTAATTCAGCCTGTAAGATCTCGTCTTCTACAGATACGCTGGGTGTCGAGGCAGCCATTAGACTAAACTCATCCAGGGATTGCTGTTCTGACAAAACGGGATCAACAACCTCCAACTCGTCCAGCAAGTGCTCCACAGCAGCCTGATCTTCTAAGGCTTGTTCTACTATGTCTGCTAGTTGAGACGCGTCAGACTGAGTGTTAACTGTCGCATCAGCAACGGCAGCCTTTTCTAGATCCTGAATGAGTTGATCTACGGAGACACGACTCAAATCACTAATGAGCTGATCGGCCTCTTGTTGATCTTGATCGGTTGGACCTAGTTGACTGAGATCATTGAGCACCTGGTCAACAGTGGCCACATCGGTTTCATAATCACGTTCACTATCTTGGATCTGAGTCAAGATTAGTTGGCTAGGATCTTGATCTAAGGCTTGTTGGAAAGTGGCCAAAAGGGCTTGTTCTGAGTCTGCCAATGGGCTGGAAGCGGTTTCACTAGGTTCGGATGGCTGGGGCTCTGGAGCTGATTGATTGGGATGCCACACTGCTGTAATAGGTCCGCCTTGGGGTTCTCGAATCTGGTCAGCTTCAGGATCAATTGGAATTCGGAAAAACTCAACTTCAGCCATCAATTGGCCGGATAGAGCTCCCATTTGTTCAGATTGAGATTGAGATTGGCTGGTTAAAAGTGCGGTCTGTTGAGCCAGTTGGGCGATCTGTTCAATGGTATTAGCAGTAGCCTGGGTGGCCTCAATAATATTTCGGGTTGAGGCTGAGACATCTTTACCGGCTTTCACCACTTCACGCGTCACATCACCCACATCTTTAAAGATCTCGCTAGACTGCTCAACGCCTTGAGTAAACTCACTAACTAGGCCGCTAAGCCCTTGAACTTCAGTATCAATGGTGGATACAACAGTATGAATTTGAGCGGTGCGTTGTTCTAGAGTGGTTAAGCTTTCATTGGTTTGCTGAGCCAGTGCACCTACCTGATCGGCAATAGCTTCAAATTCACGGGCTACCACTGCAAACTGTCTAGGATCTCGCTGTTCAGAAGCACGGGCGGCTACCAAGGCAGCATTTAACGCCAGAACCTGAGTCATAGCGGCAATACTACTTTGATCGGTGACAAATTGCTCAGCCAACCCCACAAACTCACCTAGAGTTTTCATCTGTTGCACAATGCGGTCACTACCCTGCCGTAGGATCCCAATCCCATCGGTCAGACTAGTAATGGTCTCTTGACCCTGATCAACCCCTCCAGCTGCCAACATTAGAAACTGGTTAGTGGCATCAACTTTCTCAGCTGCATCGAGAGCGACCCGTTCGACCTCTTGGGTTAGCATCAACACTTGAGCGACATCTTGAGCTTGCTGATCGGCATTGCGGGCCACATCGGCAGCCATCATTTCCAGGTTGCGGGTCCCAAAGGAAACTTCTTGAGCCGCTCGAATCACTTGGATCATGACTCGAGTTAACTGTTCAATAAGCCGGTTCAGGGTATCAGCCAGCAAGCCCGTGATCAGTGGGCTCATATTTGCCTGGACAGTTAGGTTACCAGCTTCAACTTCAGAAGCCACATAGAGAAGTTGTTCGATTTCGTACTGCAACATTTCGTTTTCTTGTTGCGCTTTCTCGGTCATTTGTTTTAACAGGTCCGTCCGTTGTTCGACTTGGGCTTCTAAACTTTGGTTGGCCGCTTCTAGATCTTCCTGGCTTTGGGCTAAGGCTGTGGTTGCTTCTACAATGGCAAATCGAAGTCGCTGCGGAGCTTGAACCAACTGATACATCAAAACGGATGACACTAGAGCCACTGCCCCACCCATGATCCAAATTAAACGTCCAAGCGGGGATTGCATGACCCAGCCTCCGGGTGGAATAGCTGCGAGTTGCCACGACCCATCGGGTAGACTCACCGTGGTTGTGATCGCCTCTTGATCAAACACACTAGGATCACCATAAAAAACAGCCCTACCCGCTCCCTGAGCATCTCGCAGGCTCACTTGTAAAGAATCAGTCAGCTCAAGCACCCCTGCTTCGTCCAGGAGTACGTCCTCTAAAATAATGGTGCCAGCTAAACCCCAATACTCCCCCCGTTGAGGTTGACCGGCTGCAGGTGTTAAAAAGATAGGGGTGCGACTAATGAGAGTAGTCCCCTCAGCCTGCTCAATGGGCCCAGTAATGACGGTTTGGCGTGTTTCAATAGCTCGATCAATCGCTGCTCTTTCTTCAGGAATGCCAGTGGGATCAAAACCAATTGCAGCTTGATTCTCTTCAAAGGGATAAATATGACTGATCACATTATCTTGGTAGAGTACGATACTTTGAATTCCTGTTTGTTCAGCCAGGATGACTTCAGCTAGCAGACTAAATTCAGCTTGATCAATATCAGGTCTTTCAGCTGAGATATAAGCTTCTAAACCACGGGTTAAAAAGAGACGTTGGTTGATTTCTCCCTCTAGGGCAACCCGCACCGTGCTCAATTGATCAAAGACTCGCGCCTTGGCTTGCTCAGTAGTTCGCCGATTTTCATACTGACTGATCCGACCCGTGATGGATAAAGTGCCTATCAGTGTTAAGGCAGCGACCAGTATAGGAAACAATGACCCTTGAAGGGGGGCTACTGGTGAGGTCTGAGGCATCGGTTTATCCCTTCCAACTAGTAGATCAAGTCACAACACAGCTATTGGATATCAATTACGTCACACCCGGTACTTCCTAACCCTACCGATTACTCAACTAGATTACTCAATTACATAGATTACTTAACTACAGGATTCCATAAGATTGGATCAATTAGATCAAAGTTAAATAACCGAAAAGTAGACGGATCGGGAGTTAGACCCGTTGGCTCTATTGGCTCAGATCCCAAGAATGAGGATGGGAGCTGATCAGCTCGGCGACTACCTAAGGCTTTATCAACCACAAGACCTACATTAGCTAGAGCCTTAAGCTTTGAGTCTAACCGAACAGCGGTGAGAGTGCTGGTTGCGCCCCTAGAGGTTTCGCCTAAAATCTGATCCATAGCCACTAACGGAATCACCTGGCCATTGTGATAGATGACCCCCATGATGGCTGTCGCGTAAAACGGCAACGGAAGAACAGCGGCTCTATCTAAGATCATAATTTCAGCCACCCATTCAAAAGGGATCACCAACCGACAAGCTCCCACCTGGGTCAAAACAAAGCGATTAGTGGACGGGATCGTATCCATCAGTTAGAGGTATCCATCAGCTAGATCCTATTGAGCTAGATCTTTTGTAGAGCCTGAGTTAGGCTATTTCGATCAACAGGCTTTGTCAGATAATCATCAGCACCAGCTCGCTTGATTCCATAATCGATCTCAAGGGGGGTCTTTTTACTAGAGCAAAAGATGACTTTCTGATGAGCTGTATCACTGTTAGACCGTAGTGAGCGCAGAAACTTGTAGCCATCCTGATTCGGCATCACAATATCCAGAAACACAGCTGTGTAATTCCCAGACTTGATTTTGTCTAATGCAGCATTCCCTGGTTCGGTGCATTCATCAACGTCATGCCCTAAGTCTTGTAAGAGAGTTTTGAGTAAGTGCCGATCAACGGAACTATCATCTACAATTAAAAACCGCATCGCTCACTCCAAGCTATCTGCAACGTCAACTCTAGCGATCCTGAGGTAGAGGAGCAACCTCTTGTAACAGAGCCAGTAGATCAGTCCGGAAGGTAGCTTGTTCTTCCGGCTTGCTTGGCTTAGCTAAGAACTTGCAGTTGGCCCATTGGGCTCGCCACTGATTCGAAACCGACTTCTCTGCTGTCAACAACACCAAGGGAATATCAGCCAATTCGGGTTGGCGTCGAATTTTTTTGATCAGTTCAAATCCAGTAGCTCCTGGCATATTGATATCAAGAAAGACAATCTTGGGTTTGATCAACAGGAGCTTCTCTATAGACGTCAAGGCATCTTCAGAGGCTTCAACCTGATAACCCCATTTTGAAACCAATTGGCGAAACTGTTTAATTAAGACAGGGGAGTCATCGACAATAAAAACACAAGGAGCCTCAGCCGATTGGCTCTGAGCAGAGGGTGGAAACGAAATCACCCCTGATCGAACCAGCCCTGAAAAAGTTTTGGCCACTTCTAGAGGATCTTTACCGAGTCCTTCAGCAATCTGTCCTAGCGTGCGGCCGGCGCTGGTAATCTTCTGGAGCTGTTGTTTTTGAGGACCACCAAAGGCACTCTCGGCTAGCTTTTGGGCATCTAGCTGAGGCACTGCATTGATCGATGGTACATACTGCCGCATTTGTTGCCACAGCAGTTGTCGCTGACTAGCTTCTGTGATTAGATTATCTAGATCAAATCCTAAAACAGGCGATTGAGCCACCACCTGAAAATCTTCGATAAAGGTAGCCTGACCTTGATGACTGGAGATGTAAGCATCAAAATCAGCTAGAACTTTTAGTCGAATAGCTTGGACCGCTTCGTCGTAGCTAAGTACGTTCATCTTTTCTAAGCGACCCAGCATATTGCCCAAACGACCTAATTGATCAGGGGTTAGGCTAGACTCCAAAGATTGGATCGCTTGTTTACCCGCTTCTGCACGTAAACGAGTAATGTACTGCTGCAACACTGCTACAAAGGGAGACCACGACAAGCGGTGTGCTCCAGAGAATACAACTTTTCCTTGTGACAGAGCGATATACCAGGGCTTAGACGTAGACTTTGACACACCAAATTCAAAAGTCCAGTAGCCTGTTAAGGGTTCTTGCGAGATCTGCCGGAGCTTCTCAACAAAATTGTGGGACTCAAAGGAGAACTGGAGCGGAGCAGTTGTCATCATTAGTAAACTCGTCAATTATAAAGTGTGCCATTCAGCAAACTAAAGAGGACCCGATCTTTACTGTAGATCATCTTAACCACTAAGCTAAAACTTAACATCTTGAAATCAAATTATTAGGTACTTTAGACTACCTAAAATTAATTAACAGTCATTTTTAGAAGCTCTTGATCAGGTCACCCATCAAGACCAGTTAACTACAGATTCCAGTTGACTACAGTTGACTACAGATTAAGGTATCAATAATTAAGCTCTTAACTCAGCCCAAACTCCAAACTGATTTTGATCTTGAACAATAATAGACAACACTCCATGATCTAGATCGTGACGACAAGCTTTAATAGCATCTTGCAAACGGGGATGAGACTGTCGATTGATAAAGTCATGTCCCCGATAACGAATTCCACTTTGTTGGCCATCACGAGTCTGGAACTGAGTAGCTTGATCAACATCTGAAGTGGCAAGTACCAACATCTTTGAATCCCCCCGTAGCACCATAGCTTGATGGTATTGTGAACTACCGGTAGATCACTTGCGCCGAATCGCTTAATAGGGATGACTCTAAACACGTATCTGCTAGCATGGAGCCGAAATAATGGCTTTATTTAAGGATATCTTCACAATTAGATGATTTCCACCTAGATACAGTCTCGCAGCTCCAAGCCCATTGATCTCCAGGCTTGCCTAAGTAAAAATCTCCATCCTCATACTCACCTAAAAATCAGGTTAGACTGACTATATTGCATATTGTTAAAAATCTTCATGATTGCAGCATCCCAGGGAGCCGCTTCTAAGTTTGACATTCTGATTGTTGGAGCGGGCATGGTAGGTTTAACGTTAGCCGCCGCTCTAGCTAAGACCTCGTTGACCGTTGGTTTGATTGAGGCTCGTGATCTAAGTGTGGGGCCGGGGGCCGATGGTCGCTCCAGTGCCTTGGCATTAGGTACGATCAGACTGCTAGATCAACTGGGAGCCTGGTCTATGATGCAGGCTTTGGGGGTATCTCCGATCTATCAAATTCAAGTTTCAGATGGTCAGTTTTCAGGGATATCTCGGCTTTCCCGTGAGGATATTCAAGTTGAAGCCTTGGGGTACATTGTTGAAAATACGGTGACGCAAACAGCTCTACGTCATCTTATTCATCAGGCTGATAACATTCAACTTATGTATCCAGCTACTGTGCAAGCCATTCAACAACAGACTGAAGAGGTTCAAGTCCTTATAGACTATCAGGGTGAATTGAGATCCATAACGGCTCAACTTGTGGTGGGGGCTGATGGGAGTCGTTCCCTGATTCGGCACTTAGCTGATATTTCTTGTTCAGATTGGCCGTATCGCCAGGCTTGTGTTGTCACAACAGTCACGACTGAGCAGCCACATCATCATGTTGCCTACGAGCGCTTTCAACCCAGTGGCCCCTTTGCCATTTTGCCTATGGTGGGCCTAGATCCATCTGAATCTTCCTGTCGCAGTTGTGTAGTTTGGACGATCCGATCGCAAGATCGAGATCAGATCATGAGTTTAAAGGATGAGCCGTTTATCCAAACTATGATGCCAGCTTTTGGTGAGCATTTAGGTCAGATTACCTCAGTGTCATCCCGGGCCTGTTACCAACCTCGTCGTTTACATAGCCATTGTTACTACGCTAGTCGAGTTGCTTTAGTCGGTGATGCTGCCCATTCGACTCATCCTGTAGGGGGGCAAGGGGTCAATATGGGGATGCGAGATGTGGCCTTACTAGCTACGTTGCTAAGTCAAGCCCATTACACCTATGAAGATGTTGGGTCGCCTGATCTCTTGAAGATCTATAATCGGGCTCGACGCCTAGAAAATGGGGGGGTCTTGCTAGGAACTGACTTGGCTAATCGTCTCTTTTCCAATCAAGTGTTCCCTTTACAATGGAGTCGGCGCTTAGGGCTGATCGGTTTAAATTGGATCCCACCTGTCAAAAAACTGATTATGCGCCAGGCTATGGGCATTGCCCCTTATCAGCCTCAACTCAAGCAAGATGCCATGTTACAGCCAGTGCTAACTCGAAGCCATTAAAGCTTTTGAAATACCTGGAACAGTTCTAATCATCTTTTCAACATTGTGAGATTGATCACGCCAGACGTAGGGTTGGCCATAGTTCAAAATCAATTCGGCATATCCATCGGGGAGTATCAGTTCACGCAGTGCGGGTTGCCCAATTGGAAACCGCAAAATCCAGTAACACCTGATATAGGAGGACAGCAATGGGTGAGGTGAACTGATCTGGTAGTGTAGATGCTGAATAGGCGATGGCATAGCACAGTTTTGGACGGTTTTTGTCTGCTTAGCTACCTTTTAAGTCATTATATGCTGATTTTGTCAACCTATCTATCCTACAGTTCAAAAACTCTTGGGCACAACGACCTAAAAAACGAAATACTGAGTCTACAATGAATGGACTTAGAGAGTAACCTTGAATGGACTTAGAGAGTAACCTTGAATG
>CAYSWV010000013.1:48634-89857 GCA_964434865.1 uncultured bacterium
CAATGAATGGACTTAGAGAGTAACCTTGAATGGACTTAGAGAGTAACCTTGAATGCAGGATAGGCTATGTTAACTGTTAACTATCTTCGCCTCAGTCTCATTGACAAGTGCAACTTTCGATGTCAATACTGCATGCCGTCAGCCGAAGAGATCCAGTGGCTGGCTACCGAATATCTGTTACGTGACGATGAGATCCTGACGCTTTTAAAAGAAGTCTTTCTGCCTCTTGGCATCAATTGTTTTCGGCTAACAGGAGGCGAACCCTTACTCCGCCCTGGCGTGCTCTCATTAGTCCGGGCCATTTGTCAACTACCTGGGGTTAAGGATGTAGCCATGACGACAAATGCCTACAACTTAGCTCCCCAAGCAGACGCGCTGTACCAGGCTGGCCTCCGGCGAATCAACATTAGCCTAGACTCCCTAGATCCTCAGATATTTAAACAGATCACAGGTCGAGATCTATGGCAACGGGTTTGGGCTGGTATTCAAGCTGCTTATACGGTTGGGTTTAATCCTTTGAAGTTGAATGTTGTGGTAATTCCTGGTGTCAATGATCATGAAGTTGAAGCTCTAGCGGCCCTAACTTTACACCGTCGTTGGCATGTCAGGTTTATTGAGTTTATGCCTATTGGCAACGGGGAGTTGTTTGATCAAGCTGGGTGGATCGACTCTGAACATCTACGGCAACGCATTCGATCTCGCTATGGCTTGGACTCAGGTTGGGTCCCAGGGAATGGACCTGCTGATGTCTTTCAGATCCCCGGTGCTCAAGGCACTTTAGGTTTTATTAGTCAAATGTCAGACTGTTTCTGTGATCGATGTAATCGCGTTAGATTATCAGCTGATGGCTGGCTACGCCCCTGCTTATTAAATGAATCAGGTCAAATCGATCTAAAAACATCTCTACGTCAAGGTGTCTCTGTTCAAGAGTTACGTCAATCAGTTCAAGATCTGTTGATGATCAAACCTGATATTAACTTTAAACTTCGAGATAAAGGTACTACTGATAGCTACAGCCGAACAATGTCTCAAATTGGGGGTTAAGGGCAGCCATTGCTCCTGTTGTTTGGATTGCTCTTAGATTGATCATTTGTAGTCTATTGTCGTCATGCATAATGGCAACAAATCGAGTCGTCTAGGCACGAATCTCAGGGGTATCTCGGGGGGTAAGAATCAAGGCTACTAATATTTGATAAATTTATTCCGCTATGATCAATTAAGACAGAATTTGAGGTATCCTAGCTTTGGTTTGATCAAATCAAGTTTTGATGAATCGTTTAATGGTAATTGTTGATAGGAGTTCTGGTATTGTGAATACTGGTATTGTGAATAAATGATCTAAACATGGAATGCTAAACATGGAATGAATTGATCTAAAGCTACCTCGTTTACGGTTCTGAAGTGTCCATTCTAGCTTGATTGAGATCACCAGTGATTCCTATTCGTTTAACCCTGCATCAGTTTTTGAGCTATCGATCTGCGGTTCTAGACTTCACTGGAATCCATACTGCCTGTATTTCTGGACCTAATGGAGCGGGTAAGTCTGCGTTATTGGAGGCTTTAACCTGGGGAATTTGGGGGCAAAGCCGGGCTAGTAATGACGATGATCTGATTCATAAAGGGGCAACTGAAACCCAAGTTGAAGTTATCTATGAGTCGCGAGATCAAGTCTATCGGATCCTACGAACTCGCAGTTTACAGAGCAGCACTCATTTAGAATGGCAAATTCAATCCATATCTGGGTGGCGATCATTAACCCGTAAAGGCCTAAGAGCCACTCAACAGGCTATTCAAGCCCAGTTACACCTAGATTATGAGACCTTCATCAATTCAGCCTATTTACGGCAAGGACGGGCAGATGAATTTACCGTTAAGCGACCAGGAGAGCGCAAACAAATCTTAGCTGAAATTCTAAAGTTGGGTGATTATGAAAGTCTGGCTGAGCAGTGCCGGGATCATGCCAAAACAGCAAAACTTCAGTCTGAGGTATTGTTAAAACAATTGAATCGGAGTCAGGAGCAAAAAGCAGAAATCTCAACTATCCAGTCTAATCTCGAAACCCTCCAGCAGCAATTGCAGCTTTTGCAAACTGAGCAGGCCTCTGACCAAGAGCAGCTTCAATGTCTTAAAGAGCAAGCCGAACAGCGTCAGACCTTGCATCAACACTATCAGAACCTGACTCAGCAGTTGACTAATTTAACAGAGACCTTACAAACCACTGAAAATCAGTGGCGCCACTGTCGTCAGCAGCAACAAGAGCTTGAAGATCTACTGCACCGCGAACCATTAATCTTGAAGGGATCGCAACGTTATGAAGTCGCCTTTGAAGAAGATCAACGGTTAAATCAACTATTTCAACGGCATCAAGCTCTAACTCAAGACCGTCATCAGCTACAGGATCAACTGACACAACATCAACAAAAACAAATTCTTGATCTGCAACACCAGAAAGCTGAATTAGCAGCCTTAAATCATCAGCGTCAGTCCGATCATCATATCCTCCAAGATCAAGAACGAATCACTCAAGCCTTACAAACTTACCGACATGCCAAAGAGGCTTTAACTCTATTTGACCGCAAGCATGGACAGGCTGCTCCTTTACTAGCTCAGCACCAGGTCTTAGCGCAGCAACTGCAACAGCAAAAAGGTCAACTGCTAACACGCCGCTCTGTGATTCAAGAACAAATTGACTCGATCCAAACTCAACAAGCCCAATGGCAAGAGGCCCAACAAACTGTCCTTGTTATTGAAGCAGAGCTAGCCACTTTACAAAAGCAGCGGGTCTATCGGCAACGCGTTTATGAAAAAGCTCAAGAGCGCCGCTTGTTTGTTTATAAATTACAAGAACGGTTACGCAGTCTCCAGCGACAATGGCAGTTAGTCGAAGAAGCTCAACATCTGATCCGGAGAGAAAATGCCACCAACACCTCATCCAGCACCCCAGTTGCATGTCCATTATGCACACAACGCTTGACAGAAACACTCCGGCAAACGGTACTAGATAAGCAATTGCAAGAATTATCTGATCTGGAAGCTGAAATGCTGGTTATTCGTGAGCAGCTTGCCGTTGCTGACCGAGAAATTGAATTGTTAGATCTTGAATATCAGTCGCTTTCAGATGAGCTGGATGTCATTGAACGTCAACAGGAAGCCAAAGGCCGATTCCAGTACCAGGTTGAATCAGGTCGGACACAGCTAGCACAGCTTCAACAGTTGCAACAACAGCTTGAAAGAATTGAAACAACCCTTGCTACTGAAACCTACGCAGCCTCAGTACAGGAACAACTCGCCAAGCTAGAAGCTGAACTAGCAGCTCTAGGTTATGATGAGAAAGACCATACCCTATGTCGCAATGAGGTCGATCGTTGGCGTTGGGCTGAGAGTAAAAGTTCTGAACTGAAAAAAGCTCAATCTCGTCAAGCTAAGTTAGAGCATGATATTCAACTGTTACATCAATCTATCCAGGCTGCTGAAGCTAGCTTTGAAACCTCTCCTCAAACTCAAGCCCTCAAACAGACTCTCCAGGCATTAGATCAGTCCATTGAATCTTTGGGTTATGATGTTAGTTATCATCAAGCGGTTCGCTCTGAGCTAACTCAAACTCATATCTGGTTAAGCCAACGTGAAACCCTCTATCAGGCTCATCAGCAGTTACCAGACTGTCAAGCCCGCTGCCAAACCTTGGTAGCCCAGCTTCAGCAACAACGTCAAACCTTCACCCAGTCAACTCGTAAACTTGAAGAGCTGCATCAACAGCTAACTCAATTACCCATCGTCACTGAATCTCAAATTAAAACGGTAACAGCCAGAATAACTCAGCGTCGCCATCACCTCGATCAACTCATTGCTCAGATTGGAGCCACCCAACAGCGATTAGAACAAAAACAACAGCTAGATCAGGAACAAGCAACGCTAACTCAACAACTGCACCAGATTCGACATCAAACTCAAGTCTATCAAGAGCTAGCTCATGCATTTGGGCGCAATGGCATTCCAGCTTTGATCATTGAAAATGCTCTACCTGAGTTAGAAGCGGAAGCCAATCGAATTTTAGCGCGGTTGACTGCCAACCAATTGCACCTCAAGTTTGTAACTCAGCGATCAGGCCGTCGTTCTAGCAAATTGATCGATACCTTAGATATTTTCATTGCTGACACTCAAGGTACTCGTCCTTATGAGACTTATTCTGGAGGTGAGGCCTTCCGAATTAACTTTGCGATTCGCCTGGCTTTGTCCCAGTTCTTGGCTCAACGGGCTGGAGCTCGACTGCAAACGCTCTTGATTGATGAAGGTTTTGGGAGTCAGGATCAGACCGGTCGTCAACAGCTGGTCGCTGCTATCAATGCTGTTGCACCTGATTTTGCCCGGATCTTAGTTATCACTCACATTCCAAACCTTAAGGATGCTTTTTCTCAGCGAATTGAGGTACATCGAGGTCCACAGGGATCAGAGGTACAGATTATCAGCTAGACGGGCTAGGGCTTAGGTTGATGGGAGCTGCCCCCAAAGCCTGGACTACAGCTGCCCGTAGTAAGTCAAGCGATCCTGAATTATCGATCACCACATCAGCTTGTTTCACTTTTTCAGCTAGTGGCCACTGACTAGCCATTCGCTCTTGAATAGCTGAAAGCGATAGCCCATCTCTGGTCTGCACTCGTTGGCATTGGAGATCTTGAGAGCAGGTTACCACCCAAATTTCCGTGACCCAATGTGTTAGATGAGCCTCAAATAGCAACGGAATCATCAAACAAACGGTAGGATAATGCAACCATTGCTCTAGATCATCCGCCATTTTGGCTTGCACATAAGGATGAATCTGTGCTTCCAGCCAGTGTCGCTCAACCGGATCGGAAAACACTCGTTGGCCTAAGGCTTTTCGATCAATATGGTCAGGTTTGGCCAAGATTTGAGGCCCAAAATGCTCTACAACCAGCCTGACTAGAGGCGATCCAGTTGCAAGCGCTTGCCTAGCATAATAGTCAGCATCAGAGACAGGAATCTGATACTCAGCTAAAAACCCAGCCACAGTTGACTTACCCGTACCCATTCCACCTGTTAGGCCAATAATTCTTTGAGTCATTACTATGTGGCGTCGTCGTTAGTGACTTTCAACCATTACGAGTTCAGCATTATCGGTGAGAGATCTACCTAAAAATTGACTACAGATTTTAGAAATTTTACTAATAGTACTATCTTTGGTGATCCCTAACTATGGATCTAGTGAGGTAATTTCTGCTGGACTCGTTGGCAGTAACCGCCTTTCAATCACGCTATCAACCAAGCCATAGCCTTTAGCTTGTTCGGGGCTAAGGAAGAAATCTCGATCTGTATCTCGCTCAATCTTTTCTAAAGGCTGTCCAGTTCGATCAGCCATAATACGGTTAAGTTGTTCTTTGAGGAAGCCAACTTCTTTTGCTTGAATATCAATATCCGTGGCTTGACCCTCAGCCCCACCCAACGGTTGATGGATCATAATACGAGAGTGGGGTAAGGCTAAACGTTTGCCAGGTGTGCCAGCGGCTAGCAGAAAGGCCCCCATACTGGCTGCTAAACCCATACAAATGGTACAGACATCAGGTTGAATGTACTCCATCGTATCAAAGATGCCCATACCTGAATAAATGGCGCCACCAGGGCTATTAATGTAGAGATAGATATCACGTGTAGGATCTTCAGCCTCTAAAAACAGGAGTTGAGCGATCGCTAAATTAGCGACATCGTCATCAATAGCCTTACCCAAAAATACAATCCGATCACGGAGTAGCCGTGAGTAAATATCAAAGGCTTTCTCACCCCGACTCGACTGCTCGATCACAGTTGGAACGACAGCCATAGTAGCCAGTGGTGCAGAGAATCCCATAAAAACCCCAAAGACTAAAACTAACTAGAGGTAGGAACCGTTAATTCATTATCAGCGGTCGAGCAATATTCAGCAATAACAACTGTGACATTATCTCGACCTCCATGAGCTTTAGCGGCCTCAATTAAGGTAGAAGGCAAGTTGTCCAGATCTTTAGCGTTTAGCGCATTTAAGCAATACTCAACGATCTGGCCATCGCTCAGTTCTTCCGTAAGGCCATCACTACAGAGTAAAAGCAGATCTCCATTCTGAATGGTGATAGGTTGTACCGACGGTGCCCCGGTGTCGGGTCGGCCCAAACACCGCTCTAAAATGTGGCGCCAGGGGTGAGCCCGAGCTTGCTCTGGTGTTAGCTCACCTTGACGAATAGAGCGGGCCACTAATGTATGGTCCTCAGTCATTTGCTGCATCTGCTTGCCACGAAGTCGATAAAGGCGCGAATCACCAATGTGAGCACTCCAACATTTCCCTTCTCGATCAAACAGAATAGCCACCACAGTCGTCCCCATATCAGCGCGCTCGGGATGAACCCGTTGATCATCTAAAATGGATCGGTTGGCGGCTTCAACAGCATCTGTTAAAAGCTGGGGCGGTGGCATCACGGCCCATCCCTGCTCCAACTTCTCTTTAATCGCTTCAACAGCTAGGAGGCTAGCCGTCGCTCCCGCTGCATGGCCTCCCATGCCGTCTGCAACTATGAAAAAACGTCCATCGGGATCACAGTAATAGGCATCTTGGTTATTACTGCGAACTTTTCCTGGATCAGTGCCATGGGCAAATCGCATCACACTCACATCATTCGCTCTGAGCGTTCTAATCGTAACACTACTCGAATAAGTGCTCCAGCGGCTACAGTAGCCAGACCTAAAGCAATGATTGTTAAGGTAGCATGACCTGCCACAAATAGGTGTGTTGCTGACAGAATAAACGTCCCAAAAAGGAGGGCGTAAATACTACCCATCCCAATCATTGACAGTTTCCTTAGCAATCGGTCCGTTTCTGTAGCTCTGACTCGCACTCGCAGATCACCTTGATCAAGACGAGTTAACGTGGTTTCAATCCGACGGGGTAGAGTTAAACTAGTATTCGTAAACTCAGCGGCCTGACGACTAACCTGGGTTAGGATCGTTTCACTGCTAGGCATTGAAGTGGCTATAAGCTCATCAGCAAAGGGTTGAGCAACAGCCATAAAGTCAAACTCTGGATCTAAGCCTTTGCCCAAACCTTCCAGACTGGTCATAGCTCGCATGACAAAGGTAAAGGTAGCTGGAAACCGGAACGGTTGATCATAAGCCATCTCATAGAGATCATCACTGATAGCGGTGATAGAAATCTCATCCCCGTTAAATGGCCGCTCCATAAAATTGTCCAGCATATATTGGATTGAGCGGCGCACCGGGGTCATATCGGCAGTTGGGACTAGAGCCCCCAGGTCAATGAGAGACTGAACCACCAAATCAGAGTTTTTGGAAGCAATCCCTGTCAAGGTCACCATCAGTTTTTCTTTAACATCAGACTGAATCCGTCCCATCATGCCAAAATCATAAAAGATGAGTGTGCCATCTGGCTTGACCGCAATATTGCCAGGATGGGGATCAGCATGAAAGAACCCATCTCTTAAGAGTTGTCGGAGATAAGAGTGGGCACCTAAGCGGGCAATAGCTTTAGGATCTAGACCTGCCGCTGCGATGGCATCATAGTCACTCACCTTAATACCCGGTAGATACTCTAGTGTTAGTAGCTTCTGAGAGGTATATCTCCAATACACTCGAGGCACAGCAACTTCAGACATATCCTTAAAATTTCGCCGGAAGGTATCAGCATTACGCCCTTCGTTAAGGTAATCAACCTCTTCCCACAGCGTCCGACGACACTCCTCGTAAATACCCATCCAATCTCGCCCTTTACCTCCCCACTTAGTATGGTTTTGAAAGTAATAGGCAATACCCCGTAAGATATCAAGATCAATGCTAAACAGCTTGGGGAGGCCAGGTCGCTGCACCTTAACAACAACTTCCTCGCCTGTTTTGAGCTGAGCTCGGTGAACCTGTCCCAGACTAGCAGCAGCAATGGGTGTGGCATCAAAGTAAAGATAGATTGACTGGAGCGGCTTCTCTAGCTCCGACTCAATAATTTGAGTCACCTGTTCAAAGTTAAAAGAGGGCACTCGGTCCTGAAGCTTAGAGAGCTCTTCAACGTATTCCGAGGGAAAAAGATCAGCCCGAGTCGAAAAAAACTGACCCACCTTGATGAAGGTTGGACCCAAGTTTAGAAACGTTTCTCGTAACCAAACTGCCCGATATCGCCGCCGTTTAGCCCTATGCTCTTCAGTGGGACTGCTGCCGTAACTCCAAGCTCGCTGATCTAGCCAGATAAAAAATAAGAACGTTAGTACAAACCGCCAGATATCAACCTGACGGCCCTGACGTGTGTACGAATCCCGGGCCCATCGATACGATGTATAAGGTTTAGTTACGGTCGAGGACGATGACGTCGGCGTCATGACACTAACACTCAAGTAGACTGATTGCGATACTTTTTCAACTCTGAGCGAAGCTGTGCTACCTCAGCCCTCAGATCATCTAAAGCAGCCTGGAGGTCATCTGACTGCAAGGAGCCCAAGCCCGATGTCTCAGGGTCGGGGGTGACCTGCTCTTGATTAGCTCGAGCTAGGACATCATCAGGAAAGGTGCGCCAATTCTCTTGCCATTCAGCTAAGCCCTTACCCACCTCACTAGCTAGATCGGTCAAGGCTGTTTCAACCCGTTCTCGGAATACAGCTGCGGTTGCACGACCCAAAAAGAAAGCCCGAACAACTGGATTGCTGTCTAAGTTTGTCATTGTTCAAGATTGTTAAGAATACAACTCTGAATTATAACGAACTGTGTCGCCCGAAACCTGGAACCACACTTCCAGTTAGTCTCAGTCTTGACCCCAAACTGTTTACATATCTTAATAATAGCTGCTTTATCGACAAAATCTAAGAGTTACTTAAAGTTTCTTTGGCTCGATTGAGGTGGTCTCGGAGACGTTGAGAGCACAACAACAGAATCTTGTCCGCCCTGATCAAAGTCAGGTCACTTCGTGATACTTCTAATCCCATAACCCACCACAATCCCAATCAACAAGGCCCAAACTTGACCTGACTGGATAAAATTATCAAACCCACCTCTGATATCATCAAAGACTTTATCTTCATCAAAAACCCCAGATTGATTTTGAGCGGGTGGCACGCTGATGTAAGCAGTAGTCACAGCAGGATCCACAGACAAGCTAGGCAACATCAAATCGCTATCAGATCGAGTGACAGAAGCCGGTAATTTTGGAACAGTCATCAGAGGGTACTCCTTGGATCTTGATGGATAGAGAAATTTTAGTTGATAGAGTCTTAGGTCTCAATCGACACTTATAGCTTAGATCCTTAGCTCACCCTCTTTGTAACTTAGGCTTCTGCAGTTGGCAAGACTTTGAGGACTACCAATGTCATATCGTCTAGAGAGGTGATCCGAGATTGCAGCATTTGAGCGGTGATGGGAGCAATTTCATCTGGAGCGAGGTCTTGTAGCAGGGTGTCAGTATAGATAGGGGGGACAACGACCCGGCCTGCTGCCTTGCCTCTAAAGGCTTCCACTTGCTGAAACAAGCATTCAAGAATGGCTTGCGGATCTTGAAATCGTTGTGATGCATACTGAATAGCCGCTTCTAACCCACTGGCTTCCAGGCGTTCACCTTGAGAATTGGCAGCTTCAGTAAACCCATCAGTATAATAAACTACCACATCTCCAGGTTGTAACTCAACACTCCGTTCTTCGTAAGCACTATCAGGAGTTAAGCCAATTAGAGGACCTGCAGTATCTAGGGGTTGAATATCATGGGTCTTAGCGTGCCACCAGAGGGTAGGATTATGAGCTGCATTACTAAAGGACAACCGATGAGTTTCAGGATCATAGTCTGAATAAAACAAGCTGATAAATCGGTTTGAACTATCCAGATCTTGAAACATGACTTGATTAAGGTGCTCCAAGATTCGAGCTGGACTATGGTAGTGCAACACTTCAGCTCGTAACATGCCGCGAGTCATGGTCATGAGTAAACCAGCAGGGACACCCTTACCCATGACATCACCAATGACAATACCTAGCCGTTGGCGCTCTTCAGGGATCGTATTGGACCGTTTAGTGGGTACTCGAATAAAGTCGTAGTAATCTCCACCAACCTTGTTAGCGGCTTGACAGCGAGCAGCCAGGGAAATACCAAAAATCTTGGGATGATTGCGGGGTAGAAGCTGGGATTGTATTTCTGAGCCAATTTCTAACTCTTTATCTAGAGCGACCCGCTTGTGCAAAGCAGCTGTCAGTTCATCGTTTTCAATGGCAACGGCAGCTTGATCAGCAATAACCCTGAGGAGCTGCTGACGCCCTTCGGTCCAACTATAGCCTTCATCCTGGCTGAAAACGAGTAGTCGGCCGCGAACCGTATTGCGAATGAGCAGAGGGGTGCCTTGGAGAGTCAGATGGGGCCCTAGATCTTGCAGCAGTTGTTGATCAAGCAGATGTTCAATCCATGATCGAGTATCACTTTTTTCAAACGGAGAGACTAGTCCTTCAGCTAAGTCAGAGTCTGTTGTTAGAGGAGCCTCTGTATCGGGTGTTAACCAATGTTGAGCCAGCGACTGAATCGTTTGGATGACAGACGTTCGAATCAAATCTCGCTGAGTGCTGTCAGCACAATGCAATTGTTCAAGTTGAACGGTTCCATTTGCATTAAAGAGCAGCAAAATCCCACCATCCGCATCAGTGAGATGGCTAGCTACAAACACAATCAGTTCTAGGACTTGATTTAAGTTTTTAAACGAGCGGAGCGCAAAGGAGAGAGCACTAAACAGGTCCTGCATCTTACGATGCTCTCGGTTGACAGCTGTGATCTGATCATCATGCTGTGTGTCTTGGGGTTGAGGGTCGGAGTCCATCGTCTCTATCTCTTCGGAGACAACTTCAGATTGAGTCTTGTAGATCTCTGTGTCATCAATCCCCAGAGCATCGTGGGTTACAGGGTCACCAGTAAAAGTATCCATATGAAGTGGCTCATTAATAATCTCTACCTAGGTCATATTGGGTAGGCCTGAAGCTAGCTGAGCTGGGTTATAAGATTTCTCATACACAATGCCTATCTTGGTCAATCACTCCTCTACTAAATCACGTCTCTGCTATTGAATCACACTCCACCAGATCCGATTACAGTCCTTCACAATGGATCGCCAATGCAATAGCTTTAGATAAATATCCTCACTCATCACTAGCTTGGCCAAACAGTTTAACAGATTATGTGGATCAGAGTGTCACTGTAACCCTTACTTTTACTAGGTGATCTAATGCTGGTGACAATCTCTGAAGAGAGTCCTCAATCAGTCCTATAAGATCTTCACCTATAAGATCTTCCACCTATAAGATCTTCAATGGATCAATGTCTAGGCTAAGCCGGACTCCACTGGGAACAGCTAAGGCTGAGAGATGAGTATCAATAAGCTGGCGATCCCAAGCATAGGCCTCTGTTTCTTTGACCAAGAGTTGCCAGCGATGCCAGTTACTCACACGAGCCACTTGCGCTGGACAGGGGCCTAACAGCTCAGCGGGCAGGGTCTGGAGTTGAGCTTTGATCTCGTGACAGGTGGCTTCTAGTAACTGGGGGTCTTGACTACTCAGCCGCATCAGGATCATGGATCGATAGGGTGGATACCCACTGTCGAGGCGATGCTGTAATTCCGTTTTGACAAATTGGCTATAGTTATAAGTCTTAACGGCTTGTAGCGTTGGGTGTTCTGGCAAATACGTTTGAATAATAACCTGTCCGGCTTGAGATCCTCGTCCAGCTCGACCTGCTACTTGAGTTAAAAGTTGAAAGCAGCGCTCGGCGGACCGAAAATCAGCCTGGTTCAATAGGCCATCAGCTGTAATTACCCCAACCAAGGTAACATTGGGAATATCCAAGCCTTTGGTTAACATTTGAGTACCTACCAAAACATCGGCGTCCCCTTGAGCAAACTGATCTAAAAGCCTCCGATGGGATCCCTTGCGGCTGGTTGAATCACTATCAAATCGTAAAACCGCTCGATCAGGCCAGCGCTGATTTAGGATCTCAACTACTTTTTGCGTGCCACTCCCAAAGTGCTTCAAATAGTAAGATCCACAGGCCGGACATGATGAAGGTTGCTGACGTTGATCACCACAGTAATGGCAGCGTAACTGCTGGCCCACTTGATGAAACGATAGTGAAACATCACAGTGATCACAAACCAGCACATACCCACAACTCCGACACATGACAAAGGTACTGTAGCCACGGCGAGGCACAAATAGGATAACTTGTTCATTTTGATCGAAAGCGGTGGCGAGGGCGGTACTCAAGTATTGACTTAAAACAGAACGGTTTCCCTTTTCTAGCTCTAAGCGCATATCCACTAAAGTAACGGGGGGCCAATCAGCGTGGTGGTGGATCTCAGCAGCGATGCGAGTGGGTAAGCTCAACACCTTGAGCTGGCGGCTAAGACTATCGACGTACGTTTCTAGAGAGGGGGTTGCGGATCCCAGAAGTAGGGGACAGGATTCTAGCTCTGAGCGCCAAGCTGCAACCTTACGAGCGTGATAACACGGTTGGGGTTGATCTTGCTTATAACTATCATCATGCTCTTCGTCCAAGATAATTAGGCCTAACTTAGGTAAAGGGGCAAATATCGCTGAGCGCGTCCCAATCACCACTTGCGGACAATCATTGAGCATTAAGCGCCAAGTATCAAAGCGTTCTCCAACTGATAAATCACTGTGATAGACTAATACGCTAGATCTAAAGCGCGCTCGAAACCGATCCGTCAACTGAGGAGTTAGACCAATTTCTGGCACCAGCACTAACGCTGAAGTCTTTGCCTCCAGAACTCTAGCAATACTCTGCAGATAAACTTCCGTTTTCCCTGAGCCGGTCACACCATGTAGCAAAAATGACTGAGATTGGCCTAGGGCTTTCACAATCTGGTCTACAGCCTCTTGTTGAGAGGTCGTTAACTGACGGGGCTGATCAGGTGGCATCAGAGGCCCACCCACTAGTCTGAGAACTTCACGCTGACTAATTTCAACATAGCCTTTACGAGCCAGGCTTTGAACCACGCTACGAGTTGATCCCGTTTGACTTAACAGATCACTCAGGCTAACTTCTCCTCCTAATCGTTTCAAGCCAGCTAGGACATCGCGTTGTTTCGAGGTCAGTGCCACTGTAGGATCTTCACAACTCAAGGTAACCACTTGGTGTTTTTTGGGTTGTGGTAGCGCTAAGTCTTGCCAATAACTGCTCACATACCCGGCTCGTTGTAACTCCTTCAAGCCAGCGGCAGCTTGTGGGATCTGTCGTTTAAGATACTGCCAGGCCAAGTCACCCTTCTTAGTCTGTAATAGGGTCACAATAGCTTGAGCTGATGTAGAAAGAACTCCCTCTGTCAGGAGGGGAGCTGAAACCAGGTAGACCCGACGTTGAGACCGAGTCAGTAAACCAGCAGGTAGTACAGTCCGGAGCACTTGAGCCATGGAGGTGAGGTAGTAGGTAGCAACGCGTTCTAGTAAAGGCCAGAAACTAGGTGGCAAGATCCCAGCAGCTACGCGCTCTTCGACTAGTCGGATTGAAGTTGGCTTTAGTGTCGGTGGGACTGTTGAATGGAGGCGAACAACAATACCGTGAATCAATTGAGATCCAAACGGTACAGCCACAATGTCCCCTGATTGTAAATCTAGATCAGCTGGACACTGATACGTGTAGCAACCTGACTGTTTTGGTGCATCAACCCAAACTTCAACCCAAATCATGATGTTTACTCATTCAATAAGTGGGGCAAGATAATAAGCGGGAGTTACAAGGGGATGGGACTCGATTCATCAGCCAAATTCCGCCATAATAAGATTGTGTGTTAATGAGACATGATGGTGACCCTTTCTCCACAACTACAACAATTTGCTCAGTGGCTAGCTGGACATTTTAACAATCTTGAGCAGGCGATTGATCAACCAGTTTGGTTTGCTAATATCCATGTGTATCAGTGTCCTCTTTCACTATCTGTATTTGGAGATCTAGCTTTTTACGTTGAACAAGTTTATGATATCAATCTTAATGCTCCCTACCGGCAACGTGTGGTTCGCTTGTTAGAAACGGATGGCATCATGCAGATCAAAACCTATGCCCTTAAAGCACCTGAATCTTACATGGGTGCGGGCCGCGATTTGGCTAAACTTAAAGCTATCACCTCTGATCAAGTTGAAGAAATGCCAGGCTGCCTCAGTTCAATCGAATGGACGGGATCTCACTTTAAAGGTCAAAGTCTGGATCAGAGTTGTATTGTTGTACGCAAAAACCAAACCACTTACCACTACAACGAGTTTGAACTCACTGAGAATCACTTCAAGAGTCTTGATCAAGGGAAAGATCCTGATACTCACCAAGTGGTGTGGGGATCACTATCGGGACCCTTTGAATTTAATAAAATAGAAGATTTTTCAGCCTACCTACCCACCTTTTGATGAGTTACTGATTTAGTCTAAAGTCTCTTTAGCAAAGCAAGGTTAAAATTAGCCAGCTAAGGTCAAGAGGAAGTTATCGAAAAGTCGATTCAGATAGGATTATCGTAGGAGAGCATTGGTTAGATTCAATCTCCAAAATCGCTAACCTCAACTGTTTTCAACGTCCATGGGATGGTAACGGTAAACGTACTGCCAACTCCAACTTGACTGTCAACGGTGATGGTACCGCCATGAAGTTCCAAGCACTTTTTGACAACCGCTAATCCTAACCCTGTACCTGTAGCTGTACCAACGTTTTGACCTCGATGAAAGGATTCAAAAAGGTGGTGTTGGTCAGTCGCTGGGATACCTACCCCTTGATCAGAGATTTTAAAGTGAGTGCATTCTGACTCATTGATAACCATAAATTGAATCTGACCTTCTTCAGGGGAGTACTTGATAGCATTGGTTAATAAGCTCATCAGGATAGATCGCAATAACTTTTCATCTAGGCACGCTGGGGCGGGTGATCCCTGAAATTTAATGGTAATAGCATGTTGAGTTTGACAATTGAATTTGACCTCTTCAACTAACTGACAACAAAATGACTTGAGATCTAACAGTTGTGGATTGAATTCTAGTTTGCCAGCTTCGGCCCGGCTCAAGGTCAAAATATCTGCTAGCAGTTGGGTCATCGTTTTGGCTGCTGAGCGAATGCGCCTTAGATTTCGAGTTTTTTTGGCTTCTGTGCAATGAGGACTACTCTCTAATAACTGAGTTGAGACTAAAATGGCACTTAGAGGGGTTCGAAATTCGTGTGAAGCTAAGGCAAAGAAGTTAACCTTCAAATCCGATAGATCTTTTTCAGCCTGGATCACCTGCCGATCAGCTTCAACTTGTTGCCTTGCTTCAATCTCAGCCAACCAGGATTCCTGGAGGTGTTGGAGCTGAAGGTGTTGGTTTTCTAATTCCAGAGTTAGCATCTCCTGGTCGTGAGCCCATTGGTTTTCACGAGATCGTTGTTGGCGGTTATGACTATAGATCAGCCCCAAGAAACCGACAAGGACAGCTATACCAGTCAGATTAATGCCTGTATGAATCCAGAGACGTCTTTGGTCTATATGAGCTTGATCCGCAAGAGCCACCAAGACATCCTCAACTTTAGCTTGCAAATTAGCCTGGTTCTCTTCAAGGTCAACTAGGTGATCTAACTCGGACAGGTTGTCGTCAGCCGGGAACTCCAGGGTTTCCCAAAGCAACTGTATTCGGTCATGAAATAGTGATCCTAACCATTGAAAACTGTCGCCATAGGTTAGCCATTCGATTTCTTGATCAATCTCAACTCCAATCGTTTGGGTCTCAGTAAAGCTATTCTCGATAGGTGTCAAAGTTTTTTCCAGGTCCTCCATTCTATCTAGTAAGTCTTCAAACTGATCGTGTTCAACTTCGAGAGGATCTTGTTCAAGAGATTGGATGTAGCTGTAGTGTTCGTCTTCAACCTCAAGGATCAACTGATGTAGATGATGCAACTGCCGCAGGTCATAACTTAAATGATGATCTCGACGTAATCGGCTGGCTTGAAGTGGAGCGGTTCGGTACATCCAAAGATTGAACATTGTTAAAGTGACCAGGGTCAAGCCAAAGCTAGCGATCACAAAGGTTTGAGTTCTGATCATAATCTTGCTGTTAAGCATGGAAACTACTTTAATAGTCTTAACGGTAAAAAATGAGTACCGGCAAATTATGCGGATCCTACTTGTTGAGGACGATATCCAGTTAGGGGAAGGACTGGCAGAAGCCCTCAGTGACCAGAATTATGTGGTTGATTGGGTTAAAGATGGAGAGGCCGGTCAACTTCAGGCCAAGATTTTGAACTATGACTTAATTATTTTAGATATTATGTTACCCAAACTTAATGGAATAAGTCTATGCCAAACTCTGCGCGATCAGGGATTGATGGTACCGATTCTGATGTTAACAGCCCGTGACACCAGTACCGATAAAGTATCAGGTCTAGATGCTGGAGCTGATGATTATATGGTCAAGCCCTTTGATCTACCAGAGCTGCTAGCCCGGATCCGAGCCTTGTTACGACGGGGTAGTCAGACTCAGGCTGGAGCCATCTTGACTTGGGAAGCCTTGCGGTTGAACCCCAGTACCTACGAAGTTACTTACAAAGAGGCTGATATCAAATTAACACCAAAAGAATTCTGTTTATTGGAGCTCTTGCTCCGAAATGGTCGGAGGGTGTTGAGTCGTTCAGTCATCATTGAACATTGTTGGTCGATGGCTACCCCGCCTGATGAAGAAGCCGTGAAAGCCCACTTAAAAAGTTTGAGATCTAAGCTGAGACAACAGGGATCTCCCCATAATTTTATTGAAACAGTGCATGGATTGGGCTATCGCTTAATGGCCCTTAAATAGCCATCGATGATCCATCAACGTATAGTTTCCACCAGATGTTAGGCTGCTAAACAGGACTAGAGGATATCAGCTATGAAAACACGAGCAGCTGTGGCCTGGGAACCCGCTCAACCTTTGGAGATTACGGAGCTAGATCTAGAAGGACCTAAAACTGGGGAGGTTCTAGTGCGACTGGTAGCAACAGGTGTTTGTCATACTGATGCTTATACCTTATCAGGACAGGATCCAGAAGGTCTGTTTCCAGTTGTACTCGGTCATGAAGGGGGAGGGATTGTAGAGGATGTGGGATCAGGGGTAACCAGTGTACAACCTGGTGATCATGTGATACCACTTTATGTCCCAGAATGTCGAGCTTGTAAGTTTTGTTTGTCAGGCAAAACCAATCTCTGTCAGGCAATTCGTCACACTCAAGGTCGAGGGCTCCTGCCCGATGGAACTAGCCGATTGAGTCAAGCGGGTCAGCCTATTTATCACTACATGGGGACTAGTACATTTAGTGACTATACCGTGTTACCTGAAATTGCTGTGGCAAAAATCAATCCTGCGGCCCCGCTGGAGAAAGTTTGTTTGTTAGGGTGTGGCATTACCACTGGCATTGGAGCGGTTCTGAATACTGCCAAAGTAGAACCTGGAGCTACCGTTGTTGTTTTTGGCTTAGGCGGGGTGGGTTTAAGTGTGGTGCAAGGGGCAATGATGGCACAAGCGGAGCGAATCATTGGCGTTGATATTAATCCTGATAAGTTTGAGCTAGCTCAGCAACTGGGAGCAACAGAGTGTATCAATCCGAGAGACTACGATCAACCCATTCAAGCTGTGATCGTTGAGTTAACCGATGGAGGGGCTGATTATACGTTTGAGTGTGTCGGTAATGTTGATCTGATGCGTTCAGCGCTGGAATCCTGTCACAAGGGATGGGGAGAGTCTATCATTATCGGTGTAGCTGGATCAGGAAAAGAGATTAAGACGCGCCCTTTTCAATTAGTGACCGGTCGGGTTTGGCGTGGATCTGCATTTGGCGGTGTCAAAGGACGGTCGCAGTTACCAGGTTATGTGGACCAGTACTTGCAAGGCATGATCAAAATCGATCCTTACATTACCCAAACATTGCCTCTTGAGGACATTAATGCCGCTTTTGATTTGATGCATGCTGGCCAAAGTATCCGCTCTGTGATTCGATTGGCATCTTGACCTTGCTAGGAGCTCTATTATGTCATTGACAGTGATCAGTCAGAACCGCTCATTTGCGGGTTGGCAATGGGTCTATAGTCACCCTTCAGAGGTTTTAAACTGCACGATGAGGTTGGGGGTTTATCTGCCACCACAAGCTGAGACCCAACCCTGTCCCGTCGTCATGTGGCTCAGTGGGTTGACCTGTACTGAGCAAAACTTTATCACCAAAGCGGGATTTCAGCGTTATGCAGCCCATTATGGGGTTATTGTCGTTGCTCCGGATACCAGTCCAAGAGGTTGTCACCTACCGGGTGAAGAGGATAGCCATGATCTGGGCACTGGAGCTGGTTTCTATGTTAATGCTACTCAAACACCCTGGGCTCAACACTACCAGATGTACGACTATTACGTATCAGAATTGCCTTATCTAATTCAGCAACACTTTCCAGTCAAACCAGGGGCTTGGGGCCTATTTGGCCATTCGATGGGTGGTTTTGGGGCCTTGATGATCGGTCTTAAAAATCCGGATAAGTTTAAAAGCCTCTCCGCCTTTGCTCCCATTGTGGCTCCTTCTCAAGTACCCTGGGGTCAAAAAGCCTTTGCTGCCTATCTAGGTGGTGATCCTCAATCTTGGCGGGTTTATGATCCAGTCTACTTGGTTAAAACTGTGACCAACAGGCCTAAACTCCTAGTTGATCAAGGTGATGCTGATGAATTTCTAGATCAATTGCATCCGGATTGGCTAGTGGACGCCTGTACTGCAGTCGACTATCCCCTGACCCTCCGGCGCCACCCTCACTATGACCACAGTTATTATTTCATTGCTACCTTTATTGGGGATCACTTTGCCCATCACGCTGAGGCTCTCACAGGATCCCCCATTACCTAAAATCAATAGGACCAGTTGGCACAAATGATAGGTTTAGTCAGGATGAGTGGACGTCAAAGTAGAGTCAATCCGAGGTGCCATTTGAGGGTATTGGGCGGATCATGGGCGTCTTATGGGGAGCTACAGGAGTAGAGACCCTAATGCCTGGAATGCGAATAATGTGAGTAGCAGCTACCAGATCAGGTTCCACCCAATATTCGAGTTCAAATCCAGCCCTAGATCAACAAAGTTAGTGTTGGCTTCCGTTTAGGGAAGATTAATAATAGGAAGCTTGTAACCTAGCTTACAATTTGTTAGGTGAAAATGAATAGGATCGATTTTACACTTGAGATGTCTTCTTCAGAACGGGAGCTAAGCCTCGGGTTGATGAGTTCAAAGCAGAGGTAACTTGATTAGGCCTGAAACTAAGACCTGAAACGATAGCTTGGATCCAAGACCAGTTTTATCTACCACAGAAAAAAGATATCTTCCTGATCCATCTAAGCGGTAAGATGTTCATTGCTTTTGGATCTTGGTATCAGGGTGAACATACCCATTTAGACAGGCATCCAATAAGACATTATCCCTACTATCGAAACAACCTGTGACATCAATTCCACTATCATCTGCCGCTGTCAGTTCTGGCGGATCGCTACCCTTTACTCTACAAGATCTGAAAAATGCAATTCCTAGCCATTGCTTCAGGCCTTCTTTAGCTAGGTCTTTGGCCTATTTAGGGTGGGACATTACGGTAATCGTCATGCTCTATGCTTTGGCGTTTTATCTCAATTCCTGGTTATTCCTACCTGTCTTTTGGTTTTTACAAGGCACACTGTTTTGGTCTCTATTTGTGATTGGTCATGATTGTGGCCACGGTTCATTTTCTCGATATCCGTGGTTGAATCACCTCATCGGTCACCTTTGCCATATCCCTATTCTAGTTCCGTATCATGGGTGGCGGATTAGTCATCGAACTCACCACGGCAACACCGGTAATCTTGACACTGATGAAAGTTGGTATCCAGTCAGTGCTACAAAGTATACTCAAATGCCCTGGTATGAGAAACTATTTCGCTTCAATCTACCCTTATTGGCTTATCCTATCTATCTATTTAAACGATCTCCCGATCGAGAAGGGTCTCACTTTCTACCCAGCAGTCCTCTTTTTCGTCCTAGTGAGCGGCAGGATGTATTGACCAGCACACTCCTGTGGGGATTGATGATAGCAGGGTTAGGTTGGGCTACTTACCATTGGGGTTGGCTGGCATTACTGAAGTATTACATCGGTCCTTATCTTGTTTTTGTCATTTGGCTGGATCTAGTCACTTATTTGCATCACACTGAAGCCGATATTCCCTGGTATCGCAATGACGAGTGGAGCTTTCTCAAGGGAGCCTTATCCACTATTGATCGGGATTATGGTTGGATCAACTGGGTCCATCATGATATCGGTACCCATGTAGCTCACCATATTTTTTCGGCGATTCCGCACTATCACCTCCGCGAAGCTACTGAAGCTATTAAGCCTCTACTGGGAGACCATTACCGATCATCTCAAGAGCCAATTTGGAAAAGTTTTTGGACTTCTTATCGGTCGTGCCACTTTGTCTCTGATGAAGGCTCTAAGGTGTACTATCAACCCCGTCGCTCTTTGGTGGATTAACGATTGCTATAGCCTTTGCCTTTTCTGGGTACAAGTTGCGTACTAGATTAATATGGCCTAGTCAACCTATGTCAGTGGTTTGACAGGCCTTTGCTTAGATTGCACTCAACTGCTGGTGCTGGTTATGAGAGGGGGCTGTCGGGTTGAGTGGGGGGTGTCTTGCCAAAGTCAGCATCTCTTGATACGACCCTTGGTAAACTAGGGCCTGCTTTTGCTAAAGGTAGGGTCTCAAGGTTACTGGTAAGCTGAGGTTACGGATGTATGCTATCTGCTTATTGACCCTAAATTGTAATGGAGCATACCAATGCGATATGTACCTCTAGTGGCTCGAATCTGTTTAGCTCTCATTTTTCTGAGGGCTGGGATCAACCATACCTTAGGATTCTCTGGCTTTGTTAATGCGATCGCTCAAGCTTTACCCTTAGCACCTTTATTGGCCATTGGTACCATCATTTTTCAATTACTTGGAGCCACGTCTTTGATTTTGGGCTATAAGATCAAAATCGGAGCTAGTTTATTGATTCTGTTTTTGATTCCAGCTTCGCTTGTATTCCATAATTTCATTGCTGATCCTGCCGAAGTGAATTCTTTTTTGAAAAATGTTGGCCTGATCGGCGGTTTATTAATGGTTATCTACACCGGTGCAGGTCCAGTTAGTCTAGATGGAGTGCCTAAGCGAGAGTCTCCTTTACAGTATTAAGTGATTACAGTATTAAGTGATTATCCTTTGATCTAGACTTTTGATCTAGACTTTCAATCCAGATTTTACCGATGGCCCAGTTCAATACTTCAAGCTATACTGGGTTCCAGATAATAGCATCCCTAAAATAGTTCAGTTATTTCAATCACCAGATCTTGATGACAGGACTCACACTAACCGGTGCAGGGGAGGTGTAAGTAACAGAGCTTCTTGTTCTAAGCTATAGCAGTACTGATCTAACCAAACCGTTCTAGCTTCAGGATACATTGGCGATTCCATGAAATCGTACCGAGCTTTACCAGCTACCTGAGCGGCTCGATCAATGAGATCTAGTAAGTGGGGAGAGGTGTTATGGCTATCTAACATGTAACTATCTAACCTGCTTTTCGATAGATCATCTACTGAGTTGATAGCTCAGCATACACTTGTGATCAAGGCAGTGAATCCAATCTGCAACACTTCAAGACAAAACTTGACACTGCTTTGACTATGATTGCTGCCAACCTAATAGGATTGTTGCAACCTAGGGTGTCTCTCGATAAGCTGCTTCAGTTTTAATTTCAACGCTACCTAAGGTTGGTGGGATTCCAGCTTAAGGCCTAGCAACACAATCTAGAGCAATAACCAGCATCAGCCCAGAGTAATCGTTAGCTTTAAGGATAGTTGCGATTGTAAATGTGATGATTGTTCTCAGACTTAAAATAGATATGGGTAGGGATGCCCCCTTTGAACCCGAGGACTCTGGGTAGGTCAACCTTGAAATCGTGAGGATAGGCCTTATGAGTGGCACCATTACAGCAGTACGTGGAAGTGTTGTTGATGTTAGCTTTCCTAACGAACTACCTTCCTTGCATAGCCTCCTGAAAACGGATGGTGATTGCCCTGTCTATATTGAGGTCGCTCAATTTCTGAGTCCTCATCGGATTCGAGGATTGGCCTTGCAACCCACTCAGGGCTTAGCCCGAGGGACTCCTGTTTGGGATTTGGGGCACCCCATGCAAGTTCCAGTGGGAGATCGGGTGTTGGGCCATATGTTTAATGCTTTTGCTGATCCCCTTGATGATATTCCTTTTGTCTCTGAAGGAGACTCTCGCTCAATTTATCAGTCACCGTTGCCCTTGAATCAACGCACAACCTTAACCGAACTGTTCCCTACCGGCATTAAAGCCATTGATGTGTTAGCCCCCTTAGAACGAGGGGGGAAAGCAGGATTATTCGGAGGGGCTGGAGTTGGTAAAACAGTGCTCGTCACTGAGATGATCCATAACGTGATCAGTCAGATTCGGGGTGTCAGTATTTTCTGTGGAATTGGTGAGCGCAACCGAGAGGCCGAAGAACTTTACCGAGAGATGCAAGAGGCGGGTGTTTTACCCAATACTGTGATGGTTTTTGGGCAGATGAATGAGCCACCAGGTGTACGATTTCGTGTGGGCCATGTTGCCTTGACTATGGCAGAGTACTTCCGAGATGTAGTGCATCAGGATGTGCTGTTGATGATCGATAATATGTTCCGCTTTATTCAGGCAGGGTCAGAAGTGTCTGGATTAATGGGGCAATTGCCGTCTCGAGTGGGCTATCAGCCTACCTTGGCCACAGAGCTAGCTGAATTGGAAGAACGAATCAGCAGTACCACAACGGGAGCCATTACATCAGTTCAAGCGGTTTATGTTCCGGCTGATGACTTAACTGATCCTGCCGCTGTACATACCTTTTCTCATCTTTCAACGTCGATTGTATTGTCACGTAAGCGTATGAGCGAAGGCCTCTACCCGGCTATCGATCCGTTTCAGTCTGGCTCGAAATTATTGACTCCCGCTGTAGTTGGGGATCGCCACTATCAAATTGCTCAAGCGGTTCGTAAAACTCTGGCGATTTATGAAGACTTGAAAGACATTATTGCCATGCTAGGGTTAGAAGAATTAGCCCAGTCTGAGCGGCAAACTGTGTATCGAGCTCGGCGCCTAGAACGCTTTCTCACCCAGCCTTTTTTCACGACTGAGCAGTTTACAGGTTTACCGGGTTGTCTAGTGACAGTAGACGATGCTCTGACAGGTTGCGAACAGATTTTGAATGATGAATTTTCTCACATTTCTGAGCAATCACTTTACATGATCGGCACCCTTGCAGAGATTAAACCTATTGACCTCTAGTTTTGATCCCTAAACCCCTAGATCTTAATGATCGTCAATGTAGGATTTTGAGCAAGCAATATGTTTCTCAAGGTATTACTGCCAACTGGAATTTTGATCAGTCAGCCTGTAAGCAAAATTTTAGCTGAGGGTATGAATGGATCCTTTTGCTTGCTGCCTCGCCATATTGATTGTGTGGCAGTACTGGTTCCTGGCATTTTGACCTTCCTTGACCAACAAGAGTGTGAAGTGTTTTTGGCTGTTGATGCGGGGATCTTAGTGAAATGTGGATCTGAGGTGTTAGTATCAACTCGCCATGCTGTCCAAGGCAGCGATTTAGCAACCCTGAAACAAGCTGTAGTGACTCAATTTCAACAGCTGGATGAGCGTGAACGGCAAACCCGAACAGCCATGGCCCAACTGGAATCTAACCTAGTGCGATTGTTTATGAAGCTTTGAGACAAGATTATGGACAAACCACCACTCATTGAGGAAGTGTCTCGCAAAGCAGCTCGTAAGTTACGTTCTCGCCGTGAGTCCAAGAGTGTTTGGTTTGGTTTTGGCTTGTTTGGCTTAGTAGGATGGTCAGTAATGGTGCCAACCTTGATGGGTATTGGTCTAGGCGTGTGGATAGATCAGCAGGCCTATAGTCAGTACTCCTGGACCTTGATGTTAATGATTTTAGGGGTGAGCTTAGGATGTCTAAATGCCTGGTACTGGATTCAACGAGAGAGTAACCCAGACTAGGACAGGTCTAACTCAATGATCAAGTCACTCAGATAGCCATGAACAATGAGTTCTCTTTGATAGTTGTATTCATCTTGGGCGTGGGGGTCGGCAGTGCCTATTTTGCCAATTTATGGTGGACTATCCATCATCTACCCTATGCTCAACAACACTTGCGCTGGTTTTTAGTGAGCTGGTTGATCAGGACACTAGGCTTCTTAGGGGGAGCAGCAGCCAGTATCTACCCAGTCAGGGATCCTAGTCAAAAAGGTTTGTTTTTGTCTGTCTATCTTGTCGGCCTGCTTCTCGCTCGAAGTATTTGCCTGCTAAGCCTACCTGTAGAGCCTGATCATCACCATGATATGACATCGGAGTGCTAGCTATGAACCTCACACCTGATTCCATAGTTCTCTGGCAAGGGTACGGTATGACGCTGAATGCAACTTTAGTCTTTACTTGGATCACAATTGTAGGACTGGCCATTGCCTGTTGGGGAATTACACGCCAGCTCTCAATCAATACTCCTCTAGATCACTGGCAGAACAGCTTGGAAGTGATTGTAACCACCTTAAATGATCAGATTCGAGAGATTAGTGACCAAGATCCAGAGCCTTTTTTACCCTTTGTCGGTAGCCTATTTCTGTTTATTGCTGCTTCTAATGTCCTAAGTGTGATTCCAGGCTATGTACCCCCTACTGGATCTCTGTCTACCACAGCTGCCTTATCATTATGTGTCTTCATCGCAGTGCCTATCTATGGGATCCGACACCAGGGTCTAGGGCCGTATTTGAAACAGTATCTACAACCGACACCCATTATGTTGCCATTCAATCTATTAGGTGACTTTTCTCGGACATTAGCGCTGGCTGTGCGACTGTTTGGGAATGTGATGAGTGGCACTATGATCGTAGGGATTCTTCTTTCAGTGGCTCCCCTAATCTTTCCTGTTTTGATGCAATTGATGGGATTACTAACAGGATTGATTCAGGCTTACATTTTTGCAGTGCTAGCTATGGTCTATATCGGGGCAGCTACACGAGTTCAGCCAACCATTCAAACATCAAAAGGAGATATCAATGGATAGTTTGACTGTAGTCGCCATTAGCTCAATTGTGATGGCAAGTATCACCATTATGGTGGGATCTATTGGACCCGCTTTGGGGGAAGCTCGGGCTGTGGCTCAAGCTCTCAGTTCTATTGCTCAACAACCTGATGAGGGTCGTACCATCACTCGGACTCTATTTGTGGGTTTAGCCCTGGTAGAATCTACCGCCATCTACTGTCTGGTGGTGACTTTAATTTTAATTTTTGCGAATCCCTTTTGGAGTTATTTTCTGAGCCAGGTAGGTGATTAGATGTTGCTGGACGGGTTTACAGTTGTAGCCCAAATGATCAATTTCATCATTCTAGTGGTGGTTTTGAAGACATTTCTGTACAAACCTATCACCACCGTTATGATCCAACGGAAAGCGCAGATCCAACAACAGCTGGATCAAGCTGCTGCACAAATGGAACAAGCTCAACAAGAAAAGCTGCACTTTCAACAAAAGCAGCACGGGTTAGATCAGCATCGAGCCGAGTTATTAGCCAACATTCAAGCTGACATAGATACTTACAAACACCAACTACTAGCTGAGGCTAAAGCTGACGTTGAGGCTACTCGCCAGAAATGGCAACAAGGTTTGATCGAGGAGCAGCGACGGTTGGCTCAAACGATGCAGCATCACATTGGACGAGTCTTAACCCAGACAGTGCAAGATATTTTGGTTGATCTGACCAACTCTCAGATGGAATATCAACTCGCGGCGGTCTTTTTAGATCAATTGCACCACTTACCCAAAGCCGATCGTTGCCGTATTCAAGCCACCTTAGCTCATAGTGTCAATCCGTCAGCTACTGTAACAACATCCTTTGCCTTACCACCTGAGCTACGTCAAACCTTGACCCAACAGATCCAACTTCACTTAGGAGCTGCCATCTCAATTCAATTTCACCAAGTTGAGCAAGAGGCGTGCAGTATTGAATTACAGATTGCTGGGTATCGTCTAAGTTGGGGTCTAGCCCCCTATGTAGCAGCGCTTCAAACCCAACTCAAGCGAGCACTTGAAACCAGCCTCAACTATCCCAACTAAGGTTTACTCATGTCAACTACAGAGTCTTTTGCCCTGGAGCCAACCATCCAGCAGGTGCTCAATTCATGGGATGCTCTAATGAAGCACCACAAGCCTAAACTAGAGGTGATTGAAGTAGGCCACATCACAACTTTGGGTCAAGGTATTGCTCAAGTAAGAGGCCTGCCTACGGTTCAATCGGAAGAACTACTTGAATTTCCAGATCAGATATTGGGGATGGCCCTAAATTTAGATGAAACAGAAGTTGGCGTTGTCTTATTCGATCAGGCTCCTAACCTGAAAGCTGGTGATGAAGTCTATCGCACTGGCCGAGTTATGGATACACCAGTTGGCCCAGAGTTACTAGGTCGGGTGGTAGATGCTATGGGCCGGCCTTTGGATGGTCAGGGGCCTTTAACTACTTTAGATCGCTTACCTATTGAACGGTCTGCTCCTGCTATTCTTGATCGCGCACCTGTCACAGTACCCTTACAAACAGGTATTAAGGCCATTGATACTCTGATTCCGATTGGTCGAGGCCAACGTGAACTGATCTTAGGAGATCGACAGACGGGTAAAACCGCCATCGCCTTGGAGACCATCTTGAACCAGAAAGGGAACGGTGTGATCTCAATCTACTGTGCCATTGGACAACGAAGCTCATCAGTTGCCAGTCTAATTGCTGACTTACATCGCTATGGCGTGATAGATCAGTGCATTGTGGTTGTAGCTGGCGGAGAAACACCACCTGGATTGCAATATATTACGCCTTATGCTGCCACCACAATGGGTGAATATTTTATGGCACAAGGACGAGATGTGGTAGTCGTCTATGATGACTTAATCCAGCATGCCCGTGCCTATCGAGAACTCTCCCTACTGCTCCGTCGCCCACCTGGTCGTGAGGCCTTTCCCGGTGACATTTTTTATATTCATTCGCGGCTGCTGGAGCGAGCCACCCACCTCAAACCTGAGTTAGGCGGAGGATCGCTCACCGCATTACCGATTGCTGAAACCGAAGCTCAAAACCTGTCTGCTTATATCCCCACCAACTTGGTTTCCATTACAGACGGTCAAATTTACTTGACACCTGATCTATTTCAAAAGGGTATGTTGCCTGCGATTGATGTTGGCAAGTCGGTCTCACGAGTAGGCGGTAAAACCCAGCTGCCCGCTTATCGCTCAGTTGCTAGTTCCTTACGGCTGTCCTATGCTCAGTTTGAAGAGTTAGAAGTCTTTTCTCGCTTCGGTACCCATCTTAATTCATCAACCCGTCAGGCTTTAGAACGGGGCCAACGAGTGCGAGAAGTGTTAAAGCAAAAACAGTTTCATCCTCTCCCAGTATCTGATCAAATCGCTGTCCTAGTAGCTGTCACTCAAGGCCTCCTAGATCAGGTGCCCTTAGATCAAGTGCCTATTGTGGAGGAAGCCATATGTCAAGCTGTCAAGTACCACCTCACCGATCTTTGCTCACAGATCGAACAGGGTGCCCAGCTGAGTTCTGCAGATCGCAGTACCATTTTACAGGTTGGGCAAGAGGTGGTTACCGCCCATCAATCAGGCACTCATGGGACTCTTAGATCCATTTAGACATCGGGTAGGAGATAGTATGCAAACTCGTGAGGTCCTTAAACACAAAATCGATACCGCTCAAGACTTGCAAGCTATTGTCAAAATGATGAAAGCTCTAGCTGCCGTCAGTATTCGTCAGTATGAAAAAGCCATACAATCCTTGACTGACTATAACCGGACCTTAGAGTTAGCCCTTCAAGCCATGTTACAGTCAGCTGTTCTTCAAGGCACGTTATCAACCCAGCCTTTACTGTCACTATCTCCAACACAGTCCTCTCTTCAGGCTTCGAGGCTAGCCGTTGTTATATTTGGCTCCGATCAAGGCATGTGTGGACGATTTAATGACACTTTATCTCAGTTTACTTTGAATCAATTGCCATCGATCGCTATACCTTCAACTCCTCCCTTTGTCTTAGTCGTAGGTCAGCGGTTAGGAGATCGGTGGCAAACTCTGGGACAACCCCTTGCCAATTGTTTCTCGGTCCCCAGTTCAGTGGATGGTATTACACCCTTGGTCCAGACGCTGGTGTTGGAATTAGAGGCCTGGCGGACTGGCTCTGGTCTAACCCAAGGTGACCCATTACAGCCAATCTTAGTATTTCACAATCGTTGTTTAAGTAGTTCAACGTATACTCCTTATTTCTTTCAACTCTTTCCATTTCAGGTCAGCTGGATTAAGCAGTTACAGCAACAAACCTGGCAATCCCGTTGTCTACCTCTGATCATGACAGGTAGTGATCAAACGCCTCTCCAAGTTGGCCAACAGCTCTTTTCAGAGTTATTTCGACAGATCTTTTTTGTCAGTATCTATCGAGCTTGCGCTGAATCACTGGCCAGTGAACATGCCAGTCGGTTAGCTGCTATGCAAGTTGCCGAAAAAAATATCGCTGAACGATTGACTGCTCTACAGTTTGAATTTCAACAGCAACGTCAAACCACTATAACTGAAGAACTGTTAGACATTGTGGCAGGCTTTGAGGCACTCGGTAAACCATCAAGCTAGATCACTGAACAATATGCTACAAAATGCAACTATACCAGCTCTAGACAGCTACGGTTCTTGATAAGATCTGAGTTAAAGACAGCCGAGTCAGCAGTGTTAGTGAGTACCACTACTCGTTAAGTGTTGTTTCAATGTCATTTATGATCTATGCAACCACAACCCAGCCCTAAGCACTTCAAGCGATGGGTTAATTCTCCGGCTAGCTTGGCTTTATTGGAAGCCACTTTGATTGGGTGTATGTCAGGCTTATCAGCTGTCTTACTCAAGCAAGGGATTGGCCTATTTGGAGGGTGGCGAGTCGCGTTATCGCATATCTTACCCGCTCCATTGGTACTGCCTATTGTGGGCCTTTTGGGTGGTCTACTGGCTGGTTGGTTGGTGAATTCCTTAAACACCGATAGCCTAGGTAGTGGGATATTACCTGTCAAAGCTGTATTGGCTAATGCAGTCCCTCCGATGACACTGTGGAGCACCCTGGTGAAACTAGCTAGCACGATTATTGCTTTGGGATCAGGACTAGCTTTGGGTCGGCAGGGACCTACCATTGAAGTAGGATCAGCTTTGGCTCTCCAGATCAGTCGGATCTTTCCTGGTATTACCCGACGAAAAAACCAATTGATTTCAGCAGGTGCGAGTTCAGGGTTGGCAGCAGCTTTTAATACTCCTTTAGCTGGCATGCTCTTTGTTTTAGAAGCCTTAATGCAGGATTTTTCAAGCTTAACCTTAGGAACAGCTATTTTAGCTAGCTTTGTGGGAGCCGTCGTTGCTCGCTTATCAGGAGCCCCAGGTCTAGGTATGGAGTTGATTTCACCTGGTGTCACAACACGCTTCTTTCCTGCAGAGATCCCTTTCTATATTGTTTTGGGCATTGGGGCTGGACTTCTGGGGGCTCTATTTAACCAATCCATTCTTGCAGGGCTGCAGTTTAACCAACGCATTTTACAGAATCGGTTAAAGCTGTCTCTACCCTGGCGAATGGGTCTGGCAGGCTTTATCACCGGACTTATTGTGATGCTACTGCCCCCACTGTTCCGAGATTATTCTGGCTTAAGACTGTTACTGACCGAAAATGCTGATGCTTGGAGTGTTGCCCCCATTGCTTTTGTCTTATTGATGATCTTAACTCCCATTGCTTATGGCTCAGGGGCCCCGGGCGGTATTTTTGCCCCTACTCTGATTCTAGGTGCCTCACTAGGCCATTTTGTAGGTATTGGAGCTCAGGCGCTTATGGGAGTAGACTCCCCTATTCCGTATGCCCTAGTGGGGATGGGGACCTTTTTCAGTGCTTCCATTCGAGCTCCAATTACAGCTATCGTGATCATTTTTGAAATCACAGCTAACTTTAATTTGATCCTGCCACTAATGATTGGTGTGGGTATTGCCTATGTTGTCGGAGAAACCGTTTCACCCGGATCATTGTACGATCGCTTGTTGGTCCAAAGTGGTATCCATCTAGAAGCAGAAAAAATGACCATTAAATTAACAACTGGACAACAAATATCGCTCAAGAAGAATTCAACGAGCTTAACAGTGCTTTTATTTAGCCTGGGATGGGATGGGACTTCAGGTCAAGGCCTGCAACAACTGTTACAGTCCGACTTTGATCTAGACATAGCCGTGGTGTGCTTAGATGACAACCTTAAACTCCATCGAAGCTCTGACGTGATCTACTACAGCAATCCTAACCATGGATCGGGTGCGATCACCCATTTGGGCGATAATTTAACGGGTGAAGGTGAAGGGGATAATGAACAAATTTTAATCAATCTTTCTCAAATACCTGATGATATTTCCCACTTAGTCTTAGTAGCCACTATCTATGAATGTGGACCTCGTCATCAAACGTTTGGCCAAATTCAAAATGCTTTTGTCCGTGTGGTGGATATGGAAGCTGGTACTGAAATCTCTCGTTACGATCTCTCGGCTGATGCCCATAAAGATCACACCGCTATGCTAGTTGCAGATGTCTTTCGACAAGGGAATGAATGGGAGGTCATGCCTATGGGGGAAGGGTTATCGATCACTAGCCTGCAAGACCTTGTGAATGAGCGGTTTAACTAACACAACTGCTGGGCGATGGACTGGACCATGGGCACGTATTGGCAACCACTTATTTGCTTTCCTGAATAAAAGGTAGATCATCGCCTTGAAGGTGATCAGAATCAGCTGTCTCCTGAGATTGATGCAACCGCCAGCGAGTAACTGTTGGCCCAAAGAGTTCAAACACTACTGTTGTACTCACAATAATCGAGACTAATATCTGCCCCAACTCTGGGAAATAGTCGAGGGTCAATACAGCTAACCCAAGCGCCACTCCTGCTTGCGGAAATAAACACCAGCCAATATGTCGTTGAATGACAGGCTCAACCTGCACGAGTCGAGCTGCTAAACTACCACCCACTAAAAATCCAATACATCGAGCCAAGATGTAAAAGATCCCTGTCAAGCCAAGAGCTTGTAATGCTGATAGTTCTAGTTCACAGCCTGCTAATAAGAAGAAAACTACCAAAAATGGCTCACTCACATCTTCAACCGTGAAAAAGATATTTTTTTTGGGTTGAGCTCGATTTTTAGCAACAGTTGCACCCAGCACAATACAAGCTAGCAAATAAGAAATATGCAATTGATAAGCCAATCCGGCACACAACAAGACAAAGCCTGTCACCTCTAACAAACTAGGCTTACCCCGCTTGAGGCGTCCTGTCAGACGAGCCATCGGCCATCCAAGACAGAAACCCAGTAAAAAGGCCCCTCCTACATTCCAGATCCCGGCTATCAGTTCTGGCAGCAGATCACCTTCAACAATTAGACTTTTGGCTATCAATAGAAAAATACTGAATAAAGTGATTCCAATAATATTGTCGAGGGCTAAAACACTAACGATAGTACTCGTCAAAGGACCCTTAGCTTTTGTCTCACTAATCACATCTAAGACAGCAGCTGGAGCTGACGCTGGGGCCAAACCGGCTAGGAGTAATCCCAAGATCACATCCCCCCGAATAGCCAAGGTGATACCAAATACTAAAGCAGCGGCTAGACAGGCCTTAACTCCAGAAATCGTTAGAACTTGCAGGCCTTTTTTTTGAATATCAAAGTCAATAAAGACTTCACCTAGGCGAAAGGCCACCATCGAGAGGGCAATGTAAGAGATCGTAGGAAACAAGTCAACAATGCCATGAGGAACCCAATCCAGTACGGATGGACCTACAACCAACCCTGAGATCACTAGCAACGTCACTCGAGGCAAGCGCAAATATTCAGCTAAGGCATAGGCACTCCCGCCAAACATCAGAAAAAGGCCAATTACAAAAATATTAGGAAGTGAAGCTGTCTCCATGGTTAGCCTGGGTTCTATCGCTTTAGTCTTCACAGTATCGTGATCTGCTGAGGTCCTCACAAAACGTAAATAATTGAGACTTGATGGGGGAGTTCGTTAAAGTAAGAACACCTAGGTGAGGGCCTCTATGGTTTTCAATATGAGTGGGTTGGCTTTGTCACAGCTGTTTGCTATTGATCATCAGCTCTATAACCCTTTGTTGGGCGCTATGACGGATCACTATCATCTTAAAGTTGCCTCTACAGCTATTGGCTTATCTATGGCCGCTCTGATGTTTATAGCCAGTAAGATTTTTGGTGAGTTGATGGCTCAACTACGGTTGCCCTACATTTTGGGTGATCTAATCGCTGGTGTGGTATTGGGCATCTCGGTACTCCACATTATTGTGGCTCCTGAGGCTATTGATCAATTAAGCGATATCTTACGTGTAGGGTTACCCTGGGCATTTAGAGTCACACCTGAACAGGTGATGGCCAGTTACCAAAGCTGGTTTGCCACTATTGAAGTTGTGGGAGAGTTAGGCTTGCTGTGCTTGTTATTTAAAGCTGGCATGGAATCTAATTTAGAACAGATGCTCCGGTTTGCACCTCAAGCGACGACGGTTGCTGTTATGGGAGCTTTAGTGCCATTTGCGATGGGTACCCTGGGTCTACTCTATCTGTTTCACTTGCCACTGATGCCCGCCTTATTCGGAGGTGCTGCCTTATCAGCCACCAGTATTGGGATCACTGCCGAGATCTTACAGGAATTGGGTCAGCTCAAGTCTAATGAAGGTCAGGTGATTATGGGAGCAGCTTTGTTGGATGATGTTTTAGGCATTATCATTTTGGCGGTAGTGGTAGCTTTGGCTGAGGGTGGTGGCTTTGAACTTGGCAATATCGTGACTTTAATGGGTAGTGCGATCCTCTTTATGAGTGTGGCCTTACTAATGAGCCAGTTTTTAGCTCCTGTATTCGATGCCTTAATGGATCGGTTTAAGCTACCAGGCAGTTTGATCATTAGTGCTTTTATCTTTCTGTGTGTGATGTCTCTAACGGCTGCAGCCCTCAATTTAGAAACTGTGATTGGGGCCTTCACAGCTGGTGTGGTATTAGCTCACACTCGCCACAGTGAAGAGCTTGAACACGACATTCAACCCTTGGTCACTTTACTAGCCACTGTCTTTTTTATTTTGATTGGGACGCAAACTGATCTGAGCTTACTCAATCCGTTTAACCCCGATAATTGGGCAGGGCTAGTGATTGCTGCTTTCCTCATTTCTGTGGCTATTGGTGGGAAGCTCCTATCTGGGTTTCTGACTTTGAGTCAAGATCCTATCAACCGACTAGCTATTGGGGCTGGAATGATACCTCGAGGTGAGGTGGGTTTAGTCTTTGTAGGCTTGGGAGTGGCAACAGGGGTTTTGACAAAAGCTTTAGAAACAGGCTTGTTTTTGATGGTGATTGTGACCACATTCTTAGCACCTCTGGCTCTACGAGTTATTTATAAATCTCCTATTACTGATGTGATCTAAGTCTGTAAGTCTACTTGAGGCCCAAAACGGTGTCTTCAGTAACTTGAGATAAGCCTGATCATGAATTCAGGACTTACCTCAATGAATGAATCGAGTGCTAGATCATCAGGAAGCATTACCAACGTAAAGGGGCCGTTAGGGTCAAGTTGATGGACTGGTTAGGTCTCAAAACTACAGCCTGTGGTGCAGTAACATTACCAACCCCAACGCCAGCGGCGGCCCCGCCTAACACGGCTCCTGCCCCAACACCACCGGTTAATGCACCCAGGATGGCTCCTCCTGCAGCGCCAATGATGGCATCTTCCGTAATGGCTTCTCCAGAGTATTGACGTGGATCTTTTTCGTCATTGATGATTTGAGACACAGCCTGCATCGGATAGCTCCTGCCACCTTTGATCAATTCATTTGCAAAAAACTGGGATCCACCTTGAACAGGATTCAAACGACCCTTAATTTGGCTCCCAGCTGGGATTACAAGCCAACCTCCTGTATTGTAGATATCTTGTTGAACCATTAGGGTCAGATCATAGGAGCCGTTGGGATCAAAGTGTTGAGGATTAGCAGCACTGATACTGGCAGGAATTTGCGAACCTGCATACAAGTGAATGGTCGTTAGATCAAACTGTTGTTGAGCCCTAACAGGCAATGATATCGAAGCTGTTGTCAGTCCTAGAAGACCGGCTAATGTCAAACTGAAAAATGAAGAATAGTTCATGTTACCTCCAACAATGGTTGAAGAATGGGTAATGGCACGTCTCAATGCCACTGTTCATATTGAGCTGATAGCTCTATTGTGTCAGGATAGGGCAAGCTTTGAATCAACCTACTGGTTAGACCAAATGGTTAGAGTTGCACTAATCAAGCTCTAGGAAAAGGGATCTTCAGGGGTGGCCATCAGACTCCAGGGACAGAGGTCATCAGGTGATCGCATCTGGACAGTGGAATAGATGTGTAAGGCTTTAATATCTAAAGTAGCTTGAGGCAGCAATACCCAGTGATACCCAGTGGTTTGATCAAGGCGCTGTTGACTATCTTTGCCCCTCAGCTGGAGATATTGCTCCTGATCCCAGAAGAACTCAACATTAGGGTTATCTAGGTAACTCCAACCCCACCCAACAGGAGCGGCCGCCTGACCCCGCAAGGTCGTGTCCTGCAAATAGCCTTGGAGACAGATAAAGTTGTCAGAATGAGGATAGCCATAGTAACCCTGTACAAATCTCCCTAGCTTTTGAAGCCTTAAACACACTCCGGCCCCATCTCGCCAGTCATCAGGCTCGGGCTGACTACACAGCTGATACCTGCCATCCTCCAAAGGAGCTAGTGAGCTAGAGGGCCTGTTGGTTGACTGATCCTGTAGCGAGCGACTGAATTGAATCCCCATGAGTATGGAAGCACCTAGCCCCAGTACCACTAGATATCTTGAGTTCAGTGGTAAAAGCTTAGACATGTCTTACCTCCTGCCAGGTCATGCTCTAGATAATGAATGCTCCTGATTGAAATCCCTCCTGCTACTAGTGTAACCAATTGGAGGTTTAGCTTGTTGAGGGTTTTAGGTCCATTTTTAGTATTGGTGGCCTGCTAATGCTCAAAACGATCAGGGCGCACGGCTATCTCAAGGATGCGACTGGCTCTGCAAATTCGCTGTGCTATCTGCCAGTGGTCAACAGGCAACTAGTGTTTTGGCATCAGGGTGCACACCAGCATTTCCACCTCATGTTTGGAAGGTTCTGTCTGCTGGTTTGAGTGATTCTGAGGCCGACAATCGAAGACTTCAGAAGTTGGTTTCTGCTGATCAATGCTAACTGAAGCACGATACTCCCAGTAATTTTTTGCACTTCGTTGAAGACTTAGGATACAGATCTTGTGGCCATCTACGGTTCGACAGTATTCAAAGGCTTGAACAGGACTGATTACCAGTAGTCCCAGGCTAATACTGATCCCGCTGATAATGACGAGGAGCTTACTCACCTTATTCATAGAAAAATAAATTCATAGAAAAGTAACCCTACAGGCCCTTTACCACGTTCTCATCCTCTACTCTACGATGACACCCGGGTGATCCATCCTAAAAGAGTTGTAAATGAGCATCGCTGCCTAAAGTGGGATTTACACGTGCATCCAGATTATAGCTTGCTGGACACACCAAAAAACTGCTCAGGGTCCTTCTCTTGACCTGTTTTGATCACAGGTTCTAACTCTGCGGCTAGTGGAGAGTTCATAGTTTGTAACATTTGCAAATCTTGTTGAGCTAATTCAAGATTCTGCATTTGCACATGAAGCACACCTCGATACATATACGGTTCAGGGAGTTTGGGGTCAAGAGCAATGGCTTGGTTGTAGTGAATCAGGGCCTTATCAAAGTAATCGGGACCTTGCTTACGTAGCACGTAGGCTAAATTATTGTGGGCTTGTGGCAGTTGCTTTTCAGCCAATACCCGTTCAAAGTAAACTTGAGCTTCAGCAAACTGTTTGTCTAGTAGTAACTTCAGTCCCTGGTTATATAGGGACATACTTAGATCGGGATTAACATCTGAAGAATCTTGGTTTGAAGAACGACTAGGAGCAGCTAGAGCAGCTGAGTTAAAGGCCAACACACCTGTGAGAGTCGCTACAAATAATACACGCATGAGTTTCTCCTTTGGAATAACACAGGAACCAAATAAAGCTTTACATAAATTTACATTGGCTGCCATACCTAAGAGGTCCAAACCTCACAACAAGGCTACTGATCAAAAAGTGTTCCAAGGAACAACTGGCCTTTGGGTTATCACAATGGTTCTCTAATCTTGAAAAGCTGTTGAACCAACTTACTCCTCCCAACTCGAAAAGAGACTAGCAAACACCTCAAACCACGTCCGCCCCAACATAAAACATAATGTCCTATCCCACAAACTCCCTTGATACAGACCCCAACTGGGGAGATGTCCATCAGGAGCAGAGGCATCAAAAGTTGCTTGATCGTAATTAATCTTTATCGTACTCAAGATCTTGGCTGAGCCATGTTTCCTTTACACCGAACCCTCTGGCAGCTACGTACATTGATGAATACTGTCAAAGAAGGTTAGGGTTGGCTCCAAGACTCCCCCGTGGATAAGGAGGCTCAGGTGCTCAGTAATGTAGAAACTTTGGCAAATCCCAAGATCCATCGTTGGAACCGAGAAGAATACTATTGTATGGCTGATGCTGGGCTATTTCAGCACCAACGAGTGGAATTGATTCAAGGGCAGGTTGTTGACATGAGTCCCATGGGACATCGCCATGCGATCGGAGTGGGTTTAATGGCTGATGCTCTAAGGGCCTTATTGATCTCTAATTTTCATGTTCGAGAACAGATGCCCTTCATCATTGATGATCTTTCTGAAATTGAACCAGATATTGCGATTGTGACAGGTCAACGACGTGATTATTTAAACTCCCACCCCACAGAAGCTGTGCTGATTGTCGAGGTCTCTGATTCTACTCTTACCTATGACCGTAAAATCAAAGGTAGTTTGTATGCTAAGGCTGGGATTCTGGATTATTGGATCCTTAACCTCATCGATGCCCAACTAGAAGTTTATCGAGACCCTCGGCCAGATCCAAAATCAGATTCAGGCTATTATTTTGACTCATCTATCGTTTTGAACCAGGACAACTATGCTCAGCCTCTAGCTTTGACTGATCTATCAGTGTGTGTGGCAGACATACTTCCCTAGTACAACTAATTTCTGCAAGAAGTTTAGTAGTTTCAACCTCGATCAGCAATTGACCAGACCGTCATCCATTCCATGACTAGTATAATTTAGCCGGAAGGTCAACAACCTGAATCTTACTATTAACAGGTTTTTCTTGGATCTTGGGCTAGCTTTTGATCGGATTATGACAAAGCATGAGTGTCTGAGATAGGCATTATGTGACGTTAGCTTTTAATTTGCAGCTAACAGGTACACACATAGGGGTTCCCACAATCGGATCACGTACAATACGGCAATCAACCTTAAAAACCTGACGGACCATGTCTTCAGTCATGACCTGACTCGGTGCTCCCTGGGCACAAATGTGGCCATCTCGTAAAGCAATTAAGTAGTCAGCGTACCGACAGGCCTGATTCAAATCGTGCAACACCATGACGATAGTACGACCTTGAGTTTGATTCAATTCATAGAGTAAATCTAATACTTCAATTTGATGAGCTAGATCAAGAAATGTAGTGGGTTCATCTAATAGTAAGATGTCAGTCTCTTGAGCCAGTGTCATAGCAATCCAGGCTCGTTGACGTTGCCCTCCAGATAGTCGATCCAAGGGACGCTCACTCAGTTCAGTCATTTCGGTGATTGCTAAGGCCTGATCAACGGCTTCTTCGTCAGCCACTGACCACTGCTGGTACCAAGTTTGATGGGGATATCGACCTTGAGCTACAAGTTCACGCACGGTCAAGCCTTCGGGGGCCACTGGGCTTTGAGGTAGCAGACCTAATTGACGGGCGATCAATCGGGTGGGTTGTTGGGCAATTGACTTGCCATTCAAATAAACCATCCCTTGTCGTGGTTTCAGCAAGCGGCCCAGTCCTTTCAATAGGGTCGACTTACCACATCCATTAGGCCCCACCAAAGCTGTCACTTTTTCTTGCGGAATCAGGAGGTCGAGCTGTTCAATAATTAGGGCTTGATCGTATGCCAGTGATAGTTGTTCGGCAATGAAGGCGTGAGATTTATAAATTTTGAGGGTCATAAGTAAGCTCTCATACACACAAGACTAGGGAACAAGAACGGCTGCACTTTAGCCTACTTACCTTGAGCGACGTGTTTGTGTCAGTAAGTAGAGAAAATAAGGCGCACCAATGAGTGAGGTCACTAATCCGCAAGGTAACTCAATAGGTGCAAAAAGAGAGCGTCCGACTAGATCTGAGAGAACAACCAATAACCCCCCTACTGCACCTGCTGTCAGCACCAAGCCTTCATGAGTTGGACCCACTAAGCGTCGAGCAATATGGGGAGCAATAAAGCCGACAAAACCCACTGTACCCGCCGTCGCCACAGCAGCACCAGAAAGGGATACACTTGTGATTAACAGCAGCCCACGTCGCCACTCCAAGGGACTCCCAACACCTCGAGCAATATCATCCCCTAGGTTCAACACATTCAGATCCCTCGCCATAACCAGAGCAATAGGAACAAAGATCGCTAACCACGGTACTATAGCTACTACCTCATTCCAGCTTCGTCCATAGACACTCCCTGCCAACCAGACTAGAGCCTGTGAGACATCATAGATATTACCAAACGTAACCAGAATATTGGTCACCGCTGCTGCCATCAGAGAAAAGCCGATCCCTACTAACACCAGGCGAATGGGAGAACTCCCGCCATTCCAAGCCAATAGATAGATCAGAAGAAAAGCCGTAAAGCCCCCGACAAAAGCAGCCACAGGTAGAATTGATGGGGCAAGATTAGGGAAAGCAATGGTTAATGTAACGGCAGCCAGGGCAGCCCCAGAATTAATTCCAATGATCCCTGGAGCCGCTAGAGGATTACGGAGAAGACCTTGAGTGATTGTTCCTGCTATGGCCAGTGCCACGCCCACTAACAGAGCTGTCAACGTCCGGGGTAATCGCAGTATATTGACAATGAAGGTAAAGTCAGGATTACTCGGCTTGATGCCAACCACAGTCTTGGCAACATCCACTAGAGGGATGGGATACTCACCATAACTAATAGAGATGATCAATGTGACCAGTATGCCTAACCCCAAAACCAGGATGAGTCGAGGGACACTACGGTTTAAGCGAAATGAGAACGGAATGGATCGACTGCGGATCACAAGCCAATTAGGTGTCATTGTCGAATCCTCGAACGAATCAAGTAAATAAAAAAGGGTGCCCCTAACAAGGGGGTTACTAAACCAACGGGCAGTTCTAGAGGACGAATGATCAGTCGGGCTACAATATCAGATATCAGTAATACAATGGCTCCCACAATGGCAGCATAGGGTAAGATCCAGCGATAATCGATCCCGACTAGAAATCGCACTAGATGCGGAACAACTAACCCAACAAACCCAATGGGTCCTGCAATTGAAACACTCCCCCCCACTAACAAGACAACACTGATGACACCCAAGCCTTTAATCCAAGCTGTATTTTGTCCTAACCCTTTGGCCACATTCTCACCCAAACTCAAGGTTGTCACATGTCGGCCTAGTGCCAAAGCCATGATGAAACCAACTGTCAAGTAGGGGACAACCTGCTGAATCAAGTCTATGTCCCCACCTGCAAGTGATCCAGCTAACCAAAATCGCACTTGCTCAAGAGTTTCTTGGTTGAGAACTAAGATCCCAGTTGTTAGGGTTCCGATCAAAGTTGAGAAGACCGTGCCAGACAGGGTTAAATTTAAAGGCGTAATGCCGCCCGGCCCTAAAGCTGCAAAAACATAGACTAAACTTGCCGTAATTGCTCCTCCCAAAAGGGCAAACCAGGCATAAACACTTAATGTAGTGACCCCAAAAAGAAACGTTGACACAACCACAGCAAAAGCCGCCCCAGTACTAACACCTAAAATACCGGGTGAGGCCAAAGGATTACTAGTGAGACCTTGCATAATAGCTCCAGCCATAGCCATTGAAGATCCAACCAAAACAGCTATAAATGAACGGGGAAAGCGAACTGTCCGAATAATGAGATGGTGAGTCGAATTGGCATCAAAAGCAACTATTGATCCCCACATTTCTTTCACAGTAATGTCAGCGGCTCCCAGGCTAATGCTAGCCAATAGACAACTGACTAGAACAGCACTACTACCCGCTAAGCCAAGCCAAAGCACTGTAGAGGATTGCTTCATCTTCTTTGAAGGTTGTATGGGCAGCTGACGAGGTGACTTTGGAACCATAGCTTTAAGTTATTGTAATGTGAAGTCGATAGATACATTGACCCAGGATGCAATGGGCCGTCCACCTCTAGTTGCCGGTGAGAATGACCATGTCTGAACGGTTTGCTGTGCCGCTTGATCTAGCTCGGAATGCCCGCTAGTACCCACAACCTCCACTTGCAACACACCTCCTTGTTCGTCAATTCTGGCCCGCAACACAACTGTACCTTCTTGGTTTCGACGTCGAGATCGCTCAGGATACTCAGGTCTAGGCATATTCTGGGCTAATGGGCGAGCCAATACATCCGGAGGTCCCTGATCTTGGGCAACAGTCTCAGCAGGAGCAGATTCAACAGATTGATCGCTATCCTCACTGGGAGAATCTGAAGGAGTCTCTGACGAAGCTGTTTCACTCGAAGAGTTGGAGTCCTGGACTTGATCTGAAGTTTGAGACGAGCTGGCCAGCTGAGAATTAGTTGAATTAGTTGACTCAAGTTCATTAGATTCCCTACTTGAAGAAGTGTTGTAAGCATTCATTAAGGGTGTCAGTTGAGGGAGGGGTGTTGCAAGTGCTGGAGTTGAAGTAGGTAAAGGGGTTAATACTGGTGTTGGCGTCACTAATGGAATTGGGGTCAGAATAGGCGTAGGGGTAAGTGTAGGCATGGGTGTGGGCGTAGACGTAGGTATAGGTGTAGGAGTAGGTGTAGGTGTGGGAGTATGAGAAGGTGATAGTGTTGAGGATGCTGAAGGTGGTGGTGAAGAATGAGGTTA
>CAYSWV010000014.1:0-7382 GCA_964434865.1 uncultured bacterium
CATCAGGTCATAGTCAATTGTCTAAATCATTATCGTTACCTACTGTGCAACGCCCATTTCCGTACTAGGGCCTTTGCTCGAACCCTCATAACAACAAGTAGGGTTAAAGCCTGGATTTAATGTTGAATAAAAAACGACAAGAACTTCGATTGACTCTATATTTTGAACAATACTAATATCGTACATTTGCTAATACCCCACACCTGAAGGTGAATAGCGGCGATCACATGAGCGTGAGAAGGACATATCACCAACTGACATTACCGATCACCAACTGACATTACCGGTAGGATCATGCGCTTGAACCTCAATCTCAAGGTGATCTCAAGGTTGGATAGATTGCAGCACTTGCTCTAAACAGTTGAGAGCTTGATCCACGTCAGCAGCTGAGACAACTAGAGGGGGCACCATTCTCACAACGTCTGGTCCAGCTGGAACTAACAGCAAGCCCTGAGCCATGGCAGCTTTAACGATGTCACCTGAAGGCACAGAGACGACCAAACCTTGAATTAGACCCCAGCCTCGTACTCCCGTAATCAAGGAAAATTGAGATGCTAATTTTTTTAACCCCTGCTGCAACCGCTGTCCTAGAATACTAGCATTCCACACCAGATGCTCAGAGATGAGAGTACGGCAAACGGCTAAACCGACCGCACAAGCTAGGGGATTGCCACCAAAGGTACTAGCATGATCGCCTGGTTGAAACACAGCACAGCTATCTCGGCTTAGTAAGGCACCAATGGGTATCCCGCCTGCTAACCCTTTAGCCAGTGTAAAAATATCTGGCTGAATACCGAGGTTACAGTGCCCCCACAACATTCCAGTACGGCCCATACCTGTTTGCACTTCATCCAAAATGAGTAAAATTCGTTTTTCTGTGCAATAGTGTCGTAGCCATTGAAAATAGGCTGGATCACCTGGTGTGACTCCCCCTTCGCCCTGCAGGGGTTCCAACAGCACCGCGCAAACACGACCTTCATACTGATTTAAAACCGTCTCAGTTCCAGGAATATCGTTGTAGGGAATGTAGGCAAATCCAGGCACTAAAGGGGCAAAGTTTTTCTGGTACTTAGGCTGTCCTGTAGCTGTGATCGTGGCTAACGTACGGCCATGAAAACTAGCATGAGCAGTGAGAACAACAGGGTCAGCAATGCCTAGTTCGGTGTGGGCATATTTACGAGCTAATTTCAAAGCCCCTTCATTGGCCTCAGCTCCAGAATTGCAGAAGAAAACTTTATCAGCGCAGGAATGTGTCGTTAACCATTGAGCTAACTGAGCTTGAGGTAAATTGTAATAGAGATTAGAAATATGGTGTAATGTTTGAGCCTGCTCAGTCAGAGCTTGAATAAAGGTAGGATGAGCGTGGCCTAATGTGCAAGTGGCAATACCAGCGACAAAATCAAGATACTCTTGTCCATCATGATCCCATACTCGACACCCTTGCCCCTTCACTAGTGTCAAAGGATAGCGTCCATAGGTTGACATCACATGCTGAGTGAATAACTCTGGGATGGACTGAGAGTTTTGTGTTGAAGAGGAAGGTGAGAGAGACGTCAGTGGTGACATAGCCAGTAAACGTACGTATAGATATTCTACCAAGCTTACCATCAGCCTTTATAGATCAGAGTTTAAAGTTATCTTTTTGAGGCATCCTTAATTTCACTAGGCCACTGATGGTCTCAGACGCTCCTAAATTCAGATACTCCTAGATAAGGTAGGATAAGAAAAGTAAAAAAAGTAACTAGTACCTTCTGAGGAATCTATGAAGCTGGAGTGGTTATGGGGGTAGTCAAGAAGATATTGCTCATAGATGATGACATCACAGTCTTGGATAGCCTAACTCAGTTACTGCAGCTCACTGGATATGATGTGATTGCTGCTGATAATGCTGAAGAAGGAATTTCTAGAGCGCAACGGGAGTATCCAGATCTGATCATTTGTGATGTCATGATGAAGGGTCTCAATGGCTACAATGTATTGGCTAAGCTGCGGTTGGAGCCACTTACCGCTACTATCCCTGTTTTCTTCATCTCAGCTCATTCTGACGCCAATAGTATGTTAAAGGCTCACCAATTAGGAGCAGACTACTACCTGACTAAGCCCTTTTCTTCTGACACCTTGCTCCGTACGATCCAGACACACTTTACCCAACCTTGAAAAGCAGTGATCCAAAGGCAGCCTCTCCCACCAAGATTCATCCCCTAATTCAGCAACGCCCTTTGAGGAGGTCGATCAGAATAGAAAACAGTAATATTACGAGCTTGAGGATCAATGATCCAGACATGCAACTATTGAAATTTCTGAAAGACAATAGAAGTATTATGGCCTCCAAAGCCAAAAGCATTGGACATGGCCACCTTTATCTTTTGAGAAACGGCCTCTCCCAGGGTATAGTTTAGATCGCACTCAGGATCTAGGGTCTCTACATTGATGGTAGGCGGAACAATATCGTTTTGAATGGCAAGAACTGTAGCAATAGCTTCAATGGCTCCAGCCGCACTCAATAAGTGACCTGTCATACTTTTCGTGGCTGATACCTGCATCCGATGCGCTTGGCTGCCAAACACATACTTAATGGCATTAGTCTCAGCTATATCACCCAAAGGGGTCGAGGTGGCATGCATGTTGATATAGTCAATGGCCTCAGGAGAAGTTTGAGCATCTTGTAGAGCCCGTTCCATAGCTAGAATGACGCCAGCGCCTTCAGGATCTGGAGTAGCATAGTGATAGGCATCTGATGACGAACCAAATCCCAACACTTCAGCTCGAACTATCGCATCCCGCTTCTGGGCATGACTGAGAGTTTCTAGAATGATGGCACCCGCTCCCTCTCCAATCACAAATCCATCCCGATCTCGATCAAACGGACGACTAGCTGTGAGGGGATCCTGGTTTCGCCTTGAGAGTGCTCGCATGGCCGCAAAGCCACCAACACTTAAGGGCGTAATGGGCGCTTCACTACCGCCACAGACTATAACATCCGCATAGCCCTGACGTAGTAACAGAACGGCATCTCGAATGGCATCATTTCCAGCAGCACAGGCTGAGGCAATCCCGTGGTTAGGACCTTTGAATCCATGCTGTATCGCGATCATCCCAGACGCCATATTGCCCAGCATCATTGGGATAGTAAACGGCGACAAAGCATTCGGTCCCTTTTCTAACAAGGCTTGGGCTTGGGTTTCGATCACTTGCAAGCCCCCCACACACGAGCCAAACACCACTCCAACTCGATCACGTTCCACTGGAGATGACGGACCAAGTTGAGCCTCTTCAATAGCCTCCTGAGCAGCAGCTAGAGCATATTGGCAAAACGGATCCAGGCGATTGATCTGCTTGCGCTCTAGCACCTTGGAGGGATCAAATCCTTTCAGCTCACAAGCAAAACGGGTTTTGAACGAATGCGGATCAAAGTAGGTGATGGGAGCAGCCCCACTATGGCCCTGCTGCAACCCTTGCCAAAACTCATCTACTGAAAGACCTATCGGTGTTAAGGCCCCTATCCCGGTGACTACAATGCGTTCCTGAGCAGTCATACACTTATCGAGAATATTACAGATCTAGTATAATTCCGAATGGTCGGTATTTTTTAGTCAAGGAATAACTTTAAATGAACAAAGGTGAGCAAACTCGGCAATCTATTTTGCAAAAAGTAGCTGTGCTTTTCAACGAAAAAGGCTATTGTGCTACCTCAATGCAAGATATCACTGCAGCTACTGGTATTCAGCGAGGTGGGATCTACAATCACTTTGCCAGTAAAGAAGCTCTCGCCCTGGAAAGCTTTGAGTATACTGTGGCTGTCTTAGCTCAACGATTACAACAAGGAGTCCGATGTCAGCCTCCTGGCCTCAAACGATTAAAAGCAATTGCCACAACCTTTGCTGAGCTTTATACCGAAAATCCTTTGTTTCCTTGTGGCTGTCAGGTGCTCAATACAGCTGTTGAGGCTAAGCGACACCTGCTACCTCTGCGGGGAAAAGCTCAAGTAGCTATGCTGCAATTTAAAGATCTCATTATGACCACAACCTTAGCTAGTATGAAACGAGGAGAACTCGCGGCCACACTTGACTCTGATCAGATGGCCACGGTGTTTATCTCTACACTTGAGGGCGCCATGATGCTAAGTGTATTGTTTGATGATACGAGTTATCTCCATCAAGCTGTAGCCCATTTGCATGAGTATGTGGATCACTTGGCCGCTACCTCCCAGCCTCCAACCTCGCCATAATCACCATGCCAGACATCATTCAGCCTATTCAAAAAGATTTAGTTTTGTTAGGCGGTGGCCATAGCCATGCCATTGTGCTCCGTAAATTCGGCATGAAGCGCTTAGCAGGGGTCCGTTTAACTCTGATCACGAATTTAGTGGATACCCCGTATTCAGGCATGCTACCTTGCCATATTTCAGGCCTGTATAGCTTTGATGACTCTCATATTGATCTCCGCCCCCTGGCTAACTTTGCTAACTGTCGTTTGTTTATGGATAAAGCCATTGGCTTAGATCTACACCATCAAACCGTGCTGTGTGCTCACCACCCCCCTATCCCATACGATGTGCTCTCGATTGATATCGGCAGTACGCCAGCCACAAGTTCAGTTCCTGGGGCTGCAGCCTACACGATCCCAGCTAAACCTGTACCTCGACTCTTACAAGCCTGGGATCAACTCCTTCAACATATCCGTCAGCACCCGACTCAGCCGATCAGCCTCAGCGTTGTGGGTGGAGGGGTCGGAGGTGTTGAACTCATTTTGAACATGCAAGCTCGGCTACAGCAGCTACTAACAGACCTTGATCAACCCCGCGACCACCTAGCCATTCATTTGTTTCACCGAGGTGAAGATATTGCAACGGGTCGTAATCGTTGGACTCGCAATCGGTTACGCCAGATCATGCGGCAACGCGACATCCAGTTGCATGCACCTGAAACTGTGACTGAAGTGACCCTAACTGCTAATGATCAACGTCTAATCAGATGTGAGTCGGGGTTAACTGTTGCTAGTGATAGGGTCTTCTGGGTCACTCAGGCCTCAGCCCCTAGTTGGATCCAAGCCACAGGTCTAGCTACTGATGTAGCAGGGTTTATTGAAGTTGAAGATACCTTGCAGTCTTGTTCTCACCTTAATATCTTTGCAGCAGGCGATATTGCAGCGATGATCCATCATCCTCGGCCTAAAGCTGGTGTGTTTGCTGTTCGTCAAGGCCCACCTCTGTTTTACAATTTGTTCCATTATCTTCAAGATCTACCCCTAAAACCCTACAAACCTCAGCAACAGTCACTGAATATTATTGACACTGGCCTCGATACCTCCCTTGCCTCACGGGGACCTTTTGGCTTTGAATCGAAACTAGCCCGCCGATGGAAGCACTGGATTGACAGTAACTTTATGGCCTTGTTTTCTGAGTTTCCTGACATGACTCAGGCCAATGCACGCCAACGCCTTTGGCAATCCATTCAACAGATCTGGCATCCAGAGCAGCCCCCAACTCTGATGAAATGTGCTGGGTGTGGATCTAAAGTTGGCAGCATGACTTTAACTCAAGTGTTGCAGCGGATTCAGCCCCAAGGCCACCCTCGGTCAGACAGGGTTATGATCGGGTTGGAAACACCCGATGATGCCGCTGTGGTTAAAAGTCCAGAGGGCCACTATAGTGTCCAAACTGTTGATTACTTCAAAGCCATTGTTGATGATCCGTTTCTGGTGGGCCAAATTACTGTGCATCACTGTTTAAATGATCTATTGGCTATGGGGGCTACACCTGAGGGGGCTTTAGCTATTGTGAGTATTCCTTATGCCGCTGAGTCTAAAGTTGAAGATATGCTGTATCAGCTTTTGATGGGGGCCACTCAAGCTTTAAGCCTGACTCAGACCCCCCTAGTTGGAGGCCATACCACCGAAGGCTCAGAACTCGCTCTGGGATTTTCCTGTTATGGCAGTGTGGCCCCTAACCAGATTTGGCAAAAATCAGGCCTTCAACCTGGGCACGATTTGATTATGACTAAAGCCCTTGGCACGGGGACCCTGTTTGCTGCCGATCAACAATTAGCGGCTAAGGGACGCTGGATTGCCCATGCGCTAGAGTCGATGTTGAAATCCAATGCCGCTGCAGTCCCTAGCTTTCAGCAGCATCAGGTTCAAGCATGTACCGATATCTCTGGGTTTGGGTGTTTAGGTCATTTGATGGAGATGATCCAAGCCTCCCAAGTGACTGTGAATCTTGATCTAGATGCGATTACCGTTTTAGAGGGAGCCCATACAGCCACAGCGCAAGGGATCTATAGTTCACTCCATCCTCAAAATGTCCATACTTTCAAACAGTTTCAGGCTTTTGATCAGACGCTTGACTCAGTAATGACCCATCCTAACTGGCCCCTATTATTTGACCCTCAAACCTCAGGTGGGCTATTGGCTGCCTTACCCTCTGATCAATCAGAGTCCTGTTTAGCAGCCTTAAGAGCGCTAGGGTACACAGACGTCTGTCGGATTGGCCAAGTTGTGGAGGCATCAACCCAGCCCCAGATTACTTTTCATCAAAAATAGCTGATCAAATCAAATATGGCTGACGACTTTGCCACAAGCTTGGTTGGCCGGTAAGGCTTCCATTAGCTTTTTCGGATTCGGTAGATTCAGGTTTTGCATCAGTGTAATAAAGTCTGATCGACTATGACCCGCAAAGCGAGGATTAAACTGTTTTTCTTCTTTAATGGTTGAAACGGTTTGACCTTTATAATCATGACCTGGATAGATCAAGGTATCCTCTGGCAATGTGAATAACCGTTGCGTGACAGCATCATAGAGTAAACCAGCATCCCCGTTTTGAAAATCAGTGCGGCCACAGCCTCGAATAAATAAAGCATCACCTGTCAGAACCCGATCTGTTCCCACTTGATAGGCTAAATGACTGTCGGTATGACCAGGGGTTGCAATGGCTGTCATCGCCAGGTCACCGACTTGAATAGTTGCCCCATCTTCTAAAAATTGATCAGCGCACTCCACCTGAGATCCCGCAGGTACCAGGCCTAGACAACCTGTCTGTTCTCGTAAACGGGCAGCCCCAGTTATATGATCAGCATGCACATGAGTTTCTATACAATACCGTAATGTTAAGCCTAGCTCCCTAAGTAATCTCAGATCTCGCTCCACATGCTCTAGGACAGAATCAACTAAAGCAGCTTGGCCTTGATCGGCTATCAGATAGGTATAGGTACGGGTTTCCAAGTCCAACAACTGACGGAATATCATTACTGCTCCTACTTTTAATAACTTCAAAGTCAACTTTTCACAGTAGGTCAAATCTGTAGATTGAAACGACCCCTTCATAGCCTATTTAGGTTAAAATGGACATCTTAGGTTAAAATGGACATCCCCTGTTTAACGGCAGG
>CAYSWV010000014.1:7482-22528 GCA_964434865.1 uncultured bacterium
TTAGGTTAAAATGGACATCTTAGGTTAAAATGGACATCCCCTGTTTAACGGCAGGCCGCTCCCACATCTGCTGTAACCACCGGCTAACATTAGGGTAATCATCAAGATCCAGTTCTAGATCTTCAAAAACAGCCACCCATGGAAAAGTAGCAATGTCAGCAATGGAATAAGCACCCGCAAGATACGATCCCTTCGCAAGTTGGTGATTCAGCACACCCAGCAATCGCTTGGCTTCCATTTCATACCGTTGCATCGCATAGGGAACAGGTTCTGGAGCTGAGTTAACAAAGTGACCTAACTGACCAAACATAGGACCAATATTGGCCACTTGAAAGATCAGCCACTGTAATACGGCCATCCGGGCTGCGGGTTCGGTGGGAATTAGTTGGCCGGCTAGTTCAGCTAAGTACACTAAGATAGCACCAGATTCAAAAACAGTGATCCCTGTATCTTGATCAGTCATTGCAGGAATTTTGCTGTTGGGATTGATGGCAATATAGTCAGGTTTAAACTGTTCACCATCTCGCAATTGAATGAGATGTAGGGTGTAGGGGATAGCTAACTCTTCAAGGAGAATCACAGGTTTATAGCCATTGGGTGTGGCGGCAGTATAGAGATTGATCATGATGGGTAGTAAGGGAGTTAAATGGGTTAGGGTTGAGCAGCAGCTTGAGTTACAGTATTCAGAGCTTTTTTCACGATCTCTATCGTGGCCTCACATCCAGCCAGATTGTGGCGGGTATAGAGATAGTCGGGATCGTTGTAGCCAATCCATACTTGTCCAGCCTCATCTTCCCAAATCAGAGCTTTCTGGGGCAGATCGATCGCAACACTTTGGCTACATTGCATCAAGGGGGTTCCCACTTTCGGGTTACCAAAAATGACTAACTGGGTCGGGCGTAAGTCTAGGCCAACACCACTCGCACCTTCTGCATGATCAATAGTGGTAAAAAGGGTTAACCCCCGTTCATTCAATTCAGTTTTGAATCGTCTAGTGGTTTCTGCAACCGTATGGTTACTTTTAATTTGAACCATTCCATTCATAGTTTCAACCTCATTAGCGTGGACAGGGGTTAGCCCTAACATGAGGATCATCATCCCTGATAGCACTTTGTTCATACTTCACCTCGTTGGGTTACGATAGTCGCTCAATCTTAGTTTTGGGTTAAATTAGTAGGCTAAATTCACCAGCCCAAAGCTCACACTTGAAATGAAAAGCCAAGACGCAGCCCCCAAATATAGGGGTTTCAAACCAGTTTGTCGCATTTTTAACAAGCTAGTTTCTAGCCCCATAGCTGCTAAGGCAATCGTCAGCAGAAATTTATTACTTCCGATCACAACTGCTTTGAGATCCGCTGGAAACAGATTTAAACTATTCAGGCCCACCAGAACCACAAACCCTAATACGAACCAAGGTATGGGTAACTGGCTCAGCTTCAAGGATCCAGATGATGGTCTAGATCGAAAGCTTGTAAACCCTAAAGTTAAGAGGATCGGGACTAAAAAGACCACTCGGGATAGCTTAGTGATAGCCGCAATGTCTCCACTCGGTCCTCCCATTTGGAAAGCAGCAGCAACCACCTGAGCCACTTCATGGATAGAGGCCCCGCACCAAATACCATACGCATCAGGAGGTAAATGCAAGACCATATCGATAGCGGGGTACATCAACATGGATAAACTGCCAAAAACCGTGACAATCGTGACTGCATAAGCCACATCTTCATCGGAACATTGAATCACCCCCCCTGTAGCAACAACTGCCGATGCTCCACAGATCGAGGTTCCTGCCGCAACTAACTGGGAAAGACTACGCTTTAGACCCATCCGCTGACCCAACCAGTAGGTAAAGCCATAGCTACTGCCTAATGTCAGAGTGACGATCCCCAATCCAACCGGTCCCACATCAATGATTTGACCCACACTAATCCGCAATCCCAGCAAAATGACAGCTAGACGGAGAATCCGCTTCAACGAAAAGGTAATCCCGGGTTGCATCGCTGGTGTCACACCTTTAGCATTCCGGATCACAATTCCAATCACAACAGCTAAAATCAGAGGACTCATTAATGCCAGACTGGATACTTGATTAAGTAGAGTTGCCAAAGCTGCGATGCCTGTTGTTAGTAGGAGTCCAGCTACAATTGGATGACCACCAAATACTCGATCAGGTAGTTGGGTTGTTTTTGGTGTAACTTTCATAGGTCTCCATCAAATTAAGGATGAAACGTCAACGGATCTCCTCACCTCAGCAACGGTAAAGCAAGGAGAAACCTCAGTTAAATGAAGTCCAGATCAGGGTTTTGGGCCATCATTTCATTAACTTCATCAGCTTCAGAGGCCGTGATCTTGAACACCTCTTTCAAAAAGCGATAGTAAGCTGTAAACACTTGAGTTGAGCCATCCTCATAAGCAACAATAAAGAAAGGAGCCGCTTCAACCTGATGTTGGGTGGCTAACTGATACCCCTCACTAGTTTCGATCTGGCGCTCGTCTGCTTCCACAATGCGATCTATTTGATTCAGTAAGCCTAGATCATCAAGTTCACTCATGACTCGGGCCGATTTGGCACAGAGATGTCCATTTTGTTTGATTTTTTTGACTACCGTAATATGCATCATACGCTCCTACTTAAGCTTGCTTTTCAGTCACATTGCCAGCATGGAGCCCACATTCTTTTTGGGTACTGCTTTCCCACCACCAGCGGCCTGCACGCTCATGCTCACCTGGTAAAATGGCACGAGTACAGGGTTCACAGCCAATGCTGATAAAGCCACGTTCATGTAGTGAGTTGTAAGGCACCTTGTAGGCGCGGATGTACTGCCACACTTGTGCTGAGGTCCAGTTAGCCAGAGGATTAAACTTGGTGAGCGTGTGAGTGTCGGTCGAGAAGGCAGTATCAGTTTGAAGCATGGGTACATCGGTGCGAGTTGGACTTTGATCTCGGCGTTGACCGGTGATCCAAGCATCCAGAGTTCCGAGTTTGCGGCGCAAGGGTCGCACTTTCCGAATCCCACAGCATTCTTTGTGACCATCTTTGTAAAAACTAAAGAGACCTTTTTCGCGCACTAAGGCTTCCACCTGAGCTGGATCAGGGAAGAGAATCTCTAAGTTGAGGCTGTAGTGCTCTCGAACTCGATCAATAAATTGATAGGTTTCCGGGTGAAGACGGCCTGTGTCTAATGAAAACACCTGAACATTTTTATTGATCTTAACGGCCATATCAATCAACACAACATCTTCAGCGCCACTGAAAGAAATGGCAATACGATCAAATTGTTTGAGGGCAAATCTGAGAATTTTTTGGGGATTTTTGTCAGCGTACTCAGCTTGCAACTTGGGAATATCGAGATCGGTGGTGGTAATAGGAGCAGATGGGATCATAGTAACCTCCAGATAGGATTAGGATAGTGATCATGAGTAGGGTAGGCTGATGAGATCGCTTATAGTCACCAGCCAAAGACCTATCAGGTCAGAATGGTGTCAGTCTGAGTTTTCGACTCTGTGGATCAACTCCGCTGCATCGCTGCAACCAGGATGGCTGCCACTTCTGGTCGAGAGAATTCAGGGGGTGGGGTTTGGCCGTCTCTTAGTAGCTTACGAACTTTAGTCCCAGATAGGTGAATACGTTCTTCAGGGGTACTGGGGCTAGTTTTGGCAGTTGCCATAGTTTGGGTACGAGTGCAGTAAAAAGCGTGTTCAAACTTTAAGGCTGTTATCTGCAGTTCATCTTGGTTAAACTGTTCAAACATATGCTGAGCATCATAGGTGCCATAGTAATCCCCCACTCCAGCATGATCACGGCCCACGATGAAATGTGTACACCCATAATTTTGACGCGCAATGGCATGCATAATAGCTTCCCGAGGCCCCGCATAACGCATAGCTGCTGGGAAAACACCTAAGATGACACGCTGTTGAGGGTAGTATTTGTCCAACAAGACTTCGTAGCACTGCATCCGCACATCTGCAGGAATATCGTCAGACTTAGTGGCACCTACTAATGGATTGATAAATAAGCCATCTACCATTTCTAAAGCCACCTTAGTGATATATTCATGAGCTCGGTGGATGGGGTTACGAGTTTGAAAAGCAGCGATCGTTTTCCAGCCACTCTCTTGAAAAGCAGCCCGAGATTGATGTGGGGTGAGGCGATAGGCTAAAAAGTCCTCATAAGGCACAGGCTGTAGACGTTTGATCGGTCCACCCAAATACACCTCTCCTTCAGCCTGAAAGGCAGCTACTCCGGGATGTTTATTTTCAGTTGTCAAGTAAACCTTTTGAGCTTCGTGATCAGGGTTGGGCTTAAACTTACTGGTCACAGTCATGGTAGCTAGGATAGTGCCGTTAGGATGCACCAGAGCTATGTCACGATCTAGTGGGTATTGATTAGCTTCTGCTTCAGGTACTTGTAGAGTTACAGGAATACTCCAAGCTAAGCCATTAGGCAAGCGAATATCATCAACAATAGTGTGATACTCAGCCTCGGTGACAAAACCAGTTAGGGGACTATAAACACCAGTGGCAATGCATTCTAGATCAGCAATGTTACGCAGAGAAAGGCGACGATGAGGCAGTGATTGAGCGACTTCTAGAGCCTGCTGTCGATCGGCTTCGTTTAAGCTACTTTGAACAAGTTTGCCACCATGGGGTGCAATTAATATATCTGACATAGAGTCCTCGTTAGTTAGATGATAGGAGTGAGTCAATAGGTGATCATGATTGAGTCTGCTTACAAGCCATACAGCCAGATAATGAGGGGAGGAGTGATCAGTAACATCAGGACATTTAGAGGTAATCCCACTCTAAAGAAGTCCAGAAACTTGTACCCTCCTGGGCCATATACCATTGTGTTAGTCTGATAGCCAATGGGAGTCATAAAGCTACTAGAGGCGGCAAAGGTGACAGCTAGAATAAAGGCTAGAGGGTTCAGATCCAAACCATCAGCAACTTCAGCTGCAATGGGTAGTAATAGGACAATGGTGGCATTATTGGAGAGCAATTCGGTCAAGATAGAAGTCACCCCAAAGAAGAGTGTCAAGAGACCGTAACCCGACAGATTGTCACTAAAGTAAAGGAGATGACTAGCTAACCATTGGGTTGCCCCTGAGTTATTCATAGCAATACCCAGTGGGATCAGGCCAGCGAGTAAGAAAATGATATTCCAACGCACAGACCCATAGAGTTCTCCTGGCTTCAGACAGCCTGTCAGGACCATTAATACCGCTCCAACCAAAGAACTCACTAAAATGGGGAACCAGTTGAGAGCTGACACCAGTACCACTCCAGCACTAATTGCAATGGCGATCCCAGCTTTGTCTCGGCGCGCGATATCTAGATCTCGTTGACTTAGAACTAAGAAGTCACGGCTTGCCTGTAACCCCGATAGGCTTTGCTTAGGTCCTTGGACTAACAAAACATCACCAAATCGCAAGGGGATCTGAGCTAGGCGATGATGAGTAAGTTCAGCTCCACGGCGGATCGCTAGTGCAATCGCGTTATACCGTTGCCGAAACCGAGAATCCTTTAAAGTGGATCCAATTAAGTCAGAATTAGATGGGATCAAAAGCTCTAACAACCCCTCTTCATCCTCATCTTTAGCCCCGTACTTACTGGCAGGGATGACCTGACCAAATTTGAGTTCGGGTAGTATTTCAATGCCTTTCTCTTCTTTGATCTGGAGCAAATCTTGGTGACTGGCATGGACCAGTAATACATCTCCCGCTTGCAAGATCTTGTGATCAAGAGGGTGAGAGAAATGAACACCATGGCGAATGATAGCCAGTACATCTACATTAAACCGCTGGTTAGGACAACGGACGCTCTGTTTGAGACAACTAGAGGCTAGCGTTTGTCCAATCAAAGAAGAGCTGGCTGTAATAATGATCTCACTAATGTAGTTATCCAAGCCGTAGTCTGAGGCCACACTAGGGTTAGCTCGTAGGCGAGCAGGTAGTAAGACAGGTGCCACTACAGCCAGATAAATCAGGCCTACTGTAAAGGTGATAGCCCCTAGCTTGGTAAATTGAAAGAGCGAAAACGCCCCATACCCTAATTGCTCAGACAACCCACTGGCAAGAATATTGGTAGAGGTCCCAATAACGGTAATCGTGCCTCCCAAGATCGTCACGTAGGATAACGGGATCAAGAGCTTAGAGACGGACACATTCTGTCGGCGGCACCAGTCTTCCACAATGGGCAGAAAGACGGCTACCACAGCTGTATTATTAATTAAAGCGGTGATTGGACCTGCGATCAGACCTAATGTGAGTATTTGTCGAGTTGGATGTTTACCTCCCCATCGCATTAAACACTGATTGACAACTTGAATGGCTCCTGTACGGGCAATCCCTGCACTGAGCACAAACATAGACATAACGGTGATCGTAGCCGGGTTACCAAACCCAGAAATTCCTTCCTCCGGACTAACCAACCCTAGTACCATCAACAAGGCAGCGGTTGCCAGTGCTACGATATCTAAGGAGAACCACTCACCAATACAACAGACTAACGCTAGGGCCAGTACGCTGAGGGTGAGTACAATGGAGGTAACCATAGGTGATTCACTTCCAGGCATGGCGATTACGTTTTTTGAAGTGACAGTTTCACCCTACTGAGGCCCTCTGAGAAGAGACTGACCGCTTTCTGAGAGAACTTTCACTGGAATCACTCGGTTCAACCATGATCATAAGCATTCTGACTCGTCAACTGCTAAAACCTGTTTAAATCAGCAATGCATTGAGCTATTCTCCAAGCTTTCTCCTCCTAAAGTGCAAATCAGGCGGGTTAATGCCTCACTCTAGTGAGATAACTTGATACCTATCGAGTGTTGTTCATGTCAGTGCTATTGTAGTGCTACTCTCAGTATAATCCACAGTAGTCTATTTAAAATGAGTCGTCTACTTGAAATTCTTGAATCCTAGGTGACCCAAATCCCCTTCCTCGGTACGATGAAGAAGATCACTCGAGGAGTCAACCTGTGTTTACAGTCACTAGCGAATCCAAACAATATTTGACCTACATCCTAAAAGATGAATCCGCTGACTCAGTCGTTGAGGTGGTGCCAGAACGAGGCGGGATCATCACTCAATGGTGGATCAAGGGACAAGAGATTTTCTATCTTGATCGTGAGCGTTTTACCCATCCTGATCTGAGTGTGCGAGGTGGGATCCCCATCTTATTTCCCATTTGTGGTCCGATTCCCAACGATACCTTTACCCACAACAATCTTGACTATCCACTCAAACGACATGGATTTGCTCGTGATCTAGCATGGCAGACTATTGATCAATCAAGTGATGCGGCGGCTAGTTTAACGATCCAGCTCAATAGTTCTACAGAAACCTTAAAGGCCTACCCCTTTGCCTTTCAACTCACTTTTAAATATAGTTTAGTTGGATCAAAATTAACCTTAGAACAAACTCATACCAATCAATCCTCTGAACCTATGCCCTTTTCCTCTGGGCTACATCCCTACTTTTATGTTCAAGATAAAACCCAACTCCGATGTGAGATTCCAGCCAGCCAATTTACCAATCACTTAACAGAACAAGATGAAGCATTTACCGGATCATTTGACTTTAGCCAAGCTGAGATCGATGTGGCCTTCAAACAGCTTACCGCTCGATCCGCTGCAGTGACAGATGTAGGCACGGGTAAAACGTTGACAGTTACTTATGATGATCATTATTCAACTCTAGTATTCTGGACCCAAAAGGGCAAAGACTTTTATTGTATTGAACCCTGGACGGCGCCGCGGAAAGCTCTCGTCACCGGAGAACACCTGCTTAAAGTTGATCCAGGTGCGAGTCTGACAACCCAAGTCAGCTTTACCCTCTCTGAGCATTAACATTTGATCCTTTTTAAATGTCACTGATTTTAAATACCACTGATCAGGATCTTCTCATTCAGAGGATCCTGTGCTTAAAGTTTTGACACAATTGACAGCTTGGGGATCAGAGGCTTAAGCTTAGTTTACCACACGTTAACCTAGTCAGTGGAGTCAATGAAAGATCAAGACTTTATTCAAGCCCTAGCTCCTGAACGAATGATCATCTCTCCTGGGACTACAGTGAAATTGAAGCACTATGATCCAGCTTATACAGGAACTTTCAAGAAGAGTGAAGCCAAAGAGTATCTTGAATTGGGGATCAAAAATCTAGCTCAGTTTCAAGATAAACTGTATGCCCAAAATATTTATGCCTTACTGATCATTTTTCAAGCTATGGATGCAGCAGGCAAAGATAGTACGATCAAACATGTGATGTCAGGGATTAATCCCCAAGGATGCCAAGTCTATAGCTTCAAACAACCCTCATTAGAAGAACTCGATCACGATTATATGTGGCGATACTGTAAAGCCCTACCAGAACGGGGTCGGATTGGGATCTTTAATCGATCTTATTATGAAGAGGTCTTAGTGGTGCGGGTTCACTCAGAGCTTCTGGATAAGCAACAGTTACCGCCTACTTTTAAAACTCAACACATTTGGGATCAACGATTTGAAGATATTAATCATTTTGAGAGATATTTGTCTAACAACGGCGTGGTTGTGCTCAAGTTTTTCCTGCATCTTTCTAAGCAAGAACAAAAAAAGCGATTTTTACAGCGCATTGATCGACCCGAAAAAAATTGGAAGTTTTCAGTCACTGATGTTCGTGATCGACTCCACTGGGATGACTATATGCATGCTTACGAAGAGACTTTAACCCACACCAGCACCAATTGGGCTCCATGGCATGTAATTCCTGCAGATCACAAATGGTTTACTCGTTTAGCTGTAGCTTATTTTATCTATCACAAAATGGATGCTCTAAACCTGGCCTATCCTGAAGTAGAACCGGATCATCAAAAGCGGTTACAAGAAGCTAAAGCCTTACTCACCTGAACTCCATTAAGGCAGGTTGTTGCCGTTGTTGCCGTGGAGTGGCTTAGTAAAGCCCAGGATGACGTACTGCAATAACCCCAAATGACTCAATAGAGCTAGATTAAAGGCAAATACTAGGGTTAACCAATCCCCCGAGGCTTGTATGTCTGAGTTTAAAGCTTGCAGACATTGATGGGTGGGCAAAGTGTTCTGAGTAATATCTCGTTCAAGCACGTAGTCAAAGCCAATTTGATCAGCTAAGTCATGATAGCTATCTAGAGTGGCCGAACACTTAACTGGACCGTAAATCCCTAACTCCGGGAAGAGCTGTTGTTGCAGTTCGATCAATGGCATCAAGGAACTCACAGGTACAATATCAGACAGAGTGAGTTGGCCACCTGGCTTCAAGACTCGAAAAGCTTCTTGAAAAAAAGTAAATCGATCAGGAAAGTGAAAGATGCACTCCACAGCTAACATCTGATCAAAGCTGGATCCCGCAAACGGCAGAGCACAGGCATCTCCTTCAACAAAAGTAATCTGATTGGTGGCTTGGGGTATCACATATTGTTGGGCTCGCTGTAATTGGCGTGGATCATTATTAAGACCGACTAAGTCCAAGTGATTAAAGGTATCATTCAGACCCGCAATGGTGCCACCAAAGCCACAGCCCACATCTAAAACTCGATCATACTCTGCGATCCCCGCCACCTGACATAAAACCTGTGAAAGTCTCTCGGCAGCTTGACCAAAATCAGCCAGGCTATATCGAGCAAGGTGTGGCTGATCCCAGTAGCCAAAATGGACATGACGACTAAAAGCCTGTTGAAAGTTAGGATCGTTAGCTTCAAGACTTTGAAGAATAAAGTCAAAATAAGGCAGTGAACTTGACCGGTTGCTCATAAGCGTTTGATAGAAATGTCATGAGCATATCATAGAAAATCCGGCATCAAGGCTAGCTCTTCAAAAGATCACGATCTATCTTTTAACACCAGCATACCTTACGTTCTGAGACTACCGATTAGAGGAAAAACACGTGGTCACCTAACACAAGACTTGACTCTACAGCTAACTGGAGCCTTTAGCATAATCATAGATCTTCCGTTTTGCCCTAATTCATTTAGGAGCTGGCTCATGACCGATAGCCTTTATCCATCCACTGCACAGTCCTCAACCTCAAAGGGAGAAGTAACTTTGCGATTTAGCTTGCAAGGTATGAGTTGTGCTGGATGTGCTCAGACTATCGAACAGACTATCCAGAGGATTCCAGGTGTGATCCAGGCCTCTGTCAATTTTGCCACGGAAGAAGCAACCGTTAAACTGAATCCACATCAGGCCCAGGCTCAAGTCATTGAGGCAGCCGTTTCAGAGATCGGATTTTCGGCGCAATCGATCCGGGCTGACGCTCTAGCCTCAGATCCAGAGCAGGCCACTCGAACAGCTCAATTCAAGGCTTTACAGCTTAAAGTTGCCGTTGGCTTAGGTCTTTGTAGTGTCTTGATCATAGGGACTTTACCCATGATGTTAGGGCTACCGATTCCCTGGATCCCAGCTTGGTTAGGAAACCCGTGGCTACAACTAGCTTTAACACTACCAATTCAGGGTTGGGTGGGGGGATCGTTTTACCGGGGCGCTTGGGTTGCCTTCCAGCGGCGGGCCGCAGATATGAATACGTTGATTGTCTTGGGCACCTCAGCAGCTTTTATTTATTCCTTGTTTCCAACCCTGTTTCCAGGCTTCTTTATCAACCAGGGATTGCGGCCCGATGTTTATTACGAAGTGGCGGCGGTGGTGGTGACATTAGTCTTACTAGGCCGACTTCTGGAGGCTCGGGCCCGCGATCAGACCTCAGATGCTATTCGCAGATTGATCGGCCTGCAAGCCAAAACAGCTCGAGTGATCCGTCAGGGAGTTGAGCAAGATATTCCCATCACTGAAGTTCAGATGCATGACCAGGTTCGGGTTCGTCCTGGGGAAAAAATTCCTGTCGATGGGGTTGTGGTAGAGGGTAGCTCAACTGTTGATGAAGCCATGGTCACCGGTGAAAGTTTGCCAGTAACCAAACACGTAGGGGATGAAGTGATTGGGGCTACCCTCAATAAAACTGGCAGTTTTGTCATGCAAGCTACCCGCGTTGGTCAGGAGACGGTATTGGCCCAGATTATTCAAATGGTGAAAGCAGCTCAAGGCAGCAAGGCCCCCATTCAACAGTTGGCTGATCGAGTGACGCGCTGGTTTGTACCCAGTGTGATTGCGATTGCGCTGGCCACGTTTGTGCTCTGGTTCATTGTGATGGGTAATGTCACCCTAGCCTTGATCAATATGGTGGGTGTCTTGATCATCGCATGTCCTTGTGCCTTGGGGTTAGCAACTCCCACCTCAATTATGGTTGGAACCGGGAAAGGAGCAGAGCAAGGTGTCTTGATCAAAGGCGGTGATGTCTTAGAGCTAGCCCATAAAGTTCAAACCATTGTGCTCGATAAGACAGGAACTCTCACAGAGGGAAAACCCAAAGTCACAGACTGTATTGATCTAAAGGGCAATCCCCTGCAATTACTACGTTGGGCCGCTGGCGTAGAGCGATACTCTGAACATCCCTTGGCTGCTGCAGTGGTGACCTACACTCAAGATCAAAGTCTGAGTCTACCTGAGGCGCAACACTTTGAAGCTATAGCCGGCCAGGGGGTCCAGGGTTATGTGGAAGGACATCTAGTGCAAGTGGGATCTCGGAGCTGGCTACAAGCATTAGGGATTTCAACTGAGGAGACCCAATGGCTAGCGTTAGAAGCTGAGGGGAAAACCGTTGTCGGCGTCGGGGTCGATCAACAGCTCCTGGGCTTTATCGGGATCGCAGATACGTTGAAATCTAGCTCAGCGGCAGCGGTCAGGCGACTACAACACATGGGCTTGAATGTGGTTATGATTACTGGAGATAATCCACGAACAGCAGCAGCCATTGGCCAAGCGGTGGGGATCTCACAAGTTCTAGCTGAGGTTAAACCCAACCAAAAGGCTCAACAAGTCCAAGCTTTACAAGATCAAGGCCAAATTGTGGCGATGGTAGGGGATGGGATCAATGATGCTCCAGCTCTGGCCCAGGCTGATGTGGGAATTGCTATTGGTACAGGCACCGATGTTGCGATTGCGGCCAGCAGTATTACTTTAATCTCAGGTGATCTGATGGGTGTGGTGACAGCGATCCAGTTAAGTCAAGCTACGATGGCCAACATCCGCCAGAACCTATTTTTTGCCTATGTCTACAATAGCGTTGGGATTCCAATTGCAGCCGGCGTTTTGTATCCACTATTCGGTTGGTTACTCAATCCTATGGTGGCCGGTACAGCTATGGCTTTGAGTAGTGTTTCTGTCGTCACCAATGCCCTGCGATTACGTCAGTTTAAGCCTCATTAAGCTATCAGTTCAAGAACCCTCCACATCAACACATGACCAACAGCTTCTGCATGCCAGCTCAGTGAACCCGTTGGATTACTAAATTCGGCGGGGGGACTACAAAGAGTATGTCTCTTTACCAGCCATCACTGGTCACGATGTTTCCGGTGTAGTGGAGGCTGTGGGATCTGAGGTTAGTCATTTCTGCCCAGGAGATGCAGTTTGGTACACTCCACAGATTTTTGGTAGCCCTGGGAGCTACGCTGAATTCCATGTGGCTGATGAATCGATTGTGGCTCACAAACCTGATGATCTCAGTCATACTGAAGCGGCCAGTTTATCGTTGGTGGGAGGTACAGTCTGGGAAGCTTTAGTCACAAGGGCTGAGCTGAGAGTGGGAGAAACGATCCTCATCCATGGGGGTGCGGGAGGTGTGGGTCATGTTGTTATTCAAGTAGCTCGGGCTATGGGAGCGCGGGTGATCACAACAGTTTCAGCTCGTGATCTGGAGTTTGCCAAAAGTCTAGGCGCAGATCTGGCCATTGACTACCGATCCGATGATTATGTTGATCTAGTTCTAGAGTCTACAGGTGGAAAAGGAGTAGACGTCATTCTAGACACCATTGGTGGAGATACTCTCGCCCGTAGTCCTTATGCCCTCAATCAGCTAGGGCGTGTGATTAGTATAGTAAGCCATGAAACTCAAGAGATCCGACCAACAGCTTCAGATCCCTAAGTGTGTTAATTGAATTTATTTTAACTATTGACTACCCTTGAAAATAAATTAACTGTATCAATGGTTATGGATCAAAAATAAAAGTTCACAGTTTGACCACCAATCAAAGGATGATGAATGATGAAAGCCATTGGATTTAAAGAAAGCCTACCTGCCACTGATCCTAGAGCACTGGAAGAGATCACGGTCCCGACTCCAACGCCAGGCCCCCATGATTTGCTAGTGGAGATCAAGGCAGTATCGGTCAACCCAGTTGATACGAAGGTTCGTTTGAACGCTCCTCCAAACACTGGACACAAGATTCTTGGGTTTGATGCGTCGGGTATTGTGCGGGCTGTGGGGGAGCAGGTGAGCTTGTTTGAGCCTGGAGACGAAGTTTTCTATGCTGGGAACATTACTCGCCCAGGGACTAATGCAGAATTGCATTTGGTGGATGAGCGGATTGTTGGCCTCAAGCCCACTTCATTAAGTTTTGCAGAAGCTGCTGCTCTCCCCTTGACTGCTATTACGGCTTGGGAAATGCTCTTTGATTGTTTTCGTATCCCTATGGGAGGTGGAGAAGGAGATAGCCTATTGGTGATCGGGGGAGCAGGTGGAGTTGGCTCGATCCTAGTTCAGTTAGCCAAGGTTTTGACCCAGCTCAACATCGTTGCCACCGCCTCTAGAGAGGAGACTAACCATTGGGTCCATAAGATGGGTGCTGATGCAGTGATCAACCATCACAAATCTCTTTCCGAGCAAGTTGCCCAACTGGGGCTGTCTCCTCGTTATGTGGCGGCTTTAACCAAGTCTGATCTCCATTTTGAGTCCATAGTGGATTTGATTGCTCCTAGAGGGGAAATCACCATGATTGATGATCCAGGGATCTTGGATTTTGGCAAGATGAAGCGCAAGTCACTCTCCTTTCACTGGGAGTTCATGTTTACTCGCCCTGTCTTCGAAACTGCTGATAGGGTTAAACAACATCATTTGTTGAAACAGGTTGCTGAACTCGTTGATGAGAACCGAATCCTGACCACTCTTACAGATAATCAGGGGCCGATGTCAGCTGAGAAGCTGCGGGCTGCTCATCAACGACAGGAAAGTGGACAGGTCATCGGAAAAATAGTGCTTCAAGGCATCTCGTGATCGTCAAGATTTCGACAAAGATACAGGTAGAAAGATACCAACCCATCTAATAACTGATCCACTGCAAGCTGATAACAGAAAAGCAGTAGTGTAAATGATGTTAGCTTTGAGAAAGAAAATATTATAACAACCACCATCGCTACTGTCCCATATGTAGCGAAAAATACACCTCGCATAATGGCAAAACTATAGATCACAAATTACCCTGGGCTCGGTATCCCTGGCTATCCTTAGAGTTTAAAAATCTATGGGTGATCTGTAGAGCCTGTAACCAAGAGAAGGGAGAGATGCACTGGTATGAATACGAACGCTATATGTTCAAACACCATCGTGATCACTATCAATTTATAGAAATAGCTCGACCTAGTTACTTATTGAAATCCCTAAAGCAAAAACAGCAATAAGAATAACCGTCCGTTGATGCCCATCTTTTGAGGTCTAATCAGAAGAAACCTAATAACCACAACATCCACAACATCCAGTATACTTACTATCGAAGCCAGATTAAGCTACTCCCGAGGCTTGCACTGCTCTGACCATCTGATCTGAGGTAAAAGGCTTGGTAACGTATTGAGTAATACCTTGTTTTAAAGCCCAGATTCGATCCAAATCAGAATTTCTGGATGTACAGGCAATTAAAGGAATCTCCTTCAGTTCAGGATCACGCTGAAGTATGCGGGCCAACTCAAAACCGCTTAGCTCAGGCATCATAATGTCAACAACAATAGCATCAGGCTTAACTTTTCTAATCTCATTCACAGCAGCGCGGGATTCAGATAGAGAGGAGACCTGGTAACCTGCAGAGCTTAAACATCGACAGATCAGCTCCAGATCTGAAAGCTGATCATCAATAACTAGAATCCTAATCATAGTCAAATCAACAACACACTTTCTTGATTATACCTTTTTGATTATAAAGGTATAAGGTT
>CAYSWV010000014.1:22628-42735 GCA_964434865.1 uncultured bacterium
TTTGATTATAAAGGTATAAGGTTAAAGTTGAGCTGATTTGTGAGGACTAGTTCAGGATCTGACTTTGAAATTCAGTTTTTGCTGATGCTCTCTATAGAATAGGCTCTATGCAACTTGCTCCTAAAGATCATAGGCTAGAAGAGTCGCATTGTAATTAAGTAACCTTGGTCACTTCTCCTAAACCCGTTATTGTTGGCATCACAGGGGCTTCAGGCCTGATCTATGCTGTACGTACTATTCAGGCCTTGGTGATGACAGGGTATCCCATTGAACTCGTAGCCTCTAGGGCTTCGTACCAAGTCTGGCGTGATGAAACACAGATCCATATGCCCTCGGAACCAGAGCAGCAGGCCCAATTTTGGCGAGAACAAGCGGGAGTTGAGGGTGGCTTACTCACCTGTCATCGTTGGAGTGATGTGGGTGCTTCCATTGCTAGTGGCTCTTATCGAACTAGCGGCATGCTGGTGATCCCTTGTAGTATGAGCACGATTGCCAAGATCGCAGCTGGTTTGAGTTCAGATTTACTAGAGCGGGCCGCTGATGTTCAGATTAAGGAAGGTCGACGATTAGTTGTTGTACCTCGGGAAACTCCATTTAGCCTGATCCATTTGCGTAATTTAACCACATTAGCCGAAGCAGGAGTTAGGATTGTGCCAGCGATTCCTGCCTGGTATCATCAACCTCAGACCATTACAGATCTTGTTGATTTTGTGGTGGCTCGGGCTTTAGATCAGTTAGATATCAATACTGATTTGATCCGACGATGGCAGGGGGGGCAACGGTCATCCCTACCGCAAGTTGAGGTCGATCCATGACAACCCTAAACAAACTCAAACGGGGATTTCAAATTGGAATCCCGGCTATTGCTGGTTTGCTTCTATTGATCTTTGTGGTTCAAAACTGGAAGACAGGCATCAGTCTAGTCTTATTGGGTTCAGTAGGAGGGCCTATCCCTTTACCTATTGCGCTAGTGTCAGCCTATTTATTGGGGGGAGGTATCGGTGCACTCTTTCTGTTTAGTGAACGATTTCATGACTATTACTTGCTCAGACGCGCTCGAAAAGCATTCATAGCTGAAAGTCGAACTAGCTCGTTTGATCATTACTTACCACGCGAGTCTCCTCGATCAACAGAATTTGTAGCTCAGCCTTCTGGCGAATTCAATCAAGCCCAGTATCCTGATACCCCTTATCCCGGTAATACCCCTTATCCTGGTAATATAGGTGTCGCTGATTCTGGGTTTAGCCATGATTCAGATGAGGCTTATCGATCAGATTATCGCTCTAGTCCTGAGCATGCAGCCTATGAGATTGAAGATGATGAAGATTGGAGGCCTCCAGGTCAATGGGACTATTAAATCGCTTGTTTTCAGGTACTACTCCAAACACCTCTACACTCTCTGAAGCATCCTCATCTGAACACGTAACACCTCAGGCTAAGCATAACTATATCTTAGTGATCTTGGATAGCTGTCGGTTTGATAGCTTTGTTAAAGCAGCTCCCCCAACTGTTTTGAAATTAGGCGATCTAGAAAAGCGGTGGAGTTATGCCTCTTGGACAGCCCCTTCACACTATAATCTGTTGATGGGATTAATGCCACACACCAGTCCTAGTCAAGTGTTTGCTTCAGAACATTATAAGAATGAGTATTTAAAGTACAACGAACGTCTCGGCACTGATGGGATTGAATTTAAACAACTCTTACCACATCTATTCATGCCCACGCTGCTCAAGCAACTAGGCTATACGACCCATGCCCTAGTTTCAATGCCTGTCTTAAATCCCCGTACAATTCTCAATCGAGATTTTGATGCTTATCAGCTCATGCCAAAACATAATGATATGGAGGCGATGCTGGATGACTTATGGTTTGATCCTGAGCAACCCGCCTTCTATTTACTTAACGTTGGGGAAACCCACTATCCCTATGCTCTCCCTCATGAAGATCCGAGCCAATGGCCTCATGTTTCCGGTGTTAATGGTGTATTAAAACGACTAGATCTTAAAGATGATCTGGACTCTCCTTTTTTTGATGAAGCCAAACTTCGGGAACTTCAGCATCGTCAAATTGAAGCTGTCCGTTATCTAGATACTGTATTTGAAAAGCTGTTTGATCTGGTACCTGATAACACTTATATCACAGTGACTTCAGATCATGGAGAACTTTTTGGAGAAGCTGGTTATTTTGGTCATGGTCCTATTCAGCATGATAAGGTGCTTGAGGTTCCGTTTCTAGAAGGGAAGCTGCGTTGATTGAAGCACAGCCATGAAAGATAGCCATGAAGTGAGGAAACATTTTTTGAATAGTGATCTGTCTGATCTTTGACTCATCTCTAAGGTCCTGAGAAAAATCTAGAGGATGTATCGTTTGAGTTCAGTAAGCAGTATACTCATGAAGGGTCTAGGCTAAACCCTAATACTGTTTTTTATTATAGTTGTTCATATGACTGGTACGCTTGCAAATGTTCAGGAGCTTACTAAATCTTTTAGAGGTATCTTGGCTCTCAAAGAGGTGAATCTTACCGTTCAATCAGGTGAAATGGTGGCACTGGTAGGCGCTTCTGGATCAGGTAAATCAACGCTTTTACGTAATCTCAATGGCTTACAGGTAGGTGATGCAGGCACGGTTAGAATGCTGGATGCTGTTGTTCAAGCCAACGGGCGTCTAGATCCACAGGTGCATCGTCTCAGACGTCAGATCGGGTTTATTTTTCAACAATTTAATCTAGTTGGACGTCTATCGGTGTTAGAAAATGTCCTCGTGGGTCACTTATCTCAGGTGTCTTTACTCCGATCAGCTTTTCGGCTCTTTACTCGTGAGGAGAAGATCCAAGCTCTCACAGCTCTAGAACGAGTCGGTATTTTAGATCAAGCCTATAAACGAGCCTCTTTGCTATCAGGGGGACAACAACAACGGGTTGCCATCGCTCGCTGTTTAATGCAAGGAGCTAAAGTGATTTTGGCCGATGAGCCTGTTGCTTCATTAGATCCTGAATCCGCTCGGAGAGTGATGCAGTTGTTAACTGACCTCAATCGAGAACAACAGATTACTGTGATTACATCACTGCACCAAGTTCAAATTGTCCGACGATTTTTTAAGCGAACGGTAGCCCTACGACTAGGTGAAGTCCAATTTGATGGCAACACTGAAGATTTAACTGATCAAACTCTCAATCAAATTTATGGCACAGCTGCTGAAGAATTGATCTTATCTGAAGCAACAAACTACTAACAGTTACACTGAATAGATGAATTAACAACAAGCATAAAATTAAAAATCAAGTATAAATTGATAAGATCTGCTCAATCGACTTAAAGCGTGAACCTAATCTAAATGTGTCACAGTTAACAACTTCATGAACAAAATGGCGATGCTTCAAACAATAATCATCCCACTCTGATAATTTGACTCGGAATAAAACCGCCAATAATCGAATAAAACTAATGGGCACAGGTATACGGAAAAGAATGGGTTGCCGATAAAACTGACACATTGCTGCAACTGATTCATTAAAGGTCATAGCGGGGTTCCCTAAAACCAGATCAGGCTGTTGCCAAGAGTGCTGCAGTAGATAAGCGACGATCAAGGCAATATCTTCAGCATGAATAAAGTGGAAGCTGGCATCTAACTTTAGAAATCGAACGACTCGTAACCAGCGGATAACATCTTTTAACCCCGCTGTAATATGGGAATAAGGATAATGAGGCCCGCCCCCAAATAAAAGGGTAGGGTAGAGTGTGATCATGCGATCAGAAATAGGTAATTGATGCCGATTTACTAACATGACATACTTGCTACGAATGTAGTCAGTTCCTGCTCGGCCTGCAATGGGAATCGGCTGATTAAAATGATCTAGCAGGCTTGCTGTTGAAAAGTAAATAATCTTGCGACATCGCTCCGGGTTTAACAGCTTGAAAAGTTCAATTGTTTTGGCCACATTTATGGTGTGAGCTGTTTTTGAGTCTCCCCAGGCTGCCGCTAAATGGATAACAGCATCCATAGTACCTAACAGGTTGGCATGTTGTTCGATCGTCATCAAATCTCCATCAACCAGAGTAATCTGAGATCCCATTTCCTCTGATTGGGCAATAAATCCATACGGCCACTTGAGTTTTTGTCGATCTCGGACCAACAAATATAAATGGTAAGGCGGCACTACGATGTCACTGCAGCCAGAACCTAGCTGTTGTTCGGATTGAGATCGATCATTAGCGGGTTGGGCCAACTGTTCCACCACATAATGACCTACGCATCCACTCGCGCCAGTAATAAAAATCCGTTGCAAGGAAGTCCTACTTCAGGTCTACTATCCTTGATAAGTGTATCGCTTCCTTAGAGCAATCGATCTGGAGGATTGCCATTGTAGTTTGATCAGTTAGGGCCGTTGCCGGGGTATGCGAGGTAGCCGATCTCGAAATCGAGACATGGGTGAGCGTAGAGGGAGCACTTTTTCAGCTTCTGCGGCAGCCATATCTTCAGTTAAACCTTGGTATAAACTATAACACATGATTAAAAGTACGATGGCAAAGGGTAACCCCATCGTAATTGAAGCAACCTGCAGAGCACTTAACCCTCCCCCAATGAGTAAAACTGACGCAATCCCCCCTTCTAAGACAACCCAAAAGATTCGTTGCACAATGGGTGGATCTAGCTTGCCACCTGAACTGAGGTAATTAACGACTAGGGCCCCTGAATTGCAGGAGGTAACAAAAAACGTGATCACCAAGATAATGCCAATGACTGAGCTGATCTGTGAGAGAGGTAGATCAGCTAGCATCACAAATAGTGTAGTGGCTAAGTTGGTGTTGATCACGTCAGTCAGTTGCGTAAACCCCTCAAACACTAAATGAATGGCAGTACCACCAAAAACCGACATCCAGAGACAAGATAACAGCGTGGGTACAATCAGCACCCCAAATACAAATTCCCGTAAGGTTCGACCTTTAGACACTCGAGCAATAAAGGTTCCGACAAAAGGAGACCAAGCAATCCACCAGCCCCAATAAAATAAAGTCCATTGCTCTTGCCAATGCGATGAGGTAAAGGCTTCCGTCCAAAAGCTGAGTGAGGGCAAAACCGAGAGATAGTAACCAATACTCTCAACAAAGGAGTCCAAAATAAACTTGGTAGGACCCATAAACAGAACAAATAACAATAGAACCACACTTAAGTAGATGTTGATCTCACTTAAGATCTTGATCCCTCGATTGAGACCTGACACCACCAGAACAGCGGACAGCAGGATAATCAGACCAACGACAACCAACTGAAAAGTCAACGTATCATTGCCACCAAAGACAAAATGGATTCCGGTACTGACTTGTTGAGCCCCTGATCCTAATGATGTTGCTAAGCCTGACAACGTGGCCAACACGGCTAAGATATCGATGACAAATCCAGGCCAGCGATAGATCTTTTCTTTGAGCAACGGGTAGAAGATAGCACTAATGGTTAGGGGTAAGCCCCGATTAAAGTGAAAAAACCCTAGAGCTAGGCCCACCAAGGCATAAACTCCCCAGGGATGTAAGCCCCAATGAAAAAAGGTAACTGCCATTGCTTGCTTAGCAGCCGCCCCAGTTCCAGCTTCAACCGCTCCAAATGTAGGTGGAAATAGCAGGTGATGGGTAGGTTCAGCCACACTCCAGAACATTAACCCAATACCCATGCCAGCACTGATCAACATGGCATACCAGGAAAAGGTGGAAAACTCGGGCTTGGCCTGAGGTCCCCCGATCCGAACTCGCCCCCGATCACTCAGGGCCAGATATAGGATAGTCCCAAGGTAAACATTTGTAGCCAGCACATAAAACCAGCCTGAGGTGCTAGTAATAAAAGCTTCAGCTGCATTGAAAGCTGTCTCAACTTGATCAATAAATAGCGGCACCGCGACAACGAATGCGATCACAAGGCCAGCTGCAACCGGGGAAACAACAGGATGGGCATCAAATCCCCACTGCTGAATATTTTCGATTGGAGTTTCAAGATCCGCATCATTGAGTTGAGTATTGGGTTTGTTTGACATAAGCTTAATATCCTAGCAATGTTCCATGGTGAGTCATGGATAACCTGTGCACGAAAAAGGATGGTTTGAGACCAGCAAGCCCTGAGAACGTGTTCATATCATTGTGCATAAAATCCAACAGTTAAGTTTGACTGGGTAGATGCTCTGCCAAAATCACCCCAAAAAGCCGGCCCCTTTAATATCACTCCTAGCCCACAACCTAATTCCTCGCAACCTAGCTCTATGAAGCCCTGCTAGATCCACTCAGGACTATAGAAAATTCTAACTAGATAGCATTGTATCACGACCTAAGCTGGTTTTAAGCTTGCCCTGCTAGTACTCGCTTGTACGGAGCCATTTTTCAAAAATCCCGACTACTCCAATCAGAGCTGATCAAGCTTCTCTCTAACTTTTTCAACTTCTTGAGCTTCTTCTTGAACTTCAAACAAGCTGAGAGCTGTTTCATAATCAGAGCGGGCTTGAGATAAAGCTCCAATCATGGTGTAGGCTTGGGCTCGGTTCTTGTAAGCTTTGGCAAAGCTCGGATCCATCTGAATCGCTTGGGTGAAATCTAGGATAGCGGCCTCAAAGTCTTCTTGTACACTGTAGGTACGGCCTCGATGGTAATAAGCTCTCACATGATCTCGATCGAGTAAAACAGTTTTGGAAAAATCAGCCACAGCAGCATCTAGCTCACCAATTTGAAAATTAGCTAAACCCCGATTATAATAGGCTTTCTCATACTCTGGATCAAGTTTAATGGCTTGGGTATAATCTTCGATGGCACCATTGAAATTACGCTTTCTGACTTTTTCTAGACCTGAGAGCAAATAATCTGAAGCTTTTGCTTGAGCAAGTACCGCTGGTCTGATCACCAGATTACTGGACTGGGCTGGTATAGAGGCGACTTCTACAACCAGTACTATTAGACTGATTGATCCAAGTAAGCTTAGCGTTTTCATGAGAATGCCTGTGGTAATCTCAATAGTCATGTGGAGGTATGCTCATAGATTACTGGATCGACTGTCGATTTTTCGTTAACACTAGGTAAAAACTAGGAATAGGTTATGGCTTACACCTTATCAAACTTGCTGGTGATTGGAATCTCGTCTAGAGCTTTGTTTGATCTTGAAGAAGAAAACCAAGTTTTTCAGGAAGAAGGCGTCGAACGTTACATTGAGTATCAACTCGCTCACGAAAACGATGTATTAAGGCCTGGTACTGCATTTTCCTTGATCCAAGGTTTGCTAGCACTGAATCATCGAGCCGAGCGCCGGTTGGTGGAGGTCATTGTAACATCCAAAAACAGTCCTGATTCTGGTTTACGCATTTACAAATCTATTGAACATTACGGTCTTGACATTACTCGAGCTGCCTTTGTGGGAGGGGAAACCTTAGCCCCTTATCTAGCGGCTTTTGATGTTGATCTGTTTCTTTCCAAATTTGAACCCGATGTGCAATCCGCGATTGATGCCGGGTTTGCAGCTGCACTCTTGTATGCCCCTCCTGAGCAGTTCAACCCTGATACGGATCAAATTCGGATTGCTTTTGATGGGGATGCGGTTTTGTTTTCAGACGAATCAGAAGCGATCTATAAACACTATGGACTGGAAGCTTTTTGTGAAAATGAGCGGAGGAATGCTGACAAACCCTTACCTGAGGGTCCCTTTGCGAAATTACTGAAGACCCTTAGCATCCTTCAACAGGATCTAGATCCGATTCATCCACCCATCCGGATTGCCCTAGTGACAGCTCGTAGTAGTCCAGCTCATGAACGTGTGATCAAAACCTTGCGCAACTGGGGGGTTCGAGTGGATGCTGCTTTTTTCCTGGGTGGGCTACCTAAACAACAGGTCTTACAGGCATTTGGTGCTCATATCTTCTTTGATGATCAAGAAGTCCACTTGGGATTGGCTGCAGCTGTTGTCCCCTCAGCCCGAGTGCCCTATCCTACAGGCTCCGCGCTCAACCCACTTTAGATCGGGGTCATCACCTGAGAAATACTGGCAGATGAAAACCGGTTGGAAACATTAAGATTACGCTAAATGACCTAAAGAATCTAGGTGTAGATAGAGTGTGTCCTAGCTGTCCTGACATAGATAATAAGGATATAGACAGACACAAGGAGCGGGTGATGGCAACAACCACAACAGTCCAGCTGCAACCTGTGCTCAAAATCATGATTGATGGAAAAGTCACGGTTTATCCCCTAGATCAAAGTCGGTATGAAATTGGGCGTTCAATTCAGTGCAGTATCCGGATCAACCATAAGAAAGTCTCGAGACTACAAGCTACACTGGTGCGAGATCAGCATGGTCATTATCAAATCCAAGATGGGGATGGTCTAGGGACAGAGAGTAGCAACGGGACTTATGTCAACGGGACCCGAATTAAACACCGGGTTTTGCAAATTGGTGATGTCATTCATTTGGGCAGCAACATCGTTAAAGCTCTATTTAACTATGAGCAACCGGAAACCCTCGAAATCCCTGAGATAGACTCTCTTCCCGTTGATGATGAAGTGTCAACAGAATTGATCTTCTTCCAGCTGGACTAAATGGGTTCTCGCCACTATTTGTATCGCGCTTAACAGACATAGACCCCATACAATAAGGAGGCTATTCGTTGATCTGTTAGGACTCACTTATGCCACGCCGTACCGATATTCATAAGATTCTGTTAATTGGAGCTGGTCCTATTGTCATTGGTCAAGCTTGTGAGTTTGATTATTCGGGAACTCAGGCATGTAAGGCTTTACGTGAGGAAGGTTATGAGGTGGTTTTAGTTAACTCTAACCCAGCCACCATCATGACGGATCCAGCCATGGCAGATCGAACTTATATTGAACCCGTCACACCAGAGTTTGTGGCTCAGATCATTGAACGAGAACGCCCTGATGCTCTACTCCCTACCATGGGAGGCCAAACCGCTCTCAATGTAGCTGTAGCTTTGGCTGAGTCTGGCGTCTTAGAGCGTTACAAAGTTGAATTAATTGGGGCCAAACTGGCAGCTATCCAAAAGGCTGAAGATCGGCAACTGTTTAAATCAGCGATGCAAGCGATTGGTCTGGCTGTTCCTCAATCAGGCTTAGCTCAAACCTTAGATGAAGCTAAAACCATTGCCAAGGAGATTGGCTATCCTCTCATTATTCGACCTGCCTATACCTTGGGAGGTACGGGTGGGGGAGTAGCCTACAACCAGGAAGAGTTTGAATCCATTTGCTCAGCTGGCTTAGATGCGAGTCCTGTTTCCCAGATCTTAGTGGAAGAATCAGTCATCGGCTGGAAAGAGTTTGAACTTGAGGTCATGCGGGATCTGGCCGATAACGTTGTGATCATTTGTTCAATTGAAAATATTGATCCCATGGGTGTCCACACGGGTGATTCGATTACCGTAGCCCCAGCCCAGACTCTGACTGACAAAGAGTATCAACGGTTACGTGACTATGCCATCAAAATTATTCGAGAAATCGGTGTTGAAACAGGTGGCTCCAATGTTCAATTTGCTGTTAATCCTGACAATGGAGACGTCCGGATCATTGAGATGAATCCACGGGTCTCCCGGTCCTCGGCCCTTGCCTCCAAGGCCACTGGCTTTCCTATTGCTAAAATGGCCGCTAAGCTGGCTGTAGGCTACACCTTAGACGAAATTCCTAATGACATCACCCAAAAAACACCAGCTAGTTTTGAACCCACTATTGACTACGTTGTCGTTAAGATCCCTCGATTTGCCTTTGAAAAATTTCCAGGATCCGATCCCATATTAACCACTCAGATGAAGTCAGTGGGTGAGGCGATGGCTGTGGGGCGAACTTTTCAGGAGTCGATTCAAAAAGCTTTTCGTTCACTGGAAGTTGATCGATCAGGCTATGGTAGCCACAAAGTTGAAAAATTGCCTACTGTTGAAACCATCAAAGCGGCATTAAGGATTCCTAATCCAGAACGGATGTTAGCGATCCGCACAGCATTGCTTCTGGGGCTAGAACCGGATGAGATCTGTACATTGACCCAGATAGATCCTTGGTTTGTAGATAAATTAGCTGAAATCATTCAAGTTGAACAGGCTCTTAAAGGCCGTAGTCTAGAGTCATTAGCCGCCGATGATCTGTTTAAATGTAAGCAAATGGGCTTCAGTGATCAGCAATTAGCCTATTTACTGAATTCAACAGAACAAGCCGTCCGATTTCGCCGTCAGGCCTTAAAGGTAATCCCTGCTTACAAAACGATCGATACCTGTGCGGCAGAATTTGAAGCCATGACGCCCTACCAGTATTCCACCTACGAATTAGAAAGTGAGGTATTCGCCTCAGATAAGGCCAAAGTCATGATCTTGGGGGGGGGACCTAACCGGATTGGCCAAGGTATTGAATTTGATTACTGTTGTTGCCATGCTGCTTTTGCCCTTTCGAAGGCAGGCTATGAAGCGATTATGGTCAACTCTAATCCTGAAACAGTATCTACAGACTACGACACCTCCGATCGACTTTATTTTGAACCGCTTACCCATGAAGATGTGATGAACTTGGTTGATTTAGAACAGCCTGTTGGCTTAATTGTTCAGTTTGGTGGACAAACCCCGCTAAAGTTAGCTCAAGGCCTGGCTGAGTCTCAAGCCCCCATTTGGGGAACATCACCGGATTCTATTGATATTGCTGAAGATCGGGAACGCTTTGAACACATTTTACGGACCTTGGCGATTCGTCAACCCGAGAATGGCATTGCCCGTAGCTCCGACGAAGCCCTCAAGGTGGCGCAACGCATTGGCTACCCTGTTGTTGTTCGCCCCAGTTATGTCTTAGGGGGACGGGCGATGGAGATTGTCTATTCTGATCATGATCTACAACGCTATATGCAAGTTGCGGTCGATGTGACTCCCGATCGGCCGGTCCTGATTGACCAATTTTTAGAAAATGCTGTTGAAGTGGATGTGGATGCGATTGCTGATCGAACCGGGGCCGTAACCATAGGTGGAATTATGGAACATATTGAACAGGCTGGTATTCATTCAGGTGACTCAGCTTGTGTGCTCCCCACTCGTACACTCAGCCCTGACGTCTTACAAGTGATCCGGGATTGGACCTTTAAATTAGCTCAGGCCTTATCAGTCGTGGGCTTAATCAATGTTCAATATGCTGTCAAAGATCAGCAAGTCTATATTCTAGAAGCCAATCCTAGGGCCTCTCGTACCGTTCCTTTTGTCAGTAAAGTGATCGGGATACCGTTGGCAGGCTATGCGGCTCAGGTGATGAGTGGTGTGACGCTCGCAGAACTAAACTTCACACAAGAACTGATCCCTCGGCATCTAGCGGTTAAAGAGGCTGTTCTACCCTTTAACAAGTTTGCTGGAACCGATACTCTACTGGGACCCGAAATGCGATCAACAGGCGAGGTCATGGGGATTGATACCGAGTTTGGTCGTGCATTTGCCAAGGCCCAACTAGCAGCTAGTCAGGAACTCCCCCTCCAAGGAACTGTCTTTTTAAGTATTAGTGATCGGGATAAGAATCAGGTGATCCCGGTTGCTCAGGAGCTCGTGGAGATGGGCTTCAAGCTGATGGCTACAACGGGAACCCAACAATTTCTGCAAGATCAGGGTCTCCAGGTTCAACGAGTGCTCAAGCTCCATGAAGGTCGGCCCCATGTTGTGGATGCGATCAAAAATCATGAGATTCAACTGATTATTAATACCCCCACCGGTATTGAGGCCCAACAAGATGGCCAACGGATTCGTCGCACCGCCCTAACCTATAAAGTTCCTTTAGTCACAACCTTAGCAGGTGCCCGAGCTACAGCGGCTGCCATTCGTGCTCTACAAGCAGGCCAAATTGGAGTGAGGTCGTTACAGGAGTACCATGCTAGTTGCGATGAGACGATAGGTAGCAGTCAGGAGGATTAGGAGTTACTATGGGCCTCTTTTCAGGATTAGGTAGCCATACCACCACTGGCTCGATCGGGGTGGCCGCCATACCCGGTGTGGGAGGAACTCTAGCCTTCCAGAATTTTCAAACCGATCAAGCTAATACGGAGCTTCACTGTCTACTAACAATCAATGGGAATCTAAGCAAACGTACCATTGCTCTAGGCCCCTTACCTCAAGCTCAAGGGTCATTCGACATTTCATTTCCTGATGGCACTGATCTCAGTTTATTTAATGTTGTTGTGATTCGAGCGGGTGAGGACACTGTGGGTATGGCTCCTATTCCCTAAAGTCCCGTGATTCTAGCTGCAATAGATTCCCGTACAACTGGATTTCAAGGCTTTGCCAGTGAGGATTCGCCTGATAAAGTTGAGTGAGTTCATCGGAAGTAAACCAGGCAGCTAGATTGCGGTTGTAGTTGGTTTGGTTAAACCTAAACTCCCAGGCTGCCGGGTCGATCCGAGAAATATCAAGCAAATCCTCAAAGACTCGTTTAAAATCCTGTTCCATAGACTCTTGTCGGATCCATCGATCGATGCGGTCAGGTTGGTAATGTTGCACAACCCGATCAGCTTGATTGAGATCCCCGGTTAAATCGTAAAAACGGCCCTGGGTATACTCTTCGCGATTAATCGGTCGTTGAGAGAGTTGTCGTTCAAAATTAATTTGGCTGAGGATCCAATAAGGCAACCGGCGAAAATTTGCAACCACCGTTTTTGAACTTAGGTCACAATTGAGCAGTTCTTCTCGTTCCCAAACTGGCTGATGCCAGATCACAGGCTTGTCAGGTCCGACAGCATCAAAAACTAAGCGGTTGGCACTAAAGTAATGCCGGATCAGCTTTTCAACAAAGGTTCCCCCACACTTAGGAATATGGACCCAAACAAAGGCTTCACCTAGAATCATCTTGAAAGTCCGATCGCTGAAAACTGTGATTGAGATCTATGATCTATTAAGACCGATAGGAATTGACATAAAAAAAGCAGCTAAGGAGCTGCCCTAATCCATAAAGTAAGTTACTCAGAAGTTAGACTGCTACAGTCTTGAGGGTTTGAGCACTTAATTCGCCTGATGCGTAGCGAGCAGCGACCTCTTCTAAAGTAGACATCTTAATCTGAGTACCATGGCCAGCGCAGCCAAAAGCCTGATAACGCTCTGCACAAACGTCTTTCATAGCTTTGATGGAGGGCTTGAGGAAATGGCGAGGATCAAAGTTGCTAGGGTCAGCTGCTAGAGCTTTACGAGTTGCTGCTGTGATCGCCAGACGGTTATCGGTATCGATGTTAACCTTACGGACACCGCTCTGGATCCCTTTCTGAATTTCTTCAATTGGCACACCATAGGTTTCAGGAATGTTACCCCCGAATTCGTTGATGATATCAATCAGATCCTTGGGTACAGACGATGATCCATGCATGACCAAGTGAGTGTTCGGTAGGCGGCGATGAATTTCAGCAATACGTGCAATATCAAGGATATCACCGGTAGGCTTACGGCTAAACTTGTAAGCACCATGGCTAGTACCAATAGCTACAGCCAAGGCATCCACTTGAGTCTGCTCAACAAAATCCACAGCTTGATCGGGATCAGTGAGCAACTGATCATGACTTAAGGTGCCTTCTGCTCCATGACCATCTTCAGCTTCACCTTGACCAGTTTCTAGAGAGCCTAAGCAACCCAGCTCCCCTTCAACACTCACTCCAATAGCATGAGCAACATCAACGACAGTACGAGTAACTTCGACGTTGTACTCAAAGCTAGCTGGTGTTTTAGCATCTTCTTTTAAAGACCCATCCATCATCACGCTAGTGAATCCATTTTTGATGGCAGAATAACAAGTAGCGGGACTGTTGCCATGATCTTGGTGCATGGTGATGGGGATATGGGGATACGTCTCGACTGCAGCCAGGATCAAATGACGCAAGAAATTTTCACCCGCATACTTACGAGCACCCCGAGAGGCTTGCAAAATGACAGGACTGTTAGTTTCATCAGCAGCCTGCATAATGGCTTGAATCTGCTCCATATTATTAACGTTATAAGCAGGGATTCCGTAACCATTTTCTGCGGCGTGATCAAGAAGTGTCCGCAATGCAACTATAGCCATCTATGACCTCCCAATGTGAGCTTTTACATGACATCGCTCTGGTTTAGCCTTAATCTTAAGATATTTTTTACAAATTAGCGAGAATTCCTTGAGGTTACCCCTGACTTTAGGTTTGGGTTTGGCGAATCCCCATTTCTCGATAAAGTAGAGACGGGAATGAGGAGTACCTTTAGTCAATTAGTCAATATGTCTCGCCAATCCACTCACTTTCAAGACCCCCTATGGTATTGGCTGTTTGTGCTGCTGAAACCGATTCATCGCTGGTTTATCACTCATTACTTTCGGGTCGAGATCCAGGGCATGGAGCATGGCCCACTAGAATCAGGGGTGATCTTAGCGCCTAAACATAGCAGTCGATGGGATCCTTTACTCCTAGCATTACTGAGTTCTCAACCCCTGCGATATGTAGCAACTCATACCGAATTTCAGGGATTCCAGGGCTGGATCATTCGGCGCCTAGGCTCGATTCCGATTGTGCGAGACCACACAGGTGCTTCAACGGTTCGAGCTATTGAGTCTATGCTACTAGCTGGGCAAGCTGTCGTTATCTTCCCTGAAGGTGGGATCCGGTCCGGCTACATTGGAACTTTAAAGCCCGGGCTGGCTCGGATTGCGATTAAGGTGAATCGAGATCCACGGTTTACTCATCCTGTCCCTATTATTCCAATTGCTATTAGCTATGATCCAGCGCCCCGATGGCAAGCGAAAGTCAAAATCCAAGTCCTCCCCCCACTCCACCCACAAGAGCTGGGTGCTTCCGCAGAATCCCCTGCCATGAGAAAATTGATGGCCCAAGCTATCACTCAAACCATTGCTCAGAGTTTCACGACTTCACTGCAATTACCGACTCAACCCCTTGAGCCAAACAATTATGATGTCACTAGAGCATTAAGTCCTATCGAAGATCCCTTATGAATTTAACCAGCCCGCTCCTAGTAGAACACTGATGGCCAGAAAAGCAGAGGCTACAGACCAGGTAATTCGGTTTAAGTTCTGCTCGGCTGTTTTGGAACTCGAAAACAACTGAGCTTGGCCCCCTAACGCCCCTAACCCATCACCTTTGGGACTATGAAGCAACACCAGAATGATCAACAAGATGGCTGACAAGGTCCACAAAAATTCAAAAATGGCTACCATCAGATCTCACTCGCTTAACATCTAACTCTGTATTAGGATAGCCTTTATTCAGATCGGCAAGACCTATTTGCTTAAAATGGTTACTGTAGCCTCTGTTGATCCCAATACTCTGATCCCAGACTCTCTCACACGTCTGATGTCTCATCTACACTTTTTTACTCACCATTAGCTATGACCTCAAAGAGGCTTTCTGCTCGTAGGAAAAGAAGGATAAAACGCTGGACCCGGAATCTGGTGATGCTAGGGTTTGGTATGGCTCTAGTCCTGGGCTGGGTGAGTCTAACCTGGCTATCACTGACAGCTCCAGTTGGGGGCGATACCTCAATTCGAGTCGAGATCCCGTCAGGGACCAGTAGCCGTGCTATCGGACAGCTCTTAGAAGATCAAGAGGTGATTCGTTCTGCTCAAGCTTGGCAATTCTGGGCGAGAACTCTGGGCCGAGGTTGGATCTTTCAAGCCGGTATTTATGATTTAGATCCCAGTTTGCCGATGGTATCGGTTGCTAAGCAACTGCGTGCCGGCCAAACCGTTCAAGTGGCAATTACGATTCCTGAAGGGTGGCGCTTAGAACAAATTGGTCAAGCCATGGCAGAGCAAAACTGGTTCTCCACTGAAACGTTTACGGATGCTGCTGGCTCCCTTTACCGCCTCCAACAAACGGATTGGTTTCCAGCTGAGGCCCCTTCACTTGAGGGCTATTTATTTCCAGATACCTATCACTTATCTCTTTCATTAATTCAAGAAGGTCCTCCTTTTCAAAGAGCTGAAGCCTTAGTCCGAGCTATGCTAGAACAGTTTGAAACCGTAGCTCTGCCTCTCTATCAATCGAATCAAAGTAGTCAAGATCCTAGTTCTTTAACCTTAAATGAATGGGTCACTCTAGCGAGTATTGTGGAAAAGGAATCTGTGGTTGCTGAGGAACGAACCCTCATTGCCGGAGTTTTTAACAATCGGCTCAAACAAGGGATGCCTTTAGGTGCCGATCCCACCGTCGAATATGCGTTGAATATTCAACAAACCCCTGATCGGCGATTAACCTTAGCTGAGGTAAGAACACCTTCGCCATACAACACTTACGTTAATGTTGGGTTACCTCCTGGCCCTATTGCTAATCCAGGGTTGGCCAGTTTGGAAGCTACACTAGCACCTGCTGACACTGATCTGCTCTATTTTGTGGCCCGCTATGATGGCACTCATATTTTTAGTCGAACTTATGAAGAGCACTTAGCCGCCCAACGTCAAGTTTTGGAGAATCGTCAGTAGAATCTTCTAGGTAAGGTTTCGTTATGGCAGCCAAACCACTCTTTAAACTCTTGCAACCTGACATTACCATTTCTGGTACAGTCCTCAATCTATCTATCCCCATGCTTCAAAGCCGTGGGATCAAAGGCATTATTTTTGATGTAGATAACACACTTGTCCCTATCCAGCACTACAAAGTATCACCTGAAATATACTCTTGGATGGAGACTTTACGGCAACACTTTCAGATCTGGTTAGTTAGTAATAACTTGAGTCATAACCGGATCAGCCGTATTGCCCATAGTTTAAGTGTTCCCCATATTCATCGAGCCGCTAAACCCTCCCGCCGAGCTTTAAGGCAGGCGATTACGGCGATGCAGTTACCCGTGGAAGCGGTGGCTATGGTGGGTGATCGATTGTTGACCGATATCTTAGCTGGAAATCGCCTAGGGATCTTAACGATCCTGGTTGAGGAATTACAACCTGACTAATCCACAACCCAGAACTCAGCAAGGTTAGTTGTGATTTGTCCACTTAGCTGAGATCCAACCCCCAATCCCGGACAGAATAGCTCCTGCCATCAAAATACCTAATGCAGGTTGAAATAAGGGGATCCAAAGTTGGGACCAGGTTTTATACCCCAGCGGGATGCCCATGAAAGCACCTGATACTGCAATGACAAACCACATAAACCCAATTACAACTACAACCAGATCCACCATTAAAAATGTGTTGATCCATTGTTGTAAGCGATCCCAGTTCATAGGTATCTCAATAGCTCCTACTACAGTTTATGCAATTAATCTCAGACGACTTCATAGTTATTGGCAAGCGACACTCTAACGGCTCTGGAATTGATCCAAGAGCATCACATCATTAAGAAACCGATCTTGCAGCACTTGGAGTCGCTGGGGATCGCCCCCCTGATTCACTAAAACGAAGATAATACCGTTGGGTAATTGGCCCAATAAAACTTCACCCTGATTCAGAGTCCTACTGCTGTCAACTAAAGTCCCTAGGGGCAACTCTCCAACCGCCAAAGCCTCAGAGGTGCCCACTTCAACTAAGATCTGAGATAGCGAGGAAACCTGTTCTTGCAGATGTTGCAATGCAGCTACTATCATCTCGGCAGTAGCTAACGTATCGGCTCCTAAGTCGTAATCTATCGGTCTAACCTGTTGCAAGTAAGTCACCAGCAGTTCGGTAATTTGCTCATTGCCTGTAATATGCTGTCGGTTTAGAACTTCAGTCAGGGGTGGCGAGACGTGGCGCACTAACAGTGAGGCTTGGGGGGGGAGTTGGTTCATGACCCCTAGAGAGCGGTTAATAGATAACTGGTGTGATGGATGATCTTCAAGATTCAACTGATTTAGGAGAGATCGACCCATGATCCAGGGAGCCGCTTCACCTCTATACCCTGGCTTAACTAGCATTAACCCTTTTGTGACCTGTTGAATGCCTAAAGCCTCAATCCTTTCAATTAACGGTTCAGGATCATCAACCCAGAGGGGATCCATTGCACCTTGCACCCAAAGACTTCCTGATAAGGTAGTTCCGTCTAAAGATCCAACCTCATAAATTTCAGACTTAAATCGATAGTCAGGCGACCAAGTTTCCAAGGCCTTCACACTAGTTAAGATCCGACCAAACACAGTAGCTGAAACAGCTAATTGAGGTTGATGAGCAGCTAACCACTCGCCCTCAGGAGCCACCAAGACCAGACTCTGTTGTCTAGAAGATAAGCCCTCAGCTTCAAGAGCATTGAGAAACGCACTCATAGCTGCCTCATAGAGGCCCGAATCATAACTGGGTCTCTGAGGTGCCCATGGGACCCGAGGCTTGGGCATAGAGGTGGGTAGAGGAGGTGGCGGGGTGGGGACTGCGCTAAATTCGATCACATGTGGCTGAGGTGCCCGAGGGATAGGGGATGGCAAGGGTGGCGGGGGTGTTGGAATTGGGGGCCACGGATCGTCAAATGTCTTAGATTCTGGTGCATAAAGGACACATCCTGGCTGTCTCAAGCTATGGCTATGCCGTCTGATGGCTATCCCAGTGATGGCACCACCAGCTAATAGGATCCCTAACGTCCATGACATAGCTGACTTTAGTGAGCACTTCATCCGGCCCTCCCCTCATCTTGTAGATGCCTACCCATAATTTAAGTCTGATCTTTAGCCAAGTGCAACGGAAATACTACTAGTTAATCCAGCTGCCCAACTAGCTATTCTAAACAATCATCACAAATAAATAACCAGGAGGTTAATCAACCGTATCCAGAGCTGAGTCAAAATCACAGAATCAATAGAATAAGTTCAGCTCGGTCAAGATCTCTTCATGATCAGCACAAGAAATTTTGAGTTGCGTCCGCGGATCTTTTAGAATTCCAGATTGAGGTCTTTCAAGGTGAGCCTGACACTCTAAGACACGTCATGATCTTTTGAACGGGCGAAAAGGGTGTCACTCTTGTCGTAAATTGAGATCAGTCTTTTGCGTATAACTGGATGAATTGGTTCCAACGATTGCCCCGCTGGCTGAGCTGGGGACTAGCACTACCTCTCATTGCTCTCAATGGGTGGACTTTATTTCAGCTACTCACTTACTTTGAATTTTTAGCCACCGTCTTTCTAAGTGCTATGTTGCTAGCTTTTGTGCTTAATTATCCAGTGGGGTGGCTGCAAAACTTAAAGTTTCCTCGATTCTTTGCTGTATTAGCTGTCATTGTGTTGAGTTTAGCCCTCTTGATTCTCTTGGGCGTGACCTTGATCCCGATTTTAGTAGAACAACTCTATGAATTAAAAGCCCGACTTCCTACTTGGTTACAGTCAGGTATGGACCAATTTCAGGTGTGGGAGGATTGGATTGATTTGAGCAGTTTGCCCATTGATAGTAGTCGACTGATGGCTCAGATCGAAAATCGAATTTCAACTCAACTTCAGATCTGGAGTGGTCAGGCTTTAAGTATCATCTTAAATGCTATCAGTAGTGTTTTTAACTTGTTGCTAACCTTAGTCTTGACATTTTATCTACTCCTTCATGGTAACCGACTCTGGGCCGGAATCTTTAAATGGTTTCCATCTCCATTAGATATTCGGATTAGGGAGGTTTTGCGGGAGAATTTCCAAAACTATTTCATTGGTCAGATTTCATTAGCCACTTTAAAAGGAACCGCTCTAACTGTTGCATTTTTGATTCTTCAAGTTCCGTTTGGATTGCTCTTTGGAATTGGGATTGGGTTTCTAGCTATTTTTCCCTTAGGTGGAACCTTGGGGATCACTGTGGTTAGTTTTCTCATTGGCCTCAAAAGCATCTGGCTGGGAGTGAAAGTCTTGCTGGTTGCCGTGGTAGTGGATCAAATTATCGAAAATGCAGTGGCGCCACAACTGATGGGAGAATTCACAGGTCTTAATCCTGTTTTGGTCCCGATTTCCTTAATTATTGGTGCTCAGTTAGGGGGGCTTTTAGGCTTAGTGATTGCAGTTCCAGTGGCCAGTTTTCTGAAAAGTATGTTTGAAACATTACGATCAAGGCCATTCGATCCTGATACTCAAACGGATCCAGCCGAAGCTATGCCTGTCTAGATAGATTGATACTGATGATCCGATGGGACTCATGCATTGAATTCACTAATACATTGAATTCACTATTTTTGGTTATCTAATTAACCTCGAAGCTAGTGTTCAGGTTCTGGATGAGATTTAAGTTG
>CAYSWV010000014.1:42835-50661 GCA_964434865.1 uncultured bacterium
TGGATGAGATTTAAGTTGAAAGGTAGACTAGATCGCAAGTGTTGTTGCCTTTTACTAGCCTTTATGGATTTAGATGCCGCTCTCCATCTGACTGATATGCTAGTCTTCAAGGTCTCAGAGACTCATTTAACTGATCTACAGCAAACCATTGTCCGTCAAGTCTGGCAAGGCAAACGTTACAGTGACATTGCTCAAAGGTACGGTTGTACTGAAGGTCATGCTAAAGATGTAGGAGCTGATTTGTGGGCTATGCTCTCGAAAGCCACAGGTGAACGTGTTACGAAAACCAGTCTGCAAGCTGTGATCAATCGATATGAAGCTAGACAGTTTGGTAAGCAACCCTCCCCATCCATGGCTTCAACGCCCCCAATTTTTGTGGGCCGAGGACAAGCTTTTGACGATTTAGATCAGTTGATTCAGCAAGGTCATCGGTTCATTGCGATTCAAGGAGAAGGGGGTTTAGGTAAAACAACATTAGCCCAGCATTATCTTCAACAAAACCATTTTGAGATCATCTTAGAACTGATGATGGCTCGTGATCCAAGTGACACTACACCCGTTGAACAGATTGTTGAAGAGTGGTTTCGACAGGAGTTACAAGAGGAACCGGGTCAGACGTTTGGAATTATGCTGCGCCGACTGAAGTCTCAGCTACAACTACGCCGGATTGGCATTTTAATCGATAATCTAGAATCGATCTTAGATCATCAGGGACGATGTTGCTCACTCCATCAACGATATGCTGAGCTTTTCCGAATGTTAGGTACAGCGGACGGCCATTCAGTGATTTTACTGACCAGTCGTGACCGTCTGTGTGATCCGATGATCAATGTTAAGCACTATCGTCTCTCAGGTTTGACCTTACAAGATTGGCAGCACTATTTTGAATTGGGATCCATTCAAGTCGATCAAGCTAGCTTAACAGCTCTGCATTCAACCTACGGGGGTAATGCTAAAGCTATGAGGATCTTAGGTGGTCTCATTGTAGAAGACTTTGGTGGGGATGCGGCTACCTATTGGTTGACCTATGGCCAAGATCCATTAAGTGTAACGGACTTAAAACATCTGATTGCAGATCAGTTTAATCGTTTGTTCCAGCTTGATCCTCAGGCTTATCAACTTCTATGTTGCTTAGGCTGCTATCGCTATCAAGATCATCCCACCCTTCCTATTGAAGCTATTCTTAGCCTCGATCTTGATCTACGTCCATTAATAGCTTTGAGAGATCGCTCATTAGTAGAGTGTATTCAAGGCGAGTATTCCTTACATCCCGCTATTCGAGCTGAAGCCCAGATGCGATTAAAATCCACCCCACTCTGGGCTGAAACTCATTACAAGGCGGCTCAGTATTGGACTCAATCGGTTACTCAGATCACATCTGTACCAGAAGCCATTTCAGCTTTAGAAGCGTTTTACCATTATGTGACAGTTGGGGATAGGGAAGCAGCCGCTCAGGTGCTCTTACAACCCCGAGCTAATCAGTGGGGCCAATTTCTGCCTCTAGCGAGCACTCTCTATCGGATGGGCTTAGTCCAGCCTGCTCTAATGGCAACTCAACAAGTGATTCACCAAATTGCACCCACGCCTCAACAAGGAGAACTCTTCAATCTGTTAGGTGATCTATACTGGATCAGTGGAGACCTTCAACAAGCCATTCAATGTCAACATCAAGCTATTTCAACAGCCCAAGCCTCGGTTCAGCCTGGTATCTCTGCAGCAAAACTCTATTATCTCAATAGGCTGATCATTGATTCTCGCTTAAGTTTGGGGCTGTACTATATCGATCAATGGGAATTGACTGAGGCGGCCATGTTATTGGAAATGGTCATTAGCGAGGCTCGCGATACCCCTCATACCCGATGGGCTGAAAAAGCAACGGTAGGTTTAGCCTTGGTCCAAGCTTATAGGGGCAAAACGGTCACAGCTAAACAGTTAGCCGATCAAGTGTATCCAATACTTCAAACCCGACAGCCCACAGGTCAATTCAGCTTTTTTCTTCAGTTACTGGGACAGGCTTACGTTCAATTGAGCGAGCTGCAGTTAGCTGAGGATTTATGTCAACAAGCCATTACAGCCTCAGAATTAGGACACTATCCCCAGGTCAAAGCCAAAGCCTTGAATACGTTAGCTATGATCTACCGTTCCCAACAGGCCTATGAGGTGTCACAAGAGTACCATACTCAAGCGATTCATCTACTCGATCAAATTGGAGCCCAGTGTGATCTAGCCGAAGCTTACTTTCAACGGGGTCTTACTTACTGGCACCATTATGCCTACCCCCAAGCGTATGACGACTGCCAACAAGCTATTCTGCTTTTTCAGGCTATCCACACCCCCAAGCAGATCCAGAAGGTTAAGGCTGTTTTAGATCAGATACAGCCAGTCAATCTGTAGATATGAGATCTTTAGGCTTGAGAACTTGAGATCTGGATAATGACTATGCTATGCTCAATATCCTAGTTAAATCTAGGTCTAATGGCGGGCGTAGCCAAGAGGTTAAGGCAGTGGTTTGTGGTTCCACCATTCGTGGGTTCGAATCCCATCGTCCGCCCTTGTTGACGGTAATCTTTTAGAGGGTAGATGGCATCTGCTAGAGGCTTGTTTGGGGTAGCAGTTGAGCTATCTAAGCTATTATCGTTGGACAAGCTCCTCAAGATCAACATTGCTCCACAACTCCTCTAGACGTTGATCACGGCCACAGGCGTATCGATAGAAGCCATACCGAAACGGGTTCTTCAAATAATAGTCTTGATGATACTCTTCTGCTTCATAAAATTCAGTTGCCGGTACAATCTCAGTGGCAATAGGCTGTTCAAAAATGTCAGCAACCAAGGTTGCCCTAGACTGTTCAGCTAGCTGCTGTTGCTCTGGATCATGGAAGAAAATAGCTGTCCGATACTGGCTCCCTTTATCGCAGAACTGACCTTTGCTATCCAGTGGATCTATATTCTGCCAGAACACTTCCAATAAAGTCTCGTAGCTAACCAAAGCTGGATCATAAACAATTTCAATGGCTTCAGTATGGCCTGTTTTACCTGCTGATACCTGTTGGTACGTTGGATTTTTTACTGATCCACCAGCATAGCCTACTGTAGTTGATTTCACCCCATTTAACTCATCAAAGGGATGTTCCATACACCAAAAACACCCCCCAGCAAAAGTTGCCTTCACAAGCTGCTCAGCTGCTGCAGACTGAGCCCAGCCTAGAACGACTAATCCACTGATCACTAACCCAAGGAGTACTTGTCGAACTTGCATATCTTCAGTCCTGAACTGGATGATGCCACTTTTCATGTCTAGCCTAACCTGAATATTCTTAATTTGCATCTGTAAAACAGCAGTTTAAGCCCTTGACCTGAGGGATAGACTACAGCTAACTGAGGTCCTGCTGAATTTAAGCTTGACGTTCACTCAGATCTAACAAGGTGGTATCTAGGAAGCTCCATAGTAAGATCGATACCATTCAACAAATGCACTAAGACCTACGTCCAGAGATGTTGAAGGCTTGAAGCCTGTGTCTTGAATTAACTCATCAATATCTGCATAGGTTTCGATCACCTCACCTGGCTGTAAAGGTAGCCATTGCTTTTGAGCTGGCTTTCCAATCAGAGATTCTAGAGTTTCAATCAACGTTAACAGGCTCACAGGTTGGTTATTACCAATATTATAGATTTTGAAAGGAGGAGTTTCAATTAAGGCTTGATCCAAGGCTAGCTCACGGCCCGTTTGGGGTATACGTTTCAAGACTCGGACGATGCCTTCAACAATATCATCAATATACGTGAAGTCTCGATACATTTTCCCATGATTGTACACTTTAATCGGATCACCATTGAAGATAGCCCTAGCAAATAAAAAATAGGCCATATCAGGGCGCCCCCAGGGACCATAGACAGTAAAAAAACGTAGACCTGTTGTGGGGAGTTTGTATAGATGACTATAACTATAAGCCATCAGTTCATTGGATCGCTTAGTAGCGGCGTAGAGGCTAATGGGGGAGTTGACTGGATCTGTTGTAGCAAAAGGAATCTTGCGATTAGCGCCATAGACTGAACTCGATGATGCAAACACAAGATGCTGACACTTATGGTGATAACACTGATCTAGAACTGTAAAAAAACCAACTAAATTACTTTCGATATACGTATAAGGATGGGTCAAGGAATATCGAACTCCAGCCTGAGCTGCTAAATGAACAACAGCATCAGGTTTATAGGTTGTAAATAAGGATTCAACAGTCATTCGATCAGAAATATCACCCCCTTGAAAAGCAAACTGATCACATTGGAGGTGGGATAGCCGATCTTTTTTGAGCGAGACGTCGTAATAGTGATTCAAGTTGTCAAAACCGATAACCCGATGGCCTAAAGCTAATAATCGTTGACTCAGATGATATCCAATAAAACCAGCCGCTCCTGTTACTAAAACAGTTTCCATTCACACCTATTGATTAACCACTCACTTATCGTAGGGGACAAACCTGTATCGAGCAATTTCACACGCTACTCCATAATGTCTAATGTCTACGTTAAATCCGCAAATGCAGCCTGGACAGCTGGATGTCGGAGCATTCCCGTTTGAATATTGAGACCCTTAGCTAAGGCTGGATCTTGCTCCATGGCTTGTTGAGGTCCTAAATTAGCCAGCTTCAGAATAAAGGGTAACGTGCTATTAACCAAGGCTTGAGTTGCTGTCCAGGGTACAGCGCCAGGCATATTGGGGACACCATAATGAAGCACCCCAGCATCCAGGTAGACCGGCTCAGTATGAGAGGTGACTCGAGTTGTCTCAATACAGCCGCCTTGATCCACAGCCACATCAACAATGACCGAGCGAGGTTGCATTTGACTGATCATGTCTCGAGTTACCAATACTGGTGCTCGACTACCGGTGACTAACACCGCTCCAATCACTAGATCGGCTAAGCTAACCGCTTCTTCAATCGCTTGAGCAGTGCTATAGAGCAATTCAACCCGAGATCCAAACGTTAATTCTAAGTCGTTAAGTCGTTGAACATTAACATCAAAAATCTTGACTTGGGCCCCTAACCCAACTGCCATTTTGGCTGCTTCGGTCCCCACAGACCCGCCCCCTAAAATAACCACCCGACCAGGCCGGACGCCGGGAATACCGCCTAGCAAAACGCCACGACCCCCTTGCTGTCGGGTGAGATAATGGGAGCCAAACTGTACGGATAGTCGTCCAGCGATCTTGCTCATGGGTCCCAGCAGGGGAAGGGTTCGATCAGCCAGTTCAACCGTTTCATAAGCAATGCAAGTCGCTTTTGAATTCATTAAAGCTTGAGTTAAGTCACGACTAGCAGCCAGGTGCAAATAGGTGAACAGGGTTGAGTCCGGTTGAATCAGATCGTATTCAGAAGGCAAGGGTTCTTTAACTTTGATGACCAGTTCCTGACTATAAACCTCTTTGGCTAAATCTCTGATCTGAGCACCGGATTGCATATAGGCCTTATCAGGAAACCCTGATCCTTCGCCAGCTCCAGTTTCGACCCAAACGGTATGGCCTTGTTCTGTCAGCACTCTGGCAGCGGCAGGTGTTAATCCGACGCGGAATTCTTGGTCTTTGATCTCTTTAGGAACACCAATATGCATAAGCTCAACACAGAGTCCCCGTGTAAATTTTGATGTCAGTCAAGAGAATTATCCCATGTGAGCTGGCGCTGCCACAACCTGCCATGATCGAGGCTGATAGTAAAGAGACTGATTCACTAAACAACCCGGTTGAACAGTAAAGCGAAACGATTCCACCACATCCAATGAACAAACTCCCTCTTTGATATAAATCTTCAGGTTGTAGATCCCAGGCAACAATCCCAGATGTAACATCTGTAGCCAGATCTGGGAAGGTCCTGTCGGTAATTCGAGATAGAGATCATCAGCTGCACAAGTCATGGTCAAGACCCGCTCACGATCACCTGCAATAGCCGATATCATGATGCCTACGTTGGCTCGCTCGATAGCACGATGTGCCTGAACCTCAATACAAAGCGTGGTGGGTTCTCCGGTCGCTGGATGCAATTGCCAATCACCTACTGGATCTTGAAACCCCAAGGCAGTGATATCTACCCCCAAGCTTTGGGTTGGATCTTTAGGAGGCAAGCGTAATATCCCTTCTGTAGAAGGCTGAGTGCTTAAGCTTAAATCTGCTTCATAGTGTCTGAGGATACTCTCTGTTGATCCTTGCGCTACTAATTGGCCTTGTTTCAAGTAGAGAGACTGATCACAAACATTTAAAATAGCGTTAGGGTTATGTGAAACCAATACAAAAGCCGTGCCCTGATCTCGGAGCTGAGCTAGGCGTTGGTAACACTTCATCCGAAACTTGATGTCCCCCACGGCCAGGACCTCATCGATCAAGAGAATCTCCGGCTGAATATGGATCGCACAGGCAAAACCCAACCGAGCGGCCATGCCAGAACTATAGGTCCGTAAGGGAGCATCAATGGCTTCTGCAATTTCAGCAAAATCTACGACAGCATCAAACCGAGCCTGGATCTGGTGTGTGGTCAGGCCTAGTATCGACATGTTGGCATAAATATTTTCTCGTCCTGTCAAGATTGGATTAAATCCAGCACCTAAAGCAATTAGAGGGGCTACACGACCTCGAACACACACTTGACCTCGATCAGGCTTGATCAAGCCACTGATAATGCGCAACAGTGTACTCTTACCCGCCCCATTGGATCCCACTAACCCTAAGGCCTGGCCGGGAAGCAGTTGGAACGAGACGTCTTGCAAAGCCCAGAACTCTTGAGCACGCAGATGATGACTAGAGCGAGTCCCTCCCACTAAATCTGTAGTAATATCCTGGAGGGCGTACCAGAGGGATCGCTTCAATTGACGACAAAACTTCTTGCTAATGCCCTCAACCTGAATTACTGCCTCTGACTGCACCTGGTTAGATGACACTATGGATTCCAGCGTAGTCATACTGATCCCTCATCGTGCTAAGCCATTATGGCTGGTTTGAACAGAATAACGATTTCCCTTGAAACTCAAGCTCCTCTAAGTTTCCTCACCACTTTTTTAACTAGGTAAGCTGAGTGATCCCACGAGGGCCAGGCGAGCAGTTGCCAGAAACTTATGTCTTTAGGATTAAAAGGGTACTTCAATAACCCCGGCATTAATTGGCTGATACTAGCTTGCTGCAATTGTGATCCTAGCCGTTGCGATGGACACACACCTAAAAGAATGGCATAGTTACGAGCTGAATTTAAGATAGGAAATCGTTCTAAGCTATTCAAATCATATAATTGCTCCTTGGTACTCAACCAACCTGCTTGTCGCTGCTCAATAAAAAACCGATCTCGCCAGTCAAGATGAGCTTGCGGGTACTTCAATATCCACTCTAGCCATGCTTTCAAACCTAAGACAGCTGTAGAATCAGAAGGTTCTTGAAAGTGGTGAGCTAACTGTTGTGCTGTGGTTTCAGCTTGTATAAGCGTGTTAGGTAAGTGATGCAGTAAGGCAAATCCGCTAGCCACAGCAAACCCATGACCACCAAATGAAAGACCTATCATTTCATCCCGAATCCCTTTGATAAAGTGTTCAGCATCTCCAGCAGAAAGGTGATTAGCATTGTGATCCCGCACCAGATCCCAACGGTCTCGAAAGTGATGCTGTTTCCGAAATTTGATGTGTTGAAAGCCGCATTCACGAGCTAGTAAGGGTGGCAGAATCTGGTCAGCCATGGATGTTCTTTGCGAGATCTGAGTAAAAGGAGTCACCTTGATCTGAGCCTGAGAGCACAAGGCCAAGAGTAGCCGAGAATCATACCCCGCAGTTAGCCCTAGCCAGAGAGGTTGG
>CAYSWV010000014.1:50761-87429 GCA_964434865.1 uncultured bacterium
TGGGCAGTGACATAGCCACAAGGAAGCACTGAGCTGATGACAATGCCAATCCTCATAAACCACGTATGGACTGGGACCTAAGATAAATTGGCGACGGTGGGGTCGCATGTTGACTCCTGAATAACTTAGGAACTCACTCGCTCAATTACATAAGGCATCGATAAGCGAAACGTAATCCAGGCCACTATCAAAACCAGCCATACCAAGCCACTGATCCACCAAAAGCCAGATTCTTGAGTCAGTGTACCTGTAGTTGCCAGTTCACGGGTAGTTACTAACAAGGGTGTCACAGGGTTGAGTCTAACCAAGGTTTCTAATCGCCCACTGGTAGGCACGGTATAAGCAACAGGGGTGAGAAATAACCAAAATCCAGTCACCAATGAAATACCTCGGGGCACATCCTGATAAAGCAAACCCAAGGGTGAGAGCAAAATCCCAATAGCTGTGCCTAACAACACCAAGTGGATCAGTGATATGGGGGCCAGGAACGCCGTCAAACCCACAGGGATCTGGTAAATCACAAACAAGGTAATGATCAACAGCAATTTGATGGCAAAGTTAAAGCCCACTTCTCCCAACTTAGCTAAGATCAGGGCCTCTCTGGGAAAGTTGACCCGAGTTAACATAGGTTTACCTGTGCTTACCGCCTGGATCGGTCCATTTAGGGATTCTACAAACGTTTGCCAGAGTGAAGTGCTCAACATCACATAGGCCGCATACGGTAACTCGGTCTGGCCAGGGTTAAAGACCTGAGCTTCACTAGCTAAGGTAAAGCTAAAGGCCATCACGACAGGGGGAATAAAGGCCCAAATAAAACCTAGCAGCGAGCTACGATATTGAGCACTGATATCGCGAACCATCAAGCGCCAAGCTAATTCTCGACTTCTGAGTAGATCAGAGACCATCTGTCGGGCTAGGGTTAGGGGCGAACGTAGCGGACTTTCAGTAGTGTAGAACACTTCATTAGCCATGCTCACCTCCGACTACCCATGAGGCTAGAGTCTGAGGCTGTTACCGTTCGTGAACCTGGCAGGCTAGGGGGCTGGTGCCGCTGAAATAACCATTGCGTTAAGACTCGATCTAGTCGATTGAAAAGTTTATGTTTCAAAAGTCGGCTGTAGCGGCCCCCAGTGAGCCTGCGGTTAAGGGGATCCCAAATGGTCATAAACCGCCGCCACCCTAATCGTTTGTATTTGGCTGTGAAGTACTGATCTTCGGCTAGATCCCACTTTTGCTGCAGCCGTTGTAGACTAGCCTTTTGCCATTGATCGCTCCAGCGGAGCATATAGAACGCTACATCGCTCCATTCAAGTGTCGGACCTGGTACATAGGTCACAATACTACTGGGTTCAAAGTAGACAGACTCACCAATTTGCATCACACTCATGCAAAAATCAAGATGCTCTTTGGTGTTCAACAATGCTTCATCGAGATAACCCACCTTATCTTTGAGATCAGTCCGTAAAAACATACAATGAAATTCAACCAGTTCAGTGGGTTGAGTGGCTAGCTCCGCCTGTACTTTTTCAACTTTTTTCCCTTGCCTATAAATCTTTTCTTGCATGTGCCGCGATCCTGATTCATCTTGCCAGATATGGTTTTCACCACCTGCACAATGGACTGTTTGATGAACAGGTTCGTGCTCACAAACTAAGGGACCCACAATCGCAGCTCCAGTAGACTCTGCACAGTGAACTAGGGCTTGTAACCACCCTGGTGACACCATCACATCATTGTCAATAAAAACTAAATAGGGCGTTTGCACGTGCTGCCACCCCATATTACGAGCATGATTAGGAGAGAGATAGTAGTTGGTACGGATCAATTGAAAGTCCCGAGCCTGGGCTTGCTGTTGAAGATAGTTTTGAATAGGAGGGGGCGAGTTGCCATCGATATAGATCAATTGAAATGGAGTGGTGGTGTGAGCATAAATGCTATCCAGGGACTGTTTTGCAGCACTAAATCGCTCTCGAGGCACAACGACTAGGGTCACTGCAGGGGATATTGAGGGTGAAGTAGTCATCTAAATCTCCAATACAATAAAACAACACGTGCTCAATTGGCTAACACCCACTGATAGAGCCGTACCAGATCCTGATTTAAAGTAGTCAAGTCAAACACCTGCTCGACGAAGGCTCGACCTGCTCGACCCATTGCAGGCCAGAGGTCAGGATGTCTAATTAAGTAATGTAAACGATCAGCTAACGACTGGGAGTCTCGTTCCGGCACCAGAAAACCAGAGATCCCCTCTTGGACTAATTCAGGAATACCACCATGGTGGGTACTGATCACCGGTAATCCTAGAGCCATAGCCTCCTTCAACACATTGATAGGTGCGTCTTGATCACCATCTTGAGCTGTCACACTAGGAGCAATAAACACATGAGATTGATTTAACAGTTGAATAATTTCATCGCGATCTTGCGATCCAATCAGCTGAATTGATCCCGTCATCCCAGTTGTGTCAATCAATCTTTGTAGGGATTCACGTAGAGGTCCATCTCCTGCAATCTTAAAGGTCAAATTAGGATAGAGTTCGGCCACCTGGGTAACCGCTTCAATGGCATACCATGTGCCTTTCTTCTCCACTAAGCGACCCACCATAGCAATCTGGACATGCCCATCCTCAGGCAACCCTCGCTCTCGAAATGGAAAGTCATGACTATTTAGGCCTGAGTAATGAATCTGCAATCGCTCGGCTGGGCATCCCATATTTAACAGTCGGCGTTGAAAGAATTCACAGTTAGTCAAAAACAGATCGCCACTCTGAAACACTGGATCATAGACAGACTTGCCTTTTTGTTGAACATATTTACTAATATCATAGCCACGAAAAGTCACCACTAACTTTCCCCCGTTCACACCTCGAAAGATCTGACCTGTTTTAGCCAACGTGCCAAACTGACAGTGAATGATGTCATAACTGGGCTTACCTGATAGCATCATGAATCGAGTTGATAGGCGATCCCACAGCGACCCATAATCTGCACGCACAACTTGAAGTAGTTGCCCAGGAGCCTTGAGACCTTCTGAAAATAGATGAAAATATGATTGAAGCTGCTGCCGACGAGTCTGAGGGTAGCGAGGCCACACGACAGTCCGCTCTAACATGCTACAGCTGATCACATCAGAGTGAGTTTTGGCCTGCGGATTGAGTACTCGCGCAAAAATATCAACCTCATGGCCCAGATTGACTAAACCCTTAATTTGATTTTGAACAAACGTTTCTGATAAAACTGGAAACCAGTCAACAACCATGGCAATGCGCATCATCGCTTCCTATTCGATCAGTTTTTCATTTATGATCAGTTTTTCACTGATTAGTTGTTGTTCCATTGGCTGTTGCTCCGTTGGCTACATAATCAACTATTTAATAACTATTTAATATATAAGCTATTAGCTTAGGGCTGATGAGTTCAGGATCCATAAACTTATCGTTAGATAACCCCCAGAAAACTTATTGGTTTAATTCATTGGTTTAATTCATTAGGTTGATCCATTAGTTTAATTATCTAACGAGTCGACAGACTCCTTAATTTGCAAAGTCTACTCATTATGGTTCAAAGTCGTGAATAAATCAATAGAGAAGTGGAGTGACTTGAAACAAAATCTACTATTAGGTTTCAGTGTGATATTTTTTGCATATTGCTAGTGTTTGGATGAAACTAGACGTATTACTGCAAGGTCATAATTGAGCGATAATGGTGCTCAAGGGTCTCTTGTGTGGTTGTTGACTCTGAACATCCGTACTGATAGCTCAAGAAAGTAGCTCTGAAGGCTTCTTCATCTAGAGTTAGTAGTTTGCTATCTGCTATCAACTGCCGCCCCCTCACCCACAAGCTATCAACGACATGATTAGGTCGCCCCCAGATCAGCATATTCACTGGGTCATAACTGGGTAAAAAGGATAGATTCGTTAAATCATAAAGAACCATATCCGCTTGTTTGCCAACCGTGAGTGACCCGAGTTGATCACCTAGATGTAAAGCAATTGCACCACCTTGAGCCGCCATCTCTACACTTTGCCGAGGTGTAAGCCAATGGCGATATTCAAAATCTGTGACATTATGAACTAAACTACCTATTTTGATAGCTTCTAGTAAGTCTTGTGCATCATTGCTGGCCGCACCATCGCAGCCAAAGCAGACATTAATACCAGCCTGACGGTACTTTAAAACAGGGGCAATCCCACTCCCTAGCCTTAAATTACTTAAAGGGTTATGGACAACAGAGGCTTGGGTTTGGGCCAAAATTCGAATATCTGGATCTTCAAGCCAAACGCAGTGAGCTAAAGATGTTTGCGGACCTAGGTAGCCCAATCGATCTAAATGTTCAACACTACTACAACCATATTTTTCATATCCAAGCAACCGCTGAGCTTGAGTTTCTAACAGATGAGTATGACGACATAACTCAAATTCCTGGCTCAATTCAATACAGCCTTCAAACAACTGATCAGAACATAACTGAGGTCCTGTTGGAGCTACAACGATAGAGATCCCCTGATCAGGCTGATGGAAGGTTTTAATAATGTGGCGCATCAAGCCCAGAACATCTGCCGTGGAACGATAAAAAGGCTGTGTAGATAAGGCTTGCCGTCCTCGAGGTACTCCAAAACTATCAGGTTCATCTTGAATCAGGGGGCCAATGAATGCACGAATGCCTATATCCCGGTAAGCCTGAGCTGCTGTTGCCACCGTTTCAATTTCTTGACCTGGTAACAAGGCCAAGTGATCAAGAACTGAGGTCCCCCCTGACTTCAAGGTGTCTAGTGCTGTGCTCAAACTACTGAGGCGGACTTGTTCTAGCGTTAGCTGAGGATGGGCATGAAGGTCGGCTAACCAAAGTTCTAAGGGATAAGGTAAAATGCGACCGCGTTGCCATACTTCAGTTGAGTGAGTGTGGGTGTTGATCAAGCCTGGTAATAATAATTTATTGCGTCCATCAATACAGGTTCCTACAGGAGTGAGATCTGTCCCTATTGCAGTAATCGTATCCCCTGTAATCTGAACATCAACAGTTCTGTAATAGGACTCAGTAGGGATCAACACAGACTGAATAGTAGTAGTAGGATCCATAGAACTACAGGGCTTTAATCGAGTACCTGTTCACGCTATCTTGCTGAGGCAAGGATGCCAAGTCTTTGGATCTAGAATTTAGATTTCGATCAGGAAACTCAGCCCCTGAAGCATCCTTCATTGATATCAGTCTACCTAACCTAATTGTGTTTACTTAACCTAATTAGGATCTCCAATTAACTGGATGGAAGTGAACCTAGAGTGGAATCGGGCAAGTTAGCAAGATAAGTCAGCTTGATACGATCTAATCGAGGTCCTTCAATCCGGAGAACTTGAAATTCGAGTCCTTGATAGATCAGTTTTTCCCCTACTCGAGGTATTTTCTGCATCTGATAGATTAAAAAACCACCTAAAGTTTGATAGTCATCGTGATTGGGTAGATCGAGATCCAGTTTTTCTTTAAGATCTTCAATACTGATCTGTGCTTGAATCGTATAGGTTAACTCATCAATTTTTTCGATATCAGGTTCATCTCCATTATCTGAGGCTTCATCGGATAGGTTCCCGACAATTTCTTCCACCAAATCTTTGATGGTAATCACACCTGCTGTACCACCAAACTCGTCAACAACAACAATCATGGCTTGATGGTGCTGCTGCATTTCAGGTAAAAGTTCAGCAATCAATTTGTTTTCATGGACAAAATGGGCTGGTTGAATAAAAGTTTCGATCGAACTCTCTAATTGAATGTCTTCCTTAGCCAAAGCCGAGATAATGGTTTTGATGTTGATCATACCTTTGATGTCATCTAATGATTCCTGGTAAACTGGGTAGCGAGAATGATTTGACTCTCCTACTTCAATCAACACATCTTGGACGGTAGCTGAGAGTGAGACTGCATCGAGAGAGGTCCTGGGTACCATGACTTCGCTAGCTACGGTTTCACCAAACTCAAACACATTCGCTAGGAGTTCTCGTTCTTCCTCCTCGATATCACCTGTTTCTACTGATGCAATTAAAACCTGGAGTTCTTCTGCTGTCATGGTGCTGTAAAGGGACGTTTGATCAGGAATCGGCACCCCAAATAGTTGGAGGACTAAACGAGAGGTAAAGCGGGGGACTTCCACAAAAGGAGCCAGTAATCGGATGACCAGATCGTTTAACCAAGCGAGTCGCAATGAAATGGGCTCAGCGTAAACAATGGCTAGAGTTTTAGGCAGGAGCTCACCCCACACCAACTGGAGATAAGTTAAGCCTACAAAGGTAACCACTAGCGCCAAACTTGGGAGCAGTTGGGTGCTAACGCCGTCTACTGTTGAGTTAGTCATTAAATGGTAGATCCAAACCAATCCAGCCTGAACTAACTGAGCCACCTGAGTCACCCCAATCCAACCCAGCAAAATACTGGCGATCGTGATACCCAACTGAGTGGTGGACAAAGCCCGCTCTAAATGCTCTTGAGCTGTTTTGACCAAATTAGCTTGATGATTACCCTCACCCGCTAACTGGATCATGCGGGACCGTCGAGCAGATACTAGCGAAAATTCGACAGCGACAAAAAAGGCATTAATGCTCAATAACCCAATGACCCAAAGAAGGCTAATCCCTATATCACCCCAGGACAGCTGATGATTAGAGAGGATTGTGAGCACCAATACAGGTGGAAACGGGTCGTCCATCCAGGTTAGTACGTTATGACGAATAACTAAAATTTTAGCCTGCAATCGAGCTAGCAAGATCTCAAGCTAAGTGTCCCTCTAGAATCGAAGATCCCCTATCCTGAATTACGAAAGACTATCAAGGCCACAGATCTGATCATGACGGATCCCACACTTGAGATCAAAAACCAACCCAATGAGTCTACAACCCCCACTCAGGTTGAAGTTTATGCCTCCAGGCAAGGAGCCGTCGATCTGGAAACAGATCTGGATAGGCTAGCTAGCCACTTGGAGCGCCACTCAGAATGGATGGAACGATGCCTTAAACCCCTCACTGTCTATGCCTTATCTGCAGACGACTACAAGTTACAGTTTTTTCAGATCAGTGGTTTAGGATTTAGCTTAGAACCTTGTTTTGGCGTGAAAGTTTGGTCTGAGCCCAATTATGTTTATTGTTTAAGATCAATACCGCTGCCAGAAGATGAAGCGTTACCTTACACCGTTGATTGTTGGTCCTATTATCATCTTGAATCCATTGTGGAGTCAGAGGTAACTCGGGTCAACTGGAAATTAAAACTTCACATCGTGCTAGACTTACCCAAATTTTTGCAAGCCTTACCCGATTCTATGGTTTATCAGGTTGGTGTCAGAGTTATTAACCAAGTGACTCGAACCATGACAGATCGACTAACTCGCAACGTCTGCACTGATTATTACCAGTCCATTGGCCGCCCCAAAGGATCTTATAAGGTGGTTTATGCTAGTCCGGTTACTAATGAAGCTTTTCAAATTAATCTGGACGACCCTGATCACTGACTGACTATTTTGAACTTGCACTTTTCAGCCACTATGCCTCTATCCACACCTCAACCTCCTGCTTATGAGATTCATGCCCTCTTTGATCGCATTGCACCCACCTACGATCAACTCAACCACCAACTTAGTTTCGGTCTACACCACGTTTGGAAAAAGATGACGGTTCGTTGGTCTCAACCTCCTCAGGGAGGATGTGTACTCGATCTGTGCTGTGGAACGGGTGATCTGGCTCTACACCTAGCGCGAAGAGTTAGCCCTCAAGGCCAAGTCTATGGTCTCGATTTTTCAGAGCCTTTGCTACAGATTGCCCAGCAACGATCCCAACAACTGTTACCCCGACATACCTTTAAGTGGTTTGTAGGCGATGCCCTTGATCTCCCTTTTGCCGACCAGACCTTTGATGCGATCACCATGGGCTATGGGTTGAGAAATCTGAGTGATCGACTCACAGCTCTCACGGAAATGTATCGGGTGTTAAAACCTGGATCTCGAGCTAGTATTTTAGACTTTGGTAAACCCCAAGATGAGTGGGCGCAATCATTTCAGGCATGGTATCTTCAATCTGTTGTAGTACCCACAGCCACTGCTTATGGCCTTGCCGCAGATTATGCTTATATAAGCCTCAGCTTGGAGCAGTTTCTCACTGGATCTGAGCAACTCGAACTGGCCACATCTGTAGGTTTCAAAGACTCGACATACTACCCTCTTTTCTGGGGATTAATGGGGGTTTTGGTGATCCAGAAATCAACTTGATGTGACAGCTTTTGAAGTTGCGAGAGTCGTTTTGTGTGGAGTTGCCGTATGATTGGCTGCTTTTAAGGGTGTCGGTTGGGATGATAGCGTTATCGCTGAAGTTTCAGTTTCAGATGGCCCTGGACCAAAGCAATAGCCTACATTTCGAATGGTTTGAATCAGGTGGGGTTGACGTGGATCGGCCTCAATCTTTTTGCGCAAAGAGAGAATATGAGTATCGACTGTACGCGGATTATCAATAGCTTCTGGCCAGGCTCGTTCTAAGAGTTCTGTCCTTGACAATGGAGATCCTTGGGCTTGCACTAAAACAAACAAGAGACTAAATTCTTGAGGGGTGAGTTCAATGGCTTGGTTAGCTACAGTAACTCGACGTTGCACTAGATCGATTCTTAAATCATCGTATTGTAAGTAGGTAGGGGGAACACTGCGATGCAGCCGGCGGGCAAGTGTTTGAACTCGAGAACTCAACATCCTCATACTCAAGGGTTTAGTGATATAGTCATCAGCCCCTGCTTCCAAGCCTGCAACAATATCAGATTCTGAAGCCTGACTCGATAATATTAAAATCAGAAGATCAAACTGCTGATAGATCCAAGTGCAAAAATTAAGACCTGCTGTTGTCGAGAAATCTGTATCCAATACAACTAAATGGATACTCTGATGGCTAAGTAAACCTTTGGCAGTCACCACATCAGCAGCTGTTAAGACATGATGGCCAAGCTGTTGTAAATGCCATGCTAGCAACGAACATAAATGGGGATTTTCTTCTAGAAGTAGAATACTCAGTCCGCGCACACTGCCTCCTGCATGACATCGATCAACTCAGATCGTAGAGATCTGTCAAGTAAACTAGAACACATTTCAGAGATAGCAAGAGAAAAGTGCTCCAACTGCTGTGCTGTTTATCGCAAAACATCATAGTCGATTTAGCCCTCAATAGGTCAAGGTAGCGGGGAGACTCTATAACTCAATCCCAAATTTACCCGTTCAAGGTCATTTTTGCGACTCAAGCTCCCTTACTAAGAAACACTAAACTTCAGGCTATATCAACCCCAAACCTCAAGCTAAGCCTTACATTAAGACAGGTTAATCATTTCTTTAGAAGACCTTAGTCATCTAGATCGTTTTGTTGAATAGTCCTACCTTGAATAGTCTTAGTGAGTGTTGAATTTTTGTGATCTGTCTTGGATTAGATCTGTGATTCAAAATGAGCAAACTTAAAGCCCCAATAGATTTAATAGATGAGCTTCCTGTAGTCTCATTACATGGTCTGGACACAATGGCTTCAATGTGCTTTAAGGAATTTCTAATACTTTTAAGTTAGTCTACTCTTCAACTCATTGCTAAAACTGCTCGTGCAATTCTTCATGTCGTAAACTAACTGCCACTAACTTTTGGTATGATGTGGGTCGGCAGGGATTCGAACCCTGGACCAATCGGTTAAAAGCCGAATGCTCTACCGCTGAGCTACCGACCCCTATGATGCTGAACCTGCAAGCTTTGATCAAGATTTAAGCTGACTGAGCTTTACTGACTAAGCCTTACTGACTAAGCTTAACGATCATAGCAGGACTTTACAGAAATGGCTAGAGTTTCCCATCAGGGATCAATCCGCAATAGGTGTTCAAAGGCTTGGCGTTCCTCAGGATTCCCAATCACAAATAAGCGGTCACCATCTTTAAAGATCACCTCTGGTCCAGGATAAGCAAAGGTTTGGCCTCCCCGCCGAATTTCCATAATGGTGGCTCCCGTTAATCGGCGAATATTCGCTTCTCCTAGAGTGGATCCTTCTAATGGTGATCCTGTTTTAAGTTGATACCATCGACCTTCCAGACCTTCTATAGCTCTAGAGGGAGGAGAGATAACGTCATGATTGATGGTCTCTGGCATGAGGGGTAAGTACCGTCTCAATCGAAAACTATCAATCACTTGTCGGACCTTACCTGTCGGACTTCCCAGCCCAATTAGCATATGAGATCCCATTTCAAGTGAAGCTTCAAATTCTGGTTGCACAACTTCTCGAGCTCCCAGTTGGTATAACACATCGATTTCTTTGTTCTCATGAGCTCGCACCGTGATGTCTAAATCAGGAGACTGACTCAACGCCCGTTTCAACGTTAGTCGAGACGCCACTGGATCGGGTAAAGCAATAGCCATTGCCTTAGCGGTCTTGATATACGCTTTTTCCAATACCAAGTCACTGGACGCATCACCAAACACGTAAGGAATCTGAATATTGCGTATTGGCTGGATCATCGCTTCATTATTATCAATGACTAAAACTTGATTACCTTGTGAAAGTAGTAGCCGCACCAAAGTTTGCCCCACTCGACCAAAGCCAGCCACCACAACATGATCGGATAAGCCGGGGGACACTTGAAAGGAATGGGCTGTTCTATCTCGGAGCCAAGATTTTAACCAGGGTATTGTTTGTAATTGGTCTGAGATCAAGGGCGAGGCTCTCAAGGTAAACGGGGTTAGCACCAAAGTAACGGCTGTTGTACCCACAGTTAGCCCATATAGTTCTGGTGAAAACAGGCCCAAATCCTGGGCAACCCCAGCCAAAACAAAGGAAAACTCACCAATCTGATTGATCCCTAACCCAACTATTAAGGCTGTCTTCAAAGGAAAGCCTAGTAGGGCAACGATTGGGGTTGTAATGATCGCTTTTCCTAACATGACAACAGCCACAAATCCAACCAAAATGGGTGCATTTTCAAATAAAAAGACCGGGTTGATTAAGGTTCCAATTGAGGCAAAGAAGAGGGTAGCAAACACATCCCGCATAGGTAGCACTCGATCTAAAGCATGATCGGAGTAGTCGACTTGAGAAATCATTAAGCCAGCCACAAAGGCTCCCATCTCGATTCCAAGGCCAATCCAAGCGCTTACTAAAGCCACACCCAAACAGATGGAAAAGACACAAACAATAAATAACTCTTGTGATCCCGTTTGAGCAATTCGTTGCATCAGGGGTGGAATCACCCAGTAGCCAGCCGCTAAGGCCCCCACCATAAATATGCCCGCTCGTGCGACTGCTTCTAGTAAGGCAAAGCCTAATTGATCGGGAGATTCTGTGAGAGCGGGTAAGACAGCTAACATCAGGCCTAATCCCAAGTCTTGCACAATTAAGATGGCGAGCATGGCTTGACCTTGAGCTGTCTGAACTTCATTTCGCTCGATCAAACTTTTTAAAACCACCGCTGTTGAAGATAAGGATAAAACAGACCCTAGAAAGAGAGCTTGCGGGATGGTATCAACCCAACCCACTAGATAAGGGAGTCCTCCTCCTAACAGGATCGTCAACATCACCTGCAACGATCCCCCTCCTAAGGCAATGCGGCGCACCCGAATCAGATCAGCTAGCGAAAACTCAATACCTAATGCAAATAGCAGCAGGGCTACCCCAATCTCGGCCAAGGTTTGAATATCACTTTCACTGTCAATGAGCTTGAAACCGGCTGGCCCTACAATCATGCCCCCCAGCAAGTAACCCACCAGCACAGGCTGTCCTAAGCGATTAGCCAGATAGCCCCCGAGTGAGGCTGAACCTAGCACCGCAACCATATCAATCATCAATTTGAGTTCTGTTGCCATGCTGATTACCGTAATGCCTGAGGTTAATCCTACTGGGATCTAGATCGTTTAACAGTGATACATAAACGGAAGCCTGGATTTTGAGTGGCCTGCACAGGGCTTAACAGATCATCACTGGGCTAAGCTAAGCCGAGGTAGATGTTATTGGTGATAGACCCGATGTCGGATCAGTCCTCTTCCCGTCGATATGCGGTTGTTGGTACTGGAGCTCTTGGTGGTTACTATGGCGCTTGTCTCCAGCGAGCTGGTTTTGATGTCCATTTTTTGTTAAATCGCGACTATGAAGTAGTGGCCCAACAGGGTCTAATCATTCAATCTATTCAGGGAGACTTCAAACTACCACAGGTTCAAGCCTATCCAACAACTGAAGCGATGCCGTCCTGTGATGTTATTTTAATTGCATTAAAAGCTGTTCATAATGCTGTCTTACCAGCTATCTTACCGCCGTTACTCCAACCTCAGTCTATTGTCCTAGTTTTGCAAAACGGGTTGGGCGGTGAGCAGTATGTAGCCAGTTTGATTGGATCAGAGCGAGTTATGGGAGGCCTCTGTTTTATCAGCTCCAATAAAATAGGTCCTGGCCACATTCACCATCTTGATTATGGGTTGATCAATCTAGCCGATTATGGAGATGGCTACCAAGCTCAAGGCCTTACCCATCCCATGCAAATGATCGCCTCTGACTTTGAAGCAGCTGGAATTCCAGTTCAATTATCTCCAGATTTGTTTTCAGCCCGATGGCAAAAGTTAGTTTGGAATATACCCTTTAATGGGTTGTCAGTTATTTTGAATGCTACCACCGATCAGATGATGTCTAATCCAATGACTCGCAGCTTAATTGAAGCAGTGATGCAAGAGGTGGCTCATGCTGCTGTTGGGTGTGGAGCTATCGTACCTGATACGGTGATACCTGATCTACTCGTTAAGACTGAACAGATGGTCTCTTATCGAACTAGTATGAAAATTGACTACGAGTTAGGTCGTCCTCTAGAAGTAGAGGCTATTTTAGGTTTTCCACTCAAAATTGCTCATCAACAGGGTATCAGTTTGCCTCGAATTCAAACACTTTACCATCTACTCAGTTACCTCGACTCATCCAACCGCAGATCTCATCCTCATTCCACCTAGCTCTTAAGAGTGCTCTCACCATCAGATCACACTCTAAGATCACACCCTAAGATCAAAAAGATCACTCTGCATAAAAGGAAAACTTTGGCATTACCAGAGGACCTAGCCCCATGGCTTCTGGTGCAACCAATTGCATAGAATAGATGGCTAGCATATGTCGTAACTGAATCTCACGGTGTTTAGCCGTTACACCCATAGCCACTACAAGGCCACAAACACCACGAGTGGATTGGCAGTGTTCTTCCCAATGGTGTTGGACAGTTTTTTCAGGAACATCATCAATCAAATGGAGATCCCCATTGCCTGTTTGCAGAATTTGCAGATAAGAATGATGACCGGTGACAGGATCAAAGCGGAGATTAAAACAAAAATAGAGTGGATTACCACTTTGTTGTAAGGTTGAAATCAACGTTTTGGCCTTAGGTCGTGACGTTTGCACAATCAGCACCGGTAACCCGTTACTTGCTTGAGTTAGCTCTGGGTTATTCAAGTCAGCAGGAGTTAGATCAAAATAACGCCCCTGTTGTTTAAGGAGTTCTAGAGTCTCCCACGGGAGTGTAGTCAGTTGTAAAAAGGCTCCTTCAGGGATCAAATCATCATTGAGAATTACATCAGGACCTTGCAGATCCTGGCTATCTGTGAGTCCTATGTCATCTTCAAACTCTTCTTCGAATTCAGCTGCAATTGTAGGTAACGTCTTAACAGTGGCGGAGATGGTGGGACGGTGCTCATGGCTTGATGTCTGAGGGTTAGGAATGCGATAACGACTGGTTTTCTTGGTAAAAGACGTATCCAGTTGTGTCTGATGCTGTTGAAAAAAACGGTGCAGAGCTTCTAACGCAACTATCAACACGACGACTTCTTCTTCATGCAGATGGGTTCTAAACCCTTCTAGGGGATGGATCAAACCAAATGAGGGTGCTGTGGGTCCCTCCCAAGCTTCATCATCTGGATCGAGAGGGCCAAACGTAATGTAGAAACAATCCTGATTAAAAAAAGCTCCTTCTATATTCTCTTTATCTTCGTCAAGGACCTGTTGCCGGAATTGTTTGAGAGACTCTAATGATCGATATAATAGAACCCCAAATTCCATTCCTAGCATACCCATGACAGAGGTATACAAGGGTCCCACATCCCAGTGATCAATCGTTACTTCAATGATTTGGTGATCAGCTAAGTAGGTCCAAGGAGCATCATTCCAAATAGACATGGCTTTAGTTTCAAGGGTTTCAGCATAAGCCTCTGGCAAGCTGGGACCTCTGCGAGCTATCATTTCAGCAATACTTTGATAGATTTCATCTATAAAGGGCAAATCAGCTTGAAACTCAACTTTGATATCTAAATCTTGCAGCACCCCTCGCAGGTAAAACTGGAGCTGTCGATCTCGGACTACAATTTTCTGAGGGCGAGCAGGCCTCGTATGGTTTGCATCGTGGGGAGATTCCATAGCCTGTAACAAGGTTCTGACTGTAGCCTCAATACCGGAATGCTCTGGCACAATGTCGATAGCTCGGACAATGGCTTGGGAGCGGTCCACCCATAGAATGCAAGATCCTCCTTCCTGAGCATCTAGAGGAGAGACTCCAGCTTTTAGACCCGCACTCAGGGTCCGTTGGTCGCCTTCCCAGACCGATGCGATTTGGGGGAGGTTCTGTAGTCTGCGGCGAGTGGTTGTGGTCAATTGAGACATAAATCACAGTCATTGGAGGAGGAGCTATGCCCATGTGGACATACCTTTAGCCATCTTATACCTTCCGATATCCTACTTAACTCATAGCACGGCGTCTAACTTCGCTCGAGATCAGCTAATGAGGATCAGTCGGTTCTTTAAAAAAGCCTTAATCAAGAAGAGCTTGAAAGGGTAAGGATCTTAGCTAGGATGGAGCATCAAGTATCTGTGCTGACAGGTTTCATATCAACTTGGAGTGGATCAAAGAATTTATCAAATAAAGTATTGTCATCATAGATAGCCCCAGCAAAATTGGCATCATGCAGTTGAGCTTTACACAAATTAGCGCCTCTCAAATCAGCTCCCATCAGATTAGCCCCAGTTAAATCAGCACCTAAGAGATCAGCTTTAACTAAAACCACATGATTGAGATCCGCTTTGTTTAAATTTGTTTTTTCAAGCCGCGCCTTTCCTAAGTTGGCCCGACTGAGATCAGATTTACTAAGATTCGCTTGACTCAAGATCGCTCCCCGCAGATCAGCTCCGATCAATCTGGAGCTATCCATGTTAACACGACGCAGATCAGCTCCAACCAACATAGCTTCGATTAAGTCTGTTGCATTCAGATCTGAATCTGTCAGTTTTGCCAGTCTTAGATCAGCTTCCTGCAAATTAGCTCGAATCAAGGTGCAGTTGCGCAAATTGGCTCGATACAGCACAGCCTTTTGAAGACTAGCTTTACTAAGATGGCCATCTGTCAAGGTAGCTGCAAATAAATCAGCTTGATTCAGATCTGCCCCAATTAGATAGACACCAGTTAAGTTAGCGGCTGTTAAGTAGGCTCGACTTAGCTTACTCTGACTCAAGATAGCTTGGCTTAGGTTACAACCACTGAGGTTAGCTTCTGTTAGCTGAATACCGGGTAGGTCAGCTTCGCTTAAGTTCGCTTCACTGAGTTGGATCCCGTTGAAGTCTCGTTCACCGGCTTGGTAGCGTTCAAGCAACGTATAGCTTTGGACGGTCCCATTGCCTTGCAGACTAGCCTCTGACATCACTAACCTCATGCTATCTTTTACCTAGCCTTATGTGATCTAGATAGTCGAGTACTGCTTAATTCTACCTAACAGGCCAATCAACAGGATAACGGTTAGACCCATTCACGCATCTACCGACACAACTTAAGTGTTTCAGCGCAAGATAGGGTAGTGGGAAGTTAGATACTATAGATGCAAGTTAAATAGATACAAGTTAAGTGTTATAAACTGATTTTCAACCCTTCAGGTAGCCTGCTGGTTCCTCAGTCCTTTAAAGATTTACTATCTCCTTAGATCGTCAAATCGTCAGATCGTCATAGCAACGATGAAATGCGCTCATGATCTTAGATGTATCCAAAGCACTTGGAGTGAGTATGAGCAAGTCTGTCCCATCATCCCTTAATAGTGGGCCAGAGGCTCAAGATCTCGAGGATACCATTACAGTTATCCCTGATGTCCATGGCAGTCAGCCTAATCCGATTAAGAAGCCATATCTTGTGATACTGGATGGGCCTAATCTAGGCCAGTTGTATGCCCTGAATCTTTGTAATCATGTTGGCCGCCACCCCAGTATGGATCTGTGTGTGGGGGATGGTGGTGTATCGGGTCAACATTGTCAGATCAAAGCTAGCCCCACTCAATTTATTATTAAAGATTTGGGTAGCCGCAATGGCACGTATGTGAATGGACATTTGGTTTTGGAACAGGGTCTCAAAGAGGGGGATCGAATCTCAATTGGGCGCTCCACGGTCTTAAAGTTTACTTATTTGGATGAGCAAGAAGTCCTGTTTTCCTTAAAAATAGCCGATTTGATTGATCGAGATAGTTTAACTGGCGCTTACAGCAAGCGATGCTTGTCAACCTTGATTGAACGGGAGCTTCACTATAGCCAAGCCCAACACAAGCCCTTTTCCTTGTTTATGCTAGATTTAGACCACTTTAAACGAGTGAATGATCAATTCGGTCATTTAGCAGGCGATCAAGTCTTAATTCAATTTGCTGCAGAGATCAAAGCCCAAATTCGAGATCAGGATTGGTTTGTGCGATATGGCGGTGAAGAGTTTGTCGTGGTCGCCCACGGCGTAGATTATATTCAGGGTGTCAGAGTCGCTGATCGATTACGACGAGCCATTGAAACGCTTGACATTGTTTATGCAGGTCAAAAGATACCGATTACTGTCAGTATTGGCATCGCCTCATTTCCTGAAACGGGGGTCTCCACAGTGGCTGAGCTACTGCATTGGGCCGACAATGCTCTCTATCAAGCTAAAGCCCATGGGAGAAACTGTGTTGAACTAGCTACTCATGATAGTATTCCAGTTCTAACTGTACCTGACTAGAACCAACACTGAGTATTTATGGGTACTCTAGTGCCATTGAGAGCTATTCCACCCATGAGCCAGATCTCACTCTTTCAAATTGATGCGTTTACCCAACAGCTCTTTCGGGGCAATCCAGCTGCTGTGTGCCCTTTAAACTTTTGGTTAGAAGCTGAACAAATGCAACGCATTGCGGCTGAAAATAATCTGTCTGAAACAGCTTTTTGTGTCCGTCGTGCTCCCCAAATTTATGAGCTGCGTTGGTTTACGCCAACAACCGAGGTTTCTTTATGCGGTCATGCCACATTAGCAGCGGCCTATGTAATGTTTAGACACTTTGAATCCTCAGCTCCATGGGTTGTTTTCCACACTCAAAGTGGTGAACTCAAGGTTGAACGCCATGGAGAGAGACTACAAATGGATTTCCCTCGCCACCCTCCGACCCCAGCGGCTATGAGTGATTTGTTGGTCAGAGCCTTGGGCCAGAGGCCTGAAGCTTTTTTACAGGCCCAATATGGGCTAGCGGTGTTGACATCTGAACAAGCTGTCCGTGACCTGCACCCAGATTATGAGGCCTTGAGTAGCTTAGACCATGCCCTGATTGTGACGGCTCCAGGTGAAACATGTGATTTTGTCTCCCGCTTTTTTGCGCCACAGTTTGGTATTCTAGAGGACCCTGTAACGGGATCAGCCCACTGCACACTCATCCCCTATTGGGCTAACCGATTAAGGCAACCTCAGTTGTATGCCTTACAAGTTTCTCAACGAGGTGGAGAACTCTATTGTCAAGATGCTAGAGATCGAGTGTTGATCAGTGGCCATGCCGTTCAATATTTAACGGGAACTATTGATCTAGATGTCAGAACTAAAAGCCTTGACTGTGATAACTAAGCATCGTGTGATCGTTTGTAGAGTTCCCTATGGATATCCGCCTGATCAATATTGGATTCGGTAACATTGTCGCAGCAGCACGAGTCATTGCTATCGTTAGTTACGATTCAGCTCCCATTAAGCGGGTGGTGGCTGAGGCTAGAGAGCGCAAACAACTCATCGATGTGACCTACCGCCGTCGGACTCGGGCTGTCATCATTATGGACTCAGGGCATGTTGTTCTCTCAGCCATTCAACCAGAAACCCTAGCTCATCGCTTTATGACTCCAAAGGGCAGCTTATCCACTGAAGAGTAAGGTATCCTAGTAAAAATTCACTCAATCCAGGTCACGAGTTTGATGGCTTAAGCATATGACCCCACTCATCACCTCTCCGTCAAGGTCCAGTCATGAACAATCCCAACTAGTCAAACCCGGTCGCCTGTTTGTGATCACAGGGCCTAGTGGAGTGGGGAAAGGGACTCTTATTGAGCAGTTGCTCCAACGTCATGATCAGCTCCATTACTCGGTATCCGTGACCACCCGCTTGCCACGGGCTGGCGAACAAGACGGCATCAACTATTATTTTTTGACACGAGATGAATTTATTCAATTACGAGAATCAGGTGGCCTCTTAGAGTGGGCCGAGTATGCTAATCATTTTTACGGTACTCCTCTAGATCCAGTCAAAGAAAAACTGCAATCGGGTCAGGATGTTCTGTTAGAAATTGAGCTCGATGGATCCAGGCAAGTGATTGACCATTGGCCTGATGCCATTCGAATATTTGTTAAGCCCCCCTCGATGAATGAACTAGAACGACGCTTGCGTGAGCGAGCTAAAGACTCAGAGGTTAGTATTCAACGACGTTTAGCTCAGGCTCAAACAGAATTAGATGCCATTGATGAATTTGACTATGTTGTAACTAACGTAGATGTTGAACAAGCCTTAACCGATCTGGAGGTTTTGTTGTTTGGGGAACCTCCCTCTTGAACTTGTGTGCGTCAGGGCCTTAGAGCCGGAGATGCTGATTAAAGTTTTGACTCAACTCCAGCTCCTACCAACGTTTTACTGAGGGACTTTACCTTCCAAGAAAGGAACCTGAAAACATTTTTCATGCATAATCGGACCATGACCAAAGTAGCCACCTTCCCCAAATAATTCACCATGATCAGCAGTAATGATGATGTGAGTATTGTCGGGGCATTTAGCAAAGAGTTTAGCCAACAAACTATCAACATATTCTACACATTTGATCTGCTGCTTATGTAAACGGGCCATCTGTTCAGTATCAAAAAAAGTTTGTTCAGATGACGCCGGTTCAGGTGAAGTTGGCTGGGCCAACTGATCGTCAAGCTTTTTAAAAACACCATGAACACCAGAAATATGAGGTAAGTTTTCCCCTGAAAGCATATAAGGATAGTGGGTTTCTCCTAAGTTGAAAAAGTAGAAGTGAGGCTGATCATCAGGAAAGTCTAATTCATTAACCATAGAAGCAAAATCATTGTGGTTATCCATCAACTTGTAATCGTCAAAATAAGAATTAATGCTGGTAAATGAATTGAGTACCGGTAATGATACTCGACCAATCGTCCGATAGCCTCGATCTTTCAAGACTTTGGGTAATGATAACGTCGGGACAAAAGTTTTAAAGGATAAATCAGGTAATCCTAAACGATCCACCCACTTTGAAAACTCTTCTTTGTACACCTCTGAAGCAAAAACGCCCTGCGGACTAGTGTGAGGAACCATGCCCATTAACATGGCGTAGTGGGATGGAGAGGTCCAGGAGGCATAGCTATACCGGCATTCAGCCTGACCTAATTGATCCATGTTGGGGGTTAGTGCGGTTTGGTAACTGTCATAACGGCAGCTGTCCATGATCACATAAACTAGATGATTGGCCATAACGGTTAGGGATAAAAATGAACTCACCCCAGTATAGGATCATATGTTTAAACCGCTGTTAGGATTTGATTCAAACCTCTAATACAGCCAGGTTGACTTGAAACCGATGGGCTTAACAGGTTGGCTCAACCGCTTGAGTCCTAGTGGCCTTTTTTAGCTGGACCGATGCTGACGATGCTGGTTTTAGATGTTGACCGGTTGGGGGGGGCCTCAGGTTGAACTGTGGATTTGGATTTGGCTGCTGGTTTGGCTGGGGTTGTAGCTTTGGTGGTGGATTTAGCTTTGGTGGTTTTACCTTTCGTGGACGTTTTTGTGGTTTTAGTTTGACTTGAGGTCTTAGATTTAGCTGCCGTTTTGCTGGTGGTGTTCTTAGCTGTCGTGCCTTTAGAGGCCGTCTTAGTGGATCCCGTCTTAGTGGTCTTTTTCTGAGACTTATTGGCGATCAAAGTGAGCGCTTGCTCAAGAGTTAGGGTCTCAATCTCCATATCTTTGGGAATGGTGGCATTGACTTTACCATGTTTAACGTAATGGCCATAGGGACCATCATAAATATTGATCAGCTCACCATCGGCAGGATGTGGGCCAATTTCACGGATAGGGGTAGAACTTCGTTTGCCCCGGCCTTTTTTGGGTTGGGCCAACAGGTCTAGCGCCCGGGCTAATGAGATAGTGAGCACATCATCAGAGGCTGGTATCGACCGATAGTCACCATCACACTCCACATAAGGCCCAAATCGACCCCGATGAGCGATCACAGGTTTGCTTGTTTCGGGATGGTTACCCAACGTTCGAGGTAAGCTCAACAGGCCTAAGGCTTGCTCAGGTGTGATGGTATCTGGACTAATGGTTTTGGGTAACGATTGCCGTTTAGGTTTGGGATTCTCTTCAGTACTATCCCCTAACTGCACATAATGACCAAAGGGACCATGCAAAACATAAACGGGAACACCCGAGTCTGGATGATAAGTCAGCACACTAGGACCTTCTAGCTTTTGCTGCACCAGTTTTTCCACATCCTCATGGGTCAGATCGGCAGGTGGAATATCATCTCGAATATTAACCCGTTGAACCTCTTGAGTGTCTTCATCAGTAATTTCAACATAAGCTCCATACTGATTGACTCGAATCTCAAACTCAATGCCATCTAAATGGATCGAGCGAGCGACTATGGGATCAATCTCGTCGTTGCGGAGCTGCACCTGTTTTTCAAGGCCATCGTCACCTAAGTAAAAGTCACTCAAGTACAACAACCAATTGACTTTACCAGTGGCAATATCATCTAGAGTCTCTTCCATCCGAGCAGTGAAATGCGTATCCACCAAATCATGAAAGTGCTGCTCTAAAAGTTCAATCACAGCAAACGCGATATAGGAAGGAATTAAAGCATTTCCCTGCTGCCGAGCATAGGTACGGTTCACAATAGTGTTGATGGTGGCTGCATAGGTACTGGGACGACCGATCCCTTCACTTTCCATGAGCTTGACTAATGAGGCTTCAGTAAACCGAGGGGGGGGCTGGGTTTCATGATGCACAGATTGCAAGTCAGAGCAGGTGGGTTCATCGCCAACAGCCAACGTGGGTAAGTGGACTTCCTTGTTTTCGAGGGCTGCCTCGGGATCATCTGATCCTTCCACATAAGCCCGGAAAAAGCCAGGAAACTCAATCCGCTTGCCTGACGCCCGAAAGCCAGCCTCGGCTACCTGAATACCAATGCTAATAGTCAGTAATCGAGCATCAGCCATCTGACAAGCGACAGTCCGCTTCCAGATCAAATCGTAAAGCGCTAAATCCTGACCCTGTAAGGGTGTATCAGCAGGTAATCGAAACTCAGATCCAGCTGGGCGAATAGCCTCATGAGCCTCCTGAGCTGCTTTTGATTTAGTGGTATAGGTGCGGGGCTTGGGACTGAGGTAGTTGGCCCCATACATCGACTCAACACAGGAGCGGGCTGCCGCAATGGCTTGTTCTGACAGATGGACTGAATCCGTCCGCATGTAAGTGATATAGCCTTCTTCATAAAGTTTTTGAGCAATCCGCATGGTTTGCTGAGCGGACAATCTCAACTTTCGATTGGCTTCTTGCTGCAAAGTTGAGGTGGTAAACGGTGGTGAAGGTTTACGAGTTGAGGGTTTGTCTTCGACAGAGGCAATCACCCAAGGTTGAGTTCGCAGCCGATCCCGGAGGGCATGCGCTTGGGTTTCATTAAGTAGCACGACATCTCGACCAGCAGCAATCTGACCTGTACTTTCGTCAAAGTCTTGACCTGAGGCAAGTCGCTTATCTCCTAAGGTTGTTAGCTCTGCTGTAAAGGGGGTCTCATCCTTGATGAGTGTGGCTTTCAGATCCCAGTAGGTTCCTCGTCTAAACGCCCGCCGCTGCCGCTCTCGATCAACTAGTAGTTTCACGGCTACAGACTGGACCCGACCTGCTGAGAGCTTTCGCATACTCATCTTGCTCCATAGCAGGGGTGAGAGCGTATACCCCACTAACCGATCTAGAATCCGACGGGTCTCTTGAGCGCGCACTAGCTCTTGATCAATATCACGGCAGTTCTGGAGTGCAGTTCGAATGGCATCCTGAGTAATTTCATGAAAAACCATGCGTTTGGTGGGTACTTTAGGCTTAAGCACTTGTTGGAGGTGCCAGCTGATACTTTCACCTTCGCGGTCTTCATCAGTTGCCAAGATCAACTCGTCTGCTTGCTTCAAGGCCTGTTTCAGTTCTTTGACTACAGATTCCTTATCTTCAGGGATGACATATAACGGCTCAAAATTTTCTCTGACATTAACCCCTAACTTAGCCCACTTCAGCTTTTTGTAATCAGCTGGGATGGCTGAGGCTTTAGGCGGCAAATCTCGAACATGTCCCATGGATGCGAGTACATCATATTCATCCGATAAAAAGTTGCGGATGGTACGGGCTTTGGTCGGAGATTCTACAATGACAAGCTTAGACATAATCCCAAGTGGCTGACTTTGATGAAAACAAACGATTGATGAAGGTTAGGTGAAGGTTGGGTCAGTACCTCAATTCACACTACCTCAGCATTTACTCTACCTAAATTGATTTCTGTTGCTAGAGCTACTGAAGGAGCTTACATTAAGTTCCTAATTTGGAGCCTAGCAGGTCTGAGCAAAATTGACGAGGGCCATGACCTACTATTTCGCTAAAGTCTCAGCTCACCCTCTCTAACTTGTACCCCTCTGTTTGCAGTAACCACCTGACTCAGAGCATTTTTTCCAATATCTACCGGGCCTATCTATCTATCCAACCATTGAGATCAAGGGTAAGAGGTGTACGGGTATAAAACTAATCTGTAACAACGCCCATCAGCCTCAATCGAGTGATGTTGACACTTTAAAGCTACCCAACTTGGCTATGACTTAAACCGATCCGCTGTTTAATTTATTGGGAACGGGGATGTCGTTGACGATACACCCAAGGCATTTCTGGATTCGATTGTTGCCAAAACCCAAGCTGCTGTTGTCTGGCCTGATATTCAGCTGACAAGTACTGATCCTGATACTTCTGACACTGATTGATGTAGTGTCGATAAACAACAGCCTGCCCAGCCTGAAGCATGGCCACATTGATGAGACGATCACCTTTAAAAACCTCACCAATGATCCGCTGATAATCATCAAATTCAATGACTTGCACTTCAACAGAATCCCCTGGGGCTACCAGTTGCTCAAGATAGCGAGTTGACTCTAATCCCCATGGCTTCTGAGTAAATTCAGGTGCATCAATACAACCTAACCGGACAATAGCGGTCTGATTTAGAGCATCTTTAACTTCTAAGGTGTCACCATCTCGCACAGCTGTAACTTCAACTGGGATCCGTGATTGTGCCAGACTGACAGGCTGAATCATGATCAGGAGGCCAACCCAACCCAAACTAATCTTAACCATCTACAAGCCTCCTCACCTAAGGACAACTAAGCCTTAAGGATCACTACCTAAGAATCAGTAAGATCACTTAATTTAATGGGATGCTAATTAATTACCTCCACGGAGCTCTCGATAGTTTTGTTGTCTCTGTTGTAGTTTTTCAGTAGCTGAAATTTGTTTAGCAGCCGCTGCTTCGAGTTGAGCTTTGATTTCATCAACCGAATTTGCCCCTTTAACGATATAGAACCCATAATTGATCGCATCCATTGAAGTGAGCCTAAGATCAACTTTATCAGTAGGTACTAAAGCTACCTTTCCATCCGTAGTCATACTGATCATATGCTTTTGCTGAGCCAATATATCAGCAGCCTTATCCAGAGTCACTAACATAAAAACCTCTCTGACACTGATCTTAGAATACCGATCCTGGCTCTCTAACTTATCACTGAGATAGCGGAATCCTCAAAGCAGGATAGCTGAATTGACAAAAACCTTAACTCAAGCTGCCCGCAGCATAGAATGTAGCCAAAATAAGCTATGGTTAGTTCAATCCAATGTGGAGGAGATCAAATGGACACGCTAACCGCTATTTATGAACGCCGAGCCATCAAACACTTTGACCCCAATCACCAGATGACAGCTGAAGAAGAGACAAAGTTGCTTGAGGCTGCTATTCAATCTCCTACAAGTTTTAATATTCAACATTGGCGATTTGTTGTGGTTCGAGATCCAGCATTACGTCAACGGATTCGGACTGAGTTGGGCAATGATCAAGCCCAAATGACAGATGCCTCTCTCTTAATTATCATGACAGCTGATATGAAAGCCTGGCAGAAAGCCCCCGAACGATACTGGAAAAATGCTCCTAAAGAGGTGGCTGATCTACTAGTTGGTTGGATGAAGCCGTTTCATGAAGGCCGAGAATGGCTCCAGCGAGATGAAGCTCAACGATCGATTGGCATGGCCATGCAAACTTTAATGCTAGCGGCTAAAGCTATAGACTATGACTCTTGTCCGATGATTGGCTTTGATATCGAAAAAGTGGCTGAACTCATTCATTTGCCTGCTGATCATGTCATGGGACCCATGGTAGCCATTGGTAAAAAGGTCAAAGATTCCTGGCCTAAACCCGGTCAAGTACCTCTAAGTGAGCTTGTGATCGAGAATCAGTTTCAGAGTTGAAATAACTCCCTAATCAACACTTCTGTTTAGCCACCCAGGAGCTATGCTTTTGTAGAGCCACATTCTGCCTTAATAGCTCCAAGGTATTCATCTCTTTGGCCAAGGTTTTTTCATCGTAGAGATCGTGAATTCCATCATGGCATAGGCGACAGATGTTGAGGCCCCGATTTTTATCTTCTTTAGATAGCTTTTTTTTAGCCCAAGTTTTGCGATGTTGAGACTTGGGGATCAGATGGTGAAAAGTTAGCTCTGTGAGACGGTTACACAGGGGACATTGTCCATAAGACTCTCGCTTAAGTGTTTCCATAGCCCTATCCAGCCCATGCTTAAACCGTGAGGCAGTAGCAGAAATTTAAACTCCAGCATAACGTCTGCCAGCCATTTTCACCACTACCAATAAACCAGGCTTCAAGAGTCAGGTCAAAAACTAATGTTTAATTCTTTTCAATGTACCTGTTGGAGCTGTCCATTTGCTTGAGAAAGATCCGTTATTCTAAGGGGACTGAAGATGAGGAGCTAATCATGTCTGCAAAACGGACCTGGCTGAAATGGGTACTGATCTTACTGGGAGGTCTTCTGGCCCTTGGGCTACTGGCTGGGGTGGGTTTATTGGTTTTAGTTGTTTACTTGGTTGGTGATACACCGACAACTTGTGACAGCGGGTATTACTTGGAGGTTAGGCTCCCACCGAGTACCAACCGTTTAAAAGAATCTTGCAGTGGAGGGATCAATCCTAGCCGAACTTTAACGTTCATGATGTCGCCAGCTGATCTCAACTTATTTCAACAAAATTATCCACTGGATCAAATGCAGCCCTGGTTGACAGATCCGGCTCAGCTTTCGGGATCAGCCTGGGAGAGAGCAACATCAAGACTAGAGGGACAAGGGGCTCAACTTAACTCACTCCGTTATGGGGAACATAGTGATGGGGCCTATCATGTCCGAGTGCTTATTGATACCAGTGAAGCAGATCGCTACTTTGTGTATTACCGATCCATCTTTATTGATTGAGTCAACGAGTCCCACTAGAACGTCAAAGGGAATCAGGGTGTGGCCTAAGTAAGATTAACTGCCGTTGATGCAGAGAGCGTACATGATCAAGTGATAGATCAACAGTTTTGATAATAGATCCCACTGATAAGTCAACGGTAGGCTCAGCTGAGCAGGATTGCATAAATTGAAATTCAGCTTCTGTCAAATCAACAGGTTGATAGTTATGATCCAATAAGGAGTAACTTGGCCAGCCATAGAGACAAGGACTTACCTCTGGAATAGCTTGATACAAGGCTTGATCATCAGTCCAACTTATGCGAGATAAAGGGGGTTGACCTAAGAAAAACTCATAGTGACTAATCTCAGGATCCAGCAATTCGATCAAACGGTAGTAGTCTTTGATATCAAGATTTTGAACTCGTTGCATTAAGTCTGGATTACAGCCCAATAATCGCTCTAATTGCCAGTAGCTCGGATCAGAAAACCCCAGGAAGGTTAGACCTGAGTCTTCAATGAGTTCAAAGAGTGTATGAATGTTGAAATTGATCTCTTGTGGATGCACATACATATCTGCAAAGCTAGCATCACGTTGATTTTCAGCAGCCCACCGCCGGTTTTCGTATTGCACTAGGGGATTACTGTCTGGCAACGCTGCAAAGATCTGGCGCCCAACCTGTACGCCATCTGGATAGTTACCTCGTTGAGAACCTTGCAGGATACCAATAGCCTCTTGCATCAGTCGGATCTCTCGTCGTCCTAACTCTGCATAGACAAAAATATGGAGTAGTCCTCCTGGCGCCAGCTTAGTCCTCAAGGTTTGAAGGCCTCGTTTAGGATCAGATAGGTGATGTAACACTCCCACACAGTTAATCAAGTCAAAGGTACCATCGAGCTGATCTAAGTCATACAAGCTCATGGCATGAAACTGGGGGGTCGAGATACCCTGTTTGTTTAATTGGGATCGCTGATAACGCTCTTGAGCCACGGCTAGGGCTTGCTCGCTTAGATCAATGCCAACCACTTGAGCCTGAGGATTCAGAAAACTAAGATACTCTGTACTCGATCCAGTACCACACCCAGCATCTAAGATCCGAATTGAGGTTGAGCCAGGTTTGAAGCCTAAGCAAAAGTTATGAGCAACTGGCCAACACCAACGCCAGTTGTACCCCGGTGGTGGTGCATCTGAAAGCGGATCAGGGGGAAAGGGATAGGTATTGTAGAGTTGTTTAACTGCTTGAGCAATTTGATCACTAGTAGTCATTAGCGTGTTCAGATCCATCCTGGTAAGCCCATCCTGGTAAGCCCATCCTGGTAAACAATGATGATCTATGCGATTGCGATCGCTATACCCTTGTGACGACCGCTTTTATGATCAGGGTAGTTAACCTGCTAGGTCATTGATTTTACCGAAATTAGGTCACAGGGGCGCTATTTGATTTCCGTGTTCAATACCTGTCGTAACGATCAGGTTACCGATAGGATAGAGCGTTATGATAGCTAAGATTTTCGCGGTAGACCGGTTATCCAGGATGTACTTATGTCAATTTCAGATCTTCAATCCTTGCTACCTAACGTAGTTACGTTGGCTCAGGAAGCTGGCGCAGCGATCATGAAGGTTTATCAAAAGGCTGATATTGAGACCACTTACAAAGATGATCGCTCTCCCCTGACTGAAGCGGACTTGGCCTCACATCAGATTATTAGTATCGGACTCAATCAGCTCACACCTGATATTCCTGTTCTCTCCGAAGAATCGAGACAAGTCTCTCTGGCAATGCGTCAAACCTGGACTCGGTTTTGGCTGGTTGATCCATTAGATGGTACCAAAGAGTTTATTAAGCGCAATGGCCAATTTACCGTTAATATTGCTCTGGTCAATCAAGGGGTACCCGAGTTAGGTGTTGTTTTTGCACCTGATTTAGACACTATCTACTGGGCTGCCCAAGGGATGGGAGCCTACAAACAAATAGCAGATCAAACGCCTAGTTTACTTCAAGTGCGCTCCTATCCAGAAGCAGATCTTAAAGTGGTGGCCAGTCGTTCTCATGCTGGACCTGAAACTGAAGCCTTTTTAGCCAAACTCAAGACTGTCTGTGAATCAGTGACAGCTCTATCTATGGGGAGTTCACTCAAGATTTGCTTAGTTGCCGAAGGAACCGCCCATCTCTATCCCCGCTTTGGTCCGACGATGGAGTGGGATACTGGCGCCGCCCAGTGTGTTCTCGAACAGGCTGGAGGCCAACTCACTGATCTAAATGCTATCCCGCTTCGTTACAACAAAGACGAGTTATTAAATCCATTTTTTATTGCCTGTACCCAAGACGCCGCTACTCTATGGCCCACGCTAGTTGATCAACCCGCAACCGCTTGATCTTACGGTGATGTCGGAAAGTGATGCTCTAGTAACGTAGCAACTGCTTGAGGCTTCACGCGGCGGTATCGAGATCGATCGGGTAAAACCACGAGATTAGGACCCTGTTTACATTGCTTCATACAGCCCGTCAGCTTAAGACGGATCCGATCCCCCTGCGGATGTTGAGCCAAAGCCAGGCGCAACTGTTTCACAACTTGGGATCCCCCTTGCTTTTGACAATCTGATTTCCGGCACACCTGAATACATCCCAATTCTTGAGATGGACTAGACGCTGATGAGGCCGGCAGGGAAGGATTAGGTAATGCCTGAGTAGAATCAGTATCTGGCGTTTGGATTGACCAAGCTTTTAGCTTTGGGGCCTGCTCTTTAGACTTAGTAGTCCCTCTCACTACAATGGCCATGCCTACTGTCAGCTGGGATCCTAGGGTTGATCGCAAAGACTTAGCTAACTTAATCCGAAGATCACCAGTTGGAGTGGCTAAATGAAAGTACTTCAGCTTACCCTTCTCATTAGGTTCAAACCCTTGAAACTGGCCTGCCACCTCAAAAGTGTTGGCTTCACACCTACTCATAACTGATCCACAGAACTCAACTTACACCCTAGCTCATCAGACTAGTGCTGTCGTTGCAGCATCGATGACACTGGAGAATTTGCCCCGTTTAAACCATTGAAAGCCGCCAACACTGCTCTAACCAATCCACTAACTCGGGACGGGGGGCCTTGAACTGTTGAACGACACTCCGAAGTTGCACAGCTGCTACGCCATCAGGAATCTCTACATACAAATGGCCATCAGGGCAACACCAGGCAGCAATAGAAAGCTCTTGTAAGCGTAGCCAGACTTGCCAGCGCAGCCAGTATGGGATCTGGACTTGCTGTAAGGCATTAAGCTGTGTATCAGATATCATAGATTCGTTTATCATTTTGGATTGGCTTTACACACTATGGCCATTGCTAGAACTCATGCCTATCTTCAAACTATCCTGAGCCAGGAAGTGAGACAGGTGAAAGGCTCGCTCTTCAGTTTTCAGTAAAATACCTTCATAAAGATAACGTGTAGCCCGATCGCCCAAACTTTCTGCCTGAGCAGCTTGTGACCGAATCAAACTGATGATGGCTTGCTCAGCTTCTAGATCATGACCAATCATGGTGCGAGCATTGAAGGCCCCATCAGGCTCAGGCGTAAAGCAGCATAGTTGGGCTAGCCAAGAAAAATTCCCTGCCGGTACACCACCTAATCCATCTAAGCGTTCGCCTAGTTGATGTGCATGGTCTTGAACCTGATCATAGCTCTCTTGAAAGTACTGATGAAGCTGATAAAATTCAGCCCCTTCAACTACGAAGTGATGTTTTTGATATTGCAAGTAAAGAGCTTGAAAGCTGGCATAGGCGACATTCAACCCTTCACAAACCGGCCTTGTGATCTCTAGGCCTAAGAGAATACCAGAATTGCCAATGTGATCAGGAGATTGGACACGTGTATCAGTCATGAGAAGTTGCAATAAAGAACGTTGTTGCAAGCTTGACGCAATAAGCTGCTATTAGAAACCTTATCGAATCCAGGATCTAATTGCAAGTGATTCTCAGACCTTTCTGGAGGCGCGTAATGTAAGTTCACAAATCAAGGAAATGTTGCAACAAGTAACAAGCTATTTCAGTTGTATAAGGGATAGATCGTAGGTGTTAAGTCAGCTCAGGTGAATCTATTCACTTGTTGACATTACTTTCCTATGAGCTTAAGCTCGTTGATGTACTTCTGGGAATCAGTTGCAACAAGATTCACTATTGCGCAATAGGTAGAGGGATCCTCTTGTTGCCAGGACTGCCCACTTTGAATACTCGATCTGAAGTGAGTTATGAAATACGTCAATTCGTCAATCCTTATAGCATTAGGGACTGGTTTAGGGAGTCTGCTACTGAGTTCTTTGTTGGTGGCTGAAGTCAAAGGGCAAGCTCAGGATACGCTCAATCTCTATACCTCTCGTCACTACAACACGGATCAAGCCCTTTATGATGATTTCACTGAGGCCACTGGGATCCAAGTCAATCTGATCGAAGGCAAAGCAGATGAGTTGATTGAGCGTATCCGCAGTGAAGGAGAGAATAGCCCAGCGGATGTGCTCTGTACTGTTGATGCTGGACGACTGTGGCGGGCTGACCAGGCTGGTATTTTTAGCCCTGTATCCTCTGAAGTTTTAGAAGCGGCTATCCCCGAAAGCCTGCGCCATCCTGAAGGACACTGGTTTGGCTTTTCGAAGCGAGCTCGAGCCATTATGTACCACACCGATAAGGTTGATCCTTCAGCGCTCTCCTCCTACGAAGAGTTGGCAGACCCTGAATGGGAAGGGAAAGTCTTGATCCGCTCTTCAAGCAACATTTACAATCAGTCCCTGGTGGCCTCGCTGGTGGAATCCATTGGCACAGAAGCGACTGAAGCGTGGGCTGAGGGCATTGTCGAGAATATGGCTCGACCTCCAGAAGGTGGGGATACCGACCAGATCAAGGCATTAGCAGCTGGACTCGGTGAGGTTGCGGTTGCTAACACCTACTACCTTGCTCGGTTAAAGGCCTCTGATAATCCTGAGGATCAAGCCATCGCTGAAAAAGTCGGTGTGATTTTTCCTAACCAATCGGATCGGGGTACTCATGTCAATATCAGCGGTTGTGGTGTAGTGGCAACATCGTCGAATGGGGAGGGTGCTGTTCAGTTTCTAGAATATTTGATCAGCCCTCAAGCTCAACGGTATTTTGCTGATGGTAACAACGAGCATCCCGTCGTGTCTGATGTGGCTCCCAATTCGGTTATTGCTAGCTTTGGAGAATTTAAGGAAGATACCATCAATGCCAACGTGTATGGTGTCAATAATCCTGAAGCGATCAAGATCTTTGATCGGGTTGGTTGGAAATAACAGCACTAGATCGATCTAAGGCCTAAGGCCCCCAACTTATTCCGATAAGCCTCACTAGCTACTTCAGTACTTAGTTCTTAGCCTCACGACTCCCTAGGGTCGGGGGTTGTACTGGGGGCAAATTTAGGCTTATCCTGAGAGAGATGGGGCCAATTTGAGCTGAAGGAGTAACTGTGGTTAGTTCACTTGATCCAGTCCTTGAAGCTCAAAACTTACGAGTCTATTACGGTAACTCACTTGCGGTTAGAGATGTGTCACTCTCGATCCCAGCTTGTTCGATCACAGCCTTTATTGGGGCTTCGGGATGTGGCAAGAGTACCGTCTTACGCTGTTTCAACCGCCTGAATGATCTGATTGAGGGGTTTCGTTTAGAGGGCCAAGTTCGCTACTGTGGTCATAATATTTATGATCGGGGGATTGATCCAGTATCTGTAAGACGGCGCATCGGTATTGTTTTTCAAAAGCCGAATCCTTTACCCAAGTCTATTTTCAATAACGTTGCTTATGGGCCCCGAGTCACTGGCTATACAGGTAATCTCAATGATCTGGTCGAACAAGTCTTACGACAAGCAGTTCTATGGGATGAAGTCAAAGATAAATTAAAATCTAGTGCGTTGGCCCTATCAGGTGGTCAGCAGCAGCGGCTTTGTATCGCTCGTACGCTAGCCACTCAACCGGATGTGATCTTAATGGATGAGCCATGCGCTTCCCTAGATCCTATTTCAACTCTAAAAATTGAAGATTTGATCTGGACTCTGAAGCAACAGTACACCATTGTCATTGTTACTCACAACATGCAGCAAGCGACTCGGATCTCAGATATGACCGCGTTTTTCAATGTAGAAACCTCTGAGACCGGTAAGCGCACGGGCTACTTAGTTGAATACGATCAAACGCAAACCATTTTTAATACTCCTCAAGTGGCGGCAACCCGAGACTACATCAGTGGCAAAATCGGTTGATCTTAACCCAATCTCACATCGTACAATCGGGAGCTAGTCAGGCTTGGATCAAGGAGCACCCATGCAAGTAGAATGGCATTCCGTCAAGGACTACGACGATATCTTGTTTTACAAAGCTGACGGCATCGCCAAGATCACCATCAACCGCCCTCATAAACGCAATGCCTTTCGGCCTAAAACAGTCTCAGAGCTTTACGAGGCCTTTGCAGACGCCAGAGATGATCACACCATTGGGGTGGTATTACTCACAGGTGCGGGTCCGCATACGGATGGAGCTTATGCTTTTTGTGCTGGCGGTGATCAAAGTATTCGAGGCCAGGCTGGCTATTTAGATGATCAAGGGGTCGCCCGCTTAAATGTGTTGGACTTACAACGTTTGATCCGATCCATGCCTAAAGTGGTGATTGCTTTGGTGGCAGGATATGCCATTGGAGGGGGACATGTTTTACATTTGGTTTGCGATCTAACGATTGCAGCTGATAATGCTATCTTTGGGCAGACAGGTCCCAAGGTTGGTAGTTTTGATGGGGGTTTTGGTGCTAGTTACTTAGCTAGAATTGTGGGTCAAAAGAAAGCTCGTGAGATCTGGTTTCTTTGCAGGCAATACACAGCTGCCGATGCCTTAGCCATGGGTCTGGTTAATACAGTGGTGCCTATTGCTCAACTGGAAGCAGAAGGGATCCAATGGGCTCATGAAATCTTACAAAAAAGCCCTCTAGCGATCCGTTGTTTGAAATCTGCCTTTAACGCTGATTGTGATGGTCAGGCTGGACTCCAAGAATTAGCTGGAAATGCTACTTTACTTTACTACCTTACTGAAGAAGCCCAAGAAGGTAAGCAGGCTTTTCTAGAAAAACGATCGCCTAACTTTCAACAGTTTCCCTGGCGACCTTAAGCTAGATCTCCCACCAACAATCAGCTCTCAAACAGGCTAGACTCGATACCCATTGCAAGGTCATGGACTCAGAAATGCATTAACGCGGAACTGCTGCTGAGATAAGAAAACCTATACCAACTACCATAACTCCTCCACCTATGGGATAAACCCATCCACGATTGTCTTTCTCGATCATTAAGGTGGACTGACTCTGTTGCTCAATAAAGCGGTTAATCTGTACAACCGTTTGTTCTTTATCTTTTAGACCGGATGAGTAAACTGATGTTAGAGGTATTTCCTGATCACTATCAAGTAAAAGGACCCGATAGGATTTGGTCACTCTTCTCCCATGCCTATCCCTATCTCTATCATTGTCACCCAGCGTAATGCTTACACCTGATCTATCTCGTGATCTATCTCGGTTTCCATTTCGATCAACGCTGATTTTCGTGTCAAGTTTTGCACCTTCTAACGATTGAATTTGCCTTGATTGCGATCCAAGTAAGCCCTCAGAGATAAGATCACATTGAATGGTTTCAGGACTGGAGCGCATACAGTCAAGGGTTGAAACATTGCCCATAGCCAGGACAATCCCAATCCCTACAGCAATTGAGATAAAGCCAAATATAGCTCTGCTACCCATTTTCATAGTGAAGAACAGTAAGACTGCTGATGATTTCAGGAACTAAACAATAGTAAACTTTGATGAAAGCAGCCTCCTAAAAGTTACGCCTACATGATTACAGATAACAGGCCTGGATCTCTACCCTTTGAGTTCAGCCCACTATTTTTCTAATGTTCATTATTATACATTGTGGCAAAACTCTCCAGTAGTAGCTTATGAAGGAAGTGATAGCCAGTCCTCACCGTGGTAACAAGTCGATACCTGTGGCCTAATTTTAAAAAACTTCCTGGGCTGGATCTTCCTTATGGTGTCAATAATCGGATCCAGTTGTCATATTGATTGATCAGAGATCGATATTGTGAAAATTTCTCTTCAAATACAGCAAGGGCAGTTTTTCCATCACTATTGGTTAGGGATTTGTCAATGCCTTTAGCAACAAGATAGTCAGCCATGGCAAAGTGCTTAAGATTACTAGCCAGATCATGTAAAAAACTACGAGGGGAATAGCGGTAAATAGTTGAATTGATGTCAACTCCCATAGAGAAACAAAAATCTACCATGGCAATATCTCCATAGCCCACAGCTCTATCTGCAAGTGGAGTTAAGAGGTGTTGATCGTCTAAAATTTGGGTTGTTGGCTGATAACCTCTGTCCATGATCTTCTGAATCAGTTTGATATAGTTGGCAGTATGATTGCCACGATACCGGTCATGCATGATCTTGCCTAAAGTATTAAAACCGTAGCAGTCTTTTAGGGTTAAATCGGCTCCCTGTTCTATCAACCACAAAGCTGATGCAAAGGACTCAAGATGGAGAGCCAATAATAAGGGCGTAAACTTTTCAAGAATATACAAATTTTGTTCATTAAGAGCAATTTTCTCCTCTCTGATCAGCGATTGGACTGTAACGGTATCCTGGTTACTCAAGGCTTGCTCGAGATCCTTCCAATAGATATTTTCAGGTTTGTCTTTGCGCCTGTAAGGCCAGATCTCAACCGAAAAGGCATAGTCCCCATTAATTCTATTAACGATGGCATCTCGTTCTGGATCATCGACTTGCACAGTATCCATTAATACGTCACTACATTGATACGACAATAAGCCTGTCCGCTTCAGTTCCAGGATCGTTTCTAACCACTGATCAAACGAACGATGTGCAATCCATTTTCCTTCAGCTGACGTAAAATCAAAGCCAAGAACTTGACCCGGTGCTCCACCAAAACACCCTGAAGTGTCAATGCCTTGAATATACCAATCAGGAATGTACCAAACTGGCACCCAGGTTTTATTCCACCAAGTTCCTGGTTCATATTGATAAAACGTATCTTTGAGTTCTAAATCATCCCACATTTCTTTCTCACTAATAATTCCGGTTAATGACAACACAACCAAGCCATCATCTAAAGATGCACAATACCCATGCTCAAGCTTTGAGCCATTATGCCATCTATAAAACTCGTAGAAAGTTTCAGGCAAGTCGTCTGGTAAGCCCCATTTCTGCACAGCAGCTTTAAATTCACTAATGTCAGCTTCAGAAGCAGGAGGGTTAAATAATTGGCGTTCAAGATCTGGAGTTTTAGCAAACTCAGTTTTTAGCTGATCCACTGAACTAGTCACGACGATACCTCAATGTATAGAAACAATTCGTCAATCTTTCAAATTCTCAATCATTTATCAACGATTCACTCTGAAGCTCACCATAGCAAGACAACATTACCCTCAGACTAAGATGTTGAGACCAGACTCGTTGGGAATTGGCAATGAAGAGATAAGTCAACCACAAACAAAAACTTCCAGGGAGAGATTGCGCTATGGCACCATCTGCTCCCAATGTAGCGTATTGTTTAGCAAAGGTAATCTTCATCCCTACCACAATAACAATCACGGCAGGTAGTGCTGAGAGCAGTTTCTGAGTATTTTCCCAAGCATTGAAAATTCCTTGATTTGGTCTTCTTTCTGGTTGCACCCATGCAGAGGGATCACTTTCACTCTGATCTATTTGATCTATTTCTGAAACTCTCGACAGCAGCAACAAATTCAGAAACAAGGGCCTCGAATACTCTATTTGTAGATGGGTCCCCTTGCATAGGTTGGGGATCCCAAAGGTAATATAAGTCAGAGTGGATGAAACCTAGGCTAGGTTCAAGTTAGAGGGTCATGGGCCAGTGCAACGACTGAAACTCCAAATGATCGCCATAGGAATTGGGCTTCAGATCTGTAGTGGGGAGACTGCAGTTGAGGCTCAGATTGTGCCTGATACAACCTTGGGAGCTGAGGCTTCTATCGTTAGGACATCATTAGATAATCCAGTGATCCATCAAATTCGTGGGGGCGCTTTACGAGGTGATACCCTGTTTCATAGCTTTGATACTTTTTCACTCCCAACAGCCGAAGTGGCTCAGTTTAGTCAAGGGGCCGATATTCAACGAATCATTAGCCGAGTAACAGGCCCATCACAGTCTTTTATCGATGGCACTCTTCAGGTTGATAGCTCTGCAGATCTGGTCTTGATCAATCCTAATGGACTTTACTTTGGTCCTAATGCCCGTTTGAATGTAGCTGGATCGTTTTTTGCCAGCACTGCCACCGGGATCCAGTTTGCAGATGGCTTTGAATTTGATACCGAGACCTTACAGGCTTTACCGTTAACTGTGAGTAACCCAGTGGGTTTACAGTTTGGCTCTGGGTCCCGTTTGATTCAAGTTGATCAATCCGTTCTCGCTGTCAACATGGGGCAAACACTGGCTTTAATAGGGGGACCTATCCAAATTCAAGGCGATCGTTTAACTGGAGACCAGGATGTCGCTGGTACGGTAGCCGGAGGTCAAATTGAACTGGGTAGCGTTGGACCTGATCAATATGTTAGCTGGGATTATGGTGAACATTCATTTTCTTACCAAACTATCAAGATATTTGAACCAATTGCATTAGATCAAGATGCTATAGTCCAGGCCTTTGAGAACATGCATGTCATCGGTCATACTATCACGGTCAATAGTGGATCGCAGTTTGTTTTAGCCCAACCCCCTCCACCTGAGTTACAGCCACCAAGTGATCCTCCTGTACCCTTTGATCCCGGACCAACAAC
>CAYSWV010000015.1:0-81689 GCA_964434865.1 uncultured bacterium
CGGGTGGAGGTGTTTGTGTAGGTGTTGGTGGTGGTGGGGGTGGTGGGTGTGGAGCTGGTAGTGGTGGCATCGGAGTTGATACCGGAGCTGGTGGTGGAGCTGGTGGTGGGGGTACGGGTGTAGATACAGGCAGTGGTGTAGGAGCTGGTGTGGGTGTTGGCGTCGGCGTCGGTGTGGGTGTAGGTGTCGGTGTCGGTGTCGGTAAGGGTGTAGATAAGATCAGCTGTGGCTCTGGAAAGACAAAGGGTGGCGGTGTTGGTTCGGCTGGGATCGGGTCTGGATCTAGAGTTGGCGAAGGCTGATTATGATTCAGTAGTAGACTTCCAACCACAGCTGTGGCTCCTAGCCCCCCACAAACTACTAACCCATAAACAACAGCTCTTGAAGGGGATCTTTTTGGAGGTGAGGGTGATCCACCTGGAATCATCACTGTGGACTCATCAGCTTGCTGAGAGGGTGTTGCTAAGATAGGTCCAGAGTCAGCTTTACTAGCATCCTCTGAGGGTTGAGGTGTCAGAGTCTGAGGGGACTTAGAGCTAAAGATTTCTGTTACAGGATGGGATGCTTGTCCGGCTGGTTGAGCTTCAGTTTCGACTAGGGGATCTAGAGGCTCAGCATCAGGGCTAGTAGAGAGAGGGTTTGGATGCTGGTCAGTGAAGGCATAGTCCTCTCGGCTGGCAATAGAGGTATGATCACTATTACCTCCATGCATCGTCAAGGAGTCCATTGAGCTAGCTACTGGGGGTTCTGGCATCGACTGAGCTAGAGAGGCATCTGCCTGAGCCATGGTGAATTCAGAAAAGACAACAGCCCCGGTTGCTTCAGAAGCTGATTCTGGAAATAACTCTCCAGCTCCGGTAAAAGTTGGCTCTTCGGCCTCTAACTCTGCCGCAGTTGAACGAGTGGATCGACCCAAGGCACTCTCTAACGCGACGCCCAAAACCTGCATACTGGCCGGCCGCTGATCAGGGTCTTTAGCCAAGCAAGAGATAATTACGCTTTCTAAGGTTTGTGGAACTTCAAAGGGGAGCGGATACGTTTCAAACGGACGGGGAGGTTGATAATTATGACCCTGATACCAGCCTGCAAAGGTATCCGTTTTGGGCTCTACCGGCAGGACACCAGTAATCATCCGATATAAGACAACACCCAATGAATAGATATCTGAGCGAGCATCTAACTCTTCACCTCGCATTTGTTCAGGTGAGGCGTAGCGAGCTGTCCCTAAAAAGCCTGACGTTTGAGTGCCCAAGGCCATAGAGACATCGCTCATGGTTTTAGCAATACCAAAATCTAAGATCTTGACATTCTCATCTAGTGTGTTGTCCTGAAGCACAAAAATATTGCTGGGTTTAATATCACGATGGATGATCCCCTTAATCGCAAAATCATCAAAGGTGGCTTCAAAGGTATGAGCATGATAAAGCCCAGTACAGATCTGACGACCCAAATGCACAACTCTCTCAGGTTCAATGTGCCCATACTTGATGATCAGGTCATTGAGGCCCTTGCCGTCTAAAAATTCCATGACTAGGTAAGGTTGTTCATCCTGGATCCCATAGTCTAAGACCTTGATAATTCGAGGATGTTGCCCTAGCCGTGCGCTCAGCCTGGCTTCGTCTTCAAACCGCTGCCGGAGTTGCTTATGGAGCTTGTCGTCACTGGTGGCAATGCTTTGATGGAGAAACTTAATTGCAACTGGACTGCCAAATAGGTTCGTGTCAACCCCTTTGAAAACTTCACCCATTCCTCCTGCACTCAGTCGTTGAGTTAACTGATAACGACCCGCGATCATTTGTCCAATAGTCCGCTTTGCCACAGGAATGGTGCCTCACTGACCAACTGTCACGTAATCTATGTAACTTGTAAATAACCAGTACATACGCATTCTGAAGATACCTGACACTATACCTGACAATCCGGTCGAGTGGCGACTACCCAAGACTGATCAGGAGTTCAGCTCTTGAAACTAGCGCAATAACTTAAAGGTATAGTTAGTTAAAAAATACATCCATAAGTTATCCATAAGTTAAACAAAATGGTAAGGCGGTAAAGCTGTTGTCCAGTTTAACTGCCAAGTGGGGTGATCTTGCATCCAATGCTTTGACAATTGCAAGGCTTCTTGATATTCACCTGGCGATAACAAAAAATACGAACGAATACTCTCTAGTCCTTGTGGGTTGGCTGAATAACTGGGCCATATAGTAGGCCATACAGATTGTAATTCTTGAATAGCATAAGGAGATAACCAAGGTTGTGTTTGATCCAGCACTACCCAAGCTGGTAAGAGTAGCTTGGCGGTTAATCGATACTCAGCCCGGCCTTGGATTAAGTCTAATCTGTTCAGGTAAGCCAGATGGTGGTGCTGTAGATGCATTTGAAGTTTGTCAGCTGATCTAAAACAAGTTCCAAAGTCAAGAGGCAGCACCGCTAAAGACTTAAACAATTGGCAAATCACTTGGTCATGTCTGAGAGCAAAACGAAGCAGGGTTTCGTCAGACTCCTGCAGATCTGTGAGGGTGGTTAGAGGTTCAACTGCTGCGGCTATCCCACTGTGGGCTGGGATGAGCAACTGGATCGCGTGGCTGAAGCCCCAAATGGTGCCTAAGCTGGTAAGTTGTTGCCTAGATGGCAGGGGCAGAAACGCATAGGTGTAGAGCATCAAGAATCTCACCCTAAGCCAGGGTCAATTCGTCGACTGCAGTGTAGTCGATTCCCCTAGACTGAAAAAACAAGACTCCAAAGCCTCTCAAATTTTGCAAAGAAAATTCAGATACTGTTGCAAGTATCAGAGAAATTCCTGGATCATGTAAACTATCGTTTCAGTTGCCTACATCCCATCAATACCTATGACGCCGGCTAGCAAATATCAATCCTTAGAGCAAACCGAGATCGGCAGGTTGCGAGATCTCTTGCCTGCTTCACTGCGGCCCTTGCTTGAGATTGCTCCTGCCCCTGTATCTTTAGAGGGCGCACCACTTAAACTTAGACGTCGGCCCCCCTGGAACTTAAACGGAATGATTGAAATTGATTTCCGTCGTTGGTCAGCTATCCCACAACCGCAACGAGATCTCCTCTTTCTGCGTGAAGCAGGGTGGTTTGATTGTCGAAACTGGTTACAGCCGGGAGTCTATCAGATCATCGCTCTCGTTGGTAGCGTCTCTATTATTGGCGAATTAGCGGCTCACAACGCCTTTGCTGCTGTTCTTGCTTCTGGAGTCACTAGTTTAGCTATCCGTCAGCTCTGGCAAAATATGAATGGTGAAGCGACCCATCTCAATGCTGATGAATTCGCTCTGAAACGCGCTCAGTTTCGAGGGTACGATCGCCAAGCTGCCGCCCGTCACCTACTAGCAGCTTTGGAGCTGGTTCAACGAGTTGATAAAACGGATATCTTGATCGCCATGAGGGTCCAACGACTGCAAGCCATTGCTCAAACTCCCCGCTCTCTAGACTAATCTCTAGACTCAACAGTGATCCTAATCTGGATCGTCGGGCGACTCTCGATAGATTTCGTCTAGGCGGTTACGGGCCTCCTCTAATGAGGTTGATCGAATCACCAATAGGGGCTCATCTATAAAATTCCCTTCCTTGTCAACCAACTCAGGATGATCAGGTTGTGACATCACTCGAGGAGAACGACGCTTGATTTGGCGTTGCTCGCGACCTATGGTGAGTACATTACCCACTAAGTTCCGAATGGCGAAAATCGCCACAACTGTAAACGCAATCAAGTAGAGGATTTGTAGTAGTAACATCAGGCATCCGATGAACGACGAAGCTGGCGATAACGATGACCAATCTCAGCACATTCCATAAGTAAGCCATGCCATTTTGACACTAGCCCTGGATCAATGCCAACTTCATTATCTGACAATTTATAGAGAGTTTCAGCCACATTCAATTCTGCTTGAGCCTCAGTGACTCGCTGGAGTAAGGCATTCTGTTCATCGGTGGTCATAAAACTTAATGATTCTTGTTCAAGGAGTTGCTGAGATCGATCAAACCAATAATGAAAGTCAGCCAGCAGGGGACTCAAAATCTCTTTTAACAAATCAGACTGGTTCATAGCTCATTGCCTTCCTAGCACCTATCTCTATGTTAACTTTTGTGAAGCCAGGCTGGGTTATTTCTTTTGGGGTACTTTATCATCATTTTGACTTAGGCATTTTGACTTAGGCATTTTAAGGGATCTTGATCCTAACCAAAAAAACCCCCAGACGAGCTAGGGGAGGAGTGGTGTGTTGAGGTGATGAATACTCTCATCTTACTAGTTGAATGGACTGGGTAGCGGGGCAAAGCGCTCCGTTTTCTCGGTTTTGAGCAGTTATTCTGAGTGAGTAACTTTGGCTGGGGACACTATTGAAAAAAACTCAAGTGAACTCAAGGTAAATACATTTAGTGCAAGCTACAATATTAAGCTTTTGCTCAGCTCTAGATATCAAGATAGCGTCTACTCAAGGTAAGCCCCGATCTGGCTAGGATTTGGCTGCAGACACTAGGGGTTGTGCCAACCCTAAACTAGTCCACAAGCGAGAAAAGTCAACATTCTTTGACATTAAATCCTGGATAAACCGGATCTTAACGGTGTCATGCAGACTGATCTGACCAAACATTTGCTCAATCCGCTCACTCGTTGTGAAAGTATCCAGATCAACGGATAAAACGGGGACTTCTAGCTCTTCGGCTCGATTCTGAATTCGGGGATCCAACGGCAAGCGTCCCGTCAAAATCAGACATAACGTTGAGGTCTCTAAGGCGGCTAGCTGAATATCGGTTCGATCACCACCTGTGATCACAGCCTTATGATTAGATTTACGGAAGTACTTGAGCGCGGAGTTTACATTCATAGCCCCAATAGCAAAATCTTCCACCATTAGATCCATGCGGTCTGGGCAACATAACACTTCTGCATCCAATTGCCGGACCAGTTCACCCACACGAATGCTGCGCAAGATTGGATCAAAGGCCAACACTCCCAAAATCGGAATAGATTGCGTTTCTAGATAAGGCTTGATCACCGTATTAACAGTCGACAAGTCGGCTTCAGGTACTTCGTTGATCACCACCCCCATGAGCTGAGGCCCAAGACGAGCTTTAGCCTCTAACAAGGATTCAATCACTAGCGCCGACTGATAGTGGCAAATCAACACCACATGAGCTGTTAGTTGTTCAGCCATATCAGATAGTGACAAGTCAAAGAATCGCCCTTCGTTGAGATCATCAGGACCTTCTAGCAAAATGACATCTGCATTTGACTGTTGGATATAGTCTTTCAAAGGTTGCAGATAGTCTTTTTCAAGTTGAGGATGGGTCATTTGATGAATCATAGTCTCTGAATCAAGCTGGAGCAGAGTAGGGGCAATGGCCTCAGGAGATAGTTGCAATACCTCCGTCATAAAGGCCAAGTCCAGATCTTGGATACCTCTAGATTCATCCTCGATTTCTAAAGGTTTGCCGTAGGCGACTCGCACCCCCTGCTGCTGGAGGTGGCTGGCAAAGCCTAAAATCGCTGCTGCCTTACCGCTGTAAGGATCAATAGATCCAATGAGTAAAACTACAGACACGGGTCCCTCCTCAGCTTTAACCTGCCATTCTTAATCCGATGAACTCTTAGCCCTCTCTCAGTGTAATGGAGAGCAAGATCAACCCTTGTTGAAATCTTGATTGAAGTATAGCGTCTCAGATGCCATCCGATCTGACTAGGCCTGATCAAATCGGCCAGGACTTGATCCCACTCGATCCTGGGTAATAGCAGACTACGCTTAAACGGCAGTTAAAGCCTGATAGTTAACAATCCGACTAAACTCATCGGCCTTAAGGCTGGAGCCACCCACCAAAACACCGTCGATCTCAGGTTGAGCCATAACATCGTCGATATTACTTGACTTGACAGAGCCACCATACTGGATAGTCACATCAGGGTTGTTCAAGTGTTCACGGATCAGTTTGATCACGTGATTGGCTTCAGGTGGAGCACACGTATCCCCTGTGCCAATAGCCCAAATGGGTTCATAGGCAATCACAAGGTTGGATTGGTCAATGCCCATCAGAGCTTGTCGTAGCTGATGCAGAATCCAGGTTTCAGTGCGGTTCTGATCGCGTACCTGCTTAGACTCGCCGACACACAAAATGGGGGTAAGACCATGGCGTTGAGCAGCTAGCAAGCGACGGTTAACGGTTTCATCAGTTTCACCAAAATATTGGCGTCGTTCGCTATGACCAACAATAACGTAGGCAACGCCTAATTCTTTGAGCATGCTACCCGAGATCTCGCCTGTAAAGGCACCTTCTTCTTCCCAATGGATATTTTGAGCACCCGTTGCCACCTTGATTTGCTCCTGCGAACTCAACCATTGTTGAACGAGAGTCAAAGCTGTAAACGGAACACATAAAACAACCTGGCGGTGCTGATGATGCTCAAACTCTCTCAATTGCGGCACAAATGCTTGCAGGAACTCCAGAGCCTCTGCTTGAGTTTTGTGCATTTTCCAGTTGCCAGCGATCAGGTTTCGACGCAAGAGTCAATCTCCTCAATGATGGACAGCACAAACTGCTAGAAAAAATCAAAAAACAAAATTAAGATCAATACTAGTCTACTGGATTCCTGGAGCAGCAAACTGTTTCTTCCGGACTTAACGGCAAAAATTGATCTCCCCACCAGACTTGATCTCCTTACCTGGATCTCAAAATTAAAGAGGCCCATTAACAATCCCGCCTGTACAGTTGTGAGTCAACCTTCCAAGCGGGATCTAACAATATCGAGAAACTAAGCTCTATTTAATCAGTTATCGTAAACACGGCACTCAATCGCGTCAGGATTTTCAGCGCAGTGCTGCTCTAGGCTATTCGGCTTTTGGGGTTGGTGGCTACGGGCTGCTAATACTTCCTCAACTGCATCCCAGGCTGCACGGCAGTGAGGATCGCCTTCACCATACTCAGAGCAAATTGACCGAGCATTTTCTAGCTCTTTGGAAATGACATCAGACAATCCCATGTAACGATCTCCTTCAGCTTAGGTAAATCCAAGATAATGTAGATAAGCTAGCTTAATCTGCAATGGCCTTCTTAATATTCTAACGTCTTTCTTTAGAATTCAGTAACAGAGTGAACAGTCTAGCTCGATGAGGCCCTCTCGGATATTAGATTCTGAGTCTCGACTCTGGCCTTAGATGTCAACCGCAAAGAGATGTGGTAGGACTGGTGACAGTTTTGTTGTTGAGGAGGCGCTATGCCCTTTATTGAGGATTATGCCTTTCCCTTTGAGCATCATCAGAAGTTCTCGATCAATAACCCGACGATTGCTAGTCAGGGGCTGTCGAAGCGTGAATACATTGCATCCTTAGTCCTGCAAGGATTACTTAGCAACCCTCAAATCGATCTGAGTCAATTGGCAGAGACAGGGCTAGGCCTCACTCAAAATGCCGTGTATCTAGCTGATCAACTCCTTGTGCTCACCAGTTCCACCCGTGAACCTGACGCTGAGCCCACTCCAGAAGCAACTGAATCAGTAAGCCACTAGGGTTGATCTTGATTGAGATAGACTTTAAATTCTTCCTCCAGGGTAGGCAATTGAATATCGCCTTGATTTAACTCTTGCAGATCCCGCAGTTGGGCTTGCAACGAAGCTATACGCTCTTGTAAACAATCTTGAATCCCTTGAACTCCCAAGGCTACACAGCTACGGCAGGCTTCACCGTAAACACGTCCCTGATCGTTATAGACAACAGCTAAGAGTACTTGTTCTCCTCTTCCCTGGACAGGTGCAGCTCGTTGGCCACAAATAATGCAAGGAACGTGTACTGTCCCACCATAGATGCAGGGTTCCCAAACAATCCTCATACCCATTCCTGAGTGACTGCCCTCAGCATACCTGTAGAACTCAGTTTAAATTGTTTCAGGATCTACCTTAGTTCGATAAGTCAAGCTAGCTGCTACCTCAATGGCCTTGGCTGCATCCCTGAGAAAGTAGGCCGTAGTTTCGTCGTCTTGACTGCGTTCGGATTTGCCTAACTTAGTTTTGGATTGAACATTGCAATACATTGATAAGGCAACCAACACTTCGGAGAGGCCATGCTGTTGGACTAAGTCTTCGACGTGTGTGAGGAGATCTTTAATCAGCGCATCAGCAATAGGTTGGGGGAGGGTATCTAAGTCATTCATAGCTAGCCTAGCGTTACCTGTTTGAACTAGTTTGACACAATCGGGATCCGATCAAAGAACCTAGCTCTAGACTATTTTATTGGCCTCAAGACACGGATTGCTAGACCAGGCTCAAGTTGGTGTTCAAGGGTTCAAAATAGGGGAAGACTACTGTAGAGGTGCCAATCTATTAATCATGTGATCATGAGATGTTGAGCATGAGATGTCTTCATTGTGGCCAGGATGGCTTGCCACCGACAGCTGAAAACTGTCCCAGATGCCGAGTGCATTTGCCTACGCTCATGCGAGATCTACTGACTCCTGGTACCTTACTGCATGAAGGTAAGTATCGCTTGGAGTTTCCCCTAGGTCGGGGTGGATTTGGTGTTACCTATCAAGCCAGCCATGCCTTGCTGAATCAACGGGTTGCTATTAAGGAGTTTTACCCTAGAGAGATTGCCTTTCGAGATAGCACAGGCCATCTCCTAATCCCTGAGACTAAACGTAATCTCTATCAACGGGGTCTCCACCGCTTTTTACGAGAAGGCCAGATCCTGGCTACATTAAATCATCCAGGGATTGTGCGTGTTCAAGACTTTTTTGAAGAGCATGAGACGGCCTACCTGGTGATGGAACTGGTTGTGGGCCAAACATTGCGAAATGTCTTGCAACACCACCCTCAGCACCAATTGAGTGATCCTGTTGCCAAAGACATCGTGACCAAACTAGTACAAGCCTTAAATTCACTCCATAAGCAAGGTGTTTATCATCTAGATATCAAGCCCGATAACATTTTGATCACCCCAGATCATCGTGTTGTCCTGATCGACTTTGGGGCTTCGCGACAAGGGTTAGGTGGAACGACTACATTAGCGTTTACACCTGACTATGCAGCTCCTGAACTCTTAGCAGGTCGCCCAGTAGGTCCTGAAACAGACTTGTTTGAACTAGGCATGATGATCCATGAGCTGCTAACGGGTCAGCTCCCGCCCCCTGCTATGAGTCGGATGATGCAACAAGACTGGATCCCGGCTTTAGAAGCCCCTTGGCAAGATCTCGTTGCGGTGGCGTTGCAAGTCAATAGAGCTAACCGACCCCAGGATGTTGCGGCTTGGTGGCAGGCTAGTATGACGTTGCCTCCCCTGGTTGATCTAGATCTGATCATTACGCAACCAATTTCCGTTCCAGATGAACCGGTCATCCAGACAGCTCCTGACGCTCCTACCTTGTTGTCTGATCAGGTCCAGATTCTATCTGAACCTCCCATTAAGGCTTCAACTCAGTCTATCCCCACTCAGTTAGATCCTTTACCTGAACCGGATCCCCCTCGATCGAACCCACGGCGGTACTGGAAGCTAGGGATAGGGGGCCTCGGCGTGCTGATCGCCATGGTGGCTGTGATTGGACTCTCTCCTTTAAATGTATTGATTCCATCTTCCACTGATCGACTGAGCCCCGATCCGGCCATTGCTTCGATTCAAGCCTTACGAAATGCACAAGAGTACGACATGTGTATAGAGCAGGCTACCTCTTTGATCACACAAGCAACCGCTGCTCAACTGGTACTGCCATCTCTTTTGGCTGACTGCCAATTGGGCCGTGCCACTCAGCTGGCTCATGCCGATCGCTTGGAGGAAGCCCTTGCCCTTGTTCAAGTGATCCCACCCTCAGTTGCAGCTTATCGTCCAGCTCAGCAGCAACTCAAAACCTGGTCCAATCAATTGTTAAGGCTGGCCACTGATCAGTATCACCAAGGCCACTTGACTCAAGCTTTGACTCTATTGCAGACTATTCCCCAGGCTAGCCCTAGATATCCTGTTGCCCAGGACCGTCAGCAGCAATGGACTCAGGAGTGGCAACGTAACCAACAACGACAAGATCAAGCTCAACGATCCCTCAATCAGGGTAACCCTCAGGCTGCGATAGAGAGTGCTCAAATGCTGAGTGTGGAGAGTCGCTACTGGAAACAACAGCAGCAGCAGCTGATCGACCAAGCCCAACAGCAAGGTTCAAGGGTGGAGACATCATTTCCACTGCTAGCGGTCGCCCAAACTTTTATTAAAGCCTTGATTACAGGCATTCTAGTAGCTGCACCTGTGAGTCCTATTAGTGCGTTATGTATTCAATCCACCTTAACGATAGAAGCCAGGGTTGGAGTAGCTGTTGGCTTAGGGGCTGCTACCTCTGAGGCTCTCTACAGCAGTATTGTAGGATTTCAACTCATTCAGCTAGAGCAAGTTTTGCTGGGCCAACAGGAGGTTCTCCTTCTGCTCGGTAGCTTAGTAACAGGTTTTCTAGGTTTGCAGAGCTTTACAGCCCAACCCGATTTTCAATTCCAACATCGCTCCAAGATCCGGACAGTTTTGCTAGCTATTGGCTTCTATGGTCTTGCCTTACTGATTAGTGGTACTGATCCCGTGGCGATTCAATCCTTTGAGCGTATTTTGGGATATTTACAGATGGGCAGACTTGATCAACAGAGTGCAACGGTTTTAGTAGTGGGTATCTTTATGGGTTCGGGGCTGTGGTGGGTTGTGGTCACTGAAGGGGCTAATTGGATCCGCCAGCAGTTCCAGTTTGGCACCTTAAATTGGATTTATCGGACCTCTGGAGCGGTATTGATTGGGTTTAGCTTGTGGACTATCATACAGTTCCTATTCAACCTTAACTTATAGTGTTTATTTAGCCATAGGTTACTTATTTAGCCATAGGTTACATAAAGCCTCCTATCTTCTCAGCTCAGCTCTGGTTCAGAGAAGGCTTCCTGTGAGAGGATCCAGTAGTAGGACGATCGGCAAGCCGAGTCTCAGTATGCTGTAGATAGGTTGTGCATAAGGAAATTCCAAGCTATGAAACTATCTAAACAAAACCTAGATCAACGAGTTGATGTGATTTACGATGCCATTGTTGTGGGTGGCGGAGCAGGTGGTCTTTCAGCAGCTATTTATCTGGCTCGCTATGGCCTCAAGTGTTTGGTGATCGAGAAAGGTAAAGGCCGTTCTTTTTGGATGCAGGATTTGCGGAACTACTTAGGGGTTGATCCCGATACACCGGGTCGTGAGGTCCAAAACCATGGGCTTCAACAAGCTTTGAATTGGGGCGCTGATATCCTGCGAGGCTACGTCGAAGATGTTGTTGATGAAGGGGAGCAGCTGGCTGTCAAAGTTAAAGTTGGCAAAACTGATAGTGTCTATCCCGTGTTCCGGGCTAAGTATTTGGTTGCAGCCTCTGGCATCATAGACTACCTGCCTGAACTCGAGAATATGCAAAATGTCTATGACTTTGCGGGCTACACCTTACATGTTTGCATGATCTGTGATGGCTTTGATATGTGGGATCAAAAGGCCGTCTTGATTGCTAGCACCGAACCCAAGATGGAAGCTGCCTTTGTCTTAAGTTGGTTTACACCCTATATCACTGTGCTGACCAATGGTTTATTTGAAGTGAGTCCTGAGATGCGGCGAAAACTAGCTGAGCATGGCTATCCTTTGAAAGAAGCCCCGATTGTCAAGTTTCTGGGTGAAAATCACCATCTTTCAGGCATTGAGTTAGCGGATGGCACCATTGTTGAAGCCACCACAGGCCTAGTCAATATGGGATCTCGCTACCATAACCAGTACCTGACCCATATCCCTAACCTGGAGCGAGATGGTGAAAACTTGGTGACGGATGAATGGACCCAAACCTCTCATCCTCGGATTTTTGCTGTCGGGGATTTGAAAAAAGGACTGAATCAAGTTTCGATTGCTGTTGCAGATGGGACACTAGCGGCTACTAAGATCTGGCGCAATATTCGGCGAGCTTCGCAACCCCGTAAGTGGGAAGCCAATATTCCTCAGTTAGTGGCTAATCTATCGGCTACTGCACGGTCATGATGGAACGGCAAACATGGCCTTATCGCACTCCAGGGATTCCCGATGTTGCCTTTGATCGTATCCCTGGAATTCCATTAACTCCCCGTGAAGCTCGAGTGCTGATCTTGAGCCAGCTTCGGCTAGGAGTAGACGATTGTCTTTGGGATATTGGAGCTGGAACCGGTACGATTGCAGTTGAAGCAGGTCTTCTCTGCACCTCGGGTCATGTGTTGGCTATCGAGCGGGATGAAGATGTGGTGGAATTAATCCAGCGCAATTGCCAAAAATTTGCCGTCAACAATGTTGAGGTGATTCAAGGAACGGCCCCTCTATGCTTTGAAGCGTTGCAACCCCGTCCGACTCGGATCTGCTTGGAGGGAGGCCAACCGTTGCAATTAGTTTTAGAAACCAGTTGGGAGTATTTGAAACCTGGAGGCCGCTTAGTGGCAACAGCAACTTCATTAGATAGTCTTTATATTCTCTCGTCTACGCTTGCTTCAGTGCGAGCTCGCCATGTGGAAGTCACACAGTCTGTGGTGAACCGCTTAGAATATCGGGGTCGTAGCCAATCGTTTGTGGCTCTAGATCCGATTTTTGTCCTAGGTGGCGAGAAATTAGATTAAAAAAAAGAGACCTGACCCCGTTACAGTTTTTGATCAAGTGCCCCAGACTTATCGTTCTTTCGTTAAACTAGGGACATTAAGGTTTCAAAATGGGGATTCAAAGATCATGAGGATAAAGCGATCGAGTCTGGCTTATGTAACAGTAACCCTGCTCAGTTGGGCTGGACTTTGGGGCCTTTCTTTCAATACACCTGTGATGGCACAAGAGACTATGGATCAGATATTAACGGTAACTGGCTCTGGATCGGTCAGTGTTGAAACCTCTATTGCTGTGATTAACTTGGGTGTGCTCATTGATGGTACTTCAGCTCAGTCTGTTCAGGCACAAGTGGCTCAAGATAGTAATCAGTTGATCGAAGCTTTGACGGCACTAAATGTTGAAAAACTAGAAACAACGGGAATCTCTCTGACTCCTCAATATGACTATCGAGGCTCTAGCCCTCAACAAACCGGAGTTCGAGGACAAAATAGTGTGAAATTTGAAGTGTCAATTGATCGAGCTGGAACAATCTTAGATCAGGCGATTGAGGCTGGAGCTAGTCAGGTTCAGTCTATTCAATTCAAGGCTGAGGACGGTGTTATTAAAGAAGCCAGGCAACAAGCATTACAAGTAGCCGTCCAAGATGCCCAAGATCAAGCTGATGCTGTTTTAAGTGCTTTAAATTTGTCAGCACGCTCTGTAGCTGGTATTGAAGTGAATAGTGATCGATCGGGATTTCAACCTATTCCCTTTCAAGCGGGTCGAACTGCCCTACTCAGTAGTGTGGCCGAGGCAGAACCGACACCGGTTGTTGGGGGAGAACAAGTTGTATCAGCTCGAGTCACTCTCAAGATTAGCTACTGAGGCAATGGCTTAATCTATGAGATCTGCCCCCAACTCGACTACACCATGAAAATGGAATCCTGGCTTTCCCCTGTTTACCCTCTGAAATTAGTTGTTTCTGACTAGGCTGCAGTACGTCTAAGGTGGACTCTAATGCGTCTAGTCAGGAGGGTAAACCAACTGTAATCAACACTGACTACAACACGTGTGGTTAGATGAACTTAATCACTTAAAGATCTCCAGAGTATTGAAAAGTGAATCATTAGACCAATACTGTACTTTTAAAAGTGAATCATATAGATTGGATCTTACTAAGATAAGGAGCTAAAATGAAACCAATTAAAACAAAAAATAGTTTGATAGAAATAGTTTGATCATTGGGTGAAAACGATGTCATCGATAGGAAATGACCAATGTTTGAAAGCGTCTTCATCCTATTAGTTTTGTCGTTGATAGTCTTAGTTCCCATAGCTATGGTTTTTATCATCTTCGGTGGTCTTCTCGCTTGGATTGCTGGAGTGGTGCAAATACTTAAAACTGCCAAGTCTATTTCTGCTGCTTATGCCGATCTTAGTTCTGACCTCCCCACAGTAAAACTTTCTAAGATCGCTTTATCAACTCCTTTAGACTTTCAATATGATATGGCAGGTGCTCGGCTGAGAGCTATCGGACCTGTTGGCATTCGTTACAATGACCAAAACTCATTGCTGAAACTAAGACCGACATACCTTGGGGATCTCAAGATAGAGTACCGCAGATCTCGTATGGTAGGTATTGGCCCTTTAGATATCCAGTACAAGCGGTTTAGCAATCAAGCGAAGTGGATCGGTAAGGCTGAACTAGAGTATGACCGCTTTGGTAACCGGTTGATCAGAGTTGGAGATATTGACATTCAATATGAACCATGTGACACCGCTTTGTTTCTGGGAGGCCGCCCTAAATCGATCGGGTCCGTACACATTCAGTACAATGAACTCCGAGTGCATCCCTTACATCGTTACTATGTTGATGGCTTCCCCCAAAGGCTGATTGGCAGATCTGACACCCTAATTTTGAATGAGTGGATGATCATTGTAATTTTCTTTGTTATATCTGCCTACTACCGAAAAATTGATGAGATTAAAACTGACTAAGTGAGTTCCTCTAGCCTCACCGTATAACTAAAACTATTTTGCTAACGTCTATTTCAACAGTCTGTATCTTGACTTGCGAGGTCTAGATCAATGTGTTGCTCGGTGCTAAGATCTTTCAATTTGAGAGAAAAATTACTCTCTTCTAGGGATGATCCTGAGTGACTTTGGTAGATGTACAGCATATAATCTGAACTGACTTGATCTGACCATAAATTAAGATGGAAGTTAACCTGTTCTAGGATTCCATTGAATCTTACCCACTCACCGTTGATCTTCATAAAGCTGAACTCAAGCCCACTGCTTTCCTCTGGAGGAAAACTCACAACTAAAATATAGCCAGAGTCCTCCTCAGAATACTTCAGATATAGATTGCACTTTAACGGTATCCCTGCTGCTGTTGTGATCTGCTGAGCTTCTTCTACCTGAAAATGACTAACTCTGAGTCCATCGCTTCCAATACCTTCAGATGTTTCATTAACAGGTGATGAGCAATGAGTCCAGAAGAGTAGTGAGCTAACCGCCAATAGCCGGAGTAGAGGATACGGTTCAGGATACTGCATAGGTCACCTCGAACTTAACTCCAAATACTAAAACATAGCTCTACACTGCCAGCTGTATGCTGAGTGACTCTAGTTTACTAGCCCGTTCAAGAGCGATCCTTATGGTTTAGGACAACATGGCTTAGGACAACATGGTTTAGGATAACTAGGATTTAGGATAACTAGGATTCAATCCTAAAGCCTCGATAAAAATACCAGTTGAATAGGTTCAACAATCTACTCCTAGATCCTGATTAGCAGATCTTGATGGCATGATCTCCTTGGAAGTGCTGAATGACTTTGTCTAAAAGCTAATTGACTAAATTTCAATGGGAGTACTGATAGCTTAGGGTGGTTTGAAAGGGTCTGGTAAACATAAGCCTACCAAATGGGTACAATGTGTGCTGTACTTGCGTCCTTTAAGCATGGATCATCCCCGTTTTCAGCCCCCCTGGTATTTGCGAAATGGCTTATTTATGACTGTCTATACCTCTATCTGGGGAGATCGTTATTGGCAACAAACATTAAGTGTGCCCTATCCCGCTTACACAGAACATATTTTTTCAGGTGCTCAAGGGATCGAAATTTATGGTTGGATGGCCCAGCCTGCTAAGCCTCAAGGAACCATCATTGCCACCTATGGGATCACGGGTGAACTAGCCAATCAATGGTCACTTCAAATTTTAGGGTGTAAAGCGGTGGCCCAAGATTTTGCCGTGGTTTTGTTTGATTGGCGGGCTCATGGGAAAACAGCTGATCTATCGCCAGTCCTAACTTCTGATGGCTTATTTGAAGGTGAAGATTTTGTCCGGCTGGCGGCAGAAGCTAAGTCATTAGGCTGCCCACCTCCGTACTGGTTTTGTGGATACTCACTCTCGGGTCAGTTAGCACTCTGGGGCGGGAAAACAGCTCAGACTCTGCACTCGACTGGACAGTTGCAAGCGTTAGGCCTGAGTTTGTCTGAGATTGGAGGTGTAGTGGCGATCTCTCCCAGCCTAGAATCAGAGCGCTCCTTGACTTATCTGGTGCAGGCACCTTTGGGCCGATTTCTCGAAAAAAAGATCGCTAGTGAACTCCATCAGTTAGCCCAGCGGATTCAAGTGGCTCACCCCGGTTTACTCGATCCAGCAGCTATCCAGCGAGCCAGAAGTATTTGGACGTTTGATCAAGAGTTGGTCATTGCCAAGTTGGGTCTGGCAACCGTTGAAGAATACTATCAGCTCACGAGTCCCTTATATTTCTTGGCAGACTTGACGGTACCCACACTCATTATCTACGCCAAAGATGATCCGATGTTTGATCCAACATTAATTCATGAGATAGCAACCTTAGAGAGCCGAAACCCAGCTATAGACTTAATCTTGACTCAATATGGGGGACATGCTTGTTATTTGAGCAGTTCTCAGGGGCAATCTGACAGCCAAGATTCTGATCCTTGGTGGGCCTGGAATCGGATGCTGCAGTGGCTGCGCTCTCGGGACCGAGCTTCAACTCATCATCAATTAACCGAATTCTCATGATCAACTATGACGAAACATCCCAGAAATGAGTCGAGATCTCGATTCTGCTGCTAAAATCGTGGTTTCCATTAACAAGATCGAACGAATAACCTGTGGATTGTATACGCCCCTCCCTATTACAGATGCATCCCTATGATGCTGTGATTCCGCAAACGGCAGACAAGCTCGATGCTAATGAGTATCCAGATGATTTACCAGAGTGGTTTAAGAAGAAGCTGTCGTTGCTCTGGGAAAAAGGAATCCATAGTAATCGGTATCCAGATGCCACTCACCGCAGCCTCAAACAAGCGATCGCTCAATATACGGGTGTTGAAGCTGAGCACATTAGTATAGGGAATGGCTCTGACGAATTAATCCGTTCTTTGTTAATGATCACCTGTCTGGAGAATCGGGGCGGGATCCTGGTGACTGAACCCACCTTCTCCATGTATCGCATTGTGGCTGAAACCTTGGGTATCCCTGTTTTCCGAGTGCCACGCGATCCAGAGACCCTGGCCTTAGATCTAGCAGCGTGTCAAGCGGCTATGCTCTCTCATCCGATTCGGGTGGTTTGTTTAGTCTCTCCTAATTCACCCACGGGTAATGCGATGACTGAGGCTGAATGGGCCTGGGTTCGCACTTTGGGGCCTAATGTGTTAGTTCTGATTGACGAAGCCTATTATGAATTTTATGGGCAAACAGCTTTAACGGAACGGGACTCTCATCCAAACTGGCTGATCACTCGCACCTTTTCCAAAGCTTTTCGTCTGGCTACCCATCGAGTGGGCTATGCCATTGGTGATCCTCAAATTATTCAAGCCCTTGAAGTTACACGATTACCCTATAACCTGCCCATGTTTTCTCAATGGGCTGTGCAATTAGCTCTAGAGCATCGGGATGAGCTGTTAGCTGATATTCCCCAGATCGTAGCCGAACGCGATCGGGTGTATCGAGAACTGCAGCAGTTGCCCCAGGTTCAGGTGTGGCCTAGTGATGCCAATTTTCTTTACTTCAAAGTTCAAGGTATGGATCCAGCTTTGCTGCAAAGAGAATGGTTGATTCAAGGAACCTGTGCTCGCCATACCGGGGGTGGCCTCCGCTTAACAATAGGGACCCCTGAAGAAAACCAGCGCTCTCTAGACCGGTTACGGGACATTTTGCTACCTAGGCAGGCTTCTATTCTTCGTTAGATTGAGAGGCATTCATTGAAACTCAACCATGGGGGGGCTCGTGGATCTCAACTTAGTGGTGATTGCCTATAAAGAAGGCAACTCTAAAAGTAAGGCAGCCTGTCAGATGTGTGCTGAGCAATTGCGACATCGAGGGATCACCGTTTTAACCGCACCAACCGGCACATACCATAACCCTTATCCCGTTTTTTTGGAAGCCACAGATCGCCCCATTGATCTGGCCATTGTGTTGGGTGGGGATGGATCAACCTTGGCTGCTGCTCGATATTTATCTCCTCATAATGTCCCCATCTTATCGATTAAATCGGGGGGGCACTTGGGATTTTTGGCTCAGTCTGAAAAGGTATTAAAGCAAGATCCTTGGGAACGGTTAATCGCAGATGACTTTGAAACTGTAGAACGGATTATGTTGCAGGCTCAAGTTTTAGAGCAAATTCAGATTGGTCAAGAGGATCCGGTACCGACTCAGGGCCATCATAACGGTCGTGTCATGAGTGAGATTTTTTATGCCTTCAATGAGTTCTGTTTAAAGCCAACCACAAAGACCCGTCTGATTTCGTCCATTATGGAGTTAGAAGTGAATGGCGAGATTATTGATCAATATCATGGTGACGGCGTCCTGGTCGCAACACCAATTGGATCGACCTCCTATACAGTAGCTGCAAATGGACCCATCATTCACCCCGGACTTGAAGTGATTACAATTACCCCCATTTGCCCTCTTAGTTTATCCAGTCGACCGATTGTGATTGGCGGCAATTGTGTGATTGATATCTGGCCGTTATCCGATCCTGAAGGCTTAACTTGTCTGTGGATGGATGGTGTCCTCGCTCAAAGTGTGAACCCTGGCCAGTGGGTTGAAATCAAACAGGCAGCTTCAAAAGTCAAATTAATTATTATTGAATCGAATCTATCTTACTATCGCACCTTGAGGGAAAAATTACAGTGGGCCGGGAGCCGTATTCACATCCCAACCGATAACCATAGGCCCAATTGGGGTTGATGGCCTGGCCGTTGAAATTGGATAGCTATTGTAGTATAGTCTAAATTTGTTAAATATCGTAGTTTCCAGCGTCGGTGTGCAACTGATGTCAGCCTCAACTCACTCAGTGGATTTTGATCTAGAGCAGTGGCACCCAGATTTAGCTACAGAGATCCGTAAGCCTTATTTTCAAGATCTGCAAGCCTTTTTGGCCTCTGAGCGCCAGTCTTATCAGGTCTTTCCGCCCTCTGCAGAAGTATTCACGGCCTTTGCCCTAACACCGCTGGAGCACCTAAAAGTTTTGATTTTGGGTCAAGATCCTTATCACGACGATGGTCAGGCCCATGGTCTCAGCTTTTCGGTCAAGCCGGGTGTTAAGATTCCACCGTCTTTAAAAAATATGTACAAAGAATTGAAGTCAGATTTAGGAATTGATCCGCCTAATCATGGCCACCTAACTCATTGGGCTCAACAGGGAGTCATGATGTTAAATGCTGTGTTGACAGTACGGGCGCATGAGCCTAATTCTCACAAAGCTAAAGGCTGGGAAACATTTACTGATCAAGTGATTGGCCTAGTGAGCCAACATCGAACCCATGTGGTGTTTGTGCTTTGGGGTGGGTATGCCCAGAAAAAGGCCAAGCTCATTGATAAAGCCAAACATACTATTTTGCAAAGTGCTCATCCCTCCCCCCTATCTGCTCGGAATGGTTTTTGGGGGAGTCAACCCTATTCTCAGATCAATCAGGCTTTGCGCCATCATGAGCAACCCGAAATTGATTGGTCGTTGCCCGCTATTGTTTAGGATAGGACTGAGGATTGTCGTTAACAGGTGGGTATGAAGCTAATTGCGTTTTTTTTACCCCAATTTCATCCGACACCTTACAACGATCAGTGGTGGGGACAGGGATTTACAGACTGGACCAATGTGACTCGGGCGGTACCTCAGTTTGAAGGCCATTTTCAGCCGCGCTTACCCCAGGGTCTCGGTTTCTACGATCTCCGGGTCGATGAAGTCATGATGAAACAAGAAATGCTGGCACAACAGTATGGGATTGATGGGTTTTGCTATTACTATTATCGCTTTGATGGTAGACGACTTTTAGACATCCCGCTGGAAAAAAAATGGACAACAACAGTAGGTTTCACAGATCCAACACCTAAGTTTAAATTACCCTTCTGCATTTGCTGGGCCAATGAAAGCTGGACTCGTCGCTGGGATGGGTTAGACCTTGATATTTTAATTAAACAAAATCATAGCCAGGCTGATGATCTGGACTTTATTCAAGAAGTGGCTCCGATGCTGATCGATCCCCGCTATATCAAGGTAGAGGGTAAGCCCTTATTACTGATTTATCGCACGGAATTATGGCCTGACATAGCAACCACAGCTCAACTCTGGCGAGACTATATGACCCAGCACTTTAAGTGTGATCTTTATCTAGTTCGATGTAACGGATTTGAAGAGGTGAACCCAACCCCGCTTGGTTTTGATGCGGCTTACCAATTTCCACCCCAGCGATTGCCTGAAAAACTAATCCCCAAAGATCAGGTGTCTCTAGAGCGAAATTTTGCAGGCTACTTGCGAGATTATGCGGTATGGCCTGACTTTGTGAAATACTCTCCTAACTTCAAACTATTTCGAGGTGTCATGCCAGCTTGGGACCATACTCCTCGGCGACAATCCAAAGCCATTATTTTTTATGGATCAAGCCCTGAGGTATACCAAGAGTGGTTGACTCAAGCTATCACCTACACTCAACAGCACTTTCAAGGTGATGAACAGCTTGTTTTTATTAATGCCTGGAATGAATGGGCTGAAGGAGCAATTTTAGAACCTTGTACTCAATGGGGGTTTCAATATCTCAAAGCTACCCTAGATGTAACCGTATCCTCTGTAGAGAACTGATGTTGCCAACCTGGCCAAACGTTTTCATCGGCCTATTATAAGAGATCTTGAGCTTGCATTTTTCTTAACTCAATCTCTTGATACCGTTTCAAAATGGTCCGATAAGTGCCGCCAAAGATACCCACGCCTAACCCGCCTGCCAAGATCAGAGGGTAGTAGACTGCATAGGCTTGCCCAACTAGTACAGCATAGATCCCACTAATGAGTACCAGTCCACTGACTCCAATGGTGAAACGAGTTAACACGAGAGCTACCCTGCGACCTCGTCCAGATCCAGCTAAACTGCCAATCACAGCTCCCATCATACCCAAAGTTGTCCCTAGAATAGCTCCGGCTACCCCCCCTCCAGTGGATCCCCACCAAGCTGGTAAGATTGGAAGCTTTTGAGGCACACCATTCCACAGTTCCACTGGGCCAATGTCCACCACACCTTCTTCACCTGGAAAGACTAGATTAAATTCCATTAGAGTCGGAATCTCATGGGTTTGAGTGGCATCAAACGGGATCCCAAAAGGCCGCCAATCTGATGAGCCTTGAATAGACTGAAGGGGCCCCTGCGGCGCTAAGGTTCTAGAAAAATAAGCATCTCCATCTGAAAAATAATGCCATACCTCCAAATAGGCCGCGCCCACCACACCTTCATATCGGATCTGACCAGCTACATACCAACGAAGATCTGATAAGTCAGGATCTTGAATTTGCAAGAGCGGTACTGTCTTTAAATTTGTATTAGGGTCAGCATCACTATCAGCAGCCTCCACTCTCAAAGCTTTAACTCCTGTTTCTGTCTCAACTACTTCACCAGGTAATTGTGGATTTTGAACCTTGACATTAGCCCAATCCCAAGTGTGGACAGGACCGGTTGAGGCTGCCATCAGCAGGAATGATACACTTACTAACGTTATAGAAATCATCTGAGAGACTCGTTTCATGGGTTTGACTCCAACTAGATGAAAAAAGAGTTAGCCATTCAAGGTGATCTGTTAATCTCAACTGGCTCAGTACCCTTTAAGTCTTGTTGATGGGCAGATAGCAAGGCTCGCATAGTGTCTAGGTCAAGTTTACCTTCAGCATAATGAAGCTGCAGGATCCGTTCGAATTCACTCAAGGATGTCTGATCCTCAATGATTTTGATTTTTTCAATCAAGCGATCAATTCGCAGCCGAACGGTAGGATAGGAGATCCCGTAGGTCCGAGCTACTTCTTTTAAAGATCCTGAAGCCAGGATAAAGTTGCGAATAAAGGCAAGATCTTCATCACTGAGGTAATCCAACCAAGCATGGGTGGGTTTTGATCTCATTTAGATCTCACGTGACTTGTAGAGCACTAATCAGCCGCGACTACATTTATTGTAACCACACTTTGATTATAATCTCAACAAAGTAAAAGCTAGCCTAAATTTTGTTTATATTGGTTGGCCTTAACTGGGGTCTAACGTTTGATGGTGAGCTTGATGTCTAAAGCAGCTTGACGGCCACCCCAGGACCATGAAGAGTCTTGCAAAGGTTGAATGTCATCAGGACTTGTTTGGGCTCGTGCCAGTAACTGATAAGCTCCAGGCTCGTTCAATTCCCAGGCATACCGCCACAATGTCCATTCATAAGGAGATGCTGGTTGATTTTGTTCAGCAATGTGCCAAGATTGGCCTCCATCAGCACTGACTTCAATCTGCTGGATCGGTTTACGACTGGCTAGAGCTACACCAGCTAAGACAATGATCCCTGGAGCTAGTTCTGGGCGTGAGGCCTTTAAGGATACCCGTTGAATGTGCTCAGGGCCTTGAATTTGACGAGGTAGAGCTTGGGTTAAAATAGTAGCCTCATCCGACCAGCCCAGTTTTTCCCAATGCCCCTTTTGTCTTTGAACAACAGCTTCAATTCGGGTGATCCACTTGGGTTGCTTTTGTCCATATTTACCGGGGATTAAAATCCGCAGTGGATAGCCATGTTCAGGAGTTAAGGGGGATCCATTCATATCATACACTAACCAGACATCAGGATCTAGAAGGTCGTCTCGAGGTACGCTAGTAACATAGTCATCAGCTCCGTATAACATGAACCCTTCAACGCGGGGTGAAATCTGAGCATTTACCAACAACGGTTGCAGTCGAGTCCCGGTCCATAGGGCATTGCCAATTAATTCTCCACCAGCAGGATTGCCGATACACTCCAGCGTCCAGTACAGCGATTGAGCAGGTTGGGCTTGGATGGTGTCCCAATTGAGAATTTGCGGATTTTCAACTAACCCATCAATGTGTAGGCGCCACTGATCTCGATCTAGCCTAGGTGTCTGGCGAAAGGTTTGGATATAAAAAGCTTCTGTGGGGGTCACCCAGTGATCTGGCAGGGGTTTCGATAGATCTTGTAGATCAAGTAGGGGAACCGATCCCTCAGCATCACTAGAAGTTGCCAAGGCTGGATCGAACGTCACGACAGTGCCACCTAGAATCCAGGCTCCTGCCGCCGATCCCCATTGCAATAGTTGTCGTCGTTTCATCTGATTGACCTGATGGGTGAACTGGGTTACTCATTCATCGTCTTATAGGTGGCCACCGCTGAGGGAGAAACCCGATTTAAGTATCTAAAGATCCAGTACTTAAATAAGGTATCCAAAAAGACCGGAAAGGTCGCAATGAATCCAAATATTAATGTCCGACTCTCAGGAATACCAAAATGGCGAGCTAATCCTTCCAACAATACTTCCCAGCCATGTGGAGAGTGATACCCAACAAATACATCTGTAAATAGAATAATGATAAAGGCCTTAGCACTATCACTGAGACCATAGATGATTTGATCAATAAAGGCTTTTAAGATCTGAATTTCTTCCCGACCGATAAAGACTAACCAGGCAAAAACGCCTAAAGACAATAAATCAGCCAGCATGTTTTTGATGCCTTCAATACTGCGATAGCCATAATGCTGAGCAATTTCAATCGCTTTTTCTCGTAAGATCTCTTCTTCGTTAACGGTTTCTGATTCTGAGTCTGTCTCGCCACCGATGAGATGCTCAAATTCGCGCCTTTCCTTATAGTGTTCAAACTCCCTGAAAGCTTTTTCTTCTAATTCAGCACTTAAGTGGAGTTCGGTTGGGTCTATGGGGCTAAAGTAATCCACCAGCGGCGTGAAGATCAGATTTTTGGAAGCGATTTGAAAAACAAGAGGCAGAAACGCTAGTAAAAACAAAAACTTAAGTGAAGCAACGGTGCGGCTCCTCGATTCTCGATAATCAGTGACAACTTCCTCCTCATAGTTTGACATTTCCCGTCGGAGGCGACCAAAGGTCCGTAGAATGGATCGGGGTAAAATGCTGGTTTTGGTGGTAGCTGGAACCCATTCTTTCGTATTGGCTTTTTGGCGAATCGTTCGATTATGGCTGGCCTGTTGGAGCCGAGGATTGGGGCCTTGACGCTCTGAGGTAGGTTCAATTTGGAGGCTAGAGTTTTCAACTGCGCGACTGACATTATCTTCGTCTTCAAGATCATCTTCAGGATCTGGTTGAGGTATTGCACTAGCTTTAATTTTATATTTTGAGGTAATCGTATCGATAAACTTTAGCTTCTTTAAGAGTGGAGAGTCTGGATCCGCCTGCCCATTTTTAGAGAGGGGATCCTGATAGCCATTTGAACTTTTGTTGTTAACAGAAACGTCTGGATCAGGTAAGGTCGAAAACGAGCTACTAACGCGAAATTCAGCCAAGCGGACATCAATGATTTGCAGTTGTTTACGTAATTGGACGTTAAAATAGTCAGCTACTGTCTCACCGTATTTAGGTGATCTCACTGAAGCCCCGTCAAAATACTTATCCTCAAGCGCTTTGATGGATACTGCAGCCTGATAGGCTTGATCGAGTGCTCGAAGTGGTGTACCAGAAACCCAACGGCCAATCTTTGTAAATAGGGATTGATCTGTAGAAGGGCTCATGCAGCGATCCTGACCATCACGTCGTCCACTTTGTCCAATTGTACCTAGCTACAACCTAGCTCTGTCACGGACGATTTAAGGTAACCTTTGTTTCAGAAGTGGCTCAAGATCGGCCAGCACTACCAGCTAATTGCAGCTGTAGACCCTACAGTACAGATTATGTCCAATACAGATTATTTCCACAATACAGACGGATCAAACACGACCCAATCAGAATCTCCGGGACCCTGACGCTGCCACCATTCAAAATGTAAATGGCTACCCTGAGAGAGACCTGTAGATCCAACATGCCCAATCATTTCACCTTGTCGAACCGTTTGCCCAGGTGAAACAATCATCTTGGACATATGAGCATAGCGAGTGACTTGCTCTCCCGCATGATACAAAATCACCACCTTACCCAGGCCACCAAATCGATCGGCAAAAACCACTTCACCAGAAAAGGCCGCTAAAATCGGTGTGCCTTGGGGAGCCGGTAGATCAACCCCGTAGTGAAACTGATATCTACCAGTGATAGGGTGGGTCCGCATGCCGACGGGTGATGATAGTGTCACTTTTTGCGGTAGGGGATAGCTTAATTGTTCACGAACAACTTGATTCCAAGGTGTTTGCGGAGCTTGACGAGTAAACTCAAATTCAGGTTGAGACTCCTCTTCAAGCCAGGGCGCTGTTTTGATGTTCGAGTCGGTAGTTGGCATTGAATTAACCTGATAAGCCCAACCCAGCGATACACTGCAGCTGACCAGAGCCCAGCATAAGCTCTTATAGAGATAGCTTTTCATCCTGATCACTCCTTCCACACCAAGTCTAAAGATCTCAGCTCTATAACGCCTTGACCTTAGGGAAGTTTATCGCCAGTAGGACGATCTGCAAACCCCTAGATTCGGTTTTTGAGTCACATTTTTTGGATCAAGACTCTAAACCTGTGAATACCAGCCTGAAATCTCAACCTTAATCAGATTAGAATCAACTCTAAACTTAAGCTGACTCTAGAGATCCTTGACTAAGAAGTGACCTAGGATTAGGACCTCTATCAGTGATAGTGCTGTGATTGATCTAACTCTGTTGAAGTTCAATTGGGTCTGCACTCCCTTTTCTAGGCGTGACTATGTTTCTGAAAGATCTCATTAGTATTATCGATCCGATTTGGCTCACACTGGGGGTCGTGGGCATTACCCTAGTTGCCTTTGTGGCTGAATGGTTACCTGCTGATATTACGGCGATCACAGTAGCTGTTGTCCTCATCTTATTGGGCTTAGTGACTCCAGAAGAAGGCATTTCTGGGTTTGGCAGCTCGGCGACGATTACCGTTTTAGCTATGTTTATTCTGAGTGCAGGCATTTCTCGAACTGGGGCGGTTGCTTTAGCTCGCGACTGTTTAATTCGATGGGGGGGAACCAGCCTGCGACAGCAGATCTTCTTGATGGGTCTAATTGTCGGCCCTATTTCAGGTGTAATTAATAATACTGCAGTAGTGGCTGTATTTCTGCCGGTTATTGAAGACTGGAGTCACAAACGAGGTCTTTCGCCTTCTAAGCTGCTGATGCCTCTATCGCATATCAGTGTGTTAGGAGGTATGATCACTGTGATTGGCACTTCTACCAATGTCTTAGCAAGTGATTTGTCGGCCAAATTAGGGTTAGGGGAATTTACCTTATTTCAATTTACAGTGCTGGGAGCTTTGATCTTTGCGGTCGGTTTAGGTTACACCACGCTCATGTCTCCTATCTTGTTGCCAGCTCGGAAGGAAACCGGCAGCTCCCTCAATCGAGACTATCAAGTGCTAGATTACGTCAGTGAGATTGTCATTCCTGAAGGATCGGAATTGATTGGTCAGACTTTACAATCGAGTGAGATCCAGCGGGTTTTTGATATCGATGTCCTAGAAGTGATTCGGGCTGGAAATCGCTTTCCACAACCAGTGGCTAATAAAGTGCTACAAGCTGGTGATATTTTACTGGTCCGAGGCAATCCTCAAGAACTCTTGAAAATCAAAGGGGTCCGCGGCTTAGAGATTTTACCTGATGTTAAATTCAACAAAGAGTCCATTGAAGCCGATCTGACTTCTGATGAAGAAGGGATCTCAGAGGTATTGATCTTGTCAAACTCCCGTTTGGTGGGTGCCACACTTAAAGAGTTACGCTTTCGGCAGCGCTACAACATTACCGTACTGGCCATCCGCAAAGGAGAAGAGGTGTTACGTGAGCGGCTGGGTCAGGTCCGACTCAAATTTGGTGATCTGTTACTAGTGCAAGGCCCAGTTCAAAGTTTAATTGGTTTACAGACTAGCCGCGAACTTTTAGTCCTCAATCAACGAGACCCCCTACCCGTTAACCGTCGAGCTTGGCTGGCTGTAGCCATTGTCCTGGGGGTGATTGGCTTAGCTGCTTTGGAATGGCTCCCGATTTTGGTGGCTTCTTTACTAGGTGTGATCTTGATGATCATTACGGGGTGTCTGCGACCCGGTGAAATCTATGGTGCTGTGCGGTGGGATGTGATCTTTCTGTTAGCGGGGTTGATCCCTTTGGGTGTTGCCATGGATAATTCAGGAGCCACAGACTGGCTAGCACAATCGTTGGTGGCCTGGGGGGGGAGTCTGTCAGGATATGGCATTTTGATCCTGTTTTATCTGATTACCGCGTTATTAACGGAGTTGCTGTCTAATAATGCCACGGTTGTCTTGATGATCCCAGTAGCGGTACAGGCGGCTAAAACCCTGGGCTTAAATCCGTTAGCTTTTGTCTACACAGTCACTTTTGCAGCTTCAAATAGTTTCATGACACCCATTGGGTATCAAACTAATACCATGGTTTATGGTCCTGGGGGCTATAAGTTTCTCGACTTTACGAGGATGGGGGCTCCTTTGAGTTTTATCTTGATGTTTCTGACGCCCTTTTTGATTATTCAGCTGTATGGTCTTGAGTAAGTCAGTTTCTCCATAGAACTACTGAGATCAGAGTGTTAAAGTTGGTCCTAATAGTCATGCTCGGTTGTACAGCACTACAACATAGATGGGAACGATGCTTAGACACTGGGAGTCTTAAATGTACAGTTTAGAATATGCTAATTCACTGGTTTCTGTAGATCTGGCTCAAGTTCAAATGCCAGCTGTTTTGATCATTCATCCTGTCATGGGTGTGCCTCAAGTAACCGAGCAACCAGGTCGGATTGTAGCCATTCAGCCCCCGATGATGATTGGGCGTGAAGCCAAATGTCAGGTTCAGTTACCCGATAAGTTCTTGTCTCGAGTTCATTGCACCATTACTCAACCGACTGAATACTGGATTCATGATGGTGATGCTCGGGGAAAAGTGAGTGCCAATGGGATCTTTGTCAATCGCTTACGCTTGCAATCAGCTCAGGAACTCAACGATGAGGATCAAATTCAGTTAGGCGTTAATATTAAAGCGACCTTCCACAAGGTTAGAGTGCCCACTGGATCTGATCATCTCAATCATCTACCTCTGGGTGATTTGCTGCGTGAGGCCCATCTGATCTCTGCTAGTCAACTCAGTGCAGCTATGCGAGCTAAAGATCAGTCGCCGATGCTTTTAGGTGAAATTTTAATGCAGAAAGGCTGGATCTCCCCGCAAACCCTAGAATTTATGCTCCATCTTAACGAGATCAGCTTAGCCATTCCGACAGGCCGATCACCTGTAGGAGAGTACTTGAAATTAGCTGGCCTGGTAACTGAAAATCAAATTCAAGAGGCACTTCAATATCTTAAACGCCATCGCCTTAGCTTTGGTATGGCCTTAGTTGAACTCAACTCTATCTCAGAATCCACGTTAGACTTTTTTCTCAAGCGTTATGAGCACCTCGATGCTTCAATGGGAGAAACAGCTCATATTTCCACACTGGCCTAGGCAGGCGCCGCCTCTTCTAAGTCAAGAGAGCACCTCCACTCATCTGGGAATACTTTTTGTCTAACACTTTGAGCAATTGGGGAAATTTAGTCAACTCTGGATCGGTAGCTAAGACTTTTTCTGCTGCTTCACGAGCTAACTCTAGGACATCTTGATCGTCAATTAAACTGGCTAGTGTGAAATCAGGTAGACCCGATTGGCGAGTTCCTAACACTTCACCGGGTCCTCGAAACTGAAGATCCATTTCTGAAATAAAAAAGCCATCATTCGATTGCTCTAAGACTTTGAGTCGCTGTTGTGTGGCTTCACTACGAGACTGTGACATTAAAATGCAATAGGACTGTTCTGAGCCACGTCCCACTCGACCTCGTAGCTGATGGAGTTGAGATAATCCAAACCGCTCAGCATGTTCAATCAGCATAACACTAGCATTGGGTACATCCACCCCAACTTCAACAACCGTTGTTGAGACGACAATATCGAGATCATGATCTCGAAAGGATCTGATCACCGCCTCTTTCTCAGCTGAAGTCATCCGGCCATGCAGTAAGCCAATTCGAAACTCTGGAAACACCTGGTCCTGTAAGCGTTGATGTTCTTCAATGGCTGATTTTAAATCTAACTTCTCAGATTCTTCAATGAGTGGGAGCACGACATAAACTTGGCGACCTTGAGCTACTTCTCTTTGAATCAGACTGTACATATGAGATCGATCACCCGGTTTAGCTGCAATAGTATGGATAGGCTTGCGCCCTGGAGGAAGTTCATCGATCTGGCTGACGTCAAGATCACCATGTAGCGTCAGGGTTAGAGTTCTGGGGATGGGGGTTGCTGTCATACTCAATACATCAGGATGATCCCCTTTCCGTTGGAGGGTGGCTCGTTGTTCGACACCAAATCGGTGTTGTTCATCAATGATGGCGAGTCCCAGATTATTGAAAATAACAGTGGGCTGGATCAGAGCATGAGTGCCAACAATTAAGGGCAGTTCGCCGGTTGAGAGCTGTCGGAGAATTTCGCGGCGTCTAGCTGCTGGCGTTGACCCAGTGAGAAGTTCTACGGGCAGTTGTAATTGAGCCAACCAGTCCACTAATTTACGATAATGTTGTTCTGCTAGCACTTCAGTTGGAGCCATTAGAGCCGTTTGCCACCCCGACTGGATCGCAGCCAGTAAGGCCACCACCCCGACTACTGTCTTGCCAGACCCCACATCTCCCTGGACCAGTCGATTCATTGGCATTGGAGATTGTAGATCGGCCAAGATTTCATTAATAACTCGTTGTTGGGCTCCCGTGAGTTGAAAAGGTAAAATCTGATAAAAGCGATCGACCAGTTCCCCTTCCAAGGGTTGATACCGTGCAACAGCTTGAGATCGTTGTCGATAGGTTTGCCGGCGCCTTAGTAGGTTCAGTTGTAAATAGAAAAACTCATCAAAGACTAACCGACGTCGGGCTTGTTGCAGGGCTTTGGCATCGGTCGGCTTGTGAATAGCTATGACAGCATGAGGATAGTCAGGTAAATCCAAAAAAGTGAGTAATTTTGGTGGAACGGGATCGTCTAGGTGAACGGCGGCGGGTAGAGCTAATTGAATTGACTTGCGAACTAGATCGGCTGAAACGCCATCAGTTAGGGGATAAATCGGGAGAATCTTGCCCACTTTAGGTGAACGAAGATCAGTCGCCTCATCCTCCATGACTTCAATTTGAGGGTTATCAAGGGTGAGACCCATTTTCCCCTGCTTGACTAGGCCACTGGCAGCGACTAAAGCTCCTCGTGGATACTGACGTTCAATCGATTCTTGCCAGGGGCGACTCACAAATTGCCGTCCAGCATAGAAGCGACTCAATTTCATATAACCGCTAGCATCCGCGATCTTGAGACTGAAAATAGCTAACTGTTTATTTTTAGGACTGGTAAAACAGGTGCAACTCCTGATGCGGCCAACAATAGTGACCGTTTCTCCTGGTTTAGCCTGATGAATTTGGACGGGGTTGGCATAGTTGACATGATCACGAGGAAAGTAATGCAGAGCATCGTCAATTGTCAACAATCCTAGCTGAGCCAGTTTTTCTGCTGATTTAGGACCAATCCCTTTCAAATATTGGAGAGACTGGTCTAGTCGTAAATCGGTCTTGGGTAGATAAGTTGATTGGGCTTCTTGAGCAGGTGGTGGCTCTAACTGACGCTTAATCTGGTAAAACCAGCGACGAGTTTCGGCAACTAAATGCTTTCGGTCGGGGAGTGATAGAGTCTCATAACCTTGGTACCGAGACCGCAGATCTAGCCATTTTCTTTGATCTTCTTGATCAAGATGCCAATGGGACGGTGGATGGCCAGATAGCGTGACTTGGAGAAATTCAGAAAAGCGTTGCTGTCGACCTTGGAGATCAATAAATCCCCGTTCGGCCTCTAAAGACAACGCCTTTTGCAGACGATCTAGATCAACCTGCAACTCGGATGTGTAGGGTCGTGAACTGGTCTCAGTCACAATACAGTTTCAGTCACAATACATTCGGATCAAGTTAGACCTAACCTAACTTATCAAAAGACTGACCTGTTTTAGTCCACCCCGTGAACTATCTAGATTGAACCAACCTGTTGAACTGATTCCTGTTGAACTGATTCCTGTTGATATAGATCCCCTATTGAAAAACTCTCCTAGTGAAAAGTTCCATAGGTTAATTCAAATCGTTCTCCAGAGGAGGTTGAAACTAACACCGATCTACTTTGCTATCGAGCACCAACACCAGCTAGTACAGGGATTCTAGAGGGTTCAGCTGCAGGTGTATACCATTCAGATCGAGGGATGCCACGTTCTTTCAACCCCTTACGGATGCCGGCGTAGATTCCATCTTGATAGCGTTGCCAGGCCCGTTCAGAGCAGAGTTGCCCATTATGGGTATAAGTATTCATGGCTTCTTCAATTAAGCACCAAAAACAATCATGATCAGATTTACAGTCACAGAGTCGACTATGGGCTTCGGCCGCAATGACAGCCTCCCACCAACTTTGACCTGGGCGGCGTTGACATAGCTGAGCCTGGCACCGGGCATTAGCAGCACCAAAATTGTAGAAATCTTTAAGTTCCATACTGATCTCCAGGTAAATAGATCACTGAAAGCTAATTGAATGCTTAGGATCCTCTATCTTCACTGTACCCGGATTAGAATCTGGCTCGACTCAAGATCATTAGGCTTAGCCAAGCATAAAGGTGAGTCATAAGATGTAATATTTCGTTTCAATATTCACAGTTATGAGGTTCACAGCTATGAGATCAGGTGTTCTAACTGTCCCATAGCCGGATTGGAGGCAGCACATCGATCTGAGGCAGCTATGAATATTCTGAATAGGGTTTTGTCAGAACCTATTGAAATTGAGGATTTACCGCTGACGTTGCAAAATAGATTGATAGGAATTGCTTTGAAACCATCGATCGATTTCATGAGCCCGTAGTACAGGTACTGGATGACTGCGATTAGCTGTTTGCAGCTGTTTGAGTTGAACATACCATTCACTGTCATCTAAGGCGGTGTAGGTTCGAGCTTGTGCTAAGAAGGCATCTACATTGAGCTTTTGAGCTAACTGGGGTGATCCTCCACACAATTTCATCAGCACAGAGACCACAGTTTTGGCATTTTGAGCAACCAATAAAGCCGCTCGATCACAGGTGAACTCAGCGCACTGGACCCACAGAGTTAGCTGCTCTTGAAGGGATTGATACAACAGACCACCCAAGGGGAGCAAAGCTGTCGAAAGCATTAAGATATTAGCCATTGTTAGGTAAACCCCATGATTGCACTTGAGATGCCCGAGCTCATGGGCCAGCACCACCTGAACTTCACTGGGTTCTAATAGATCTAGCAACGATGAGTGCATCACAATAAAAGGTTGTTTACCCCGCATAGCAAAGGTATAGGCATTAGGAACTGGGTTTTGCCGGATGTAGAGTTCAGGTACCTCCAGATCTAAAATGCGACAGGCTTCTACTAGGAGCTGATGGATATCTGGTAACTGACTGGCATTAACTTGAATACTAGAAGCCAAGTTATCAACATAGAAGATCTGTTCTGCTGTTGGCCCCATCAACGTTTGGACTAAAAAGCCTAATCCTGGCATTTGCTGTAGTGACTTTGTGGCTTGGAGATCAATTGGATGCCGAAACTGATCAGCTCGCAGCCCATAAAGAATTTGACGAGTCAACATGGGTAAGTCTCAATCTCAATGAAAGGGTGAGTTCTCTTAGCTTTTGTTCTAACACTACTGCGCCAGGTCCGTCGAAAACGTCTCGCCTAGTTCTGAATCTAACGGACTCAATCTATCCGTTGTGACCATAATGGGCTAAACTGGATCTTCGGCCTGTTCCTAGTTTGTCATATTCAAGATTAATACCTTATGGCACCTCTCACCTATCACACCATCACCTTTGGCTGCCAGATGAATAAGGCAGACTCTGAGCGTATGGCAGGCATTTTAGAGTCTCTAGGCTATACCTATTGTGATGATGCTAATCTAGCAGATTTGGTCCTATACAACACCTGTACGATCCGTGATAATGCCGAGAAAAAAGTCTATTCCTATCTAGGGTATCAGGCGATTCGTAAGCGTTCTAATCCTGCTATCAAGCTGGTTGTAGCTGGGTGTGTTGCTCAGCAAGAAGGTGAGCAGTTGCTTCGACGAGTCCCTGAAGTTGATCTAGTCATGGGACCCCAACATGTGAATCAATTAGGTGATTTGTTAGCTCAAGTAGAGGCTGGTAATCAGGTTGTTGCTACCGAAGCACGTGACATTCCTGAAGATATCACTAAGCCACGACGAGATAGCACTATTACAGCTTGGGTCAATGTGATCTATGGTTGTAACGAGCGGTGTACCTATTGTATTGTGCCTTCCGTCAGAGGATTAGAACAATCTCGAACGCCCGCCGCTATTTTGAAAGAAGTTGAAGCAATTGGGCAAGCTGGATTTCCTGAGATCACTCTGCTAGGACAAAATATTGATGCTTACGGGCGAGATCTATCACCCAAATCTAACTTAGCCGAGTTGTTACGAGTGATCCATGATGTGGAGGGAATTCATCGGATCCGGTTTGCAACCAGTCATCCTCGTTACTTTACAGAAGATTTGATCAGGACTTGTGCAGAGTTGCCTAAAGTTTGTGAACATTTTCATATCCCTTTTCAGGCGGGCAACAACGAGATCTTGAAAGCGATGCGTCGCGGCTATACTCATGAGCGGTACCGCACTATTATTGACTTGATTCGGAGCTATATGCCTGATGCGGCAATCAGCGCTGATGCCATTGTCGGGTTTCCAGGCGAAACTGAGGCTCAATTTCAAGACACACTCACACTAGTCCAAGATATTGGCTTTGACTCTGTGAATACAGCGGCTTACTCACCTCGACCTGGAACACCTGCGGCTGAGTGGGCTAATCAGATCCCTGAAGTTGAAAAAAGTGATCGGCTCCAACGGTTAAATCATGCAGTAGCCCAAGCTGCCGCCGCCCAAAGTCAACGGTATTTAGGTCGGGACGAAGAACTTCTGATTGAAAGCCAGAATCCGAAACACAGCGATCAGGTCATGGGCCGTACCCGCACCAATCGGGCTGTATTTGTTCCAGGTGATCTAAGCTCATTAAAAGGCTCGTTTGTCACAGCCAAAATCACAGCAGCACGGGCTTTTTCCTTAAGCGGCGAGATCCTGCATCAAGATTCACTAGTGATCCAAGCCTAACTCTCTGAGGCCTTGTTGAAGTCAAGCTCCAGAATCTACCCATCCATCTGACATCTGTGGATCAGAGGACACTTGGTTGCTAGTTGCAGAAGACGTAAACTCGTAGCCAGCGCTCAAACCATAGATAGGAGTCTAGCTTGTGTTACCAAAACTAGCACACTGGATTGATGGGCTAACCGAAAAAGCAGGTCAGTTGGCGACTGGGTTAGTGATTTTGACCATCGGGGTCGGATTCTATCATGTGATGGCTCGATATATCGGGCGCTGGATCAATGTGCGATTGTCTTCAAATACTTTTATTGAACTTCAATGGTATTTGTTTTCTCTGATCTTCCTATTGGGATTTCCGGCTTTACTTAAGCACGGCAGTAATGTGAGAGTTGATTTCTTATACATGCGTTGGTCGATTAAACACCGAGCACTGGTTGATTTGTTAGGAACACTCCCTTTTGCTTGCTGGCTCTGACAGTCACGTTCAAGCCTGTCTTGATTTCTTGAGGCTGGAGTCCCTCTGGAGATTGGGGATCATGGGAGGTTTCACCTGATGCTGATGGTTTGCCCAGAGCGCCGATTAAAACGATGATTCTGGTGTCTTTTGGCCTGTTATTGTTACAGAGCCTCTCTCAAAGTATTAAATACTTCAATATTGTCCAAGGATCTATGGAGACTGCTATAGATATAGAACGGGATCAGGAACACTACTCGATTGACTAGCTCTTCTCACAGGACCCAGACTGCAAAGTTCAACGGTTCAACCTGAATCAGATTGGATCGCGAGATAGTGGCTTGATTAAGAGTACTGCAGTGTAATGTAAAGCTAAACCGGTTTCCAAGGACTGATCTATGTCATTTGAGTGGCTTGCCATTGCCATGTTTGTTGGCTTTTTTCTGATGCTGTTGACGGGCACCCGGTAGCTTTTTCGTTTGCAGGTACCGCAATTATATTCGTCAGTTGCAAATTGCTCAAATACTGAATTCTCAAGATTTTCAACTGGGGGCTGGATCATTGATTTGAATATGTGAATATGTTAGATGATCTGGAAGATCCGCTAGGGATCAGGGCTACTAAGCTTACGGTCGTAGAGGATCCGAGCTACGATTCTCACCTCAGTTCCTTCAAGTTTCTATGTGACGTATTCACAAGGTTAACGCTTGATCGAGAATTTAGTTGAAAAGCTAGTCAGCCAAGATCAAATACCTCAACTCATGTATCTAAAGCACACAATATGAAGTTAACTTGGATTTACTGGGTCATACTAGCTCTAGTACTACTACTATCTAGCCCAGCTAACGGATTTGTCCTCGATGACAATCTAGATAACGGCACTGCAAAGGTCTACAGCGATGATCTACTAGACGCAGCTCGTTGGACTTATGGAACACAGTCTTTAGTCAAGCAGGGGGAACGGGGGCTAGGTGGTGGCCTTGAGTATGCGATCGCTTCTAATTTTTGTCGGCGACTGATCCCCCGTTTTATTGATCAGCCCAAGCCCAGCTGTAGCCGCCTGGAAACTGTTATTCAACAAGCCTTTGATCAATGGTCAGCTAACCATCCCCGGCTCAAGTTTGTTAATGTGTCTAACCAGATCGGCCTAAATTACCACCAGCTCGATCCACTCAACCGTGGAAAGGCTTTGGGGCCGAAATTGATTTCTTTGCCCTAAGTCCAGACAACTATGCCAAAGTTAGCGGGGTGGGGGCTGAGACCTCGTTTTGGTATTTGTACGCTGATCCCGTTGGCACTAACGGCAAGACTTTAGATGGCAATACTTTAACCAGTGCTGATATTGTCTTCAACATTAAAGCTCCCACGTGCTACCACTTGGATCCCCAGCTAACAGGGCAGGGCTGCAATCACTTTCCCTCTTTGGTATTGCATGAAATGGGTCACACGTTTGCCTTGGATCATCCCAATGAATTTCCTGAGCGGAACTTTGATAGCGACAGCGATCCAACCAATGCCATTCCCATTCATTGCCAAATGCCAACCCGAGGGCTGCGGCCTTCCTCTCGGATTGATCAGCAATCAGTGATGATCAGCAGTCTGGGTCAAGCTCAACCTGTGCTTTCAGGGTTAACCCCAGATGACTTGAGCAGTCTTCAGTTTCTCTACCCAATCTGTGATTGAAGTTTATAATCTGAACTAGGACCTGGTTTAAAAGGGATCTAGATCTGTGGGGTCTCAGCTCCTAGTCTTTGCCTCGATACGTCTCACAGTATTGCTGATTCTTCCCTGCCAGGCTGAGATCAGTTAGGATCTGGACTACCTTAATACCCTGATGGACTATGGCTATTGCAGCTCAACGTTTCAGCTTAGAAGAGTATCTTCAGTACGATGATGGCACTGATACTACCTATGAACTGGTCAATGGAGAGCTACTGCCGATGACTCTCGGTAAGGGGCAACACGGTGAGATTGCTGACTTTATCCACATCAGCCTTCGTCAAGAAATCAAACGGTTAGGGTGGGAATGGGTCTCCAAACAAATGGTTGTTGGTATTCAGTCCCCGCGAGGTGATCGGTGGGATACGATTCGCATTCCAGATGTTGTGGTTTTACCGCTGGTGCAGTGGCGGGAGATCCAAGATCGTGAAGCTATTATTCGTCTCCATGAGCCGCCTCCCCTTCTGGTGGTAGAGGTTGTCAGTGATTCTACAAAAGTAGTAGATTATCGAACCAAACGGGCTGAATACAGTGTGATTGAAATTCCCGAGTACTGGATTGTTGATCCGCTTTCGGCCAAGATAACCGTGCTCACTCTGGCGGATGGTTGGTATGATGCTACTGAACTAACGGTTACAGACTTCATTTGTTCACCTAGTTTCCCAGATCTGAAGCTAACTGTTCAACACATTCTAAATGGTGATCTGTAAGCCTACCTTTGGACTTATTGAAGCCATGTATTTGTTCTCCCCTCCAGGAATGCTTGAGTCTTTATTTCATTTCATCATTTACTGATCATGACTACTTGCTACCAGTGGTTTTCATTCCCAGAAAAGGTCTCTGTTATCTGTCCCCAGTGCAGAGGTGAAGCAGACTGTAAAAAGGCTCCATGGCTTAGGCAAGAAACAAGATGGGGAAGTACTTATTATGTTGTTTCTGAACTGAACACATTTGACGGTTATGTATCTTGTTTGCACTGTGGGCTTTCAAAGCAAATCCAAGTTTTTTGGCCCCAAGATGCATATTGGAAATGTGATGTAAGGGGACAAACTCTCTGGGCTTGGTCTCTGGAACATACTAAGGTATTGCTTGACTATATTCGATCATCGGCAAGAGACGAAAAGGCTTATCCAGGTTACTTAGCATCACTCTTGCATCTGCCCACACACTTCAAGTTAGCCAAGCATCGAGAGGTATCAATAAAGTCGCTGAGCAAATTGATTCACAACATGTAGCTCTACGTTAAGTCTTTGAGTGTGTTGCCCCAAGCCTGGACGCATCACCCAATCAAGACTCTCCTTGGCCAGAGACTTTTCCTACTCCGAGAGCTGGTCAATCTACTCAAAGCGCCGCAACAGCTCCCGGTCCTGAATACTGAGAGATCCCGAGGTACTCTTTGCCTCAAAAGCCAAGTAGTCTAAAGCGACATCGTAACAAGCTAAGTAGATCGGGGAAAATAAACTGCACTAAAAAAGGCTGAAACCCTTGTTTTACCGTCATCCAACGCAGGATAATAACCTTGACCTACTTAGTGCACCTTGGAACAATTGTAGTGCGGCCAGGAATAATCATCATGATCCAAAGCTCACTCAGTTTGTGTTGACCTTGATCAGTTAAGCTCATTGACAATGTTTGAAAGTTTACTTATAGCTTGAAAAGCCTTAAATTCTCAGTAGCTTGGAGCTAGATCGCAAGTCTTGAGCAAAATTCTCCTATTAGGGATAGATGCGTTATTAAAACTTCCAGAACCTGGTTAAAGCTAGTTCTTGCTGATTGCAGCACTTGAGCTTATACTCTCGGGTATTCAAGCTCATGAGGATCCCATGGCAACGCGTTCAACACCGTTTTGGTCTTTTCTGATTTCATGTAGTGGGGCTCTGGTTTTAATCTCTTGTGGAAGTGGATCTCGCTCTCCGCTTAGCCTGGCGCCGGGTTTAGATCCCCCTCAAGTTTCAGCTGCTGTTACCACAGTCCCCGCTGGCCAGATCCAAATTCAAGCCATAGCTCCGTGGCCACTACCGGACCGCATTCAATTGCAGTCGATCACCTTTGTGGCCTTACCCGGATCTGACCTAGCTAACCGGACTTATATTGCTGATTTGGTGGATGCCTTCACTAGCTTTGATCTAAACAAACCCCTCACGCTAGCTAACCATCCCGAGGCCACCCTTTCTATTCAAGTTCATTCTATTGAAACTGCCAATCTACTCTTTTTAAATGATTTTCCAGCCGTTACCTTCGATGACTTTGTTTTAGCATTTGCGTTGTCTCAGCTGCCAGTGAGTCTGCGAGATCCTGACAACATTACTTCACTGGCTAACGATTTGTTTCAAAGTCGAGATCTAGAATATGCCCCAGAAGACTTGGATCCAGTTCCCGATGCCACCAATACTGACTTTGTCACGGGAGGAACACCCTCACCTGATCTCAATGATGTTGCCGCTATCTATGCAGCTCTTCAGCTACCTGCTGCCTTACGCACCCCCGAAAATCTAGCCCTTGTGATCAATGCGGTTACAGATGGGACTCTCACTGCCACTGACATTATTGCGATCCCTGGTGCAGCCCCTCAAACCACAGTTACCCTGGTGAATACTTCACTTGATGGCACCACTCCTGATGATGGCCTCTGTACCTTGAGAGAAGCTATCGACAGTACAGATACTGGCAGCTGTGGTACTGAACAAGGGGTGATTCAGTTTGATCCTGATACGTTAGCAGGTGCAACCATTACCCTCAATTCCACCTTACAGATCGAGCGAGATGTTGAGATCCAGGGATTACCAGACAACCGCATTGCTATTGACGGTAACCAGTCTGTCCTGATCTTTAGCATTCTTTCAGGCACTGTCACGATTGATAATCTCAATATTGTGGACGGCTACGGTATCGGTGCTTTTCCATATGGTCCCTTTGTGGGGGGCATCTTGAATAATGGCATCCTCACGGTGAACAATAGCACCATCTCTGGCAATGGAGGCTATTACGGCGGTGGCATTATCAACTTTAATACCATGACTGTCAACAACAGTACGATCACAGGTAATCTATCCTTTAGAGTGGGGGGAATTTCCAACGATCCAGGGGCGAGCTTGGTCGTTAACAACAGTACTATTTCCGGCAATGTGGCAGCTCAGGGGGATGGTGGTCTCAGAAACTTTGGCAACACTACGGTGAATAACAGCACCATCTCTGGCAACCTAGGCCGAGGTGTGAGCAACAATGGCACGATGGTGATTAACAACAGTACTATTTCTGGCAATGTAGACAGCTATGGAGGGGGCGGCATTGAAAATGATTTCAATAGCACCTTGACTATCAATAACAGCACAATCTCTAATAATTTAGTGTTGGGTGACTTTGCTGCGGGCCTCTATAATGACGGCACGTTAACGATCAGCAACAGTACGCTTTCGGGTAATGTGCCGGCGGGTCTTGCGAGTGACTTTGGGGAGCTATCAGCCAGCAATACTCTGATCGTGAACTCCGTGGGACCTAATTGCAGCAATAGTCTCTTAGATGCAACGAACTTGTCTGATGATAATTCCTGTGGCAGTGCTCAAGTGGATGCTAGTGCAGGTGAGGTTACCGTATTTGGATCGCTAGACGCTAATGGGACTACCATCGTCACCGGTGATCCTAATGGCACCCTAACACCGCTGCAAACCCATGCCCTCTTGACTGGCCACCCTGCTATTGATGCCGGGGATACTACCCTGATCCCACCCGATGAGGCGGATCAAGACACGGATGGGGATACGACTGAACCCGTCCCCTTTGATCAGCGGGGTACTGGCTTTGATCGAGTGCTGGGCATCAGTGTAGATATTGGCGCTTTTGAATTTTCACCCTGACGAATTGATCAGTTGTGATAGCTCGGTCAGGTCAATCTTTTGGTAACAGACTGTCAGAAGATAGCGTATGGTATGTCAGTGCCACTTGTATGGATCAAGACCAAGCCTGTTGCTATACGTTTCTTCTGATACTGTTCAATATTTTATTGAGGCTCACTCCATGACAGTCGCGCATTGGACTCGTTGGCAAGATTTCCACGCTTCACAACAGGAGATCACTCTAGCAGCTGGAGTCGTGGCTCATATTGCTGTCCAGATCCGTTATATCGACCTAGGTCAGGCCCAGCAAGGAACTATTTTGTTAATGCATGGAATCCCGACCTGGGGCTTTCTTTATGCACCGATCATTCCCCATCTGGTCGCGGCAGGGTATCGAGTTATCGCACCCGATTTTATTGGTCATGGGTTTTCTGATCGTCGAGATCGCTTTGATCGATCCTTTCAAGATCAAGCCCGGATGATCGTGGCCTTATTGGATCAGTTGGGCTGTGATGCTGTGAATGTGGTGGGTCATGACACAGGTGGGGCTGTAGCTTTGATTTTGGCGATTGAGTATTCTACCCGGGTACAGCGCCTCGTGATCTGTAATGCCGTGTGTTACGACCGATTTGATGATGACATGCTGGATTTTGGTCATCCTTTGCGTTGGCAAGCCCGATCAGTAGCCGATCTCACCCAAGCCCTGACCGAGAGCCTAGCCGCTGGCCTTTCCCATCCCGAAGCCTTGACAGTTGACTTTCAAGAGGGCACTCTAGCACCTTGGTCTACAGAAGAGGGCAAACTCAGCCTGCTCAGAAATGCGTCAGCCCTCAATGCTAACCAGACCATGGCCTTAGTAGATCGGCATGCAGCCATTACCGCCCCGACCTTGATCCTTTGGGGACTTGATGATCCGTGGCAAAAAGCCGCCGATGGTCAACAACTGGCTCAGGAGATCCCTCAGGCTATCTTTAAAGGGATTGAAGGAGCTTCTCACTGGATTCAACAGGATGCTCCTGAACAATTCACAGCGGCACTGCTAGATTTTTTGGCCTGATCTTCAAGTTTCGCGGCTTTAACTCATCTCTTCAAAGAAGTCCCTCAAAACATTTTATGTAGATGCATGGGTATTGTCGAGCAATCTATCCGATAATGATCCCACCTCAGAACTCTACAGTTAGCTATGACGCAACCTACCGAACCCACCATTGAGTCGATCCTGCACGAAAACCGCCACTTTGCACCTCCCACGACCTTTGCCCAAACCGCTCGAATTTCAAGTTTTGAAGCCTATCAACAGCTGTATCAGGAGGCTCAAGCTGATCCCGAAGCGTTTTGGGATCGTTTAGCCCGCCAGGAACTCCACTGGTTTAAACCTTGGGATCAGGTGTTGCAGTGGGAGCCACCTCAAGCACAATGGTTTGTGGGGGGGCAACTGAACATAACCTATAATTGCCTGGATCGACATTTGACCTCAGAACGGCGGCATAAAACGGCCCTGCTTTGGGAAGGGGAACCGGGGGATACCTGCGCCTTAACGTATGAAGAGTTACATCGCCAGGTGTGTCAGTTTGCGAATGCCTTGAAATCGTTAGGCGTTCAAAAAGGTGATCGAGTCGGGATTTACATGCCCATGATTCCCGAAGCCGCTATAGCGATGTTGGCCTGTGCTCGGATTGGAGCTCCTCATACCGTAGTTTTTGGCGGGTTTAGTGCCGAAGCCCTCAAAGATCGACTCAATGATGCCGAAGCTAAAGTCGTGATCACAGCGGATGGGGGATGGCGTAAAGATGCCATTGTCGCTTTAAAAAGTCAGGTTGATCGGGCCTTAGATCATGATCAAGTTCCCAGTGTGCAGTCCGTGGTGGTGGTACATCGGGCCGGAGATGAGTGTCCTATGGTACCCGGGCGGGATGTGTGGTGGCATGATCTACAGCCACACCAGTCAACCGAGTGTCCAGCCGCACCCATGGACAGCGAAGATATGTTGTTTATCCTTTACACCTCAGGCACCACCGGAAAACCCAAAGGTGTGGTCCACACGACAGGCGGCTATAACTTATACACTCATATCACCACCCAATGGATCTTTGATCTGCAAGATCATGATGTGTATTGGTGTACGGCAGACGTTGGCTGGATCACTGGACATAGCTACATCGTGTATGGGCCGCTATCGAATGGGGCCACAGTCTTTATGTATGAAGGGGCACCCCGACCGAGCCATCCGGGCTGTTTTTGGGAATTAATTGAAAAACACAAGATCACCATTTTCTATACCGCACCCACTGCTATCCGGGCCTTTATCAAAATGGGAGATGAGTTACCTAACCGTCATGATCTATCTTCACTGCGGCTGCTGGGTACCGTGGGCGAACCGATTAATCCAGAAGCTTGGATGTGGTATCACACCGTGATTGGTCAACAGCGCTGTCCCATTGTTGATACCTGGTGGCAAACTGAAACTGGCGGCATTATGATTACACCCTTACCGGGCGCCATTTCTACCAAGCCGGGATCCGCAACACTACCCTTTCCAGGCATTCAAGCCGATGTTGTCGATCGAGACGGTAACAGCATTTCAGATCAACAGGGCGGGTACTTGGTCATTCGACAGCCCTGGCCCGGGATGATGCGAACAGTCTATAAAGATCCGGAGCGCTTTCGTCGGAGTTACTGGGAGCAAATTCCCCCTCAAGATCATCAGTATGTCTACTTTGCGGGGGATGGGGCCCATCGAGATCAAGAGGGTTACTTTTGGGTTATGGGTCGGGTGGATGATGTGATCAGTGTTTCCGGTCACCGCCTAGGCACGATGGAAATTGAATCTGCCCTAGTGTCGCATCCCGCTGTCGCCGAAGCTGCCGTTGTGGGCCGACCCGATGAGATCAAAGGTGAAGCCATTGTGGCCTTTGTCATCCTGGACAACCAGCATCAATCCAGTGATCAGTTATTCAATGAGTTACAGGCTCATGTTGTTGATCAAATTGGAACCCTGGCTCGGCCTAGTGACATTCGTTGGACTGATGCACTACCCAAAACACGATCCGGCAAGATTATGCGACGTTTATTAAGAACTTTAGCTGCAGGCAGCGGTATCACCGGCGACACCTCAACCCTAGAAGATCTGAGTGTACTGGAAAAGCTCCGTCAACCGTAAAGTCAACCCTGTAAAGTCAACCCTGTAAAGTCAACCCTGTAAAGTCAACGGTAAAGTGGTGTATACAGTTCAAAATCCAGCACATGCATATCATCTTCACCTAAGTATTCACCATTTTGAATTTCAACCAATTCAGCCGGTAACACACCAGGATTGAGTAACCGATGGGGAATACAAGGCGGAACATAGGTGGATTGGCCTTTAGTTACCAAGGTCTCCACCCCATCACAAACTACCAGGACTGTTCCAGCTACCACAATCCAGTGTTCACTGCGATGATGATGCATGTGAGAGGTCATTTGGCCTGAGGGTTTGATATCAACCCGTTTGATCCGAAAATGATCACCGGCATCTAGCAACGTTGTGGTTCCCCAAGATCGGGGGATCACTTCACCAACGGCACCATCTCGATCAGCTGCTGTCATATCCATGGGATCTGTCATCGGTTTATCCTCTTGCACCATCCAACCCATTCCACCTAGAAGCCAACGTAGAATCCACGATCAATCCAGCTACGACTCTGACTTTGATCAGGGAAGACCAGCCGACAGCCTGGCTCTATCATAAGCTAAGTGTTTTAGCTAATCATGGCATTGGAATCCCTCTCAAAAACACCCCACACAGCCCAGGAAGTAAGGTATGCTCGCTTTTAGATCGCCTATTGATGGATAGATACAGCGTCAAGTTAGATCATTAGGTTTATAGGTGACCTAAAAATAGCTGGCGGCAGTATCACTGATGCATAGACAGTTCGTATTTCCGGTGGAAGGATTGAGACATGAAGCTACGTCGAGTTTTGCGTCATAGTTGGCCTGCACTTGTCTTAATAGGAATTGGGGGGAATCTGGCCGCACAAGCAAACCCTGAGTCCAGGCCTCAAACTGTCACCCAGGTACCCGACACTCCTGAGGCTCAAGATCTAGAGCCCACCCCTGACGCTACACCTGAAATTAAAGAAGCTGGCACTGAAGAATCGATTGTGCTACCCACCAACGAAGTCCAAACTCCCGAGCGGCCCCCTTCATTACGAGTCTCGGATGATGCCGAAGATTTGGAACCCGTTGTCCTCCCTGATGTCCCCACCGAAGGCAGTGATCTGATTGTGCCACAACAACCCTTACAGGTCCGATTAGAAGCCACACAAGGGTTATCTCTAGATGATGCGCTTGAGATTGCGATTGGACAAAATCCAGGCATAGAGCAAGCTCGGCTTAATGTTTTACAGTCTGAGATCGATATTGAAGAAATTGAGTCTGCCTTTCGGCCTACCTTTTCCAGTAGTGCAGCTTATCGCTATTCACAAGCGCCAGATAACGGCAACCCCTTTGCCAGCGATTCCAGCACCTTTGCCACCTCTCTCTTTCGGTTAGACTATCTATTTCTCGATGGCGGTACCCGTGGTATTGGCCTGGAACAAGCTCAAGAAGCCCTCACAGTGGCTCAACTCTTATTAGACCAAGTGATCCAAGATGTCAAGCTCTCAGCTGCAGTGGCCTACTATGCGTTACAGAACTCGGATGCCGATGTCGCGATCAACCAGGCAGCTGTTGAAAGTCAATTAGCCAACTTACGAGATGCTGAAGCGCAGGAGCGAGCGGGTCTAGGCACCCGGTTTGATGTCTTACGAGCCGAAACTGAGTTAGCTAATAATCAACAGAATCTCATCACCTCCCAAAATAACCAGCAGATTAATCGACGGCGTTTAGCTGAAATTTTGAATTTTCCCCAGACCACCGATGTCGTGGCCACAGATCCGATTGTACCTGCCGGTGAATGGACCCTAAGCTTAGAAGACACCATCATCAAGGCTTTTGCCAATCGACCAGAATTAGAAGCTAGCCGTCGTCAGGTTGACATTGCCCGAGATCAGGCTCGGATTGCCTTTTCTGATTTACAGCCCCAAGTGAGCGTCTTTGCCACCGTAGACTGGGGTCTTAATCTGCAAGTGGATGATAGTGCCGATGCGGGTTATTCAGCCGGGGCTAACGTCTCATGGAACTGGTCAGATGGCGGTCTGTCCAAAGCCCAAGCTAAAGATGCCGATGTTGATGTACTCGTTGCGGTCACTGATTTTGAACTGGATCGTAACGAAATCCAGCGAGAGGCCGAAGATGCCTTTTTAACCTTGTTATCAACGAGTGAACAAATTGAATCAGCTAAAACCGCCATTGAATCGGCTGAAGAAAGTTTGCGTCTCTCTCGGTTACGATTTCAGGCTGGGGTCGGCACCCAAACCGAAGTGATCAGTTCAGAGACAGCTCTAACCACTGCTCGGGGTAATTTGTCATCGTCTATTATTCAATACAACCTGGCCTTGGTCAGACTCCGGCGAGCAGTGAATGAACTCTAAGATGATGATGGAGTAGCGATCTATGATCACCATTGCTCTAGCTAAAGGGGCCTTATTGGCAGATGCTGTGAAGCTTTTCCAGCAGGTTGGTATTGATTTTAGCCTGTTTTTGGATCCCCACAATCGCTTGCTTCGCATTACCTCGCCCACCAGCCCCAACCAGCAAACCTATGAAGCTCTCCTAGTCCGAACCCATGATGTTCCTGTTTATGTGGAATACGGGCAAGCTCAATTAGGGGTAGTGGGCTACGATGTCCTGCGGGAAAAATGGGCTTACGCTCAGGAAGCAAGTGTATCCCAAGTGGTTGATCTGAAATTTGGCTATTGCCGGATGTCTATCGCTGTCCGTAGCAGTAGCCCCTACCACCGCGCTTTAGACCTGCCCCCCCATGCTCGAGTCGCCTCAAAATTTGTGGGCTGTGCCAATGAGTTTTTTGAAAGTTTAGATTTGCCAGTCGAAGTGATCTCACTGTATGGATCGGTTGAATTAGCTCCCATCACAGGCATGGCAGATGCTATTGTAGACCTAGTTGCGACTGGACGCACCTTACGAGATAACGGGCTGATCGAGCGGGATTGCCTGTTTGAAAGTACAGCGCGCTTAATTGCTCATCCGATCAGTTATCGGATCAATTATGAAGGGATCTGCGACTTAGTCCAGTCCATTCAAGAGAGTCTAGAGTCTCAGAGTGTATCTGAAGCTTAATCTCAACCTTACAGCCACTAGTCAAGATCACCAAAATGAGACGATCATGACACCAGCTTACCCTGGGAGATCTTGAAAACATTCTAAAGAAATGGGCACAATTGCGTACAATAGAAACGGCTTGCTAACTTGCTCAGACTGGTTTCTAGGTATACTTACTTTTCCCACTCTGTCGCCTTTAGTATTACGCTTTGATCCAGTCATTGAATTTAAGAACGATGTTATGAAGAGGTTGACCATGCGGTTTCGCTCCCTTTTGATGGTTGTAGTGGCCATTTGTTTAAGTTTTGTTGCTTTTTGTGGCCCCGTCGCAGCTAAAACACCTTTAACCTACGATCAAATTCGCAATACCGGGAAAGCGTCCTTATGTCCTACCGTACCCGATAGCGCCCGGGGGCGGATTGAAGTTCCGGTTGGGGGGTCTCTACGGTTGACAGAGGTTTGTTTCCAACCTGTTCAACTTGAAGTTGAGGAAGAAAAGCGCAACGGGGAAAAAGAATTCTTAGTGGCTAAACCCATCATGTTGTATGCCGCTACCATTGGTCCTGTCAAAGGTCAAGTCAAGGCTCTCGATAGCCAAACTCTAGAATTTGATGTCCTAGATGGGATTACAGCTCAACCCACCACTGCCCAGATGCCCCGACGTGAGTTAGTCCCCTTATTGTTTAGCGTCAAAGAACTCAAGGCGTTTTCTAAGGGTCAGGAAAATGCTATTTCTTCAGCTAGTGACTTTTCAGGTGAGTTTTTAGTCCCTGGGTATCGGAATAGCCAATTTTTAGATCCTCGAGCTCGCGGAACGGCAACTGGCTATGAAGTAGCTGTGGGCTTACAAGCCGCTCAATCAGAATACGGTGAGGGAAGTGACAAGTCAGATGCTCTGTTTACAGGCAATCTATCTATTAATATTGCTCGGGTTGATGATACTACCGGTGAAATGTCTGGATCCTTTGTTAGTCTTCAACCCTCAAGTGATGAACAGGGCACCCTTGAGATTAAAACAGTCCGAATCCAAGGTCTTTTCTATGGTCGTGTTGATCAGGCCATCTAGACTCATCAGCCTGTTTTAGCTTTGACCCCGTTTTAACGTTGACTAGTTCTAGGATCCCAGCCGGGGGTCCTTTTTTTGACTCTCTTTTGAGCTGATCTGGCTCTTAGTGTTTAGGTCGAATTAAAACAATCGGTGTTTGTTCAGCCGAATTACCTGCAGGGTTTTTACGCAATGCTTCGATCACAATAGCTTGGGGCACCTTAGAGCTAGTCGCTAACAAATTCACCTCACCCAGATCATTGGCATCAGCAATAGCCAACTCGTAGGGAATGTGAGGTTTGATCTGATCCACTAACGCTTGAGGTTGGTGAGGTCCCAAGACAATAAATTGGTCATAGGGAGGCAGAGATCCGGTCACATCATCAATCAAAGAGGCTTGCTCTCCAGCTAGCGCATAAAAAATACCTGGGATCCGTAGTACTTTGGCAATGGCACCGATCCCAAAAGCCATCACAACCCGCCAAACATTTGAAGTATCAATCAACACCTGCAAGCCATACGAGCTAGACAAGCTGGTTTTGGACGGAAACGCATAACACAAGGTTTGAGCCACCCAGCCACGATGGACATCACGGGGATGACGCAGTTGACCTTGGATCACGGCTAAAGCTGATTCTGATACCACTACCACATCGCCAGGTTGGCCAATCGGTGTGATATAACGCTCGATCACCGCTTGCAGCTGATCACTAGGATTGAGTAAGTGGGTGGGAATCGGGACCAGATCACAAGCCTCTCGAGGCTGCCATTGAGGGTCCTGCAGAGGGGCTACTTCTCGGAGCGGCACAATCAGATGGCTAGTTTTAGGGGTCCGAGCTTGGCGACCATACTGGATATAGTCCACTTCGAGCCAGCAGGAGTCCAGTTGCTCTAGATCAGGGCCAGTAATCTCAAGTTCAACTTCAAATCGGGTTTGATCCTGAGGGGAAATAATGTAAGCCTGCCAATAATTATCTTGACGGGGCGGCTGGTCTGAATGCTTTGACTTCAACTGCAGGCGAGTCTTGAAAGCATCTATCGACCCTTGACTGAGAAGGTGATGCCGTAACGAGATATCAGCTAGAGTCACTTCCAACAAAGGATTTAAGTTTTGGGCCACAAAGATGGCTTGTAACCGATAGTGCTCAGGTTGACGTTCTAACGTCCAGGTTTCTGGCTGAACCCATAGTTGATCTTGAGGTCGAGACCGGAGCCACACCACCACAGTTGAGATCAGGAGTGAGAGACCTAGACCCATCGCATAGCCACTGGTGGGTTGTTCAGGGTAGAGCACTAAACGGCTGCTGCCCCAAAAAAAACTGCCCAACCCTATCAAAACTAGAATTTGCACCCCACGATTGACCATGGTGCTCGCTTTAGCCATGCTGTTCTCCTGCAGATGAAACCGATATGACTGTAGTGCTCAAGTTGTGAGTTCAGCAATACTTAAACCTGAATTAAATCTGAGTTTACACCAGCACCGTTGCTCTACACTATGTGATGATCGCTGAGATCAGACTCTGGCACCCGTTACACTAGAGTTAACAACACTCAGCTGCTAGACTACAGGACATTCACGATGGCTCAACCCAAACAATTCAAAAGCTTTAACGCCATGATCCAGGAATCTGAAACCCCTATCCTGGTTGATTTTTACGCCTCTTGGTGTGGTCCTTGCCGATTAATGGCTGACATTTTGGATCAGGTGAAACCACAAGTAGGAGATACGATCTCTATTGTCAAAATTGACACTGAGAAATACCCCAAAATTGCCTCCGATTGGCAGATTCACGCGCTACCAACCTTAGTCTTATTCAAAGATGGTCAAGCGATTGATCGGATTGAAGGTGTCTTGCGACCTCATGAGTTATTAGCCCGACTCCAGCAGGTCATGGCTTCGTAGAACTTGCACTTCCCTCCTACTGCCCTCCTACTTCAAAGTATGCTGATCCTACTGGTGGATGATGAAGTTGAACTCGTTAACTCTTTGCAGCGACGCTTGAGTCAAGAAGGCTACCAGGTTGATGTCGCTTACGATGGTGCGGCTGCCGCTAAACTATTGCATCTAGATTCGGACGCCACACCCACTCACCCTTACAACCTACTCGTCTTGGATTGGATGTTGCCCTACCAATCGGGTCTTGCCCTATGTCAGCAAATCCGCTCACACGGGGATCCAACACCCATTTTGTTTCTTACTGCTAAAGATACTTTAGATGATCGAGTCAAGGGGTTAGACATGGGAGCAGATGACTATCTCATGAAACCGTTTGAACTCCGCGAACTCCTAGCCCGTATTCGAGCCTTACTCAGACGTCCGGTTACTTTAGCTGATGCTGGAGGACCCCTCTCAACCAGCCCTTTACACTATCAAGATCTCTACCTTGATCCAGCTTGTCAAGTGGTTCACTGTCTAGGCCAAAGCGTTCATCTATCTGAAAAAGAGGTCCGATTACTGCAGTTATTTATGCGTTGTCCAGGCCAGTTGCTCACCCATGATCAGATTTACCAACATCTCTGGCCCACTGGTGAAAAACCTAGTAGTAATGTTCTGGCCGCTCAAGTCCGTTTACTACGCCGAAAAATTGAAGGCATTACCTCAGCTGAACCTGCATTCATTCAATCAGTCTATGGTAAAGGCTATCGATTTGGCCAATCCCTTTAGTTAACCGTTTAGCGAAAACAGAGCAGAGCTTGAACCTGTAATAGGATCCCAATCGCAATCAAACCACTCCAAATGAGTCGTCTAAACTGCACTGGATGGATCCCCTTACCGAGCCAGATCCCCAAGGATAAACTGAAGCCCAGCATGGGTAAACAGAGAACAAACCATCGCCAGATCTCTGGGGTCAAACTACCTTGCCAGAGACGACTCAGAAAAACCAAACAGATGTTTGTTAAAAATAGGCCTTGTAAGTTGCACTTAAACGTCTCTGGTGACCACTTCTGGCATTGCCCATAGATGATCAAAGGCGGCCCGCCAACATTAGCCAATCCCGTTAATAATCCTGAGCAGGCCCCAGCCCAATAGCTCCAGAGGGTTGATGTTAGCTGAGGGAGCTTTAGATCACAGAGACTGTAACTGCTGTAGCCCACGAGTAGAATGCCCAATCCAGCTTTAAATAGACAGTCATTAAGATGGGCAGATAAATAAACACCTAACGGAATCATCACGATCGAGGTTACAGCTAAGCGAGCCACAGCTTGCAGTTGCAGAGCCTGGCGATAATAAATGATTAAACTGATAACAATGATCAATGAGACTAAAGTGACTAGTGAAGCCGTGGGCACGATACCAATTACCTGTTGGAGCAAGGGGACTGCCACTAGCCCAAAGCCAAATCCAGACAAACTCTGAGTCAAGCTAGCCACAAAAACAATGCCCATCACTAGCACATCGATCCAACTTAGACTCCAGATCACACTAGGCTCCATAAACCTCGCTAGCTCAAACTCCCATTCAGAGCGCTTTACAATAAGTTGTCATCCTATGGGCCACTTTGGGAAACGCTAGGTATAGTGTTTAGTGTAGGGTCCTAACAGGAAAAACACATGTCTACAGGATCTAAACCCGCTACGATCGTGACGGTTGTCTGCTTGAGTGGTGGCTCTGGAAAAACAACAGCTACGCTTAACCTGGCCACCATGCTAGCGCTAGATCATGGTAAGACATTAGCTATCGATTTTGATCCTCAAGGCAACCTGAGTCAATGGCTAGGGTGGACCGATTTATCCGAAACAGCAACCGTAGCTGAGACTATTGTACCGGGGCTTGATCGGGTCAGTATAGCAGATATCATTCGCTTGCCCCTGAATGAAGATCGTGGCGGTCAGCTAGCCTTAGCTCCGAGCGATTACAGTCTTTCCCGAGCTATCGATGCTATTACGATGGAACCTGGTCGTGAGCTGTTTCTGCGGCGCGCCCTCAAGCCGATTCTGCATCAGTACGATTTTCTCGTGATCGATAGTCCACCCTCCAAGGGGTTGTTAACTTATAACTCAATCCTGGCTTCAGATTATTTGGTGGTGCCCACGGAGTGTACGCAAAAGGGCGTTATGGGAGCACTCAGCACTATGATCCTGGTTAAAGAATTATCCGAACTGGATTTTCATGTTCCTAAAGTGCTTGGCATCCTGCCTACTCGGGATCAGTGGGTCGGGAGTAATCGAACTAAAATGTCCAGAGCCGCCTTAGAAGCCCTCAAAGAAGTGATGCAAGGGATCCCCATCTTTTCCTCCGTTCGCCAGAGTACCATTGTGCAACAAACCAATAGTATGGGATGGTCTCTAGCTGAAGCTGGCGAGGAAGCACTAGCGAAACCCTATCAAGAAGTCGTAGAAACTTTAGTTGACACACTCAAGTCTATGGCTGATCTCAATTAGTCCCTGAGGAAGGTACGGATCCATTTGACCATCTTTTGGGCCATCTCTCTAGGGCTGCTGTCTCCTCTGGCAGATTGGCTGACATAATCGCCCACCATGAGATGCTCACCAGATTTCAAGATTAAAAGAACCTGACAGCGATAAAGAGTTTGATCCTCAGCATAACGATCAACCGCCTCACGAGACACTTGAACATCAGTCACCTCAGATAAGGCACAACTCGCTTTAACTTTAGGGAGAAAAAATCGATGGTGTAGCAGTAGGACTTGATCATGAGGCTTACTTAAAATCAAGGTCTCAGTGGGGTTCTGAGGCAGGGCCAGGACACTACCCACTAACCCTAAACCCAGACTAATCACTTTACTTTGAGGCCACCAATAGATCCCTATGGCGATCAAGCTCATCCCACTTAGAATCCGAAGGAGCAAAACCCGTGCCTCTAGCGGACGGATCCCAATCACCAGTCGATCAGGCCGCCGACTTAAGAGTTTGAGATGATTGAGCTTGGCCATAAGAGATTTGAGCCGAACTTAAGTCCAGACCAGCACTATCAAACACAACTAGATTACCACCACTCCCAGCCTCTTATAGATCGAGATCTGAATGGCTAGGCTTCAAGATACTGTTCAAATCCTCCGTTGGCTTTTATCTTCGTCTCTCTTCGTCAACTTAAAAACAACCGCCAAATAGCTAAAATTTTTACCATCATTCACTCAAGTAACATTAAACTCAAGCAACACTGAACAGCGATCAATAACTTAATGCCATAGATGAAGAATTAAGCGGAATTGCTATGACTTTTTGCTGAAGCCATTGTTCCCATTCACCTGAAATGTGCCTTTGATTGTAAGCATCCCCTGAAACGTAAACATCTTTGCGATCTTGTGTAATGACAAATACCGATCGACCATCAAAATCAGAAGTCAATTTGTAAACTGTAAATCGTCCTTCAGAGTAAAGTTCTAATTGCTCGTGATCAAGACCATGGCGCACCGACTTGCCATAGTGGCGCAGTAGAATATTGATTGTTTGGTTAAACACAGTAGATACCTAATAACAACGAGATCCAGAGATTTTCAGATATGTTTGGACAGACTAATAAGTGGGAGACAATGATCTCTAGGTTCAATCTCAGTTTCAACCATCAAACCTGACAGAAGACTGTGATTAAACAATTTACGTGCTTTAATCTTAGACCAGGATCACTTAATCTAACAATGATTGAATCGACTCACACATTCAAAATCAGGATAACTACTATTCAACATTGGAATGAGGCTCTAACTTAGGCACAGCTGCAATCAATTGACGGGTGTAGTCAGTCTGAGGCGAGGTATAGATTTGATCAGCAGGTGCAATTTCTTCAATTTTGCCTCGATTCATCACCATAATCCGATCACTCATAAATTTGACAACACTGAGATCATGGGAAATAAAGATATAGGTCAACTTCAGTTCATCTTGAAGCTGCTTAAGTAAGTTAAGAACCTGAGCTTGAACAGAAACATCCAACGCTGAAACAGCCTCATCACAGATCACTAACCGAGGTTCAGATGCCAGCGCGCGTGCAATGCAAATCCGTTGCCGTTGACCACCTGAAAATTCATGGGGCATACGACTTAAGCTCTCTGGATCTAACCCAACTTGAGTAAAGAGCGTTCGAGCTCGCTGGTACCGTTCAGCCCGATTGCCACCGATACGATGAAGAACCATGGGCTCGATCACTGACTCTCCCACTGTCATCCGTGGATCTAAGGAACCAAAAGGATCTTGAAAGATCAATTGTAGATCTCGCCGTAATCGGCCCATTCGCTGGGCATTGAGTGCCAACAGATCATCCCCATCATAAATAATCTGGCCTGCAGTGGCTCTAACCAAGCGCAATACAGTCCGAACTAAAGTTGACTTACCACAGCCGGACTCCCCTACCAATCCCAATGTTTCACCAGGATAGACTTTAAAACTCACACCATCAACTGCTTTCACCTCACCGACCACTTGTTTAAAAACACCTCGAGTGATCGGAAAATAGGTTTTCAAGTCGGAGACCTGGAGCAGGGGTGGCTGTTTCTGTAGGGCTTGGACTCGTTCATTCACTTCAGCAGCAGTGATCTCCGCTATATTTAAGGCTTGAGCCACACTGAGGCTACTCTTAGCTTGGGGGGTTGATCCAGCAGAACTGATAAAATCGGCTACTGTGGGCAACCGGCTTAAGCGGCGATCTAGAACGGGACGGCAAGCTAATAAGCCCTGAGTATAGGGATGTTGAGGATTTTGAAAGAGTTGAGTTACCGATCCTTGTTCAACAACCGTTCCCTGGTACATCACTAACACTTGATTAGCGACTTCAGCAATGATGCCTAGATCATGACTGATAAAGATCATAGACATCTGGCGACGAGCTTGTAACTTTCGTAACAGAGCTAAAATCTCCGCTTGCACAGTTACATCTAAAGCGGTAGTCGGCTCATCTGCCAGAAGCAAGGCTGGATTACAAGCAATCGCCGCAGCAATCGCCACCCGTTGCATTTGACCTCCCGAAAGTTGAAAGGGATATCGATATCGGAGGTCAGGCGAGAGCTGGACTTCTTCAAATAAAGCCTGAGTTCGTTGTTCAGCTTCAGCCAGGGTGACAGATTCATTGGCTAAAATCGTTTCTTGGACTTGATACCCACAGGTGTAGACCGGATCCAGAGATGACATCGGTTCTTGAAAGATCATAGCAATTTGGTCCCCACGATAGCGACTCATCTGCACAGGCGACAGCTGCGTTAACTCAATCGGGGCTGAAGTTGACGGTTGATAGAGAATATGGCCTTGAAGTTGAGCCAAGGGAGGTAATAATCCCAGTAAGGCCAGAGCCGTCATCGTTTTACCGGACCCAGACTCACCCACAATACCTAGGGTTGATCCTGGTTTTAATTCAAATGAAACATGGTTAACTACGGCTTTAGATCCTGGATGAGATCTTTGATTTGATCCCGGCGAGGAGGGAAATGTGATCGTTAGATCTTCAACCTTGATAGTGGCTAACTTGGAAGGGTTAGGACTAACTTGAGAGGCTCTGGGACTAAAGGATCCGTGGGTCATGCTCCATCCATAGCTTTTCTGTAGCTTTTTTACAGCTGACCAACTCAGCATTGGGCAAATTATAGACTAGGGTAGGCAAAGTTGTTTGTGATCTTTGAGTCACAGTAAGGCCCCCTAGCCTGATAAGTTGTTGAGGGATTTCATCTATCAAGGTACCAGCTGTGAGCCGAGCAAGCGGGATTCTTCTGCACATTACCTCTTTACCCAGTCAGTGGGGCATTGGTGATTTTGGCCCCCAAGCCTACGCGTTTGTTGATTTTTTAGCCCAGGCAGGTCAATCACTCTGGCAGATCTTACCGCTAGGCCCAACAGGGTTTGGCAATTCCCCCTATGCTTGTTACTCCGCCTTTGCCTTAAATCCACTTTTGATCAGTATTGATGATCTCCTTAAAACTGGTTGGTTAATCGAGACGGATTGGGAGACTTTACCCGAATGGCCGCTGCTGCAACAATCCCCCCCTGATCAGATCAACTTTGAATATGTCCAACCCTTTAAACTGGCTCTACTGAAAAAAGCCTGGAATCGATTTCAAACTATTGCGGCGGATGCTGATTGGCAAGCCTTTGCAGAATTTTCGCATCAAACCGATTGGCTCCAATCCTATGCTCTGTTCATGACCTTGAAACAAGTCCATAATGATCAGGAGTGGATTCATTGGCCACAACCCCAAGCTCTCGCTGATCCAAAGGCTTTGGCTGAAGTGGAAACTAACTACACTGGATTAATCAATCAACATCAGTTTTACCAATATCTTTTAGATCAGCAATGGCGGCAGTTGAAAGCGTATGCCCATCAACAAGGTATTCAATTAGTGGGTGACTTGCCCATCTATGTAGCTCGAGATAGTGCAGATGTCTGGTCACATCGAGATCTATTTCAATTGGATCCAACCGGTCATCCTACAGCTGTAGCTGGTGTACCTCCGGATTACTTTAGCAAAACTGGGCAACGTTGGGGGAATCCACTCTACAACTGGGAGGTTATGCAACAAAAAGGCTATGACTGGTATATTAACCGGATCAAAGTTGAATTAAGCCGAGTGGATTGGATCAGAATTGATCATTTTCGCGGGTTTGCTGGTTACTATGCCATTCCGGCAGCTTCAGAGACAGCTGAATCGGGGCAATGGCTTCCGGGGCCTGGCGTTGATCTCTTTCATCAAATTCAAGCTGAATTAGGAACTCTACCTATTGTTGCTGAAGATTTAGGGGTCATTACTCCAGATGTCATTGAACTGAGAGATCGGTTTGGCTTGAAGGGGATGAAGGTCCTGCAATTTGGCTTTGATCAAGTGGCATTAGCGAATATGCTCGCCGCCGATGCCGATCCACGAGTGTTGGGTCCTGATAATCCATTTTTGCCTTGCAATTTTGATCGCAACTTTGTTGTGTACACAGGCACCCACGACAACGACACGCTCATGGGTTGGCTACAGAGTCCAGAGCGAGGCCCCGCTGATTTAGAAGCCTTATACAACTATTTAGGATTGGACCCAGCCCTAGATCACTCGGGTCTTCATTGGACCTTGATCCGGCTGGTATGGGCTTCTGTGGCAGACTGGGCCCTGGTTCCACTGCAAGATTTATTAGGGTTGGGTAGTGAAGCCCGTATGAATACTCCAGGCACCGCCGAGGGCAATTGGGGCTGGAGAGTTGCATCAACTACACTATGTCCAGACCTGGCTCAACAACTAGCCACCTTGACCACCATCTATGCTAGAGCTAAAGCCCCAACATCCTCACCTCTTTAGCTCAATCCCAAGAAATACGAGCCAACCGATCGAGACAGAGGAGAAACAGTCTTGCATTGGGAATGGTGCTGTAGGTGAAAGCATATTTGCCCTTACCCGACCACCAGCGAGCATCTTTGTGGGTAAACTGAAATCGGCCTCCATCAAGGCTAATATCTTTCATATCTTGCACTGAGGCTTGTTGGGTGGAGCCATCTTTTAATTGAAAAGCAATGTAACCATCACCAACTCGAACTGCTTTTGGGTTTGACTTGAGTGGAAATTCCACATACCCCACCTGCTCCAATTGTTGATTGGCAAATTGCAACAGATAAGCACTCCAAGCAAATTCAGCTGCATTGGCAAAGTGCCAGGCATCCCCCTCTTTCGGCCAGCCTTCATAACTTTTGAAACGGCCACGTAAGCGGAAGGGTTTCCCAGTGTTGCAGATCCAGGTGTAGTCGTAGCTAGTATCCGTATAGGTTTGACGACTGTAGTTACGAACCTGACTCGTGTAGAGTTCTTTGGCATTGCTGAAATAAAGGAGTCGTTTTCTGGGGGTCGACGATCGAGATCCACGGATACGATATTCAACAATCCCACTGTCACCCACAAATGAGCAGCGATGAGAAAATTGAATACTAAAGTAGGCCAACAACCCGACTAAGCCACCTATGCCTAGGATCAGGGGCAACATGAGATCCAGTTGTAGGGGAGCTATCGCAAAAAAAGTAGCCACAGCCATGACCAACCCCACAGCCAGAGCAATTAAGAGTCGAATCCCCAACGGCAGAGGTTGCTGCAGCGTAGTTAAGGTACTGTCTGCTGATAAGATCTTGCCAATATCAGGCGGTGGAACCACAAAAAAGTCCATCTCAGGAGGAATGGGACTCCCAGTATGTCGAGTAATGCCCCCTTTGGGAACCCACTGAGATCGCCATCGTTGACGCATTTACAATCCTCCAGGCCAAGATCTGACTCAACACCTCGTCCGAAATTATCCTATTGATTGGGTTGATTGGGATGATTCAGTTTAGATTATCAGATGTTTGCTAGGAGTCAGCCTAAGTCGGTAAAGTCCAGACACCTAGAAGTAGAATTGATCACATCATGCATTCAAGTTCAGATCGGACTGGTGATGGGTTTAATCATCTGAACTGAGATCGCTCCGATAGTATTCTGAGATCTCCATTACTAGTATCCCCATCGAACCTTCTGCTGGCCGAGCTAAAGTAAATCTCGAAGCGATTATTAGCCTGGTCCATCTGGCAGGGTTTTCTCGTGCAAATGGTCGTAGCAAGGGTCCCTCTTCAACAGAGAGTTACTTTTAGATCTAAGCTTGCTCATGATCTTGGCTGATCGGATTGATCATTCTGATTTTTACTGATCATTCTGGCGTTTAGAGGGTGTTCAGTCAATGATCGAGCGTTGACGATTCTGGTGGTAGGGAACCCAAATCTTGTAATGAAACAACACATTTACATTTGGCCTAGAAAAAAACAATTAATCTGGAGACTAGAGATTTAGCCCTAAAAAGTACATGAATCGATACCTGTCCGTGAGGTTAATCCATTCTCACCTTGCTTAAACAACACTTGGGATCTAACGATGGCACGAGCGTCTATTTTAAACCCCTGAAACGATCCTTCCAGCTTGCCCGTTTTTCACACCACTTTGACGACAAAGCCAATTTAAATGATGATACTTTCTACTTTAATGGCCAATTTGATCATCTCCAGATCTTTCAGGTTTAAGGCCAGTCAAAACACCATATTGAATCACTCCGCTAGCGTATCCCTGAGACATCAACGGGAGAGCTAAAGTCGCTTGAATGGTTGTCCAACCTTTCGAGAGCACATTAACGAGAATGGCAGGATCTAAAGCGGAATCCATCACAGCAGACCAAAACGGTGCCACATGACTAGACCAGTCATCTGAGCTTATCTGTTGAAAGCCAGTTGCAGCCGCAATTTGACAGTAAGCAGGCAAACTAATAATGTAGGGCAAGCAGTAGACAGCATAAATTCCCTGCAATAACCACTGATCGGTGATCGAGAGAGGGCTAGGTTTATGACACCACGTCGCCATCAGTAAGCGCCCTCCAGGGTGTAAAACTCGAAAGCATTCCTTTAAGAAGCGAGCTTTATCGGCCATATGCTCTCCGCTTTCTAGGGCCCACACCAGATCAAAGTGATTATCAGGAAAAGGCAGATTTAAAGCATCAGCTACATAAAAATGGGTCTGTTGCACGAGATTAAGATGAATGGCTCGAGTTCGAGCTCGGTTAGCCTGCACGGGACTGAGGGTAATTCCAGTAGCCGTAGCTCCAAATCGTTGGGCCAGATCTAAAGTACTCCCACCAATTCCACACCCCACATCTAGGATCTGTTGGGCAGTTTTGACAGTACCCCATTGCAAGAGACGATCAATCAGATTAATTTGAGCTTGACGCCGATCAATGGTGAGAGAGTCATAATAACCATGATGCATGTGCTCGCCCCACACCTCTTCCCATAGTAGGGAGGATCGGTCATAAAACTGTTGAATTTGAGATTTTAGATCTGTCGGTGTTGCCATCATTAAACCTAAAGCTTTCTTTTTAAATAGATCAGTTCTTGCCTGGGTTAGGTTGAAATTAAATTTTAGCGTAGCAATCAACTCAGACGAGCCACAATTTTACCACGGGTATGTCCAGCTTCACTCCAGGCATGGGCCATGCGAATATCAGCTTCAGTAAAGCCAACTACCCGACTGACCACCGGTCTGATCTGCCCAGAATCAATCAAATGGCTAATTTCAATGAGTTGAGAGACATTAGGATAAACCAATATCCGACTGCCACTCACACCATAGCGAGCCAAGAGCGCCGGTGCCGGTTCAGCCACAAGCGACACTAAGTAACCGCCTGGCTTCAACACCTTCAAGGAACGTGTCTGTATCTCTCCCCCTAAAGGATCCAGGACCACATCAAGCGTAGATCCCAATGTTTCAAATGGGACTTCCTCTCGATTAATCACTTGATTCACGCCCAACTCCTGTAAAAACGAGACTGTTGAAGATGAAGTCACAGCAATCACCTCAGCCCCCTTAGCTTGAGCAAGCTGTACAGCTACGTGCCCCACTCCCCCTGCAGCGGCATGGATAAGGACTCTTTGAGCGGTCGTCAGTAAAGCCCGTTCAAACAGAGCTTGCCAGGCGGTTAAGGCCACCAACGGTATAGCCGCTGCATGAATAGCATCCAAGGTTTTAGGTTGATGCATGATCTCTGTTGCAGGTGCTGTCGTATACTCAGCATAGGCTTTACCTTCAGCAGGCAATCGGATGAGGCCAAAGACTGGATCGCCAACTTGAAAGTTGATCACTCCCGGTCCCACAGCCTCGATGACACCCGCCACATCCCATCCTAAAATAAGGGGTAAATAGCCAATTCGGTTAGCCATACCCCGACCTCGCCGTGTTTTCCAATCAACAGGGTTAATGCCAATCGCTTGGACCCGGATTAACACTTCACCCAAACTGGGGTTGGGTCTGGGAATATCTTCCATGATCAAGACATCCGGATCGCCATAGCGGTACATACAAATGGCTTTCATTAAGCACCTATCTGTGAATCAACCTTGTATTTTAGGATGTCTATGCTAAGTCGTCGTCAATTTGTGGGGGGGCTTGCCTTACTGCTCCAAGGGTGTGGCTCTCGCCAGGCTCAAGATTGGGTCATTCGCAGTCTTAAACAGTCTTTACCCAACAGTCTGATCAGCCAATTCCGCAACTCTATTGATAGCCCATTAAGCCTAGATCTAGTGGATACGAGAGCCGAGCTATTCAATAGTCTTAAAGCTAGTTTGAACCCCTCAGTCAACACCAGATGGAATCCTTTCACCTGGTTTCAAGTGCCTCCACCACCCATCTTAATCACGTTATTAGGAGCCGATTGGCTACAGCCAGCTATTGACTTTGACTTGATAGCAGCATTAGATCCAGCCGCCATCTCGGTATGGTCACAATTACCTGCAGCTTGGCAACAGATTGTCCGTCGGGATCAAAACACAATTTGGGGTTTACCTTGGCGGTGGGGGGCGACAGCTATTGCTTACAACCGTCGTTTTGTGCAAGAACCGATCACAGATTGGTCTGACCTATGGCGACCTGAGTTAAGACAAAAAGTAACCTTGCCCGATCATCCTCGCGAAGTTATTGGGTTGGTGCTCAAATCTCAAGGTCGCTCCTACAATGAAAATTTAAGTCTGAATGATACTCGATTACTAGCAGATTTAAGATCGCTTCATAACCAAGTTTCAACCTATACTTCAAGCGCTTATTTACAACTGCTCCGCATTGAAAAGTCATGGGTAGCTGTAGGCTGGACTGAAGATCTATTTGCACTCCAAAACAGTTACCGCGAATTTGAAATTGTGATTCCAGCCTCAGGCTCATCCCTTTGGTACGATCTGTGGGTAGTGCCCAGGCAACTCAACGGTTCGGAGAGCTTAGAGGATCCAGAGCTATCAACTTGGATTCAAGCTTGGCTAAATCTAGTGATCAATACTGATACAGCCAACCGAATCATGAATTTGAGTAAGTTGGCTACAGTTTTACCTGGAAGCGATACGACAGAACTCTCACCTTCCTTACAAACTCGTCCAGATCTAAAATCTGATCCGCTGGACTTCGGTGAATTTTTAATGCCATTACCTGAAGATCAAGTGGTTAACTACTTAACCTTGTGGAATCAGCTACGACAGGGATACCTCTAACACTAATTAACTGTTATCAAGCATCTATCTCACTGATCGCGCTACTGCTGAAGAGACTGTTTATAGGCAGCCCATCCCCCATAGTTTGAAATATCAGGCCAGTTTCTCGACTCAATCAGATCTTGTGGATACAACATAGCCGGCACAACTTCACCATCGTCCAGAGTTACTTCCCCCAGATAGAGATCGGGAGGCTCGGAGGCTAAGAGGGCATCAAACTGCTCTAGCGTAAGTTCATAGACTTCACCAGGTATTGAGATGCCAGAGCTCTCAGTGCGATAAATACCAGGATGGCGATCAGCTACACTATGGAGTCGATAGTGAGGTTGAGTACGAGTCGGCTTGATCAGTCGAGCCTCGCCTAAATGATGATGATCAGGTTGTCCCGTCAAGGCAGACCCACAAATAAAAAACCGCTTGTAGGGTGAATGAACCATAGTCAGGACAACCTGAAAAGTTAGACAACACTAGCTAAACAGAGCCATTGGTATGACTGACTGTTTCGATCAGATCCTTTAACTCAGTATGAATAGTTTCTTCAGAGCGGTTGCCATCAACCTTATTGAGATACCCTCGCTCTTGGTAATACTCAATCAAAGGTTGGGTCTGTTTGCGGTAAACATCTAAGCGGTGACGAATCAACTCTTCAGTATCATCTTTTCGTTGACGCTTCAGCAATCGCTCCACAATCGCATCATCAGGAACATCAAGATTGATCACACAGTCACAGGCTTGATGGAGTTCAACTAACAGGGATTCCAGAGCCTGAGCTTGGGGAATAGTGCGAGGAAACCCATCCAAAATCCAACCGATCGTTTTGTCTTCAAGTTGCCCTTTTACCATAGCCACCAAAATGTGGTCAGGCACAAGATCTCCTGCATCCATATAGCTCTTAGCTTCTAGACCTAGATGAGTCTCAGCCCTGACTTCCGCACGGAGCATATCGCCTGTAGAAATTTTGGGAATGCTATAGTCAACGGCTAACTTCTCAGCTTGGGTTCCCTTACCGGCTCCAGGAGGTCCTAAAAAGATCAATCTTGCCACTATTGCTTCACCATTCCTTCGTAACGCTGCGAGACAACATAAGTTTGAATCTGCTTTGAAGTATCAATAGCCACACCCACCAGAATCAAGAGTGAGGTTGCTCCCAAGCCTTGAAAGGTTCGGATCCCCGTTGCTGTCTCAACAATTGAGGGAATCGTAGCCACGGCACCCAAGAAGATTGCACCCAAGAAGGTTAGTCGATTCATAACTTGAGAGATGTAATCGGCCGTTGCTTTACCGGGTCGAATACCAGGAATACTAGTTCCCATCTTCTTGAGGTTCTTCGCCAAATCTTCAGGGTTGATCAAGATAGAGGCATAGAAATAGCTGAAAAACAGAATCAAGATCAAGTAGAAGAGGATATAGGTCCATGAATTAGGTGTAAACAACTGAAAGAAATCAATCAGCAATTGGTTTTCAGTTGCAAAGGTTGACACCAGGAAGCTAGGTAAAATCAGAACGGATGTCGCAAAAATAATAGGCATAACACCACCCTGATTTAGCTTCAAGGGCAAATAACTTTTCTGCTCTCGATAAAGGCGATTGCCCACCTGACGCTTAGCTGAAATGATTGGGATCCGACGCTGACCTTCCTGTACACAAACAATCCCAACAATCATGACAATAAATACCACAAACAGTAGGATAGTCCCCCCGACATAACTATCGTTGGTGCGAGCTTGACTAATTGTATTGATCAGGGCTGTAGGTAGGGAGGAAACAATGTTGATAAAGATCAGCAGTGAAGGGCCATTACCAACCCCTCGTTCTGTGATCAACTCACCTACCCACATCACAAAGGCTGAACCGGCAGCTAGAGCTAGTGTTGATGTAAAGACAAAAGCCACAGGACTAGTTGAGGCTGCTGCTGTAGTTAACTGTTGTGATAAAGCCCAGATCGCCAAGCTCAAACCCTGCAGCATCGCAAAGACTAGGGTTAAATAGCGCGTGTACTGCGAGACCTGACGTCGACCTTGCTCACCTTCTTCCTTTTGCAACCGCTCTAACGAGGGTATGGCAGTGGCCAACAGTTGCATAATGATCGAGGCATTGATAAAGGGTAAGATGCCTAAAGTAAAGATACCTAGTGTCGCAAATCCTCCCCCTGAGAATAAGTTCAAAAAGCCCAACGCCGCATTACTTCCAATCACGGCCTCCAATGCTGTGCGATCAATATTGGGAATAGGGATATAGATACCCACACGACACAGCAACAACAATCCTAAGGTGAGAAAGACGCGACTTCTCAAGCCTGAGGCCTGGGCCATCTGCATAAATGTCTCTCTAGGAGAGGGGGTTGACCCTCGATCACTAACCATGTGTTGAACCTCACTTACGCGGAGCCTTTGCCTAATCTATCAGATCTTCTAGCCTGAATACATCATGGGCTTTGATGAATGTAACATCCCTAGTTTTCAACCGAAGTCACTTCAGCAGTTGCAGCTTGACTCTCTGTTAATTCAGCTTTCTGTTTGGAAGAGATCCGCTTAGGAGGCTCTAAAATAACCACTTGCCCGCCAGCAGCCTCTATTTTTTCACGAGCTGTAGCTGTACAAGCAAAAGCCTTTACGGTTAAGGGAACTGTCAAAGGGCCATCGCCGAGTATTTTAAGGGGGCCGTCATTACTGGTAACAATACCTTGAGCCAGTAAGCTCTCTAATGTCACTTCTAATCCGGCTGGTAACTCAGTTAAGTCCTTAACATTAACAATCGTGAATTCCTTGTGGTTAACCAGTGGAAAGTGCTTGAGCTTGGGTACCCGACGATACAGTGGGATCTGGCCTCCTTCAAATCCAGGCCGAGTACTACGACCTGATCTGGCTTTCTGACCTCGCATCCCTTTGCCACAAGAAGCGCCTTGCCCAGCTGAAATGCCCCGACCTAAACGGCGGCGACGACGATTGGACCCAGGACTAGGCTTAATATCAGCTAAGCGCATAACAACTCCATCTAATACAGATAAACACCAGCACAGTTGTAAAGGATCAACGTGTCTCAACTACCTTGAGCTACTTAGTTACCTCATCCACAAAGACTAAGGTGGCCCCAGCCTATCAAGCAATTTAGCGCTTGTGCAGCTTCTGGATCTCAACTTCTCGTTCTGCAGCCACAGCATCAAAGCTACGCATCCGACCTAGGGCATCAATGGTAGCTCTAGCGTTATTAAGTGGGTTGCTAGAACCTAGCTGTTTGGCCAAACTATTGCGAACTCCAGCTAATTCCAGCACTGTTCGAACAGCACCACCTGCAATAACACCAGTTCCAGGAGCAGCAGGCATCACCAAAACTTGCGCACCCCCACCATTGCCTTTCATCGGATGCGGAACGGATAAACCTGTGGTTAGGGGCACTTCTACTAAGTTCTTTTTGCCATCAGAGACACCTTTTCGAACAGCTCCAATGACATCTTTAGCCTTGCCGACACCCACACCCACTTGACCCTGCTCATTGCCAACAATCACAACAGCTCGGAAGCTCAGCTGCTTACCCCCTTTGACAACTTTGGTCACACGTCGGATCTGAATAACCCGCTCTTGCCACTCCGTCGACTCTCGGACCTCTTTATTTTTCTTGCGGCGTCGTTCTCGTTGTTCTGCCATTGTCTGATCCTCTCCAGTTCAGCTACCCATTGGTTACATTTAGAAATTCAAGCCAGCTTCACGGGCAGCATCAGCCAAGGCCTGGACCCGTCCATGATAGAGTTTGCCACCTCGATCAAACACAACGTCTGTAATACCTGCTTCCAAAGCGCGTTGAGCAATCAAACGCCCCACTGCTGCTGCAGCTTCCTTAGTAGCTGTTGAAGCTAGGCTATCTCTCAATTCTTTATCCACAGTAGAAGAAGCGGCAAGAGTATGCTGCTTAACATCATCAATCACCTGAGCGTAAATATGCTGGTGAGAACGGAACACAGCCAGTCGGGGACAGTCTGCTGTGCCATGCACTTTGCGGCGAATGCGTTTGTGCCGCTGTTGGGTTGTAAACTTTCGGTTGAGTTTCATCGCTATTTCTTCTTACCTGACTTACCCGCTTTGAGTCGAATCATCTCGCCAGCATACCGAATCCCCTTGCCTTTGTAAGGTTCGGGAGGTCGAACAGCCCGGATCCGAGCCGCAGTGTTCCCGACTAACTCTTTATCGATACCGGAGACAATGATGTTGGTGTTGTTCTCAACTTTGATCTGGATCCCTGGAGGAAACGGCATCCGGACCGGGTTACTATACCCAGCATTAATGATCAAGGTTGTACCTTCAGTGGACGCACGATAACCAACCCCTTGAATTTCTAGCCGCCGCTCAAACCCAACCGAAACACCGTTGACCATGTTAGCGACTAGAGTTCGACATAGGCCATGCATTTCCCTAGATTTACGAGAATCATTCACTCGGTTTACCAGTACAGTTTGCTCCTCTTGGGATACAACAACTAGTGCTGGTAAAGTACGCTGAAGTTCTCCCTTGGGACCTTTGACCATCACAGTCTGGCCCTCAATCGAGATATCGACCTTGGCGGGGAGTGGGATTGGTTTTCTGCCAATTCGAGACATAATGTGACTCCAAACTGCTAAACCATAATGCTCAATTTATAAGAGTGCTCAATTTAAGTCCTCTGACAACGCTCACTAGTAGACATAGCAAAGGACTTCACCACCAACTCCTTGTCGCCGAGCATCACGGTCGGTCATGATACCACTTGAAGTCGAGATGATGGCAATACCGATACCCCCCAACACTCGAGGGAGATCTTTGCGGTTTTTGTACACCCGTAAACCAGGACGGCTCACTCGCTTTAAGCCATTAATGATCGGCTTGCGACCTTTGCCTTTATACCTGAGTTCAATAACAAGGTTAGATTTAATGCCTTCTCCATTTTCACTAACCTCGCCAATAAAACCCTCCTCTCGTAAAACTCGAGCAATACTGCGAGTCATCCGAGTAGCTGGGATCAGCACCGAATCGTGACGAGCCAGGGTGGCATTTCGGATTCGGGTAAGCATATCGGAGATAGTGTCGTTGGTATGGGCCATTAGGGACTACCTCTGTTCTCCTGGGAGACGCTAACAATCTGCAAATTCATAGTGAGACTCAGTAACAACTTTTGCTGCATACCTTTTTTGGCCTGTTGCATACCTTCTACTGCGCACCCTCTGTGTCAGGGGGGATCAAAGGTATGAGAATCATCAAGACGTGAACGGCATACCAAAGGCTTTCAGTAACGTTCGACCTTCTTCATCAGTTTTGGCTGTGGTCACAATTGAGATATCCATACCACGAATCTGATCGACAGAGTCATAACTGATTTCGGCAAAGATGAGTTGCTCTCGAACACCCAAGGTATAGTTACCCCGACCATCAAAACTCTTGGGGCTCACACCCCGAAAGTCACGAATCCGCGGCAGGGCAACATTAATGAGTCGGTCTAAGAAGGCATACATCTTTTCCCGTCGAAGCGTTACCATCAGACCCACAGGCATACCTTGACGAATCTTGAAGGATGCAATCGCCTTTTTGGCTCGCGTGATCACAGGCCGCTGACCTGTAATAGTGGCAATTTCCGCAATCGAAGCTTCTAGAGCCTTTGCGTTCTGAGAGGCTTCCCCAAGCCCACGATTGATCACAATCTTTTCTAACTTAGGAACCTGATGGATATTGGCGTAGCCGAGATCTTGTTTGAGCTTCGGCATAATCTTGTCGTAATAAAGGGTGTAAAGTCGTTGTGGCATTTTACCTATTTCCTGCTCTGGTCGGGGTCAGAGTCTAACAATCGAACAAGGGCTAATCAATGATTTCACCAGTCTTTTTGAGGTAGCGTACTTTACGGCCTTCGGAGGTCAAGGTGTAACCAATTCGGCTAGCCACTGACTCCTTTTTGGAATAGGCCATCACATTGGAGACATGGATAGGGGCTTCTACCTGCTCAATAGTGCCTGGCTCACCCTCGCGTTGGGGCTTGCGATGCCGAGTGATCACATTCACCCCCTCTACCACCACCATATTCTTGGCAGGGATAGAACGAATCACCTCACCAACAGTGCCTTTGTCACGGCCTGAGATCACCTGTACAGTATCTCCCTTCTTAATCCGCATTTTGTAGCGGAGGGAATTACGGTGAGGTCGGATTCCTGGCTGCTTGGTTAGCTCTTGAACCTGGCTTGGTTTGAGACGTCTAGGCATTACAGTACCTCCGGAGCCAGAGACACAATTTTGGTAAAATTCTTCTCCCTCAACTCTCGGGCCACTGGACCAAAGACTCGAGTTCCCCTGGGATTACCTTCATTGTTGATGATGACAGCTGCATTGTCATCAAAGCGAATACTGAGACCATCTGGCCGTCGTACAGTGGCAACCGTTCGAATCACCACAGCTTTGACAACATCTGACTTTTTGATGGGCATATTAGGCAGGGCATCTTTGACAACACCAATAATGATGTCTCCCAGTCCTGCATAACGGCGACCACTGCTACCCAAGACGCGAATACACATTAGGCGGCGAGCTCCGGTATTATCAGCCACCGTGAGCATCGTTTGCTGTTGGATCATACTTTCCTGGCCTCCCTAACTATGGCTGTAACAGCCCAGCGTTTAGTGCGACTTAGAGGTCGAGTTTCAGCAATTCGAACCTGATCGCCAACCTTACACTTATCGTCCTCATCATGGGCCTTGAACTTGCGAGTCTTGACTACGATTTTGCCGTATTTAGGATGAGATACACGGTTCTCGATAGCCACTACAACTGTTTTTTGCATTTTGTCGCTTACAACAATGCCCACTCGTTCTCTAGTAGCCATTACGCCTCCTTACTCTCTGGACTCTCTGTTGAGGTATCATTGGCTCCAGCTGATACGCTGTCAGAGGTTGACTCGGATCGACTGTAGTGGATACCACGCTTACGCTCCCCTTCAACAGTCATCAGTTGAGCCAGACGATGTTTAGCCATACGAAGCAAATGGGGTTGCTCTAACTGGCGAGTTGCTTTGCGTAGACGTAACTCAAAGAGCTCTTTTTTGACAGCAACGATCTCATTGGCCAGCTCCTCATCAGTCAAAGCTCGAGCATCTGCAATTTTCGGCATTGGCATAGTCATGAGTCTCCTGCATCAGGTGGTGCATCAGCTGCTGGGGTCGGCTGAAAGTCAGCTTTAGTGACAAATTTAACTTTGATTGGCATCTTGGCCGCAGCTAATCGCATAGCCTCACGCGCGACATCTTCAGGCACACCTGTCAGCTCGTAGAGGATCCGACCTGGCTTGACTACAGCTACCCAATATTCAGGGTTACCCTTACCTGATCCCATCCGGGTTTCAGCCGCTCGCATCGTGATGGGCTTATCAGGGAAAATCCGAATCCAGATCTTGCCCCCCCGGCGGATGTAGCGCATCATAGCTCGACGACCGGATTCAATCTGACGAGCAGTGATCCAGGTGGGCTCAGTAGCCATTAACCCATAATCACCAAAGTCAAGCTTATTACCTTGAGTCGCCTTACCTTTGAGCCGACCTCGTTGCTGTTTACGGAATTTAGTACGTTTAGGACTTAACATGGTTGCACATCCTTAAGTGATCTCCAGGCCATTGATGAATTGAGGGTTAGGCTTCAGCTTCTGAGCGATCTTCAAATGTGGGTTTCCGGCGTTGGCGTCGCTTAGGTTGCTGGGTCGGTGCTGGCTTTTGGTCCAGCCGCTCTTGGCCTGGGAGTATTTCTCCTTTGAAGACCCATACTTTAACTCCAATGATGCCGTAAGTGGTTTGGGCGCGAGCCTCAGCATAGTCAATATCAGCTCGGAGGGTGTGTAGAGGAATACGGCCCTCACGGGTCCACTCGGTTCTGGCAATTTCAGCCCCATTGAGTCGACCTGCGATCTGGATCTTGATACCCTGGACGCCGGCCCGCTGAGCCCGTTGAATCACCTGTCGCACAATGCGTCTAAATGCAATCCGACGTTCAAGCTGTTGAGCAATATTTTCAGCTAAGAGAGCAGCTTCAGCATCCACTCGAGTCACTTCCACTACATTGATCCGGATCGTTCGATCGGAGGGGTTCTGTCCTGGTAAAGCCAACTCTTTTTGGAGACCTTGTCGAAGCGAGTCTAGACCCGAGCCACCTCGGCCCACCACTACACCAGGACGGGCCGCCCGAATTTCCAAATCAATCTGATCAGCCTTACGTTCAATCTGCACATCGGCTAACCCAGCACTGTTCAAATTCTTGGTGATGTAGTTTCGGATTTTGAAGTCTTCCTGTAACAGGGCCGGATATCTGGCAGGTTCAGCATACCACCGACTGCGGTGATCTCTGATGACGCCAAGGCGAAAACCATTTGGATGGATCTTCTGTCCCATAAGATTAAATCCCGTGTGTGATAAGAGGGGTCAACATCATAAAAGTTGAAACTAGAAAGCTTAAGCTATAGGTCTTACAGCAACGGTGATATGACAAGTTCGCTTTAGAATTCGATAGGCACGACCCTGTGCCCGAGGTCGAAATCGCTTGAGAGTAGGACCCTGATCAGCAAAGGCTGTGCTCACAACCAGGTCTCTTGGATCCATGCCGTTGTTATGTTCAGCATTAGCAACCGCAGAGCGTAGGACTTTCCGGACTGGTTCACAGGCTGCATACGGCATAAACTCAAGCAAAATCAGAGCATCTGCATAACTACGACCTCGAATTTGGTTGAGCACCCGCCTCACCTTAAAAGGCGACATTCGCACGTAGCGCGCCACAGCTTTGACTTCCAAAACATCATCCATTGGGTTCACCTAACCTGCATAACTAGGGCATTACATCAATCAGGCTCAGATCCAAGCAGTAGACTAGAATCTTTAGCGTCGAGATGACTTCTTATCACCAGCGGCATGGCCCCGATAGTTCCGTGTAGGGACAAACTCACCCAGCTTATGCCCTACCATTTGGTCACTGATGAAAACTGGCACATGAGTCTTACCGTTATGAACCGCAATAGTATGACCGATCATCATTGGCAAGATAGTAGTAGCTCTAGACCAGGTTTTAATCATTTGCTTTTCATTACGATCATTCATATCTTCGATCTTTTCCAGTAATCGAATTGAGACAAAGGGGCCTTTTTTGAGTGAGCGTCCCATCATTAACTCCTAGACAGCTTGATTGAGTAATTCAGCAAAGGTTACAAGTAACGGTTACAAACAGATATAGATTGATCGTCGAATTTTAAGAAGAACGGCCTCCCTTATTCCGCTTACCCCCTCGCTTACGACCTCGAACTATTAACTTATTGCTGGCTTTTTTCTTCTCACGGGTTTTCATGCCCAGAGCAGGCTTACCCCAGGGTGTTACCGGAGCAGGCCGCCCAATAGGGGCACGACCTTCACCACCTCCATGAGGGTGATCAACAGGGTTCATCACCACACCTCGAACCTGAGGGCGGCGTCCCATCCAACGTTTCCGTCCAGCTTTGCCGATGTTGATGTTGCTAGCATCCAAATTGCCAACTTGACCAATCGTGGCGTAGCAATTTTTTCGAATCATTCGCACTTCACCTGAGGGCAGTTTCAGCAAAACATGAGCCCCCTCTTTAGCCACAATCTGAGCACCAGCCCCAGCAGCTCGCACTAGTTGTCCCCCATTGCCTGGAATCAGCTCAACATTGTGGACGGTAATACCCAGAGGTATTCGCTCTAGCGGCAGGGCATTGCCAATCTCAATGGGCGCATTTTCACCAGACATGACGGTTGATCCGACTTCCAACCCTTTGGGATGCAGGATATATCGCTTTTCACCATCTTCATATTGGACAAGTGAAATCCGAGCATTACGGAATGGATCATACTCAACCGTTTTCACCTCAGCTGGTATGTCCACCTTATTTCGACGAAAATCAATGATTCGATAGAGTTTCTTATGGCCGCCGCCGCGATGACGACAGGTTACAACGCCCCGATTGTTACGTCCTTTTTTACGATGGACATAAGTTACAAGTGATTTTTCCGGATCAGAAGTGGTGATTTCTGCAAAATCCGATCTCGTCATCTGACGAGTACTGGGCGTGTAAGGACGGAACGAGCGAATACCCATAGTGTTAAATCATGAGGTGAACAAGCAAATTCAAGATCAGACAAACCCTAAACATCCGGGAATAGAGTAATAGAATCCCCTTCGACTAAAGTGACAACAGCTCGCTTATTTCGAGTTCTAAAGCCAAAATAACGACCCACTCGACGGCGTTTACGGGGCAAATTGAGTGTGTTGACATCAGTTACTCGTACCCCGAACATTTCTTCAACCGCTTGACGAATCAGAGGTTTAGTGGCAGTAGCCTGAACTTCAAAAACATACTTACCTAGTTCCATCATCTGAGTCGTCTTTTCAGTCACAACTGGACGGATCAAAATATCAGCTAGAACACGTTGAATATCGGTCATGATTGCTCTCCTTCAGGTGTGGCCGAGCTGTCAACATCTAACTCGGGACTAGGATCGACTGAGGGTTGAGTGACTGCAAAACCAGCTTTAGCTCCTTCTAACTGTTGCTTAATCAAGTCAAGTGCAGGCTGCGTCACCACAATGCGATCCGCGTGGAGCAGATCAAAAACATTGAGATCATTAACAGCCATCAGCTTGATTCGAGCAATGTTGCGAGCAGCACGGTTAATTTGATCAGTTTTATAAGGCACGACAAGTAGAGCAGTTTGATCAAGGCTAACCCCCCAACGCAGCAAGGCTTGAGCCACTTCACGAGTTTTAGGGATAGCCAGCTTGTCAGTGAAATCTTCAACAACAATCAGATCGTCAGCTCGACTTTGGAAAGCTGTTCTTAACGCTAACCGACGCTCCTTACGGTTCATATCTAGGTGATAGTCGCGCTTGCGTGGGCCAAAAATAACACCACCCTTAGGCCATAGAGGAGATCGGATTGATCCTGCTCGGGCGCGACCGGTTCCCTTTTGACGCCAAGGTTTGCGGCCCCCACCTCTAACTTCGGAGCGAGTCTTAGTATGGGCATTGCCTTGCCGAGCATTAGTCTGCTGCCGCCGCATGGCCAAATACAGAACATGAGAGGCCGTTTCAGGACGAGCAACAGCCAACTCTACCTCAGCTGTGCCCACATCCTCACCATCCCAATTTTTTACCGTACAGCTTGCCATTGTCTGATCCCTAGCTAAACTCTTGCTTCTAATTCTTTACGGGGTGATCTGATACCCTTGACCTCAATGCAACCTCTATTTAGCAACTCCCCAGGTTTTGGTTGGACTAATTTCAAGTAATCCACCTTCAACACCAGGGACTGCACCTTTCACTAACATCACGTTGCGATCAGGATAGATGCGAACAACAGTAAGCTTACGAGTAGTGACCCGCTTTGCTCCGTAACGACCAGCCATCCGTACCCCTGGAAAAACGCGACCTGGCGTGGTCCCAGCCCCAATCGATCCAGGCAAACGATGGTTCTTAGAACCATGAGCCATAGGTCCTCGACCAAAGTTGTGACGCTTCTGATACCCGCTAGTACCTCGTCCAATACTAGTCCCGGCAATATCTAACAGTTGACCAACTTGAAAGATATCCAGATTAATCTCTTGACCCAGTTGAAAGTCACTTGGTTTATCAACCTTAAACTCACACAGATGGCGGAAACAGTCATCTACACCGGCCTTAGCTAAGTGACCACGCTCAGGCTTAGAGATGCGCTTGGCCAAGACCTGATCAAAGCCTAGCTGTACAGCATTGTAGCCATCTGTCTCAGGGGTTTTAATCTGTGTGACTTTACAAGGTCCTACCTCAAGAACAGTCACAGGGATAGCCAGTCCCTTATCACTGAAGACCTGTGTCATCCCTAATTTTTTGCCCAAAAGACCAAGAGCCACAACAAACCTCCAGAACAAACTATTTGGGGTCATCTACGGAAAGTGAAAAGTCTAAAGTGCTTAATTACATCACCGACCTAATCAATGTTCCGCCCAAGAATATTCCACCTGAACTAGGCTTCACCTGATCAATACCGAAGAGATCAACATCTCAGATGGCTATTGAAGGCAGCCAGCAGACCAGTGACGGCCTATCCCTTACTCCTCACTATCTAAGTCTGACCTCAACCTTCTAAGATTCAGATTCTTAAAAGATCCGAGTCATCAAGACTCTAGGTACGCAAGATGTTGAGAATCAGACTCACGTCAACCTACTGTTTCAGAACAGTTCTCACTTGTGAGACAAAAACTAGTCAAAATTGAGAGCTGTCAAGAATCACCATTACTTAAGTAAGCTTGATCTCAAAACTACCTGGACTTAACGACACGTCTGATCGAGTTCCAGAGTGCCTCAGTATCCGTATACAGTAGTTACTAACAGTTATAGTCGGTTGCGTTTGTGCAACAGTTAAACATCATAATGAAATAGATCAAGGTTTGTCTAGTCTAAATTAAGAATTTTTTGGCTGAGATATCTATGAAACTAACAACAAAAGGCTATTACAGCATTAAAGCGTTGCTAGACCTGGCTTTACTGGGATCGCGTCAGCCCACCTCAGTTCGTACGATTGCCGAACGGCAGCAATTGCCAGCACCTTATTTAGAGAAACTGTTGATAGAGCTACGTCAAGCTGGATTAGTTCACTCACAACGAGGATCTCAGGGGGGCTACTTACTATCTCGCCGGCCTCGCCAGATCACGCTAGCTGAGATCTTAGTTGCTGTAGGAGAGTCCCTTGATCCCCCCGCGTTTGGATCACAAGAGGCCGATTCAATTCCAGCCGAAGATTGGGTCACCCGAGCTGTCTGGCAACGTATCGCAAAGCGAGTTCGACAAGTCCTTCAAGAGACAACCCTCGAAGATCTGTATTTTGATGCCCGCAGTTGGCAAGCTGCCCAAACTGAAGATACAGGATTTATAATTTAAACCAAGTTATAGATTCAAATCCTCTTACTCTTTAGGACTCTTCAGATTTTTTAAGGATATGACAAATAAGCTATCTATTGAAAGCAATCGAGGGTTTAGCCTTGATGATTATCCTTCATCCTTTAATTTCATTCTGATTAAATCTGAAATAGAGACGGCAAGTGAGGCGATAGGGAGCCAAGTATGGGAAGCTAGTTATACTTTCATCAATCCACCAGATATGGACACACAGTATCAATGGTTTAGGCAACATTTGGGCTGCTGGGAAGGCTGGTTCACGACTTATGATCCTGATACTCTAACCATTACTAACCGAAAACAGAGCATTATTACCTTTGCTGAAGTTCAACCTGGTGTCATGCAACAGACTAACGAGTATCCTTCATTAGACCCTCAGCCAGCACCTCAAAGTTGGCTCTATCAGCAATTATCACCAGGTATTCGATTTTTCCCCGATGGATCCTTTTCCAATGGCCGTCTCCAGTATGTTCCTATTAGTGACTTTGGAATTGAACAAGGCTTTTTATATCAACCCACTAGTCTAGATCATCCCACTCAAAAAATTCGAGTTGTTCAACTCTACAACAAAGCACAGCCAACTGGTTTTATTGTGATTGAGGAAGTTAGAGGTGACTGGTACCTGAATTCTGCTGTTGACTATGAATTAACGGGTCAATGGGCTGGAGAGTCAGTTACGTTTCAAGCTGATCAGTATTCATCCACATCTCAATCGATCAACTTTTCAATCTCATCGTACTCCAATCGGATCAAACTGCACCCTAACTTATGGCTCAGTAGTCATCAGCAACTGCCTACCACTTCACAACAAGATCGCCACTTTCAACTAGAACAGAATGGCTTCCCCATCCCACCCATTATCTCAAGCTGATTCGTCGCTAACACAGATCACAGCTCATCCGACTAATTGAGTTTCAATAGAGCCTCAGCTTGGTGTTCTCGTTCAGCTCGTTGGTGCTGGGTGTGCATCAACCTCAGAACTGACCTAGCTACTTCAACCTGGACTTCAACCTGGACCTTCATGATGTGACACACAGCCTGATCACCATTGAAATAGCAATTCTGAGTGCCAAGGTGGGTCAGCTCCTGCCCGTTGACAGGTAAAAGCAGCTACCTGATGGCCTAGAGTTATAGCTTGCTCTAAGGCGGGCAGCTCAGGTGGGGTAGGGGGATCTAGACACCTCTGCGAGTAAAGAGATGCGAGTAACCCTGACATAAAAGCATCACCGGCTCCAATAGTATCAACAACCCTAATGGGCTGAGCTGCTACTCGTTGAGTGCCAGTTTGGGTATAACCCGTAGCTCCCTGACAGCCAAAAGTGATCACCACACATTGAACCCCAAGGCTAAACCAGTAATCAGTGATCCAGGCAACCGATTGGTTCGGATAGAGCCAGCTAAGATCAGCCTGACTGACTTTAACCAAAGTTACCCACCGTAACCACTGGTGAAACCGACTCAAGTAGCACTCCCGATCAGGAATCAATCCAGGCCGAATGTTAGGATCTAAAGAGCAGAAGCGCTGCCCAGACTCCTGTTGCATCACCTGCTCAAGTATCGTCGCTCCAGGCTCCCTAATCAGAGAGATCGAGCCAAAGTGAAGAGCTAGCAGCTCAGAGTCAACCACTTGTAGGTCAGGTGGGGCTAATTGAGTGTCAGCCGTTTGGTAGCCATAGAAGGCATACTGAGGTTCACCATTTGGAGGTAGTCGGACAAAGGCAAGGGTAGTGGGTTCTGGCCCTGTCTGCAGCCATCGCAGATCAACACCGTTTCCAGTTAAATGGTGCTGTAACTGTTGTCCAAAGATATCCGTTGAAAACTTACCCCAGTACCCTGTTGGGATCCCTAGTCGACCCAATCCAATAGCCACATTGAATGGCGATCCGCCAGGACGAGCCATAAAGGCCTCTTGATCCGGTGCCGTCGTAATAGGTATAAAGTCGATTAGGGCTTCACCACAAACTAGGATCATGGTCTCAAATAGTAGCCAAATGAGACATTAGCCAGCACACACTAACTGAGCAGAATCCATAACCTTTTCAACGGGTAACCCATGGCAAACCATGCGGGCTGCTAGCAAGCTTGTTGTCCACTCATTGGTATAGATCTCAAGGTATTCCTCAGGATCAGCTTCAACAGTTACCGTTTGACCTGGAAGGACCGTACGCTCAACATGATGGCCTGTGGTTCGGATCACTTGAACAAACCTGGACTGATTGACAAGGGAGTAACGATTCATATCATTTTATTAAGAATGACAACATAAAACTTAACATCGATCTCTACAACCCTACCATCTGTAATCCTCTGATACAACCTTTCTGATCGATTTCCGGCAAACCAGGCTCAAGATTTAGAAATCCCAGCCGATTCATTTACCTGAGTATCGGTCCCCTCCCTGGTAAACTGATGGCGAATAAAGCGTTGTGATGTTAAAGCACTGGGGAGAGACATTGTGGATAAGAACCTTGGATTAGAAATCATCGAAGTGGTTGAAGAAGCGGCTATAGCCTCAGCTCTTTGGACAGGAAAAGGGGATAAGCACACCGCTGATCAGGTTGCTGTTGAAGCTATGCGCCAACGAATGAATCAGATCCCGATGCGCGGTCGCATTGTCATTGGTGAAGGCACCCGAGATGAAGCCCCTATGCTCTATATCGGCGAGGAAGTGGGGATTTGGTCAGATCCCAACAATATCGAAATTGACATCGCTGTTGATCCCTGTGAAGGGACTAACCTCTGTGCTACCGGCCGTAACGGCTCTATGGCTGTGTTATCCATTTCAGAACGAGGTGGTCTCCTCAATGCTCCCGATATCTACATGCAAAAACTAGCGGCTCCTCCCCAAGCCAAAGGTAAAGTCCATATTGACAACTCTCCCGCAGAGAATCTCAAAATTATTTCTGACTGTATTCAGCGCCCCATTGAGGAACTCGTCGTCATTGTTATGGATCGCTCTCGTCACGAAACCTTAATTAAAGAGATCCATGCAACCGGCGCTCGAGTCCGATTGATCTCAGATGGAGATATCTCAGCGGCTCTATCCACAGCCTTTGAAGAAACGGGTGTCCATGCCTTAATGGGTATTGGAGCGGCACCCGAGGGTGTGATTTCAGCCGCAGCTCTTCGGTGTTTGGGAGGCCATTTCCAAGGTCGATTAATTTACGATGCTGAAGTCGTCAAAGCAGGCACCTATCTCCCACCCAAAGAAGAAACTGAGCGTGAGCTGAAGGAAAAAGGGATCGAAGATCCAACCAAAATCTTTGAAGGTGAAGAGCTAGCTTGTGGTAAAGATGTCATGTTTGTTGGCACGGGTATCACAAATGGTGATCTATTTCAGGGCGTTCGCTTTTTTGCCGATGGTAGTATCCGAACTCATACCTTGGTTGTCTCGTCCGCATCTAACACGGTTCGCTTTGTCGATACTATTCGCCTACCTGGATCAGGACCTACAGCCCCTGTACGTCTACACTAGATTCTGAGCTACACTAGATTCTGAGATCGATCTCTAGATTTAATATTTTTTAATACAGAGTAGGAGCCGATCTTCTGCTCTGTTTAATCTGGGCCAGACTCACTTCAGACTATGATCATAGATCAAAAGTTGATCAGAGCTAGGTTTGATTCAGAACTAGGAGCAAACACCAGACCTCAAACCCTGTGCAGGGGCTATTCTTTTCACGCCAAGGGTTCAGGGTTAAGGAATATAACAACCTAGGGACCGAGAAACTGTAATAACTCTTCAGCAAAATTGGGCAGAACTCATCTGATACTAGTTTTATTCCTCGTTTAGGCTGTAGAGGCAGGGGACACTCAACCCTACAGTCCTTTTGGTTTGTCTACTTTTGATTGCAAGCAGATCAAACCTTATTTTTACAAGTTGCTTTTGATCCCAATGGGCGGTCAGTTTTGGCCACGACGTTGAGAAGGAGAAGTCAGGGAGAAACATGCATATCACGGTTGTGGGATTAAGCCATCGCACGGCTCCAGTGGAAATTCGGGAGAAACTCAGCATACCTGAGGCCGAAGTTGAAACAGCGATCACTCAGTTATGTAGCTACTCACATATTGATGAAGCGACCATTTTGAGCACCTGTAATCGCCTAGAAATTTACATTGTGACTCCTGATGTTGAGAATGGCGTCCGGGAGACCATGCAGTTTTTATCAGAATTTAAACAGATCAATCTCTCGATGTTGCGTCCACATTTATTCACTCTGATCTATCAAGATGCAGCCATGCACTTAATGCGGGTAGCTGCAGGCCTTGATAGTTTGGTCCTAGGTGAAGGGCAAATTCTAGCTCAAGTCAAAACGACTCAACGCCTAGGTCAAGCTTGCAAAGGGATGGACCGCATTTTAAATCGACTCTTCAAAGCAGCCATTACAGCGGGTAAGCGAGTCCGCAGTGAAACTGAGATTGGCACGGGTGCTATGTCAGTGAGTTCTGCTGGTGTTGAGCTAGCGCTGCAGGAGCAAGGGACCCTAGCTCTAGGCAAGATCACGGTGGTTGGAGCAGGTAAAATGTCACGGCTTCTCATCCAACACCTGCTCGCCAAAGGGGCTGTTGATATTACCGTCATCAACCGATCGCTGGACAAAGCTCAAGCTCTGGTAGACCATTTTGATCAACCCATCACCGTTGCCCCTCTTGAACACTTGCTCAACTGTGTGGCCGAGTCGAATTTAGTCTTTACCAGTACTGGAGCCACTCAACCGATTTTGACCAAAGATCAATTAGAAACTGTGCTGCAACCTAAGCAGGAACTCATGATTGTTGATATCTCGGTACCCCGTAATGTGGCTGCCGATGTAGAGACTTTGAGTGGTGTTCAAGTTTTCAACGTTGATGATCTGTCCATGATCGTTGAAGAAAATCGGGCTTACCGACAAAAGATTGCGCTAGCTGCCGAAGAGATCCTAGAAAAAGAAGTTGATGAGTTCCAAGAATGGTGGAATTCATTAGAAACTGTTCCTACCATCAGCAGTTTACGCCAGAAGGTTGAAACCATCCGAGAACAAGAGATGGAGAAGGCCATGTCTCGCTTAGGGAAAGATTTTGCTGACAAGCATCTTGAAGTGATTGACGCCCTAACACGGGGTATTGTGAACAAGATCTTGCACGATCCCATGGTCCAACTTCGAGCGAAGCAAGACATTGAAGCCCGTCGAGCGGCTATGCAAACTTTACAGGACTTATTCAATCTAGATCCATGGTTACTTCAAGAGTAAGGGGTTACTTCAAGAGTAAGGGGTTACTGTAAGAGTAAGAGGTTACTGCAAGAGTAAGGTCACGATCAGAGCTGTGACTTCAACAGTAGGTTAACAACCACTAAAATCAAGCTGGGTGCCTAAGGTACCCTTTTTTTGTGTTAGGGGTTTGTGTGACTTATTCAAGAGATCAGGTCTCTATTGCTATACTTATCGAGGAAGTTGCTATCAGTAATCACTAATGTTTGAGCTATTCTTGCTGTATGTTGACTTAGCACTGCCAGTGATCTCTCTATTATTTTGGCTTTGGATGCTGATTGATTGTGTCCTCCATCGGAATGATCCAGAATGGACAACCTGGCTAATTGTAATACTTATTTTCAATTTCTTTGCAGCTATTGCTTATTTTATCGTAAAGTTTTTACCCAGATCCCGAGGAGCTATTGCCCCTAGATTTTTTAGTCGATTTACCCGTAAGCAAGAGCTATGGACAGCTGAAGCTGCCGCCCGCAATATTGGCAAAGATCATCAGTATGTTGAATTAGGTAACTTATTACTCGAAATGAGGTTATTGCCTCGGGCCGAGGAATCCTTTAATACAGCCATCCAAAAAAATGAATCTAATCTTCAAGCTCGTTGGGGATTAGCCCAAGTAGCCATCCTTCAGAAGCAATTAGAACCCGCTCGAGATCAGCTCCAGGTAATTTTAGCTAAGGAGCCTGACTTTAAATTTGGTGATGCTTCAGCTGCCTATGGAAAAGTTTTATTTGAACTCAAGGACTTTGAAGCTGCGAAAGCTCATTTGGATCAGCATGTTAAACGGTGGACCAGTCCGGAGTCGCGCGTTATTGCCGCTGAAGTTGCGATCCAATTAGGAGACCTAGAAGCAGCTCGATCTCATCTTGAGGCCATGCTCAATGGTATTCGTGGAGGCCCTCAGTTTCACTACAAGAATAACCGACGTTATGTCCGCAAAGCAGAGAGGCTATTACAAGGCTTATAGCGGTTAGGTTAATCTCATTATTATGAATGAATCAAAGTTGAGAGCAATGATTGCAGCTGGTGAATCTCAGCACCTTGAGTTTAAACGACACTTAGAGTCTCCGATCAAGGCTGCTCAATCTCTCACTGCTCTGGCCAATACTGCAGGCGGTTGGTTGTTAATTGGTGTTGAAGATAATGGTGAAATCTCTGGGGTGCAGGAACCTGAGGCAGCCATTGAGTTGATTCAAACTGCCGCCTGCTATTATTCAGATCCACCTTTGAGTCCCACTCTCCTAGCAGTTGAGAGTCGTGGATCCACTATTATTGCTGTTGAACTACTGGACTCACCGAGTAAACCTCATGCCGTTGTCAGCGATACCTCCAAGGCCAAGGTGTATGTTCGTTATGGTGCTTCTAATCAGCCAGCAGGTCCGGCCCTGATCCGTCAACTCAAATCCAGAGGATCCGCACCAACTCATTATGATTACAGCCCTCAAGAGCAAGCTTTAATTCAATACTTACAAGATCATTCTCGAGTTACCTTAAAAGCCTATTGTCGTCATGTGAATATTTCGGAACGACGAGCCAAGCGGATTCTCAATCACTTAGTTCAATTAGGAATCTTAAATCTTTTCGAGCATGAACGAGAAACATTCTATGCCCTTGCTTACTCATCCCGCTAGATCTTGCAATTGTCTTGGCCATTATCCAGCTAGACCGTATGCTTAAACGAGGTTGACAACCATGTCAGAATAAATCAGTGCTGGGTTAAGACGAGGATGATGGGATATGGCAAAGGATAGTTTATCTGGCCTGTCCACCTTTTTATTATGGTCGAGTGTATTTATCTCGACTGGAGTGCTATGTGCCTCTCTAGGGTACCTCTTTGGTCAGAGAGCTTTATCTGGTGTTTCTTCTCCAATCACCATCTCAACCACAGAAGATGAGCAACCTGTAGAGTATACTGATCCACGAACGATACCTTTAGTCAATGCTGAAACAAAGCTGGAACAAGCTAGATCTCTCTTAAGAGCGCCATCCACCCCCACCCCCAATGCAGCAGCGACTCCCACCCCCACCCCAACACCCTCACCTACATCGACACCAGATCCTGAGGCCACTGTTGTTGCAGACGCTCAAACCGAGCCAACAC
>CAYSWV010000016.1:0-28284 GCA_964434865.1 uncultured bacterium
CCAGGACGTCAAACCATCCACGCTCTGGCGCTACACGCCCTACTGCAATAGTCATATCATGAATCCTCTTCTAAAAATGGCACAACATCGCGAGCCATAAAAACAGCAATGATCTACAGATAACGATAATTTTACAAAATATCAAGAGGTGTAATATTTTTTTGGTTTTGTGCATAGGATTCTAGGTTTTGCCTATACAGACCCACTCTGCTCAGGCCTGAAACTGCCAATGAATAACTGATCGTTTATGCCATCAGGCTGCCTGTGACCATACCACCCAGCAGGACAAATCCTTGAATAACATTCTGCCGAAAAATTTGAGGATAAAGGGATCGGGGTAGATTGGGAGTATGAAGTTTCCAGGTTTGCCAGCCCCAGCCCAAACCAGCCACCACTAGCGCCAAGTTATAACTCCAGTGCAAATGTAAACTCAACCCTGTGAATAACATGAATATAAAAGCCCCTAAGAAGAATAACCCTACAGCGGTGGGGGTTCGGGAACCAAAGAATCTAGCACTGGAATGAATACCAGCTTTTTCGTCATCGTCACGGTCCGATAAGGCATAAACCGTGTCAAACCCAAGCGTCCACAACACAGTAGCCACCCAGAGAAACCCGGTAGCTGGCTCTACAATAGGCCGGAGCGGATCTTGACCAGTTACAGCTGTCCAACTAATCAACACGGCAAAACCCCAGGCAACCGCTAATACCAGTTGAGGAACAGGAAATACCCGCTTGGCTCCTGGATAAAGAGCAATGATAGGAACAACGGCTACGCACAATCCAAACGTTATAGGGTTGAGAAACAAAGCCAGTCCAAAAGCACACACTAGCCCAACCAAGATCAGCAGAATTGCAACACGAATCGACAATTCTCGGGAGGCTAAGGGGCGCTGACGAGTTCGTTCTACTAATGGATCGAGGTCTCGATCCCATAAGTCATTGATAACACAACCTGCTCCACTGGTAGCCAGAGTTCCTAGAACCATAACCAGTACTAGGAGGCTAGGAGGATGACCGCGACCCGCTAGAAACACCCCCCATAATGCAGGCACTAATAATATTAGACGACCCTCAGGTTTATCCCACCGCAGCAGCCGGATAATCGCACTAACGGTTGAGGGTGTAGAGGCTGTTGCCATGAGTCTTAACTTGACTGTGTCTACCTAGTATCTTAAGCGTATCCTGAACATCAGACTAGGATCAGCTTAATTTCAAAGTCTGAGTCATTTCAAATTCTTGGGCCCATCGATGATAGTAAACTCCAAGAGCATTCTAGAGTCCTGATTTTGGAGCCGACATTTTATTTTAGAGCCGACATTTTATTTTAGAGCCGACAATGCTTAAACACTGGTTACTATTGATATCTTGTCAGGCTCGTGTAATAGTATTAATGAATAGTTAGTACTAAACTAAGTTGCTACTCAACAGGCATCACTAAAATAGAGATCATCAAAATGATGTTCCAGGCCAAAATGATGTTCAATTTAAAGTGCCCATTAGACCGGCTCGGCAAGTTGAACATAGGGGTGTCGAATGTAGAGAGTGTGACACAGATGACTAATGCAGATGACTGATACAGATGACTGATACAGAACAGTGCTCCAGCGAGAGCTTGCCATGGGACGATAGCTTGCGGCATGAGCGTGTTACCACAGAAGTTTACGGAGAGTATCTCGACACTCTACCCGAGGCTGATGATTACTTGTTGTTGGGCTTCTCACCGAGTTCCCGAACTATCAAGCAGCGCTGGCGTAACAATCGGCTATCAGCGCATTTTATTGCTGATTACTTATCAACGTTTTTTCCTGAGCGGCATGAAGATGCCAACAGTCAACGGTATAAGCAGGGGAAAGGTGCTGTTAGTTATGTAACTAATGAATTATTAGAAAATGCCATGAAATATAGTATCGATGGCCAAGATTGCCCAGTTAAATTTGGGATCCACCTGCTTGAGACTCCTGAGCAAGTCACGGTAGTTACTTATGTAGTTAACCCGATATCTAATGAAAACAAAAAACGCCTCTGTACCTTTATTGAACAACTCCAGACACACGCTCCCAGTGATCTCTATATCCAGCAATTAGAGCAAAGTGCAGCCCAAAACAGCCAAGTCTCTGGGCTAGGATTGATTACTATGATCACCGATTATGATGTGCGTCTAGGCTGGAAATTTGAAGCCCTCCCCTCTAATCCAACTCTCTCTACGGTCACAACCATGGCCCAACTTACAGTATAGTTTTGGAGCTAGGCAGGCTAATCAACCATCAGACTATGGAACAACAAGAAATCAAAGGTGAAGACTATTCTGTGAAGTATGACCCTGACTCGTTCACGATTTTGTTCAAGGGTGAGTTAAGTCTGGGAGGGCCAGCCGACTACGCTCCTATCGTAGATCTGATGAACCAGGTGGTGGATGGTCAGCCATCTATTCTGACGCTTAACCTCAGAGAACTAGAATTTCTCAATAGTTCTGGCATCAGCATCCTCTCTCGATTTGTCATCAATATGAGAAAGAACTCTAGTTTGACAATTGTGGTAAAAGGAACTCATGATGTTCCCTGGCAGGGTAAATCTTTAAAAAACCTCCAAAGACTCCTTCCTACCTTACAACTCGAAATGGATCCAGCCGCCTAGTAACCTCAGGTACTTTTAAAGCCGGCGCTGCTTACCTCAAGCGTCGTTATAAATCGGTTTACTTCTGCTGACTCAGCATGAGGGCAAACTGTTATATTTAAGAGATGCTTCTTATGACCGCTACATGATTAAAGTTGCTCAAGGTGGCCAATTTTGAGCTACTGCTCTAGAGTAACGAGGTTGAGTCATAGATCAGGAGGAATAAATAGGTTTAGCCATGGTTTGGTGAATGGATCGAGAGGGGAGCCAAGAAAAAGTCGTGGATACTGAGTTATCGAAGGAGCAGCTACTAGAGCAGCTTCAAGCTTTAGAGCGACAGCTCGACGAATTAACGGATGAGAAGCAAGTTTATGAGGTCCTTGTTGAAACCATCACTGAACACTCAACTGATTTAGAAAACTTGATATTTGAAAAAAACAAAGAATTAACGAATTATTTTCAACACGTTGAAAAGATTACTAATGCTGCAGCTACTGTTGAGACTGATAGTTTTATTCCAGAAAGTCTGGATGATGTTGCAGCCCGACCCGACGAATTAGGTCAACTGGCTCGAGTTCTTCAACAAATGGTGAGTCAGGTCAAAGCACGTGAAGCTGCCCTTAAAACAGCCTTACAAGAGAGCCAAGCTAAGACAAACTTTATTGTTAATATGAGTCATGAACTCCGGACACCTTTAAATGCCATTTTAGGTTTCAGCCAGCTTTTAGCCCGAGAAACCACCTTTACGACTCGCCAACGAGATCAAATTGACATTATTAATCGCAGTGGTGAACACTTGCTGGCTTTAATTAATGATGTGCTAGAAGTCTCTAAAATTGAAGCCGGTAAAGTCATTCTTAAAGCAGCAGTTTTTGATCTGCGAGCCATGCTCAAAACTTTAGAAGCATTATTCACAGCTCGAATCAAGTCAAAACAGTTGCGCTTTGGGATTGAGGTGGATGCTCAAACACCGAGTTGGATCCAGTCAGATGAAAGTAAATTGCGCCAAATTCTAGTGAATCTCATTGGAAATGCTATTAAGTTTACTCACTCTGGTGGTATCACAGTTCGGGTCAGACCTGAGGTGGACCTAACAACCTCAATAGCATCCCATCAAATGATAGCCCTTTACTTTGAAGTAGAAGATTCTGGAGAAGGCATTGATCCTGAGGAACTAGATAAACTCTTTACCCCCTATGAACAAACGGCCAGTGGTGTCAATGCCAATGTAGGCACAGGATTAGGCTTGTCTATTAGTCGGAAGTTTGCTCAACTCATGGGGGGTGATCTTGGAGTCCGCAGTCAAAAACAGGCCGGATCCACCTTTTATTTCAAGATTATGGTCCGACCCGAAAGTCAAAAAACTTCAGTTGAGCTGCAGCCACGAGTCATTGGATTAGCACCTGCTCAGCCCAGCTACCGGATTTTGGTGGTTGATGACAATGCTGAAGATCGAGACCTATTGGTTCAACTCCTGGTTAGTGTGGGGTTAACTGTTCGCTCAGCCACTAGCGGTGAAGAGGCGTTAGCGGTTCTGCCTGACTGGCAACCTCATTTGATCTGGATGGATATTTGTATGCCAGGTATGAATGGATACGAAGCTACCCAACGGATCAAGGCCTATGATGCGGCCATTATCGTAATTGCTATTACAGCCAGTGCTTTGGATCATGAACGTCAAGCTATCTTAGCGAGTGGATGTGATGACTTTGTGAGTAAACCCTTTAAAGAAGCCACTCTCTTTGCCACTATGGCTCAACACTTACCCCTTCAGTATGACTATGAACCCGCCGGTGCAGCGCCCGTGCCAACCAGTCCCCTGTCTCTGACCCCCTCTAGCCTGGCGATTATGTCTCCAGATTGGATCTCATCACTACGGCATGCTTCACTAGTGGGTAAACGGAAGTCACTCCTCAAATTAATTCAGCAAATTCCAACATCACATGCTGCTTTGGCCAACCGGCTTGCTGATCTAACCAATAACTACCAATTTGACCAGATCACATCGTTAGCTGAATCATGTTTGAATCGTTAAATCCTACTCTAGACTTGAATCGCAGATTACACTTATACATGACAACTTAACTCTGCTTGCTGGACAATGAAAGTCTATTGCTATCAACCTGAGATCCTAAGCCCATTTGAGCGCCAAGTGGCCCAGAAGCTCTGGGAGATAGCTATAGATGGCTATGCTTTGATTGGTTTTGTCTACACCAGCAAACAAACTAATGTATTTCATCAAATCGATATTGTTTTGATTACCCATAGCGGTATCTTAGGGTGTGGTCTGATCCGAGGGGCAACTGGCATCTGGACAGGAACCATCAATAGCGCTTGGAAAGCTGATGACACCCTAATTGATTCTGATCAGCTGAATCCCCAGAAACAAGTTTTGGACTGGGCTTTACTTATACGAGACGGTCTAGTTCAAGATCTGTTTTACCAAACTAGTTTATTTGTTCATACCGTTATTGTTGTTCCGGATCAAACAACCATTGAAATTGCTACTGCAGAGTTCAATCAAATCGCTCACCAGGGAAAAACTATCAATATCTGCCAACTCTCAGCTCTTGAACAAGCCTTGCAAGCTTTACTCCAAACAACTTCATCTTCGGCTTCAGTCCGATCTACACGGCAACGTTTAACTGAACTGGGCTTGGAAACCGTTGTTACCCATTTAGTGAATCTGTCGGTTGAAGATCTGAATAATTGCCGCTTAACCCCCAGTCTTTTACTAGAGGCGTCTACAGGACTTCCTAAACGGATATCCTCTCAACCCACTCCGATCGAGCCGGTAGCCAGTGAACCCCTACTCTCGAGCCACCCAGCTCTCCGCAACCAAGACTCTCGTAACCGCAAGGGACTTATTCCCATAACTCTGGTAGCTGGAGGGTTGGCTGTAGGGATCTATCTGTGGCAGTCAGCCCCAGTGGAGCCTGAGTTACAAATTGAAAGCCCACTAACTATAGGTGTCATGACCGATCCAGAGGCTTACGAAGATCTTTCAATCTATTTGCAAGAGGCTTTGACTGGGCATTTACATCAAGAGCTAGACATTCAAATTGAAGGCAATGATTCTATTACCTATCAAGCCGCCAAAAACAATATCGCCAGGAACAATTGGGATCTGGTCTTTGCCTACTCACCCATGAATGGCGTCATTGCACGGGACAACGACTACGTTTGGGTCGCTCGCATGTTTCCCAACTACCCCAATTACTATCAATCCGCTTTGTTTGTGCGGCAAGATAGTTCGATTCAATCGATGGCTGATATTACTGATGCCACCCGGGTAGCCTTGGGTCAAATCGGATCAGCTTCAAAATTCTTCATGCCTATCTACACCTTATACGGCAAAACGATAACGCTGGACCACGACCAGAGTAGAAGTCAAGATATTATTGATCAGGTCCGTTGGGGGCAAGCTGATGTGGGTGCGGTTGCTAAAGCGGAGATAGAGGCTGATCGTGACTTTCGGATTATTCAAACGAGTCGAGATATTCCAGGTTCAGGGGTCTATCTTTCACCTCAATTATCCCCAGAGGCTCAAGCTCTTGTCAGTCAGATTTTGCTAGCTGCCCCCGAACCCATTCAGCAGGCAGCCAATTATGGAGTAGGGGCTGAACTCGATTATGAGGCTTTTCGTGAGATCACACTCAAGACTGAAGAATTGCTGGCCTGTGTTGATCTCGATGAAGCCCCTGTGAGGCTTTTTTGTCAAGATGCTGAAGCCACAACACCTGAATCAGGAGACCTGTTAGCTTCCATGACTGGCCAGATCAATGGTTGGTCCCGTATCTCTGATCAAACAGTCCAGCTCACTTTAAGTGGTGATGATGGTCAGATCTATCAGTTGTTGATCGATTTAGCCTTAATGAGTCAAATCCCTAACTGCACAAGTCCAACAGTTTGTAATCAGAAACGAATTGAAATCAATGATGTTCAAGTACAAAATCTTACTGAAGGGGTAACTCAACTCCAGATTGTTAACGCCAACCAGATCTATGTTTTTTAAAGGTGTCAGAATCATAAAAACTTGGGCCTGGGTGGAGTAACTCATAACGCCCCTGCAGCTTTCGGAAGCTTAGCAGTATCATAAGAGAAACTTGGGTTATTGGAGTGTTTTAAGGAGACAGCTACATGTCAACTCGATCGGGTCCCCCCCCTATTGTTTATATCGTGGTCATACTGGGACTAGGGATAGGAGGCTGGTTTGCTTACAACAGATTCCTGAAATCACCCTCTAGTCCACCCTCAACTCCAGCGACCTCATCTACCCTAGCTCCAACTGCCACGCCACCAACCTCTTCAACTGTTCAATCTGTACCTGATCGTCCCTCTCTTGAGGCAATTGAGATCGCTTTACCCGATCCAACAGTGCTAGAGATGGATGGTAGTGTATCAATGGTGAAATTAATTCAAGATTGGCGTAACCTCTATGCTCAACAGTTCCCCAATTTACCAACTACTTACGGGATTCCTGACCGATCACCCAATGGTTCTGGAACAGGCTTGCAAAACTTGATCGAGGGCAATGTGGTTTTAGCAGCTAGCTCCCGTCCTCTGAGAGCAGATGAAGCCCAAGCTGGGATCAGGGTAGTCCCTGTGGCGATTGATGCCATTGCTGTTGTGGTTGGTGTTGAAAACCCCTTTAGAGGCAGTCTGACTCTTGAGCAACTCGCCCAGATCTATAAAGGTCAGATTACCAATTGGTCACAAGTCGGTGGACCTGACAGGCCGATCAAGGTGTATAACCGATTTCCTGAAGGGGGTACCTATGCTCTCTTCCAAGACATTGTTTTAAAAGGTGATAACTTTGCCCCCGAGGGTTCTAACTTTGAAACTGAGCAAACTGATAACACCACAGCCATTCTGCGAAAACTAGGATCAGATGGCATCGGCTATGCAACCGTCTCTCAAGTAGAAAATCAACAAACAGTTGAAATTTTAAGTGTCGAGGGTATTTTACCCACTGATCGCTCAGCTGTACAAAATAAAACCTACCCGATTGCCCGTGATCTCTACTTGGCCCATCCCAACCCCACGAGCTCTGCTGTGCAAAACTTCATTGAAATTGCCCTATCTCAGCAAGGTCAACAGATCGTTCAGGATGCTGGCTTTATTCCTATAAATCCTTAATTGAATCCTTGATGATCCTTGATAGGATCCTTACTCAAAGCCAATGAGTGATCAGGCTGATAAGCTAGCGTTTAAGGGGCTGGGTACAGCTATAAACTAATTGCTAGTAGTCATTCAGGATATCCAAGATGTCAGATCAGGCTTCATCCTCTAAAAAACGACATGGGTGTCTAACCTTCTACCTGATTTTTATGATCATCATCAATCTGTACTTGGTTGTGGCTTATTCAGGCCTGTTGATTGTGGCTCTATTCATTGATCAAAATATTACAACTGTGCCTGATGTGGCCATCTGGCTATACCCTATACAACTGATCATGGCAATCTTGAGCCTTGTTTTTACGATAGCTATTTTTTTATGGAAAAAGTGGGGCTTCTATGGAATCGCCGTCTTGAGTGGGATGTCACTAGTGATCAGTGTGGCACTGGAGTTTGCCGTGGTATGGACATCCGCTACTGTTTTGATAAGTTTTGCCTTGCTGTACGGTGCTCTACAGGTGGGTCAAGACAATAAAGCCTGGCCACAACTTGAATAGCTCCCAATTGGACCTAACCTAACTATCCTAATTATCAGGTAGACCGAATTATCTTAACTATTAGGGGCCTGGTTGGCCTCAGGCAGAGGATCTTGGGTTAGATCCTGAGAGGGATACTCGCAACACTCTAGTAGAGTAGCTGGGGCGATATCTTCTAGATCTTGAGACTGGAGTAGAGTAGTCCATTGGCGTTGAAGCCTAGGATTGAGTGGATCCATTCGTCGTAACTCAGCTAGAGTAGCTACCGTGTCATACCAGATTCCTTGTGATTGCAATAGGGCCAGACGATCGATCAATGGAGCCTGAGTGATCACAGCTTCAAAATCAGGTAACGAAATGCGTTTGATTTCACCATCTACACGTGGATCTTTTTCAGGTCGGTTGCGATCACAGATTAATTTCAATGTCCACAGGTAAGATTGCCCAGGTTCAAGATCAAGGGGCACTTGAAGTTGTACCAGACCCGGTGATTGATCTAGGGGAATATAAGTTGTGACATCTGCAAAAACAAATTTCAACTGCTGAGCTGGAGTAGCGGCTGGCACATACACCAACAAGGAGGGCCTAGTCAGGACAGTAGCTCCAATGGTGGTTTGGGGTGTGAGCACTAGCAGTGAGGGGTCTAACGTATCCTGAAGACAAACACGCCGACCTGATCGTTGGCCGCCCGATTCAGTGTAGTTAGGTTTCCCTAGATCGGGAAGATCAAAGTCAGGTATCCGAGAGGGAGCTTGCTGCAGATCTCGATTAAGATAGAAGCTAATGTTATTAACCGCCACTTGGGCGTAGGAGTTGTTGGGTTGCAGTGCTAAAGCTTGAGAAAACTTGATCAAGGCTTCAGGATAGTTGCGTTGAGCAGCAGCTTCGTACCCCTGACGCATCAGTTGATCAAACTCAAGTTGAGCTTGGGCTGGAGAGAGAGAAACAGATAGAGCCATACCTAGGATCAAAGGCAAAGCACGCCTAAACCATCGCTGGAAACCAATCATTGTTATCATGTCCAATTTCCGATCAGAACAAACGGAGACCAATAGTAAGTGTGTTCAAATGCAGGATCCTGAAGTAATTCTAATTGAGCTAGTTTTAAGGCTTGAGCCTTGTTGATCGTTGGGTTCAGGTTAGCGTAGAACTGGCCCATCAGTCGACTGGTGGATCGATCATCAACCGCCCACAAACTAGCAAGGGTACTGCGAGCTCCAGCCCTGACTGCCACACCCGCTAAGCCCAGGGCAGCCCGATTGTCACCGGTGGCCGTTTCGCAGGCACTCAGTACCAATAACTCAATGGTCTGTTGGGTGGTATTGAGGGGACTTTGCAAAATGGTTTCTAAATCAGGAATACCAATTGTGGCTTTGTCACCCCGATCACCAGACACAATAAACGTGCGATCAGCTCGGGAGCTAAACTGACCATGAGTGGCTAGGTGCAAAATAGGAAAGGCAACAGACTGCAAACGTTGAATGATAGCGGCTTGAGTAAATTGTTCGTTGAGCAGAGCGGGGGGGCTAGGGATCACATTCCCCACTTGTTCAAGTTCTTCAGCCACAAACCGGAGCGCTTCAAATGGAATCTCTTCAACTTGGCGGGCCTCTGTTAATCCAGCCCGTAAAGCAGGGCTTAATGATCCTGATGTTACAGACAGCTCAAAGAACCTAAAGCCTGGAGCCAAGACTAGAATGAAGTCTTTCTGGATCAAATAGGTTTGGGTCTCTGGATCTCTTAGGGCCGCCATCGGGACATTCCGAAAATAGTGATCCAGCACAAAGACTAATACTGTAACACCCCAATGCTCAAGAACAGACTCGATGGGCGCGATCAGCCATTGGTAAACCTGTTCAGACGAGGGAGCCGATTGAACTGTGGTATCGGAGAGTGTTCGTCTTAGATCAACCAAAGTAGCTTCAACCTGAGACCGGGAGAGGGTAGTGTTGTAGGATTGCACCTTGTCTAGAGCAGGGATACTAACGATCACTTCTATCCGCTCTGGCAAAATAATGGGATAAATTAAAGCTACTGTTTGATCGAGTTGGGTTTCTGACAAGGTGGGCCGGATCAAATCTAAACAGCTATCTTGAAAGAAATTATTCAATTCAGCCAATTGCAAAGATTCAATCACGATCTGAGCCTGACTGGGATTATAAACGGGTGTTTCAGCTTGAGTGAGTAGATCAATGAGTTCACGATAAATGGGTTCTACTTCATCTCGAAACGAAAATTGAACATCACGACTCACAATAGCCAGTTCAGTCCGTAGGGCTTCAAGGTTGTTGAAAGCCGTGGTATAACTCAACAAGGCTTCCTCTAAGTCTCCAGCTTGCTGTAATAATTGACCTAACTGGCGGTCCCATGGATAGCTAAGGGCAGCTCCCTGTTGATCACGAGCTAGCAGGATGGCCTCTTGCGTCAACTGTAGAGCTTGCTCTGTTAATCCTTGTACTTGATACAGCCGTCCTAAAGTCCCCAAGGCTTCAGCTTCAGCGATTGGATTGTGGGTGCCTCGAGCTTGAGTGAGAACTGTAGTTAGAATCGATTGGAGATCTGGAAAATTGAAAGAGAATGTTGAATCCAGGAGATTAAATTGAATGAGATCCTGAACTAAGCTTAGTTGAGTTTGCAGGGCAAAATGGGAAGGAGGAATACTCTGGATATCTTGTAAAGCTGTTTGTAAAATCGGTTGAACCTGCTGTTGAATCGTGTCACTCTGTTGATCCAGGCTGGTTTCTAAATCCATGACAATCCTTGCTTGGAATTGGGCATCAGCGTTCCGTTGCTGTTGGGTGAGGAGAGTCTGTAAAGCGACTTCTTGTTGATAGATTTGGGTTTCCAGCAGGAGGGTGTCAATCTGAAGTTTAAGGGCATTGCGCTGGGCTTGAATTCGTAGTAGGGGAGATGTCGAGTGCTGGCTAAGGGTTTGGTAACGATCGAGCGCCGCTTGGGTGTGCTGGTCAGCCTGAAGTCTATCATTGAGTTCCCTCGCACTTCTAGCTTTGGCATGTAGAGTATTGCCGAGATCAAGTTGGAGCGCTTCTGCCAACCCATTCAGGTTGAGCCGTTGAGATTCCTCTAGGGCTTTTTGTAGATGAGCTTCCGAAGCATCAAGAAGTCCTAATAACCGTTCCGTGTTAGCCAGGCTTCTTAGTCCCGTCAGAGTTAGTTTAGAGGGGGGCAGTTGATTGAGTTGCTCAGCAAGTGTAGCCAAGATGGCACTGGCTCGTTGATTCAATCCCAAGAGTTGAAAAGCTTGGACCTGATTCAGACGGCTTCCGATCACCCCATATTGATCTTGAATGTGTTGATAGCCTTGTTGAGCTTGCCGGAGATGACCTAAAGCCACTTCAGGTTGACCTTGGAGTAAACGATAAGTGCCTAGGGTGTTGTGAGCTTGGGCCTGAATCCAAATCTGATCAGGACTAGGGGGGATAGCCTCAAGTAGCGCAAAGCTTTGATTGAGAGTTTGTTCAACAGCCAAGAGATCAGCAAGTTCTTGTTGAGCAGCCGCTTGATAGTTAAGCACCATAGCTTGTCGAAGTGGATCGCCTTGCTGCCGAAATCGCCTGGCCGCTTGTTGCCATAGATCAATAGCCGTTTGATAACGCCCTGCCTCATAAGCTGCTAACCCCTGATCTACTAAGGAATCAGCGGATTGAGCCCAACCAGGCGTTAGCTGGATCGTGAGGCCTACACCGGATACCAGGCCCAACACTAAAAAGGCACGTCGGCTGAGGTAACGAGTTGAAACTGAAGAGGATGTCATTACTCAAGTGCAGCTTAAATTGACTCAAGTATACCGAAGGTCAATCAGAGGTCTAGGAAATCTAGAATCTGTTATGTTAAGTGGTTAACAGACATCTACTCTGAGCAGCGTAACGTTAGATTAGTCGTTGATGGGTAAGGTTAATTAGCTATGGAACCGATTCGATTTCATTTGGCGTTTCCCGTAACGGATATTCCTCTAACCAAAACCTTTTATGTGGAGGGATTAGGCTGTGTAGCTGGCCGCGAAACACCAGCATCAGTCATCTTAGATCTACAAGGTCATCAGTTAGTGGCTCATGTGACCCATCAGCCATTAGCCCCGCAGCGGGGAATTTATCCACGCCATTTTGGTCTGATCTTTCCTGAACTAGACCTATGGCAAGCCTTATGTCACCGTGCTCAAACCCATCAGCTCAAGTTTTATCAAGAGCCCAAATGGAGGTTTCAGGATACACCCTTGGAGCATGGCACCTTCTTCCTGGAAGATCCGTTTTATAACCTACTGGAATTTAAACATTACCGGCATCCTTCTGCGATCTTCGGGGAAAGACAGTGGACTCAAATTGGTGATCCAGAGCTTGAACCGATCCATTCCTAACCGCTCACAGCAAATAAATATAACTATCTGGAGTCTGAACCGATCTAACTCTGGCTTCAGTTTGAAACATGCTTAAATGTCCTTAGCCTGATTCCTGAAGGTAACCTGAGAGTTTTTGACCGCCTTAGGAATCAGACTACTGGGTCTAAAGTTACTTTCTCTGTGCTCTATCGTTATCCTGTTTCAAAGCCATCAAAATTAATGCAATACCAGCAACGATCATCGATAAACGGATAATAATACCGATGCCTGGGCCAAAGGCATCAACCCACATCATGAGGATAAATTCTCTTTCCAACAGATTTAGGAGAAAAGAGCCAACCCCAAAGAAGATTAGAGCCGATCCAATACGTATCATACTACCTCTCTTTCAATTATTAACTTACTACACCCATTAAAGTAGACTAGATTCATCTGAAAATCAAGATCTCAAATCAACCTATTCACTACGATTTTGAAACATCGCTCAAGACTGGAAAGATAGATATCAAAGGTGCTTAACCAGGAAACTTAACTACTAAACCTATAAGCTAACAGTCATCTTGAAATAGTCAGTAATCTATCTGAACGTGCAACAGGTCAACTAGCTGTCTGATTTTTGATCCCAATCACTTGGGTGTAAGCTCCTCTAGCCTGAGTAACCCCAATGGTACGTTCTGACTTTTCGATCATCGGTCGCCGTAAGCTAACTACAATAAACTGAGCCTGTTGCGCTTGTTGCCAGATCATTGTGGCCAGCTTTTCCACATTTGCCCCATCCAAAAACATATCCACTTCATCAAAGGCATAGAAGCTAGAGGGCCGATACCGTTGTAAGGCAAAAATAAAGCTCAAAGCTGTTAATGATTTTTCACCCCCTGACATAGAGCTGAGGCGACGCACGGGTTTGCCTTTAGGATGGGCCACTAGGGTGAGACCGCCAGCAAAGGGATCCTCTGGGTTTTCCAGTTGTAAGTGTCCGTCACCATCTGATAGTTGAGAAAAGATCAGCCGAAAATGTTGATCAACAGCATTAAAAGCATCTAAAAAAGCCTGGCGTCTGAGGGTCGCAAAATTTTCAATTCGGAGTAGAAGTTCAGTTCGTTCTTCTTCCAGCTTAGTCAGTTTGTCGCTGAGATCAGCTAACCGGGTCTGATTATCTTCATAGTCTTTAATGGCTAGCATATTGACCGGTTCTAAGGCTTTGAGTTTATCTTCTAGGCGGCGGCGTTGCCGTTGTAAGTCTTCTAAGGTGAGCGCGTCTGGCACTTCAGGGAGTGGATCGGGGAGTTGGAGCCGGGCTTGATCCAGTTGAGGCTCTAGCTGGGCAATGACAGCTTCTTTTTCCTGTTGCTGAGTTTGAGCATTGTAGCGATCCCACTCTACCCGCTGGATCTGCTGTTGTTTGGTACGCACGGCAAGATCTTGTTGATCTCGTTCAGCTTGTAAATCCGCAAGTTTAGCTTCTAAAGTGGCCAGTTGAGTTTGATGATCCGTGATCTGAGCTTGGAGAGTCAGTTGATCTTGTTTGATCTGGGCCATCTGTGAGTGCAACTGTTGGGTGCGGGTGTGGGCTTCACTAATCCGTTCAGTATGTTGTTGATATTTGGCTCGATTGAGTTCTAACTGAGTAATCAGGGTTTGATGATGTTGATCAAACTGGCGGATCTCAGCTAGAAGTTGGTTTAAAGCGGCTTCTTGCTCTTGAACATTAGCTTGAACTTGCTGCCAATGCTGATTAACCGGTGAATGCTCAAGTTGACTCAATTTAGTGGTCAGATCGTCAATCCGTTGAGCCAAAGGCTGCAGTTCACTGGCCAGTTGGTGGAGGTGCTGGGTCACGTGGGTGTGTTCAGCTTGCCGGTGCTGTTGCTGTTGATTGAGATCCTGTAAACGGTCAAGACAGGATTGGATGTCAGCCCGATGTTGGTCTAGAGTTTGTTGGGCTTGTAGAGCCGTCTGTCTGAGAGGGATGAGGTCCTGAGTTAGAGTTCGATCACGGGCTTGAGCTGCTTTTAAGCGTGGCCCTAAGGTAGCTAATAAGTCTTCTAGATCATCTAGCCGGTGTTTGAGGGTCTCCAGCTGAGTCGTATCGTCACTGCCAAACCGAACCGCTGATTTAGCTTGTAAGCTTCCGCCTGTCATGGCACCGGATGACTCTAACAATTCTCCATCTAAAGTGACCATCCGATATCTCCCAATATGAGGTTGGGCCAGATCCAAAGATTGAAACACCACAGTTTGACCCAAGACAAACCCAAACACATCGCGATAGTCCGGATCAAATTGAACTAGACGAATAGCATAATCCACAACCCCAGAGACTGTAATGGGACCCGGAGGCCGTGTTGATTTAAGTTTATTCAAAGGCAAAAAGGTAGCCCGGCCAGCTTTCTCTCGTTTCAACAAATGGATCGCACTAGCAGCCACCACATCATCGTCAACGACAACATGATTTAAGCGATTCCCGGCTGCCACTTCTAAAGCAGTTTGATAGGTTGGATCAACTTGGCCCAATTGAGCCACGAGACCATGAACACCAGGGAGCTTAGCCGCCAAGACCAGTTGGGTAGCCCTAGATCCCTGCGTATCTTGGAGGACTTGACGCCGGGTCTCCAGCTTATCAAGTTCACGTTGTTTGGTATGAAACTCGGTCTGTAACCGTTGAAAAGTAGCCTGCTCGATCTCAAGGTTAGCCTGCAGATTGGTTTGTTCTTGAGTTAGGGCTTGAACTTGAGCAGTAGCCGTGGCAGCTTGCGCTTCTAAAGATTGGGTTTGGGTTTGGTGTTCATCTAGCCAGACTTGTAAACTCTGTTGCTCTTGAGCCTGATCCTGGCTTTGTCGTTCGAGTTGGTGTAATCGTTCGGTTAAGCGGATCTGCTCTTGTTCTCGCGGGGTGTAGTCTTGGCGGGTTTCTTCTAATTGGCGCGTGAGATACCGTTGTTGTTTGATCCAAGCATCTGATGACTGTGCTAAGACCTGTAAGCGGTCACGGTAGGTGTTCAAAGCCGACTCGATCTGGGTTTGTTGGTGTTGATGCTGCTGTTGTTGGGATCTAATTTGCTGTTGTTCAACTTGAATTTGAGCCTGATCTTGATCTAAGGTTTGTTGCTGGGCTTGAGCTTGAAGGATGACCTGAGCTGTGGTTTCAATAGCTTGCTGAGCTGTCCATCGTTGCTGATCGAGCTGCTCATGTTGGGCTTGCCAGGTAGCTAGGGCCTTTTGCTTTTCTAAGTATTCGTCTTCACCTAGGGCATGGATGCGAGATTGGAGGTCTGTTAATTGGGCTTCATCTTTGGCTAGCGACTCTTTGAGCTTCGACAAGTCTGTGGTGAGTTGCTCCTGCTTCTCAAGATGAATTTGAATGGCTGCTCGGTTTTGTTGAACTTGAGTATCTAGATGTCGCCAAGTGAGCACCAGTTTCAAGCTATCCAGGTTAGTTAGATTAGATCGCAAGGTTTGGTACTGTTGGGCTTTTTTGCTCTCTTGCAGGAGTCGTTCACTAGTAACCTGGAGTTCTTGCTCAATTAAGCGGAAGCGTTCGATTTGTTCTTTAACGGCTTCTAATTTGGTATTGGCTTGGGCAATCTTACGATCAAAGTTGGCTACTCCAGCAAGTTCATCAATGATCTGGCGCCGTTCTTTGGGATTCATTGAAATAATGCTGGTTACATCGCCTTGTAAAACAACATTGTAGCCGTTGGGGTAAACGTGCATGGCTTCAAGTTGTTCGTGCAATTCAGTTAATGTACAGGGAACATCATTGATATAAAACGTACTAGTGTAATTCGGTTCGTCTTTACCAGCTTGGCGATTAGGCGAGATCCGGAGGCGGCGGGTGACTTTCCACTCCATAATCTGATGGCCATTGGATGCCAATCCATTTGAACTGGTTTCAGCGGTGGTGCTTGAATCCCTTTGATGGGTTGGTGCTGGATCACTAGAGTCTTGACCCGTTTGTTGGTTTAGGAATTTTTCGAGAAACTCAGCTGGCACAGAATCGAGAGCAAAGGTTACAGAGACAGCTGTCTCGGTTTTGCGGTTTCGCTCAAGGCTACCTGAATGGACCAGATCAAGTAACTTATCCGCACGCATGCCTTTAGACGAAGATAAACCTAACGCAAAGAGCAAGGCATCTAGAATATTGGACTTACCGGATCCATTGGGACCTGAAATCACGGTAAAGCCTGGGAGTAGCGGTATGGATGTGGTGGTGCCAAATGACTTAAATCGAGTCAGTTCTAGCTGTTTAACATACATTCAGATTATAAGGATCCACTAACGCTAGCCTGAGTCTACAAAATTCCATTCGATTGTGCATCGGTACTCGATCGCCGGATCTCCCCTGCAACCAAATCCCCCAGCTTCTGCTCCACAGCCTGCGTATTGAAGTCTTGATCCGGATCTCGATCACAAATAGTCCATTGACGCCGAAAAAAACGAGCTAGATCTTTTTCAGCTAGGGCCAGATAAATCGGTCGACCATGGGGGCAGGTGTGAGGATTGGTTGTGGTTTGCCAGGCATTCAGGAGTCGTTGCATTTGATCCTGATTGAGCGGTGTACCATTTCTCAGGGCCGTTTGACAGGCTGCAGAGACCTTGGCTGCTTCTAGATCCTGGCAATAACTCAGTTCGATCAACGCGGCATAGCGATCAGCATCTGTATCCGTATCTGACCACAACACCAAGGGTAAGCGTCGAATCAGCCAAACATGAGGACCAAAGGGTTCTGGATCTAAGGCTATAGCTTGCAGATGCTGTACCTGTAGCGGTGTGAGATCCTTGAGTAAAATCGGCTCGGGCAAATCCACCATAGCCCATTGCTGACACAACTGTTCGTAACGGATCCGTTCATGAGCAACATGTTGTTCAACCAACCAGAGGCCGGCGCTATGTTCAGCTAGAATGTAAGTGTTTTGTAATTGAGCTAAGGCTTTTAGTGGCGTGGTGGCCTTTGAATCTGATCTGACTGCAGGCTGAGTTTGATAAACTTGCTTCTTTTCACTCGCTTTGATCAGGCTAATGGTGCGGGAGGTTGGAGTGCCTACGGCTGTCGCCAATGTTGTATCAATTAAGTCTTGAAGGATCTCTTGATGGTGCTCAGACTCTTGCAAATATAGCTCTAGTTTAGCAGGATGACGATTCCAATCCACGGCCTCGGGCTGAAGATGAAGATGAGCAATACAGAGAGGATATCGATGGCGAGGTAGGCGTTGATAAAATGCTTTTTGAATAGTTTGAATCAGATCGGGTTGATGCACAAATCGATGATTAACAGCGACTCGGATCCAATCGGGTCGGGAGCGATGACACCGATCAGGTAATCCTAGGATGATCTCAATACCTTGATGTTGATGGTAGCGTAAATCACTCAGATCGACAGTGGGTAGCATTTGTACGACTAGATTCAAGGCTGAGTCTGAAGACCAATAGGTTAAGTGAGGTTTACGATCAACGATCAGTTTCCACGTAATCTGGGGATGCGCTAAGGCTGCACATTGAACTACATCCACCACATCACGCAGTTTTTTGACTTTAGATCGTAAAGCTGATCGCCGCGAAGACCAATTGTAGAACAGGTTTCTGATGGTGACAATGGTGCCTTGCCTCAAGGCCGCCGGGTCCCGTGTTTGTATCTGCCCCCTCTCATCATAGGTAGCTATCCAGCCGTGCGGATCTGGTAAAGCATACGATTGAATTTGAAGCTGGCTCATTTGGGCCAAACTGTGTAAGGCTTCACCTCGAAAGCCTAACGTCGTGATGTGAAAAGGTTGAGTATAGGCGAGTTTGCTGGTGGTATGGGGAGTTGCGGCAGCGGCTAGATCATCACCCAAAATCCCCTGACCATTATCTGTGATGCGGATCTGCCATTGATCGAACCAAAGTTCAATTGTGATCTGAGTCGCCTGAGCATCAATCGCATTATCAATTAACTCTCTAACTGCAGCAGCCATTGAGTCAACCACTGCTCCAGCCGCCATCAGGCTAACAACATCAGGTGAAATCGGTTTAATATGGGGCATAGACTAGATCAGATCTAACTCAATTCCGACAAGTTTTGAGGGCTGAAACCTTGTGTCAAAAGAGGCGTTATCAAAAGAGACGTTGTCAAATGATAGCTCTTAAGCCTGCTAGCTTGTCCATGCCAGCTTGTCCATAATAGGAGGTCAGATCACCGCACTCAATTCATCGTGGAGATTGCAGGTACTCATATGCGGCTCAATCACGGAGTTAGAACCACAAGCTTCTATTTTAAAGGCTTTGACTAATTTATTCCTTTTTTCAAGTTTTACAGCTATCGATCAGTCTACCTCAAACTTGAATTCACAGATAAGATGACCCTAGATCCTTATCCTTACCTTATTGCTAACGGACTTATTGCTAACAGACCATGCTGAAACTACTACGGATCGAGAATTTTGCTTTGATTGACAAGCTGGAGCTGGAATTTGGCTCAGGATTGAATGTCTTAACTGGTGAAACAGGAGCGGGCAAATCGATTATTCTAGATGCGCTTGATGCAGCTTTGGGTGGTTCAGCCTCCAAAAAACTGATCCGGACAGGAGCCAAAAAAGCTTTAATTGAAGCCGTCTTTTTAACTACACCTTTACTTCAAACCTGGTTGAATGACCAAGAGATTGATCCCCTGGAAGAGGGTATTGTTTGTAGCCGTGAAATCTCTGGTCGCTCCAGTCGATCTCGGGTTAACGGTATTTTAATGAATAAGCAACAAATGCAGACGTTTCGCACTAAGCTTGTGGAAATCACAGCCCAAGGTCAGACCGTGCAACTTCAAGATCCCTTGACCCAACGGCGCTGGCTCGATAGCTTCAGTGGATCCAAGCTCCTCAAGATCCGGCAAAAGGTCCAATCCCACTATCAAGTCTGGCATGCTGCCAAAACTCAGCTAGAAACTTATCAGCGGAATCAACAAAATCGATTACAGCGATTAGATATTCTAGAATTTCAAGCCCAAGAATTAAATGCTTTAAACTTAGGGGATCCCAACGAATTTAAAACTCTAGAACGGGAGCGAGATCGACTAGCGCATAGTGTAGATCTACAAAAGCAAAGCTTTGAGGTTTACCAGTTGCTCTACCAAAGTGAAGGGGACAAACCCGCCGTTGCCGATCTACTGGGTGAAGCCGAACACATTGTTCAAGATATGGCCGAACTGGATCCAGAGTTACAGTCTATTGCCGAGATGGTAAGCAGCGCTTTGATTCAGGCCGAAGAAGCCGGTCGGCTCCTATATGACTATGGTGAAACTTTAGACAGTGATCCCAACCGACTGAACAAGATTGAACGTCGGATTACTAAACTCAAACAAGCCTGCCGCAAGTATGGTCCAACGTTAGCTGATGTTATTAATCACACCACAAAAGTCAATGATGAATTGGATCAACTCAAAGGTGACAGCTCAAGTTTAGAAGAGCTAGAAACTCAAGAAAAGACCCGCCGAAAAACCTTAGAAGCGGCTTGTGCTGAATTAACTCAACTCCGACAAGAGGCAGCTAGCAAACTCGAAAAGAACTTAGTGACTGAATTAAAGCCACTGGGTATGAACCGAGTCCGATTTCAAGTTGAGATCCAATCAGGGTCTCTATCAGCTGAGGGCTGGGATCAAATCACCTATCTCTTTAGCCCGAACCCCGGTGAACCGCTGCAATCTTTATCAGCAACGGCATCTGGGGGTGAAATGAGCCGTTTTTTACTGGCGATGAAGGCGGTATTCTCGCAAGTGGATCCAGTCGCAACCATGGTCTTTGACGAGATTGATGCTGGCGTCTCTGGTAAGATGGCCCAAGCAATTGCACAAAAGCTCATCACCATTGGTCGTGATCATCAAATTCTCTGTGTAACTCACCAACCCTTGATCGCCGCCATGGCCGATTATCATATTCGAGTCCGCAAAGAAGTGAAGCAAGACCGAACCCTAGTTCAAGTGGATGCTCTTTCTGATCTAGAACGCCGAGATGAGCTGGCTCAGTTGACAGCCGGACATTCCGCCCAAGAGGCCATTGGGTTTGTAGAATCCTTATTAGCTCAAGCTCATCAACTGCGAGAGGCCCGTTAAGTTGCCCCCACGTTGCTTACAGTTCCATCGGCTCAGGCGTTGCATCAGTGTAGACTGTTGTCTCTAGATCACGAGCTGAATCACTAGGATCACTGTGCTGTAGGACTTCTAAAATCTGGAAAAATTCTCGTTCAAACGTTACCATCGCTCGATTCGTTTTGCCTCCCAGGTAAAGGCCATCGGCTGTCTCCAGCGCCCACAGCTGACTATGGCTGACATAGCTCATCAGAACGCCCAGCATTAACAATCCAAATCCGGCATAAACCAGAGGAATACCTGGATCTGACTTAATTTGTAGGCCCGTACTGCCAATCACATCATCGAGATAGAGGGTCATCTGGTCATTTAGATCTAAACTCATACCTGTGCGCACCGATCCCACCAGTTTACCGTCTTCGCCATAGATCAAAGAAGTGCCCTGAAGATCAGGAATGAGCATAGTCACCCCCGCTGAAAAATCAGGTTTAGTAGGGATGAAGGCTCCCCACAGCTTATTACCAGTTTCCGAGGGCAATGTCGTTGCTGGAATTTGAAAGACTGGACTATTATTCACACGAACTTTAACCGAATCAATGGTCCAATCGGCTTGATACAGGGTCACCCCGCCATAGCTCATCGGCTCGTTGACAAAAATGGTCTTCCGTTTAACTTCTTCCCCTTGATCAACGATAGATAGATCAGAGTAAAACTGTTTGACCCGACCTTCCGGTGCATAATCAATCCAAAATCGGTTGACATTGATGGTCCAATCTGGAATCCGTGAGCGTGACCAGGGTCCAGCGGCAGTAATCAGTTGAATAGGACGACTCGATCCATCAGGAATTAACTCTTGAGCTTTAAACCCAGCCAATAAGCCCCAAATGGCCCCAGCCAAGATCAGCAACATACTGGCATGCACAACAATGGGCCCAATTTTGCCCATGATGCCTTTACGAGCATAGAGCTTCCCCCCCTCAGTAAAAACCACATAGCCCCGATTCTTCAAGTCAGGAATGAGTTGTCCCTGTGAGGCCGAGGCGAGAAAGCTACTTAAAGACAATTTTTCGAAAGAGCGGGGTTTAGTGTAATAACTCCAGCGGCGCGCCACTTTCAGCATGGGCCACTGCCGAGTCATGGTGCAAGCTGCCAAACTGGATCCAAATAAAATCAAGATCGACAAAAACCACGGGGTACGGTAGACCTCATTCAGTCCTAGAGCCAGAATTACTTTCCAAGACAGAAACCCGAATAGAGCTGGATCCTCAGGATAATTTTGTTGGTAAAACCCGATCGATTCATCCTGCTCAATCACAGTCCCCAACGTGCTGGTGAGAGCAATCGTCAACAACAGTCCAATCGCAAGCTTGAGATCAGCCAGCAGGGGCAATAATTCATGTCGAAAGTAACGCTTTACCCAGTTCATAGCAACCTGTTAACTGTTTTTGCGAGATCTTAACCTATCCCAACCGTTTACCCAAGCATTGATTACCGCCCAACAGTCACGTCGTAGCTTAAAGAAAACGGACTAAAATCAGCCTCAGGTTTGGGTTGCCCCGAAATTTCAAGGCGATAAGAGCCTGGGTCTGGAAAAATCACTTCAGCACTTGGGATACCTTGGTAACGTTCGGCATCAATAGCAGTCAGATCTGGTGTCAGGATGGGTTTTGAGCTAGCCTGCTGATACACAGCAAGTTGGCAGTCACATTGATCTAATGGGATCACAGTTCCGCCCTTACGGGTGAGAGCAAACCATACCTGAGCCGGAGCCCCTGCTTTAGGATTATGGTCAGGCTCTAAATGAAAGGTGGCGGCAACATCTGCAGCCGTTTTAACCGTGTGGGCCTTAACGGGGATGGCAAGACTCGTGAGAATCAAGAGTAGGCTCCAATGATTCCGATGCTTGATTCGGTTGATCCACATAGTTAGCTGATTGACCTAGAGTTGACTGAGCTTTAGTCAATTTAGCCTTAGAAGGAGCTGTATACCAGGATCCGAGCGATAGCAGTGACCAGACCCATCGCTGCCGAGCTAACAAGATTAATCCGACACTTATGATCAATATCCCTGCAGCCCCATGATTAGCTGGTGTTAACGCTAACCCACCCCAGTAATGTGATCCAATCAAACAGGTATGAATCGTGACACAAATCAAGGCTGGCACGGTTAACAAATGGATCTGACGCCAGCGAGATCCCAGCCGAATCACAGCTTGATCAAAGCTAGTTAAAGCCGCCGGCATCATCAAAGCAAGGGCCGTAAATCCTAACCAAATAGCAACTTGATGGGTGGGCAGTAGAAAGTCTAACGCTGACAGATCCCAGTTAAAGGTATGGTCAAGGCTATGCCCCATATGAATGACCCCTAAACTAAAAGCACCGACCCCTAACGCCCGCCGATAAGTCAACAACCCTGACCAGATCCGACTCAGAGGCCGAGCCATTAAGGCCAGCATTAGACCTAAAAGAGCTAAATGCCCTGTATAGTCCACCATGGCATCAGTACGGAGTAAGGTTAAGCTGCCAATCGCTAGCGTAATCCAGCCGCCCGCCCGAAACAATTGGCTCCGCCGATCAGCACTCAGCAGGCCCATAAAAGCCCCGATCCCGATCATCGTAGGACATGTGCCGATCCCAAAAGCCATCATGGTGATCAAGCCCCCCCAGAGATGACCCGTCTCAGCAGCCTTGAGTTGGGCCGCATATAAAAAGCCACAGGGAATCAGCCCCCAGATCAAGCCCAATAGCAGGGGTGTCCACCCTGATTGACTTTGGGCCAGCTGTGCCATAGATTTGCTCAAACGCGAGTGCAACCCAATTTGAAGGATTGGATGTAACAAAGGAATGCGGGGTAATACCTTGGGATTAAGTTGGAGCAGACCCATCCAGATCAACATCAAACCTGTAACGATGCTCATGCTTTGTCGGAGGGCACTGCCGATTCCAGCAATTTGGCCCCCTGCAATCAGCACCGATCCTAAAGCCCCAATACCAGCTCCAATCAAGGCATAGCTGATGAGGCGACCCAAATTTAACAACAATTGAAATCGCAATTTTGCTTGCCAGGTTTGAGCTTGATGGGATAGAGAAAAGGCTGTTGCTAGGGGACCACACATACTGGCACAATGCCCAAAACTGCCCAGAAACCCTAAAGTAGATATCAATAAGAGATCAGCTGCCAACATAGGTTCTGTTTAGCTGCACGTTGTCATCGCTTTAGTCTATGGAGCAGCCTATCATAACTGGATATACTAGCTGTTTTGATCAAAAGGTGATCCTCATGAAACGGCTTGCTGGGATCGGACTCAAGGCAGCTCTCATATCGTTAATCCCGATGGTGGGGTTCTCTTCAAGAGCCACCGCTCAATGGGTCGCAGTTTGTTCAGTCACTCAACAAAAGCCAGAACCTGGAGTTATCACTGAAGGGGTTTATACCCTAACTGATCCAGATCTAATCTATGTGAGCTGGATGATCTTAGGGGCCCAAACGGGTGACGCAATTGAAGCCAACTTTATTACTGTAGAAGGGTCGGTAGTAGAAGCGGGGGGAGCAGAAGTTTACCAAAACTACACCATCGGCACGACATCGATTGAAGCTCCTGACGGATCAGACAATAGCGGCGTTTGGGGCGATTTTAGTTTAGAGCGTCCTGAGATAGGATGGCCAGTGGGCCAGTACCGAACCGAGATTCAACTTAGAGGGCAAACGGTGACTAGCTGTCCCTTTGAAATTGTCAGTACCTCCTAATCCGCTACTAGGCCAAAATACAAGAGAAAACACTCATTCTTGAAGCCCAGCCTGTTTGATCACAAGGTTTGTCTATGTTGTTACGCTTAGGATTACACTCCGCTAGACAGCTCTTGGATCTATGATGAGTGACTTAGATAAGTGATTTAGATCCTGGTGAGCAGCCAAAGGTCCCATTTGACTTGCCAATCTAACTTGCCAATCTGACTTGCTAATCTGACTGATGGCGTTACCTAGTCATCTCTACCCAGGTTCTTACACTCCGAACATTGACATCCTTCTAAGTTGCCCCGCAAAATAAGAGCAACTACGAAAAATAAGAATATTTGGTAAGCCTTTGCCCCTAGCTTTTGTCTCTTGAGTCCAAACTTGAGGGGGCTAAAGCGTATAGGCTGAACTTATTTCAGTAACTCGGGCCTTATTGCATTGAGAAGCTATTAGGAGATCTACTTTAATGGTTTTATCTCAAGATTCCAACCCAACCTCTGCAGACGCAGGCTACTACGATGTAGAGTCTGAACTCGAATTAGGCAGACAGCTAGTTAAGTTGGGGTTGTTATCTGATAAGCAACTCGATCAGGCTTTACAAGAGCAGCAAACCACTCGTTTAAAATTGGGTGAGCTTTGCTTAGAGCATGGTTGGATCTCGCCCTTAGATTTCTATAGTCTCACGCCAAGCAGTAATCTCGCCTTGGGTGAAATCTTAGTGTTGTTAGGCTATCTTGAATTCGATCAGTTGCGAGTGGCCCTTAGTCAACAGCGACGTTTTGGCCGCCGATTAGGAGAAGTTTTGGTCTGGAAAGGTTGGTTACAACCTGAAGATTTGGAAGATGCTCTCAAGATTCAGACTCAAATTCAACAGCACCCTTCGGATAATGCTTGGGAGGCTCTACAGGGTGCTATACCTACCCATCAGCCTACACCTGAAGCTATTGACGAAGATGAGGAGTTTGATCCGGAACCTTTGTTTGAAACTGATTTGGATACTATTCAGTCTGTCAGTGTGATTCAGGATGAGACTGATGAGGCTCCCGTGCAGGCAGTTGGCACAGAACTGGCTCCTGATACTGAGTCCAGATCATCTGAAATTCAACCCAAAGCACCCCCTGAATCTCCAGCCAGAGCTACACAAGCTTGGTCATGGAGAGTAGCTCCCCCTAGAGGATCAACTCCTGACGATTATGTAGCTCGTGAGCGATCGTATCTGAGTCGGATTCATGAATTAGAGCACTACATTCAATTGCGGGAACAAGAGTGGGATGTTCTAACTGCTGAAATGAACCAGCAGGTCAATACCTTTCAAGAGCAATATCTCAAGCGGATCTCCCAACTGGAGGCCAAAATTAAGTCCCAAGACATGGATCTCCAACTCAAAGAGCAAACCTCTACTGAAGATGCCACTCAATTAAAAACTCAATTATCCCAACTGGATACTCTACTGCAACAGGCACAACACCAGATTGAAAGCCTGGAATCTAGCCTTCAAGGTTCTAATCAATTAATTAGTAGTCTCGAACACGAACTGGAACAAACTCGAGTTCAGGTTCAAAAGGGTCAGCTCCAACTCCAGAAACAGCGGATTCAGTACAACCAAGAATTGAATCGATTGCAGTTACAACAAGAAGAAAGCAAAAGCCAAGAACCCTTACCTGATTCGGCTGAGGAGGCTGGCCACCTTCAGCAACAACTTGAACAGTTACAACAAGCCCTTACTCAAGCCCAGGCGCAGATTCAGACTTACGAGAGCCAACTGCAAGCCTACCACCAGATGGACAGTCAGACGAAGCAACTCCAACTGCAACTGACAACCACTCAAAATGAAGTAGCAGAGGCTCAATCAGCGCGCACCTATCAGGAGAGTGTAGTTCAACGTCTGCAATCTGAGCTTGATGCCCTCCAAGCCACATCTGCCCAATCAGCCACTGAGATCACTCAACTCACCCAGCAAGTCCATGAGCTTCAGAATGCTTTACAAGCCAAATCCTTTGAATTAGAACGCACTCAACAACAAATAACGACTCTAAAATCTCAGTCACAGACTCAAGAGCAGAGACGAGCTATGTTGGCTAGTGAGTTAGAACATACCAAAGACCTGCTATCGTCCTATCGTCAGAGTGTTGAGTCACTGCAGGTTAATCTCAAAGCCAGCCAGGATCACAACCATATTTTGCAAGCAGGTTTAGATCAACAACGCTTAATTGCTGAGGCGGCCCAAGCTGAGATCAGTACATCAAGTCTGCCGATCATCAAGTTATTAGAATCTCGCTTAACTCAATCACATGCTCCCGCTCCAGACACTAACGAGATCCCTGAGCCTCTTAGTGTTGACCAGTTATCGGTGACACAACCCGCTCCCCCCACAACAAATGGGTCAGCAGCAACAGGGTATGCCCTAAATCCGGGATCAGGACCCCATCCATCAACTTCAGAATCAGTTCAATTCCACCTCGATCAGGCTGATAGCGACCTGGGTACTCTACCGGTATTAACGCCCTGGGCTAGAACACTTTTTTTCAATCTACAAGAAGCAGGCTTAGTCAATGATCAGCACATTGAACAGGTTCTATCCACTTGGCAGAGACAAGGCGGGAAGTTGACTCAGGTGCTATCAGATTGTACAGGACTTGACCTAGCAACGGTTAGATTTTTTAGTGATGGAGGCTATTCTGCTAAGCTTTCTGGGTGTCAGCGCTTGGGTGATTATTTAAAAGCCGCAGGACTGGTCACTGAAGATCAGATCTTAGAGGTCATTGAGAGACGTCAACCTAGTCAGCTCTTGGGAGAAGCTCTTGTGGAGCAGGGCTATGTTAAATCAGCCACCATTGATTACTTTATGCAGGTCTTTATGCCTGGGGCTTAGCCCACTTTCATGCCTTGAGATCAATCCTATCTAGCTGAGTATCAGATGGCCAAAACATTTCAACTCCCTGGAATTCTAGGTCAGGATCTGGCTTTGAGTGTGTTACAAGCCGCTATTAACCAGGATCGTGTGACAACAGCCTATTGCTTCGCAGGGCCGATTGGAGTGGGTCGCAGTTTAACAGCTCGCTGGCTAGCTCAGGTGTTACTGTGTGAAGCTTTCACTCATCACGACGTGCCATTACCCTGTCAAACTTGTCTCAATTGCCGACTGGTGCAACAGGGAACCCATCCTGATCTACTTTGGGTTGAGCCCACTTTCTACCATCAAGGCAAATTACTCACGGTTGCCGAGGCTGAAGCTGCACAAGTCCAGAAACGATCACCCCCTCAAATTCGGCTAGAGCAAGTCCATGCCTTGGTTGCGTTTACGGCCCGAGCACCACTACGTTCTCATCGATCGGTAGTTGTGATGGATGGGTCAGAGACCTTAGCTGAATCTGCCGCCAATGCTTTACTCAAAACGTTGGAAGATCCAGGCCAGGCCACCTTAATTCTAATGACCCCCAATACGGCCACTTTACTGCCTACTCTAGTCTCTCGCTGCCAGTGTATTCCCTTTCGGCGCTTGTCGTCCGAGCAGCTCACTGAAATTTTAAGGCATCAAGGGTATTCAACTCCCTCCCCTCTATTACTCACTCTAGCTCAAGGCAGTCCCGGCCAAGCCATTCAAGCCATTGAACAGTGGCAATCCATTCCACCCGAGATCATCGATCAACTTCAGAGCTGGCCTGAAAGTGTGATTCAAGCCTTAACGCTCGCCAGGATGGTGGCCAAAACATTAGATATCCCTACGCAACTCTGGCTAATTGAGTACCTGCAGTATTACTTCTGGCACCAACAGCAAACCCATCGCGTGAAACAGCTAGAACATATGCGTAAACAGCTTCTACAGTTTGTCCAACCTCAACTGGTTTGGGAAGTTAATTTATCAATCGGTC
>CAYSWV010000016.1:28384-43459 GCA_964434865.1 uncultured bacterium
CATGACTGGGATCCTCTACCAGCTTCTAGGGTACCCAGCTTACACTAGAATTACTTCGATCTTGAGTGCTACCTATGTTGGAATTGCATTGCCATACCACCTGCTCAGATGGATCACTAACCCCAACTCAACTGGTTAAAGCCGCGGCTAGTGCCGGTGTTAAAGCCTTAGCGATTTCTGATCATGACACCATGCAAGGCTGGGATGACGCTTACGAAGCGGGTGATCGTTACCAGGTTGAAATTGTACCCGCTCTAGAACTGAGCACGATGTGGCAAGGCCATTCTTTGCATATTTTGGGCTTTTATCCCTGCCGAGCACAACTAGCGATCCCATTAGAGGCCCGGCGACAAGGACGCGTACGTCGAGCTGAAGCCATCGCAGCTAAGCTAGCGGAACTAGGCTATCCTATTCAACTGCCTGACCTTGAAATAGCACCAGGACGACCTCATTTAGCTCAAGCATTAGTAGCAGCGGGTCATGTTCGCAGTAGACAGGAAGCCTTCGATCGGTTTTTACATGACCATGGTCCTGCATACGTTCCCTATGAGCGGTTCTCGGCCCTACAAGGGATCCAGTTACTGCGAGCATGTGGAGCTGTCCCTGTTTGGGCTCATCCTGCCTTATTTCGTGGCCATTTTGATTCCACCTTCAAAGATTTAGTGGAGGACGGCTTAATGGGGCTTGAAATCTATCATCCTGATCATGATCGGGGTGTCATTAAGCGCTATTTAAAGTTGGCCGCACAGTATGATCTGGTGGTAACTGGAGGCAGTGATTATCATGGCCCTAACAATCGAGGCTACACCTTGAATATGATGAAATTAGATCTGAGTTTGCTAGATCAGTTAAAACAGGCTCATCAATCGTTAACTCAGGCCCTTAACCTAGCAACTCCTATGGAGTCCAGCTAAAGCATACGTGGGTTCTAAGCTGGCCACCCATTCTAGTAACAAGGTATTGACCCAAAAGGGGACCTCATCATGAGCGCAGTGACCCACGCCTGGGATTTTAACCAGGTCTATGCTAGGTTGCCAGGCTTTAAACTTATCAGCCAAGAAACTGGGTACAGCTGGATCCTCTTTGCCCCATAACAGCAAGATCGGAGCCTTAAACTCCGGTAGCACCCGCTTAGGGCTGGAAAATCGACGAGTGAGGACGGCACGTAGGGCATCTAAAAACACGTACTCAGCCCCTGGATCGAAGGCTGGTTCTAAAAAAAGAGTGACCAAATCATCATCAACGACTTCAACTTTTTTGTAGATATTTTTGATCCATGCTCGCAGAACCTCAGGCTGGCGCAACCAATTAAACAGCAATGGGTAGGTTAAAGGGCAACCAATTAAGCCTAACAAAACCTCGAAAAAGCCTTGAACTAACCATTCAAAAGGTTGCGGTAATTCATCAGGGTGGGGTCCATCAGCACAGCTGATCAAACAAAGTCCCTTGGCAATTTGGGGATAACGAGCTGCCGCAAGTAAAATGACCAATGCTCCAACGGAGTGACCCACTAAAATGGTAGGCTTCTGCAAAAAGGCATTCCAAAATTCAAATACTTGATCAATCCACACATCAACCGTATAGCTAATTTCAGGCTTAGCACTTCCACCAAAACCCAGTAGATCGAGGGCATAGACAGGTCGATGAGCGGCTACCGGCTGAATATTATGACGCCAATGACCTATGGAAGCCCCAAACCCATGAACCAATAAAACTGGTGTTAGATCAGAATGCTCAGAGTCATGATGAGTATAGTGGATAGTCCATCCGTTCCAGCTCCATTGATGAGAGCGTCCAAAGCGTTGATCTGATCGAAACTTATGCGGCGTTATCACCATGACCCTGCATTAACCTTGCTGCTCTATGATTTTAAGCGATCTGGAGTGGCCTATACAGCCGCCTTCTCTTGATCTAGAACCTACTATCAGCTACTTGCCTATGACTGTAAAGCGTCGCTATTTCATTGCCTTACTACCGCCGAGTCCTATTCAGGCAGAAGTAACAGCGGTTAAAGAGTACATTAGCCGAACGTTTGAGAGTCGAGCCGCTTTACGATCTCCCCCTCATATCACCCTGCAAGCTCCCTTCGAGTGGCTAGAATCAGATATTGATCAGGTCCGGACCTGCCTAGCTCATTTTGCATCAGGGTTGATCCCCTTTACAGTCTCCCTTTCCGGATTTGGAGCTTTTGTGCCAAGGGTCATCTACATCCAGGTTGAATCCACCGCCGATCTGACTCATTTACAAACCCACCTAGCGACTTGTCTCAAAGAGTCACTGGCTATTGTTGATGCTAAAGCGGCAACTCGTAAATTTACGCCGCATATGACCGTTGCGTTTCGAGATCTGAGCCGACAAAAGTTCAAAGCAGCCTGGCCCGATTTTCAAGACCGACCGTTTGAATCAACCTTTATTGCTACCGATCTCACTCTACTCATTCATACAGGTCAACGATGGGTTATCGATCAAATCTTTCCCTTTAACAAGATCTAAGACTGGAGTTAGTTGGACAGCCTTTGTTTATAGGCTCGCAGCTGTTGGCGATACTCTGTCAATTCAGCTGGATTCGTGAGAACAGCTTCAGGATTAGCTAGCTCCTGTCCTTCAACTTGTAGGAGTAAGATCGCAATGGATAGTACAAAAGCAGGAAGGGTAGGCGTGCAATGCCCATCTGTATCACTTGGAATTAGGGACAATAGTTCATCTCGACCGGCAGCTTGGATTTTATCTTGATAAAGTTGGGATTGAATAAAAGGAACTTGAGGATCTCGAGTCGTGTGGAGAAGCACCGTAGGAATAGAGATCAATCCTGTTGTTTGATACTCAGCTTCAACCGTGGCAAAAGCCGCAGGATCACCTGAAACCCGTTGGACTAGCTGATTAAGTAAAACATCGTTACTTGATCCTTCATAGACGCGATCTTGATTATCACCCGCCAAACCGCCTACTCGTGCAACAGCATCCTCAAACCCAAAAACATGGAAGAAAATGACATCAGTAACCGCCTCCGTGATAACTTCCAGATTTTGGCGATCAGCGGCAATTCCAGCAACATCTAAATATTCAATAGCCAAATCAACATCAGCAGCAACAGCGGCTTCAATCCGGGGAAGGTAAACACTAACCCAATTTTGTCGGACTTCAGGAGGAATGTTGAGGAGGTCACCAGGAATGAGATTTGGATAAAAGTAGTCAAATAGAACACGCCCATCTAACAAATAATCTAATTGACTTTGAAAATCACCCAAGGGACCACAAACAAATAGAGCACCCTCGAATAGAGAGGGAGAATCTTCAGCTAACTGAGCTGCAATTAGGGACCCAAGCGATAGAGCTGACAAATAAATCCGTCGGGGCTTACCATACGTTTGTTCAAACACATCTATGAGTTCCAGCAGATCAGGGCGGCCAGCATCACCGTTTAACACCCCGTTGGCATCAAAACTAGTGGTAGCAAACGCAAACCCCAACTCGACAGAGATGCCTGTCACTGAGGGCAGATCAGAAAAGGGTTGAAGTTGTTCTTCTGGGATCTCAATGGGCCGGGTGACTTCGGTATAGCCGGTTGTATAAAGAACCAGATCACTTTGGCCGGGTACCCAACCTTCGGGAGCACATAATCGATAGATAGCCCCACTAGAGAGGGTTCGATCAAAATCGCATTCAGCTGGCACATGGGGTAACACCTGGCCCGGGACCGCTAAGATATCAGCTGCGGTTAAAGTGCTATTAGGTAATAAGGCATTGATCACGGTGGCTAGTGTCTCGGCCGTCCGAAGTTGAGTTGGCAAAAATAGAGCCGCATAGACAGCTGCCACATCGGTCAGAGTAGGAGCAATAGGGCCTCCCGGAGGGGCTGGTAATTCTCCATCATCTACATAATTCACACTAAATCGATTGGGCACTGGGGCCAACTCTTCTATTTGATAGGGTTCTGATCGAGTCGGGAATAACGTATTAGCAGTCTCAACCACAGCTTGACTGGTGCGGGCCTCCAACGGTAACTGGGAAAGGGCAAACATCAGAACAAAATCATCAAAACTGATCGCCGGAAAGTCATCAAAGTAGATCAATTCTGTCTGAGTTGAAAGTAAATTATGGGATAGCTTAGCCTCAGGCGCGGCTGGCAGATTCCAAGTCTCTGCAGTAAGGGGTTTCAAGGCATCGGGTAAGATAGCTCGGTAAGTGTGGATCGGGCCCTGTCCAGGTATTGTCTTAAAAGTAGCTGATTGAATTTGGATTTGATCCGGCACAGCCCTACCGTCAGCTTCAATTTGAATTTGTAACATCCCTGCAGCGGGTACATTAGGAATGGCTAGGGTGGAACCATCACTTGAGGGCTGATCAGAGTCCAGACTGCCAGGATCCAAACTACTAATAGAATTTCTAGAGCCACATGAGATCAGCATGGACGAACAGCACCCTAGAGTGGCTAAGACTAAACCTAGTTGACGCATTCCCATATCCAGAGCCTTGAAATTTTCTAAGTATAAAAGTATCTCTACACCTTCGCAAGGTCACTCGTCTTTATTGAAAAGATAATGCCAGCTTAATCTTGACCAATCCAGCTTAAGCCTGATCAATAAGGTTGTAACGGATCAATAAAATTGTAACGATTGACTACAGGTCGGAAGCCGCATGAGATCAGTGCTGCGAGATCAGGGAATGGAATAGACACGGTATGATCCCTCATAGGCCTTCATTCAACAACCAGGGTTATGCATAGCACCTCTCTCAACCGATCTCTTCGTCCCCCTGTGGGATCGCGTGACTTACTGCCATTAGATGTGGTTCAACAACAATGGGTGGAAGAGCGGTTAAGCCATGTGTTTCAACGCTGGGGGTATCAACGGATCATTACGCCAACTCTGGAACGAGTGGAAACGTTAACCGCTGGAGGATCCATTCAGCTTGAGGCAGTGTTGCAAGTGCGAGATGCTGAGGGCACCATGTTAGGTCTGAGGCCTGAATTTACGGCTCCCATTGTGCGGGCTGTGGCCACTCGTATGGCTGAAGTTCCCTTACCAATCCGGGTTTTTTATCAAGATCGGGTCTTTCGCAATTCACAAAAAGATCAAGAATTTTATCAAGCAGGTGTAGAGCTAATTGGTGCTGCAAGTTGGCTAGCTGATGCTGAAGTGATCCTGATACTAGCTGATAGTTTACGAGAACTAGAGATCAAAGACTGGACCTTAGTGATGGGGGATGTGGGGATTACAGAAAGCTTACTTAACTTACTCTCTCCCACTACTCGTACCCCTATTCGACAAGCCATTAGTCAGTTAGATTATGTGTTTCTGAAAACCACACCTCTGCCTGAATCGGATCGCTTGATTGGTCTACAAATTTTAGATTTACGAGGGGAGGCCGCCTCAGTGTTACACCGCTTGAATCAACTCTCGTTACCCTCACAGCAACGGGAACGCGTGACGCATCTCAAACAACTCAGTCAACTTCTCCATCATCACGGCATCAAGGTTGTGCTTGATCTAAGCTTATTGCAACGATTTGCTTATTACACAGGCATTGTCTTTCAAGCCGTTGCAGGTACGGATGTGATTGGTCTAGGGGGGCGCTATGATCAGCTCTATTCAGTTTATAGCCCTACAGGAGAGCATCAGCCGGGTATTGGCTTTACATTGTTATCTGAAAAATTACAGCGGCTCCTCACCTCATTAGAGCGACTCCCTCAACACAGTCAACCCAGTCAAAGGCTTGTGGTACCTACCGATGAAGCCGCTTTCCCTGCAGCATTAGCACTAGCTCAACAATGGCGACAACAGCCGACAGCTCGGGTTGAAATGGATCTACTCATGCAGTCTTCTGAGGCAGTAGAGCACTATGCCCGGCAGCGACAAATTGATGAAATTATATGGGTCCAAGCCGATGGTAGCTACCATAGTTTAGTACTCTGAGTCTAGCAAGTGTATGAACGTCAGTACTCTCAAGCAGGCCTATGCCATCCTTGAGTTAAGGCCTGGGGCTACTCTGGCACAAGTCAAAGACTCCTATCGGACTTTAGCCTTTGTTTGGCATCCTGATCGCTGTCCAGCAGGTAACGAGCGGTTAAAACAAAAAGCTCAAGATAAGCTAAAAGCCATCAATTCAGCCTATGAAACCCTGCAAGCCAAATTACTCCACCATCACCCCCCATCCCCCCACTCGTCATCTCCTGCCCCAGAGCCGTTAACGCTACGACAGTGTTATCAAATCCTTGAAGTCAATCCAGGGGCTTCTTTAGATCAAATCAAAGCCTCTTATCGCGATCTAGCCTTTATCTGGCACCCTGATCGCTGCCCTAATGATAATCCTAAACTGCTCAACAAAGCTCAAGATAAACTTCAACGCCTTAATCAGGCCTATGACAAACTCGTAGAAAATATCACAGCATTTCAACGAACTACCGTTACTCCACAACCTCATCGTGAACCTTCTGTTTGGGAAAAAGCTAATGCTGGTGATGAAGCTGCTATCCAAGTCATCTTTATCGAAGAACTCAAACAATACCCTTTAAATTGTGAAGCTCAGATCAATTATCGAGCAGGCCAATTGACGATTTGTTTTTATCAAGCCCATGCTTTGAGTCAGCAACTAGGGATGGCCTATGTTTATTTGATTTTGTTCAAACTCAAGCTGGCCTGTTTAAAGGGAGTTAAAGTTTATGGTCTGAGGACCCTGTCAGAGGCACCTTGGACAAGTTATATGGAGGCTCCCACACCTATCAAGCCAGATGTCCCGATTAATCGATTTGACTTCCACAATTTCAAAGTGAATGCTCTAGCTATACCGATTGTTTTAGCTTTAGGACTGGCGATTTACTTTATTCCGCCCTTACGTTTATTTCATTCTCTTCTGCACATGCTGATCCATCAGTTGAGCCATGTGGTGGTAGCTAGCTTAGGGGGGCGCTTCTCTTTGATGACCGTCACCACCGCCTCCTTTCGAGCAACTGGGTCTTATGGTTCCGCCGCGATCGTCCTGTACGGCATTGTGTTATTAGGTCTTTGTCATCTTGCGTTTGAATCTTATAAAGAACGATTATTTAAATCCATGAGCCTGTCCCTTGGACTGATAGTTTTGCAATTTGTGATGACTTGGTTGATCTCGAATGAAGCCTTTGTGTCCCTCTTTTCCCTGGCTGGCATTACCGGTGAACTGTGGCTGAGTGCCTGCTGCTTAGGCTTGTTTTATGTGCAGCTGCCAGATTTTTTACGGTGGGACTTTTTTCGATATCCCATGTTGCTGATCAGTGGTCCTAGTTTAGTGGTGAGTCTACTCTATTGGCAGTGGTTAGCCTTGAGTGAACAAACTCACCTCATCCAGCTCTCGTTTCTATCAATGATTCCATTTTGGCAAGAAGATTTAACCTGGATGATTCGACAGTTTGGCTCAACTCCCCTAGGCTGGTTTAACACCCTTGCTTTTATAGGAGAATTATCTTTGCTTGGGGTCGCTAGTGTTTATCTTGTTGCCTTTTTAACTACTGATCCAGATATGATCAAGGCTTCATACTATCGCTGCATCCTCTGGTGGCAAGCTCATACTCAAACTTCAAAAGTACAGATTTAATTCTGCTTCTATGACCAGACGTTATCGCTGATAACTCGGCTGTTGAAGGGTTACACAGGAACTCAAACTTTGATGGTACGGACAATATCCTGATTCATAACGGCACCAAACCTCTAACAAATACACACTAAAACCATCACTAGCCAAAGCCTCTAATTGCCTGACCTGATCAGTACTGTCAATTAAGCGCTCATCTAAGTTGGATTGAGCCATAACCTCTTCAGGCTGAAGCCGATGATACTGCCCACAGGCTACTGCACACCCTGTTGACTCGACCAGCAATTCTAGCCGTCGATGGATTAATCGTGAATCACAAGCATAAATCCGAAAAATGTTCATAGGTTTTTGCCAACCAGGCTCTCTAGGTTTAACAGTGACTACACTGTTGACTGCCTTGATCTTAGACTGCCTTGATCTTAGACTACCCTGATCTTAATAGTGAGTGTTCCTCAAGCTGGCCAAGTAAGTCAGTTGCTTAGTATTTCAAAATCTTTCGATCAAGTCTGATACTAGACTTCATAAGGCAAGCTAAACTCTTGGATTAACCCCTTGTGAAGCTAATATACTAGCAATTTCGTGATCTCTAATCCAGAGACCGAACTAGAATTAAAGGCCAAAGGCTTCAACTTACAAGACGGAGAGTAATGATCGGAACATTGGTAAATGCGGCTGCCATCGGATTAGGTAGTGGCATGGGTCTCATAGCTGGACGCCGGTTGCCGCCTCGGGTAGCTGATATTGTGCTGCAGGTGATGGGGCCACTCGTGATCGTCATTGGGATCCAAATGGCATTAACAGCCCAAACCGCTGCTCAGTCAGTCGTGGTTTTAATTGCCTTAGTGACGGGTTCAGTAGTGGGGGAAGGTATCAATATTGAACGGAGAGTCGAACAGATTGGCCAACATCTAGAAGCCTGGGTGTCTCAACGACTAGGCCCTAGTTCCGTGACTAAAGCCTTTTTAACCACGAGTATCCTTTATGTGGTAGGTCCAATGGCTATTCTCGGCTCGCTCCAAGACGGGCTTCAAGGTGATCCCTCTTTACTCTTTGTCAAATCGGCCCTAGATGGGTTAGCGTCTATTGCATTTACAGCTAGTTTAGGGATTGGTGTCTTATTTTCAATTGGACCGGTTGTCCTGTATCAGGGTATTTTAACGCTGCTGGGTCAATTCATAGGGGCTGCTATTAGTCCAGATATGATAGCGGGGTTGACAGCCACAGGTGGCATCTTGATCATGAGTGTGGGGATCAACTTGTTAAACTTAGTCCCCTTACGGGTAGGTAATTTTTTACCTGCTTTGATCATGATTGCTATCTTAATTGGCCTCTTTCCCATCTGGAACTGGGAGATCTAGATTAGGGTTTAGCTCTATTCCCTTCAACAGATTTAGATCAAGCTGACAGGTCTGGATACTGACATAGCGGCAATTGAATTAATTCCCCTTCAGATCCATTTAAACTCACCTTCCAGCCTGGTTGAGGATCAGCTTTAGTTCGAATATAGGCCAATCCTTGATAGCCAGATGGGGTGAGCATACTGCGAGTGAGTAAGCCAATTTTGTGATCATCGTGAGTGATCTCTTGGCCCGCCTCAACTAATGTCTGCAGTCGGACACCCCATAGCTGATGGCGCAGACGATGGTAAGTGACTTGTTTAGCTAGCACTTCTTGGCCCACGTAGCAGCCTTTCTTCAAAGAAACCGCTGACCATAATCCAGCTTCTATGGGATTGTAATGCTCTGTTAATTCAAAATCAGCCACAGGCCGCCCTTGTTCCATAGTTAATTGAAGCCATACCGTTTCGCTAGCGGGTACCGCACCTGCCTCTATGAGTTGAGACACCAGTGTTGCCGCTTCTTCACGTTGCTCAAACCAGAGAGTAAAGCCTGGATCCAAGAATCCACCCCCATAGGCGATAAAGCCTTGAGATCCAGTACCTGTTATGGGATTGATTTGGTGGGAAGACCCGTCAGGATCAATTTCAAATCCTACCTTAGTCAATAACTGGGCACTAGCGGGTCCCAACAGTCTTAATGTTGTGCTGGTCTCTGTTTGATCCTCCAGTTGGGCACCCCGACTAAACCGAATCAGCAAAGCCAGATGTTGGTAGAGCCGTTGCCGACGCTGAGGCGAAGTTAGCAATTGAATACCTTGATCAAGGCGATAGGCTGTTGTGAGATCAAGGATTTGAGCTGTGGCGGTTACAAAAACAGTTTCACACCCCTGACCGACCTGGAGTGATTTAATATCATTAGTGCTCTGATTGTGCAGAAACTCAATGCCTTCTGGACCCGAGATCCACAGACGGCCCCAATCTGAATGATCAAATAGAGCGACTCCGGTCTTGATAGCTTGATAAGCCTCCGCATCAGGGGCAGCATCTAGATGCCAGATCATAACGGCTCCGCTTCATAGGTAAAGGTTACTTCTTCTTTTTAGCACCGGTCTCAGCCGCCGCTAGTTCAGCATCCATCAGGGTTTGTCCTGTAGCCGCTAAATAGACATCATCTAAGCTAGGACGGGATTGAGCCACACTGAATACAGGCAAATCATGATCTCGCAGGATCTGGCGCACCTGGGGAATTGATTCAGATTCACTGACATCAACCACCAAATTGAGGGCATTGCCCTGAGCACTATTGATCACAACTGATTTCACAAAGGGAAGCTTGGCTAACAAAGTTGACCCCGTTTCAGCCTGATCTCGAGACGTAAATTCTTCAATTCGTAAGGTTAGTCGTTCGCCACCAACTTGATCTTTTAACTCTGCTGACGTTCCCTCTGCGATCACTTTACCTTTATCAATAATAGCTACTCGATCAGCTAGCATATCTACTTCTTCCAGATAGTGGCTGGTGAGCAACACCGTAATACCCATAGCTTTCAAATTACGCATCACCTCCCACATCGCCACTCGACTCTGAATGTCAAGGCCAACGGTAGGTTCATCCAAGATTAGCACCTGAGGTTGATGGAGGAGCCCCGCCGCTAGATCTAAGCGTTTCCGTAACCCCCCCGATAAGGTGCCAATTCGGTCCTGCGATCGCTCAGACAACCCCAGCAAACTCAGGACAGTATTGATACGTTCTTTGGCTAAAGGTCGAGGCATATGATAGATATCTGCTTGTAGCTGCAACAACTCTAGACAGGTCAGCACCTTATCTTGAGCTATTTCCTGGGCCACATAGCCAATTTTCTGGCGCACCACTCTCGGATTTTGAGTTACAGAAATCCCACAGACTTCTAAAATACCTGCATCAGGGCGCTGGAGCGTGCACAAGCATTGTAACGTTGTGGTTTTTCCAGCTCCATTGGGTCCTAATAACCCAAAGATCTGACCATGATCAATTTGGAACGAGACATCTTCAACCGCAATCGTAGCTCCATAGGCTTTCTGCAGGTGTTGAATTGAGACAGCAGCAGTCATAGGTGACAAGGGTAAAGGCTTCTCCGTACAAGGTAACAAATAAGTTAAGTCCCTTTGCTTAGCACACTAGATTTTAAGCAAAACTCTCGCTAAACTAGGCCAGTTGTTTTCCTGCTAGAGCTAAGCATGACCTACACTGTGACGTTAAATCATCAGGGTCAGACCTACACCTTTCCTGCCACCTCTGAGCAAACTATTTTAGAAGCAGCTCGAGAGCATGGGGTTGAGCTACCCTCAGCTTGTGAAGCAGGCGTTTGTACAACTTGTGCGGGCCAGATCTTGAAGGGCGAAATTGTCCAATCTAATGCGATGGGCATTGCTCCTGATCTGAAAGCCAAGGGTTATGCACTGTTCTGTGTGGCGTCTGCCCGTTCTGATCTAGAGATTGTGTCTGAGAAAGAAGACGACGTGTATAACCTCCAGTTTGGATCCAATCGCTAATGCAGATTCAACTGGTGACCTTCACGATTACACTCACAACTCCCGTTCAGATCCCAGCTGTCCTAGACCAGATTCACCTAGTTCTCCAGCATCAAGTTGGTCCCTACCAATTAGTCCGTTGGTCCATTAGTTCAGTTCAGCCAGATCCAGTAACGGGTCAACCTCTAGGCGTGATTGAATCTGTCATTACCTGCTAAACTCTTGCTGCAACCAGACGACTCAGTCGCCAACTAACCCGACTTACTCCACCTGACTTGAGCACAATGGGCCATCGTGCCGTTTGGGGCTAGCATAGGATGGGATATTTCAGGATTGCATGAGGGGTGTGTAGCGGTAAGGTAAGATCTAGGCGCGTGTACTAGATCAGGTTAAGACCCAGGTAGATCAAGCAAAGGTAGATCAAACAAGTGAGGGCGGAGCTGTGCAGGTAGCACTGGATCATTATCGAATTTTGATGTTGCCTCTGAAAGCAGATGAGCAACGCATCGAACAGGCTTACCAAGAGCGTACCCAAGCTGCCTATGTTGAGCGAACCCTGTGGCCTGGTTTCTCGGCTGCTGCCTTGACGGCTCGAGAGCAACTCCTAACAGTAGCGGTTCAGTTGTTACTCGATCCACCTCAACGTGAGGCTTATGATCGCACGCTCACCTCCAATCCGACTTTAGATGTTGAGGAGGCCTTGTTAGCAGGTGCTTTAATTTTACTTTGTGAGACTGGCGATTTTAGATCAGCTCAAGAACTGGCTGATCGGATGATTCATAATCAACATTCTGCCTTTACTGATGCGGTTTTAGGCCTAGCCATTGCTCGCTTGGAATTGGGCCGAGAAGCTTGGCAACAGGAAGCCTATGAAGAAGCAGCTCAGTACCTAGAAACAGCCCTGACTGAGCTTGAAGCCAATCATCTATTTCCTGAGGTTCAAGCTGAACTGAAAATTGATCTCGGGAAACTCCGGCCTTATCGCATCTTAAGTTTAGTGGCTCTGGAAGAGTCGTTGGTACAGGAGCGTTCTCTAGGATTCTCGCTGCTAGAGTCTATGTTAGACGAACGTCAGGGGATTGAAGGCAAAGGGCAGGATGGCTCAGGGTTAGGTACAGAGGACTTTCTCCGCTTTATTCAGCGCGTTCGTCGTTATCTCACAGTTGCTGAACAAGAGACCCTATTCAAACGTGAACTCGATCGACCCTCAATGGTAGCCACCTATCTGTTAGTTCAGGTGTTACTCACCCGAGGCTACATTGAAAATCGTCCTGCTTTGATGCGCAATGCTCGCAGTTTATTAACTGGCTTAAGTGATCAGCAAGATGTTCATTTAGAGCAAGCCATTTGTTCCCTATTACTGGGTCAAACTGATGAAGCCTTAAGACACCTAGAACTCACTCAGGAATCAGAGCCGCTTGCCTTTATCCAAACCTATTCTCAAGGAGCGCCTGATCTCCTTCCTGGTTTATGTCACTATATGGAGAAATGGTTCAGTGAAGAAGTCTTTCAAGAGTTTCGTTTAGCAGAAGATATTGATGTTAATCTCCAACGTTACTTTGATAACCCTCATGTTCAAGCTTATTTAGACGAAATTCTAGATGCTCCTGAAGAACAAAGTACTTCCCCACAGGAAGCCTATCCTCAAGATAAATCGACTGTTCAAATTCCAGCATTTACTCGACCAGGAATGGCTAGCGATCTGACCCCTACCGCGCTGACAGAACCCTCACCCGTCGCAGCCCCTTCAACCCAAACTTCAACTCTGCCCCCAGCCTCTCCTTCACGATCTACTAGCAACGGTTCGGGTCCGTCTGAGTCATCTCGAGTCCCTACCGGACCAATGCCCCCTCCCTTTTTTAAAAGTGGATCTCAACCTCAAAACCCACTATTTACTGAAGAGGACGAGGCAAATATCGAAGTCCCGCGAGTCGCTGATTTACCAGTGCCCCCTACTGATGACCTATCCGATTATGGAGCTTCAATGAGATCACGTTCTCGTGTGCGTTCAGAACCGTCTCCCCTGATGAAGGTTTTGCCTGTTCTAGCTTTGATTGTGGGCCTGATTGTGATTGTACTAGCCCTGAGATATTTGTTCAGACAGGATCAAGATCCAGAGCCAATAACTCAAACTCAAACTCAAACTGACCCAGATCCTACCCCGACTCTCAACTTTTCGCCGACGCCCTTACCCCCCTCCCCCACCCCTGATATTCCCCTTGAGTGGCAAAATGTGACGAATGTGAGAATAGTCTCTACTGATGGCATCAATCTCCGATCTGAACCCAGTGTGAATGGAGCTCGACTAGCAGCTCTGCCTTTTAGATCTGAATTAGTAGTGCTAGATGTGGAGCGAGGAGACACCTCCTTTCCGATCTGGTTGCAAGTTCAAACTAGTACGGGTCAACAGGGTTGGGTTGCTGCTGAAGCCTTAGGGACCGTTTTGGTTGAAAGACTCTAGGATCACTTGTGGATATCTTGCGCAATGTGCCCTTGGGCATCTATTTGGAGACTCCCCGTACTTGGCTCCATGGGTTAGATCCCCGGGTAAAACTCATCTGCTTATTGAGCGTGATTCTGAGTCCCGTGTTGGCGACTAGTAGTTGGCGCTTACTGGTGGTGGTGGTGCTAATCCTGCTCACCTTGGTAAGTGGCTTACCTTCACGAGTCTGGATCAGACAACTTCCCTTATTACTGGGCTTAGGGACTCTGACTTTCTTGCTGACAGCTTTTGCTCCCGATGCTTTGGGTGTCACTTCAGTTCCACAACGGCAAGGCCCTCAGGTTCCTGCCTATGGTCTTATGGGCCTCGAATCAGCTCCACTCCACCCTGCCAATCCTAATCCTAGCGATGTCCTCAAGGTTGATTGGGAAACTCTACCCCCAACACCTGGTCGATATGAATTAGTCTCTTTTCGCTGGTTCGGGAGAGAGTTCCAAGTGAGCCAGAGAACGCTTTCATTAGCTATTCGGGGCGGAACTTTGATTTTCACTTTGTTCTACAGCACTAACCTATTTTTAGTAACAACAGCACCTGAAGAAATTACAGAAGGTCTTGAACGGTTAAGTCAACCTCTACGACACTTGCGAGTTCCAACTTATGAGATCATTTTCACAGCCACACTGGCCTTACGGTTTCTACCCTTGGTGTTAGAAGAAGTTCAAAACCTGATCCGTGCTGTTAGAACCCGCGATATTCGATGGCAAACCTTAGGCTTACGAGGCACCATCCACTTTACTTTGGCTTTGGTAGAACGACTATTTGAAAATTTATTTCTTAGAGCCGAACAAACTGCCACAGCCATCCAAGCCAGAGGTTATGCGAGTCCTAACACACGAGTGCGGTGGCATATCTTGCAGTTTAGAGTCTTGGACTGGATCCTACTAGGATTACTACCCATTTTCTGGTTTGTGCGGTTGGCTTATTTCAGTGATTTTTGATGTTAAGGTATCCCTAGTATTGAACTCAAGGATCGAAGATGACGACTGAAGACCTAAAAATACTGATTGCTAGATTAGGAGATATAACCGCCGCTAATACAGATGCTATTGCCAAAAATACAGAAACGATCGCCCGAAATTCTGAGGCTATTGCCAAAAATACAGAAACGATCGCCCGAAATTCTGAGGCTATTGCCAAAAATACAGAAACGATCGCC
>CAYSWV010000016.1:43559-80871 GCA_964434865.1 uncultured bacterium
ATTCTGAGGCTATTGCCAAAAATACAGAAACGATCGCCAGAAATTCTGAGGCTATTGCCAAAAATACAGAAACGATCGCCAGAAATTCTGAGGCTATCGAGGAACAAGCTCGACTGATCTCCGATTTGAGAGCCAATGATGCAGCTCAGGCTGAACGGATGGATCGGTTAGACACACAAATTGAACAAGTAACTCAAAACTTAGATCGGTTAGTAGATCTGATGATTCAGGGTCGGCAGGAGCATCAAGACCGGTTACAACGACATGACGACATGATTGAACGACTCGATAATTTGATCAGTAATTTAATCCGCCGACCTTACGAACCCTCATAACAGGAGCATACAATGTTTTATGGTTTCATCGGGACCGGGTTAATGGGCTACCCTATGGCTCAACAACTTCTGACTGCTGATCTGCCTTTAACTGTCTATAACCGTAGCCAGGTTAAAGCTCAACCTCTGGCTCAAGAGGGTGCAACTGTGGTTAGCTCAGCCTTAGAAGTCTTACAATGTTCTGATTGCATTGTGCTAATGCTAACAGATACTGAAGCTATCCGATCGACAGTCTTATCTGATGATACTAGCCGTAAATCATTAGCAGGTCGTACTATCATACAAATGGGAACGATTGCTCCTGAAGAAAGCCAGCAATTAGCTCAAGATATTGAAGCTTTGAAGGGAGCCTATTTCGAATGTCCCGTGTTAGGTAGCATTCCTGAAGCAAAAGCGGGCACTTTGATCTTAATGGTGGGATCCACACCTGAGCAGTTTGACCAGTGGCAGGCTTTTTTGAAACACTTTGGACCCACTCCTCAACATATTGGTCCTGTAGGTGCGGGTATGGCTTTAAAATTAGCGATGAATCAGCTGATCGGTTCATTGACAACCGCTTTTGCTCTAAGCTTAGCTTATGCCCAACGCCATCAGGTGGCTACTGAGCAGTTGATGGATATCTTAAGAAACAGTGCTCTCTACGCACCTACCTTCGACAAGAAATTGCACCGGATGCTGGATCGTAACTTTGCTAATCCTAATTTTCCTAGTAAACATCTTGCTAAAGATATCAATTTATTTTTGAAATCTGCCAAACCTCTAGGATTAGCCACTGAAAGTCTGGATGGGGTTCAATCTATCTTAGAGCAAGCCATGGCAGCTGGCTTAGTGGATACTGATTATTCAGCTCTTTATTCTATTGTTAATCCTGAAGTGTGATGATCACGCAGCCTTCATTGGGCGTGAAAAGCCGTCAATACCGGTGCCTTACTTGCCTTTACCACCAGCAGTCTAGCATTGGCTGCTATTTAGCCAGTCATGAGGCAAGACGTATTGAGTTACAGATGAGATGGCTGAACCGCACTTGGTAATGTATCAGCCTCTAAAGCCGATTCAGTATTTTCATAAAAGTGAAAAGCTTGTTCCAACTCTAAAATTTCAAATGCAGCTTTTGCTTGCGGTTGGAGTCCACTGAACCTCAGATCCACCTCTCGCTGCTTGCAAAGTTTAGCAAACATGACTAAAGTCCCTATTCCAATGCTATCAATAAAAGTCAGAAGGCTTAGATCAAGTACCAGTATGGTTTGAGTAGCCAACTCTTTGAGCTGTTGTTCTAGCAATCCTTGAATTGACTTGGCGTTTGCTGCATTAAGCCGACCTTCAGGGAGCTGAATCACTTTGCAGGGATCATGGTTAGAATTAGTAAGTTCGGAGACTTTCATACTGTGCTTGTAGTCCTTGATATCTATTGTCTTTGATATCTATTGTTTTTGATACCCGTTTCTCGATACCCATTTAATGATCTGTAATGACCATGAGCATCATAGAGTGATACTATTTATACTAAGCATAGTCTGCAAGTTCTAGCAACAGCAATAACTCTCAACTAGTGACCCTCCTTATCTCGAAGTGCGGCAGAGAGATGGCATCGATCGCCCATGACTTTGAGGAGAGGACCGTGTTCCTGAAGGGCCACAATACTAACAGAGGCTACTGGCATCCCAATTCGATCTCGAAATCGACCGACATCTATGCCCAGTAATGAACACAACATGATCCGAATTGTAGCTTTGTGAGACACAATTAAAACAGGACCATCGGCATATATTTGTTCAATTTCGGTCAGAACAGCGGCACTTCGGCGAGCAATTTCAATGCCTTTCTCACCTCCTGTAGGGGCATTCCAACCTGGATCAGCTAGCCAACGGACGTAATCATCATGAAACTCACGATCAACTTCAGTGGGTGTTTTTTCTTCCCAGCGGCCATAGGCAATTTCAGCTAAACCGTCACGCAGATTAAGAGGAAGTCCCGTTGCATCACAGAGGGGTTGGGCTGTAGCCATTGTCCGTTTCAGAGGACTACAAAACACAGCAACCCAGGGTAGTGTCTGATAGGCTTCTGCAAACTCACGAGCCATTTGCTCGCCAGTGGGAGTAAGATTCACGTCTGTGGTCCCTGAGTATCGGCCAATCAGGCTAGCTTCCGTTTCACCGTGACGAAGGAAATAGAGAGTTAAAGCCATAGTGAGACATTAGAGCTAATTACCTATCTACTATAATTGCTCCTGAAAAAAGTTCCAGATCTCCTGACTACCGTTGACTTCTCGACTGGTGAGGCCAACTAGCCATGCGGGTTGCCGGTTATCACCTGGCCAGGTATGTCCACCCCCAATGATCTTAATGAGTTGCACTGCGCCACCCGAGCAATCCTCATAAACCAAGTCTTCAACTGTAGTGCCATCAAACACAAACTGATCGATCCGGGGAGCAGGCGTAACTTGGGGAAATAGACTGCACCGATTTTTCCAGGCCCAAGCCCTGATGGAATTTTCAACGGGGCGACTCTCAATACCAGACGCTCCTGTGCCTCCTTCATAGAGTACATAGGTATCTTCTGTACCATTGATCATTAATAGAGGACCCACATCACGAGCACGGCAGTCTTGCCAAAAGGCATCCTCTGTCAAACTCGCAGCTACGACGCCATAACCAGCAAAGTGCTCAGGGACATCACAAGCTAGGCGCTGGGTCATGTAACCCCCATTAGAAATACCCGCTACATAAACTTGACTAAGATCAATAGGATACTGCTGGCTGAGATCAGCTATTAAAGCAGTGATAAAGGAAACATCATCCACAGAATTGCCTGTAGAAACCTCATCTCGTCCATCATTCCAGCGGCCATCCACCCCATCAGGATAGACAACTATAAACCCGTCTGCTGCAGCTATTTGATCAAACCCAGTTGTGTTGGCGATGCGTTCACCTGTTCCTGTACCGCCATGGAGAACAATCATCAGTGGCAGCGGGGATGAGCCCATTGGCGTATAAAGATAATAGGTGCGGGTGAGGCCCTGATGCTCTAACTCACCTCGGGATCCTATTAGATTTGGATCAAAAGGGGTGGTACTTGTGGCGAGTTGAACCGTATTTGTAGAAGTTGAGGTATCTAATGAGCTAACTGATGGCGATCCACAACCGTTGAGGATCACCCCTAAGCACGTTAGTGAAATAGAAGCCGTGATCAAACGAGTTAAAGTTAGGTTCATATTTATACTCTGCATGCTAGCTAACAAGACTATGACTGCAGATAGACACCTAAGGTTCAGCCTCTAACAGGAATCATTAGCCTGATCAGAATTATTTTTTACCACTTAAGTCTGTGATCAGTAGGTCTGTGATCAGAGCTTAAAAACTTAAACCCACACTTCATTGGGGTCACCTATTCATGGACTGATTAATTAACTACGTGGACCTATTAACTTCATAGATCTATTAAGGTGATCACGCCCATCTTAAGGTTCATCTTATTAAAATCTGGGGTACACAAAAACCGGTGTAGATCATATACTAGTAGATCGCCATACTTTTAGCTGAAAGATTTAGTTAGTTGACTTACTTGTACATCAAATTGGAGATGAATTGGCATGGCCCGCTTCACAGGTCCACGACTTAAGGTGATCCGACGATTTGGAGGTCTTGATTTACCAGGTCTCTCACGAAAGCGTCCCAAAAATACCAATCCCCCAGGTCAACATGGGGCAGATCGGAAAAAGAAGTCTGAATATGGTCTTCGGCTAGAAGAGAAACAGAAAGTCCGACTCAATTATGGGGTATCTGAGCGGCAGTTGATGCGCTATATGAAACAAGCTCGCCGTTCTAAAGGGTCAACGGGGCTAGCTCTATTACAACTTCTAGAATTACGTTTAGATTGTATTGTGTTTCGCTTGGGTATGGCACCAACCATTCCAGCTGCTCGTCAGGTTGTGAGTCATGGCCATATCCAGGTTAACGGTCAAAAGGTTAATATTCCCAGCTATAACTGCCGAGTTGGTGATGTCATCACGGTCCGAAATAAGCAAGCCTCCCGAAAGCTGATTGCAACTTACGCCGATTACCCTGGGTTGTTCCTACCTGACTACCTGGACTTCAATAAAGAGATTCTGAAAGGGACTATCAAAGAAGTTCCCCCTCGTGAGCAAATTTGTGCGCCTGTCAACGAACTGTTGGTGGTGGAGTACTATTCTCGGAAAATCTAATCTCAGAAACTCTATTTTCAGAAAATTTAAGGTCTGTGGGCTTAGTTCCAGCAACTTCGCGTTACTTTTGCACTTTGTCCCTGGATTCAGGAGTTAGGATCAAGAGGTCTTAAGTCCCTCAAGGGATGCCATGTTTCTACATCTATGAATATTGCCCAAAACATTACTCAACTGATTGGCCGTACACCACTAGTACGATTAAACCGGATCCCCCAATCAGAGGGGTGTCTTGCCACCCTTGTGATTAAGTTGGAAAGCTTTAATCCAGCAGCCTCAGTCAAAGATCGAATTGCAGTGAATATGATTGAACAAGCTGAACAAGCTGGACTGATCACTCCGGGCAAAACGGTTTTAGTGGAACCAACCTCAGGAAATACTGGCATTGGTCTAGCTATGGCAGCTGCGGCTAAAGGGTACCGGTTAATTATCACAATGCCGGAGACCATGAGTCTCGAGCGCCAACGCCTCTTGAAGGCCTACGGAGCTGAAGTCTATCTAGCTAGTGATTGTGGTGGTATGGGAGAAGCTATTTGGAAAGCTGAAGAGATTGTGCGCCAAACTCCTAATGCTCACATGTTAGGTCAGTTTGGCAATCCCGCTAATCCCAAGATCCATCAAGAAACCACTGGTCCTGAGATCTGGCAAGATACCGATGGTTGTGTGGATATCTTTATCACAGGTGTTGGTACCGGTGGAACCCTGACAGGCGTCGGTGAGTTTTTAAAAAAACAAAATGCTAGCATCCAGGTTATAGCTGTTGAACCTCAAAAAAGCCCAGTTTTAAGTGGTGGTAGACCTGGAGCTCATGGCATTGAGGGGATTGGTGCTGGATTTATCCCAGATGTTTTGAACCGTGATCTGATTGATGACGTGATCACGGTTGATGATGAGACAACAATGGGCTATGGTCGACGATTAGCCAAAGAAGAAGGAATTCTATCAGGGATTTCAACAGGTGCTATCTTAGCCGCTGCTGTTCAGGTGGGTCGGCGACCTGAAAATGAGAATAAATTGATCGTGATGATGCAACCTAGCTTTGGTGAGCGCTATTTAAGTACACCCTTGTTTCGTGAGATTGAATCTCCTGTTGTCAGTGTAGTTTGAGATCAAGTATCACTCGGTGTCCTGCTTAGTCCTAACCATGAGAACAGGGCATTGAGCATGGACTCGGACATAATCAGAGGTCGAACTCCCTAATAATCTATCGAGATCAGGTAGACTGCGGGCCACTGTTGGCCTACGCTCAGGTGATCCCATAACCAAGAAGTCAATTTTGTTTTCTTCAGTTAATCGGGTGATTTCTGAGCCTACATCACCAACACCGGTCAGAGTCGTGTAAGGAATATTGAGTCGCTTAACTGTGGCAATGGCTTCATCAAGGATAGGGTCGGCGGTTGGGCTGATGGCATCAAGTTGGATACGAGCTAAAAACAAGTGAGCACCAGAAATTCCCTTAGCCAAATTGAGGGCTATGTCAAAAGCTTGTTTGGCAATGGGTGAGTCTTTAATAGTGACCATGATCCGGTGTGGCTGTTTCACATAAATGTCTTCTCTCACCAGTAGCATGGGACAAGAGGCGAGTTGAAAGACATATTGACTGACTGAGTTTTCAAGAATAGCTGCAATCCGATTCCGGCTTCGAGCCCCAATAATCACTAGAGCATTCTCCATTTTATCGGCAATATTACAGACAACTTGTTTAGGATCACCTTCAACTAACTGTGTGGTTACCTCAATCCCAGGTCGAGTGGTTAAAGCTTGTAAAGACTTGGCCAGCAATTGTTGCCCATGCTCCCACTCCAAGCGCATCTTTTCTGCCGAAATTTGAGGGGGAACGGCATGCAGTAGGATAGCCTTAGAATTCTCAAACAAAGGTAGCTTCAATAAAAATTGGGCTATTTGCTCAGCAGTCCCTGATCCTTCAACCACAATCACAATGTTCTCAAATCTAGACATGAGAATACCTCAACTATTCAGTTGAATAGACATGGATCTGTTCCCATCCAGCTTGATGCAATGTTACCCGATTCAATGCTACGGAGTTTAAACTTAAGGCTCATACCTACTTAAGGCTCATACCTAAGGTTTAATAGGTTTAATACCTAAGATTCAGTACCACAGCATTGGAGCTTAACTCAACATCCATAACTTTTCAGACATTCAATAGCACATCAGATACACACATTAGACATATAGCACAAGACATATAGCACTAGGTGAGTTGATCATGATTATTGAAGCAACACGCTTGAAAAGACTAGGATGTTTCTCAAATTGAATGGTAGATTAGACCTACTGATCACTATAAAAGGAATTAAGCAGTAGGGTTTCTTTTTTTTACAGACCGATACACTTACAATAAAAAACTTCATGTCTGTTCGGGAACGGTAGGATCCTCCTGGATCCCATCAGAAGCTGTTTCTCTGCTGGAGGATGCCTCTGATGTGGATAGAGCAGCTGTGGCAGGCGGGGAAGTTGGCTCTGACGGTCTAGGGAGTTGGAGTTGCTTTGAGAGGCTCATCAGCAGTGGCGGGGCTGTCCAATGATCAAGGACATCATGAATCAAAACCTCTTGGATCCAAACTTGTAGTACAGCAGCGGATGGAACAGCCAATAATAGGCCTGGAAGACCAAAAAAGGTGGTAAAAACAACTTGAGCTAATAAAGTAAGGCCTGGTAACAGTGAAACCTGACGAGACATTACATAAGGTGTGACCGCATAAGTTTCTAAGTTTTGAATACCAACGTAGAAAAAGAGCACCCATAATGCTTTCCAAGGATCCACTGATAAGGCCAGGGTCATAGGAGCAATGACACTTAAGGTAGGGCCAATATTCGGAATAAAGTTAAAAATGCCAGCCAAGACTGCGTTGGCTAAGACCAGAGGGACACCCAAGATCAGTAAGCCAATACCACTCATCAGCATAACAAAGGTACTAGTGATCAAAATACCAATGAGCCAGCTGCGTAAGGCTTCTTCACATCGGTGTAAGATGTAGCGGATGCGATCACGATAGAAATCTGGACAAATGAGGACAAAAGCATTGACGTAAGACTTAGGATCAACTAGCAACAAGATGGTCAAAATGGTGAGCAGAAAGAGATTAATCACAACTGTGACAAAAGAAGTGGCGATCCCTAGCCCCCGGCCTAGCTGTTCTAAAACTGTTTCAATAATAGTATTCGGATCAAATTGAATTGGAGAGCTTGGTGAAATCGGGGGCGGTAAGCTGCCTTCTGTCGGCTCTTCAGCCAAAGGTATCGGGCTAAAATTATCTAACCAATCACGGATATTTTCAAAACCTTGTTCAAAACCTGCAGGGGCTTCCAGCAAAATTTCTCTCAATTGGTTAAAGAGTGCAATAAATTGATTCACGAGCGGGGGGACAACAATGAGCATCAAGATGGAGGCTCCCACCATCACAGTCAAGATGGTAAGGACTAAAGAGGAACCCCGGCGCAACCCAAATCGTTGGGGAATACGAGATAAGGTATCTAAAGCTACGGCTATAACAATGGCACCAAAGATCAGCAACAGGAGGTTACGGAGCTGCCACAGTAAAGCCAGCATGGCACCCAAAAAAAATAAACCAATCCATTGAGCAACTGTCACTGTATTCACACCCAAAATACAGTTTTGATCATCGCATACTAATCAAAGTGTTGTTAATGTTCTATTACGGTCCTGATGATGATGACTTTAGTTGTTAAATTTTGTTTGTATCAATTCTTTAATTGTTACTAGTCAAATGATAGTTAAGAATGGTAGAAGCTAAAGCTAAACCTAAGTAAACTTGATGTAAAACTTACAGGTTAGGTTGTTGCTTTTGAATCCAAGTTAAGCTGCTACTTAGGCTATTAGCTTGGTCTTTGGTTGAACCTAGATCGTTCATGAGATATCGTTTGTACTAGCCTTCTCTTCCCTCAGCATTATGTTTCTCAAAAGTGCACAGATTCGCAAGATCCACCGGTTTTTGGCCCCTATCCTGATTTTACCGATCATCTTGACTTTAGTGACCGGCTCCTTATTTCAAATTGCCAATTTAACAGGGAGGGGCGGAGACTTTTACTGGCTGCTCCAAGTTCATAAGGGGAACTGGACCATTGTGAATCTAGAGGTGATTTATCCCTTTCTCAATAGTTTAGGTTTGTTAGTAATGGCAGTGACTGGGTTTAGTATGTGGTCTCAACTAAAACGACCCCGTTCACGCAAGCAACCTTCAGGTCCTACTGAAGACTCAACCTCTATAGGATGACCCTCTGTAGGACTATCGTTCTCTAATGCGTCAGTCTGGGGTCTTAGCAACAACGTTTTCAGCTTAAAGAGGGAGATGATAGAACCCCCCTCAAGGTATAGCACTCTAGGGCTTAGACACTACTTGATCGAGATCTTAGCGCCAGATTCCTCTAGCTTCTTTTTGATCTCTTCAGCATCATCTTTTGAAGTTGCCTCTTTTAGAGGCTTGGGCACAGATTCAACCAGAGTTTTGGCCTCTTTCAGACCCAGACCTGTGATTTCACGAACCACTTTCAGGATTGCAATCTTCTTATCAGCCGGGAACTCTTCTAGAATTACATCAAATTCAGTCTTCTCTTCCTCTGCAGGAGGAGCTTCAGCGCCAGCAGCCGGTGCTCCAGCGACTGCCATCGGGGCCATCATCATACCACCAGCAGGTGCAGCTGCACTCACACCAAACGTATCTTCAATTTGTTTGACGAGATCAGCAGCTTCTAAAAGGGTCATCTCTTTTAACAGAGTAAGGACCTGTTCAACACGTTCTGACATTGGATTGACTCCTAACTAAATGATCATCATTCACTACAAAGCTGAAAAACCAGACTTTAGCCAAGTTAAAGAACCTCGAACGGTAGCTATTAAGCGGCTTCTTGTTGCTGCTCTTTGTCGGACACAGCTTTGACGGCTCGTACCACTGTGGATGGAATTTCGTTGATCCCAGTGATAACCTTGGTCGGTAGGGCCTTAACAGAAACACCCAGCTTAGTAGCCACAGAATTGAGGCCACCTGCCACCTGCGCCATTAACACTTCTTTCGGTGGTAGGTCTGCAATAGCTTTAGCCTGATCTAAATCAAGAGCCAGACCATCGATTGCAGCTCCACGGAATTCTGTTTTTTTGGCTTTCTTTTGAAAATCCTGATACGTCTTAACGGCCTTACCAATATCACCCCGGATCAAGATGAAGGCGTTGTTGCCTGATAAGAAGCTATCTAAACCCGACCAGGTTGGACGATCGCTGATAGCTCGTCGCATCAGAGTGTTCTTCACCACTATGCAAGCAGAATCTGACTCACGCAACTCGGCTCGTAGCGTATTGAAGTCAGATACCGTCATAGTCTTGTAGTCAATAGTCAACACCATCTGGCATTGATCCAGCAGAGTGCCAACTTCTTCAACGATGGCTGCCTTCTGAGACAGCGTTTGTTTTCCCACGATTTCACCTCCTGATTAGGGACGTTAGGGAAAGAGGCGACCAACCACTAGCACTAAAAAAAGTCCCGGAACACCGAGACAATCGAGAGAATTTAAAAGATTAATCACAGATCTATCTCAAAGATCACTCTAGGGCTTACTTCAAGCTAAATCTCGTTTAATCATTCAAGCCTCGGTAGGGTATTAAGCACAAGGCACCTACTGTCTACGGTGTTGACTATTAAACTTTTGGGACTAGTGTCTAGATAACAAAGTCTGGGTGTGTCAATCGGCCCATTCCTTATTAGTGCTTAGTTGATTAGTAATATTGGGTCCGTGCCCATCAGCCTTTGATTCGATAGGTCAAGCTGCTAGCTTAAGGTCTCGTAAGGTGCTGATGTCAACCTCAATAGAGGGTCCCATTGTAGCAGACACATACATAGTTCGCCAATAGCGTCCTTTAGCTCCAGAGGGACGATTTCGATCGATGGACTCCTGTACAGCCTTCAGATTTTCCAATAGATCCTCCCCATTGAAGCTGCACTTGCCAAACAGCAAATGAACGATACCTGATCGATCAGCTCGATACTCCAATTTGCCCCCTTTAAACTCATTGACCGCCTGCGTTAAATCAGCCGTAACAGTCCCCCCTTTAGGTGAGGGCATCAATCCCCGAGGTCCCAATAAACGGCCCAGTTTAGCGACTTTAGGCATCATGTCAGGGGTGGCGATCAAGCGATCAAAGTCCATCATGCCTTTGGCAATCTCTTCAATCAACTCTTCCGATCCCACGAGATCCGCACCGGCTGCTTGGGCTTCACTCACTTTTTCACCCCGGGCGATCACCGCTACCCGAACTTGTTGACCCGTCCCTTTGGGTAAAACAACTGTGGTTCGTAACTGCTGATCCGTGTACTTTGGATCGATACCCAGTCGAATATGCACTTCAGCCGCTTCATCAAACTTGGCCGTAGCTGTTGCTTTCATCAAGCTCAAGGCCTCATCTGGCACATAAGGACGCTCTTCGACCTTGCTGAGTAACTCACGCATCCGTTTGGATACTTTTTTAGTCATGATCTCTCCTTGGGGTGGTAGCGAACCAATGTTCTCCCCCGCTAAGTTTGTGTAAGTTTGTGGCCCATCCATCCATCTAAGGGATCGCTAAGTTGGCGACTGTAGAGCCAAGGGTCCCTAATCAGCGACAGTAACACCCATACTTCGAGCCGTACCTGCAATGATCTTCATGGCAGCATCAACATTGGGAGTGTTGAGATCAGGCATCTTAGTTTCAGCAATCTGTCGTAACTGCTCTTGCGTTAGGGTTCCAACTTTATCTTTGTGGGCCTGAGCAGAGCCACTCTCTAACCCCAAAGCCTTTTTGATCAGCACAGAAGCAGGTGGTGTTTTGAGAACAAAGGTGAAGCTTCGATCTTCAAAAATAGAGATCTCAACTGGGATCACCATACCCGCTTTATCGGCAGTCTTTGCATTGTACTCTTTGCAAAAACCCATGATGTTGACCCCATGTTGACCTAAGGCGGGTCCAATCGGTGGGGCCGGTGTTGCTTTACCTGCTTGAAGGGCTAGCTTCACAACAGCAACAAGTTTCTTGGCCATAGCTTGAATCTATCCTTTAACTGTCTTGATTTAACTGTCTTGATTTAACTACCTTGATGATCTTGACTCTAGTCTTCTTTTTTTACTTGCCCAAACTCAAGTTCAACAGGAGTATCTCGACCAAAGATTGAGATCAAAGCCTTCAACTTACTCCGTTCTGGACTAACCTCAATGACTTCTCCATGGAATCCTTGGAAAGGACCAGACAGGACTTCTATCTTATCTCCCAAGGCCATCTCAATCTTGAGCGGTACATCCTCAATCTCAGTACTACTAAAGATCCGTTGAACTTCGGCATGACTGAGCGGGCGTGGTGTAACATGGCCTCGACCCCGACCATAACGTCGTTGTTCTTGGGTCCCTACAAAGTTAATGACGTTAGGTGTACTCTTGACAACCTGCCAGGAGTCGTCTGTCAGCGCCATCCGTACTAGAACATAGCCTGGGAAAATCTTTTCCTCAGTCCCCTGACGTTTGCCGGCCTTGTCAAGCTTGAAGCCGGTGCGCTTTGGGATCATCACTTCAACAATTTGCTCCTGGACTTCCAGGGCTGCTGCTCGTTGCAACAACGTGCTCTGAACCTTATTCTCACAACCAGATGCAACCTGCACAATGTACCATCGCAAAGGTCGTTTCTTAGGTTCGCTTGATCCTTCATCGTGATCTAGATCAACCTGATCTAGAGTATCTGAATCCGGAGAATAGTAGTCCTGCTCTACATCCATAGCTAATTGCACTAGTACTACTTTGAACTTAATTCACACAAAAATAGCGACCTCAAACATGGCCAGACTATGGAACCTTGTACGGGATCTTGGCTGAGATTAAGCGTATAAACTCTATCTACCCAATAGCTGCAGCTGAGAGGTAACCAAATAGTTGTGGCTGAGACGCCAGCCAACCAAACAACTGATCAACCAGATAAATCAGAGTTGCAAAAGCGACTACAATCAGCAGCACAGCCACTGATTCACTGACTAGCTGTTGCCGATCGGGCCACACAACTTTGTCGAATTCTCGGCGAGTATTGACTAAGAACTTGAAGGGTCCCTTAGACTCTGTATCCTCTGACTTACTCCGACCACGACTACTGGGATCGAAACGTTCAGAGGTATTGCCATCACCTTTATTGGTTTTGCTAACCACAATGATCTCCTTATTGGCCGGACATTAAGTTACAAGAACAAACATCTGGTTCATCTCACAGTAAAGTACTGATCCATTTGCGAACCGATGTCAACGCGCCCTGGAGGACTCGAACCCCCGACATTCGGTTTTGGAGACCGACGTTCTACCAACTGAACTAAGGACGCATGTAATCTACTATCACATGTCATCTATTCAGAGTGCATCATATAGATAAGCCACTATCTTAGCAGACAGTCTAGTCCTTTAGATTGCTTCTCAAGTAGAATGCTTCTCAAGCCTAGCAGATGGAACCGATCTTTACCTAAACTTTACGACTGCGATGCTCCTTAATTCGAGTAGCTTTACCCACTCGGTTTCTGAGGTAGTAAAGTTTAGCCCGCCGTACTTTGCCGCGCCGGATGACTTTGACTGACTCAACTCGAGGCGAATGGAGCAGAAAGACTCGTTCAACCCCGATACTCTGAAAAACCTTTCGAACGGTGATAGTTTTTGTGATCCCAGCACTACCCATAGCAATAACAACACCCTCGTAGGGCTGAGTCCGCTCTTTTCCCCCTTCCTGAATTCGAACCCCGACTCGCACTTGATCGCCCACATGGATGGTAGGCAGATCTGACTTCATTTGCTCCGCTTCAATAGAACGGATAATCGCTTCAGCGTTCATACCACTCTCAAAAAAGATGCGATCAGTAATCTTAGCAGAAATTATAGTGTTTGGCTGCTGATTCCATAAGCCTGCCCTAACTAGAATGAACTGAGTTGACAGCCCCAAGATGACGTGGTTAGATAGATTTATCAACAAAACTGTTGGTTGAGTTCGGCCGGTTGATTGAGGTCATGGGAGGTTAGGGTTGATTGAGGTTGCCTTAAGCCACTCAACAGCCTACGTCGAAGCCTGTTTACATCCCTACAGCAACTCTCTAAAATTATTGTTAAGAATTAGTAACAGTTGGTGCAATCTGTGACTCCAAATACCAAGTCCAAGCTGGTTACTCAAAATGGTGCTCAGGATAGTGTGCTTCCTCCTGACTTTTTAGTACCGCCACCCAAAAAACGTTGGCCATTGCGCTTATTGGTTCTCACTTTGGTATTAGCAAGCATGGCTGGAGCTGGAGTCACATTGCAACGATTGAATCAGCAAAGAGCAGCGCAACAGGCTCTTGATCAGACTGTGGTGGCCCAAACTGTAGATCTATCGGAACGGTTTCGGGTGAGTGGTCGAGTTCAACCTGTGCGCCAGGTGAATGTGAGTCCACGCCAAGCTGGGATTCTGGCTGATCTCATCGTTGAGGAAGGAGACACTGTTGCTGAAGGCCAATTGCTAGCCCGCATGGATTATGGCGATCTGACCAGTGCCTTACGGCAATCACAAGGTCGTCTACAGGAATTACAGGCTCGGCTGGCAGAGTTAGAAGCTGGCGAGCGGCCAGAAACCATTGCTGCAGCTACAGCCCGAGTCGACTCGATCGCGGTGCAAGTTGAGTTAGCCCGTAAAGACCTGGAGCGGTTTCAAGACTTAGCGGTGGCTGGAGTCATTGCCCAGGATGAACTCGATCGCCGCCAGGCCACCTTAGAGCAACGAGAAGCCGATCTACAAGCTTTGCAAGAGGATCTCGCCCGTTTGGAACTAGGGACACGCCAGGAAGTGATCGCTCAAGTTAGGGCCCAGATCGCTCAAGCTGAAGCTCAAATCCAGCAACAGCAGTCTAGACTAGCCGAAACAGAAGTCCTGGCTCCTTTTTCAGGAGTGGTGCTACAGCGATTTGCCGATATTGGTGCTTTTGTGACACCGACAACATCAGCCTCAGAAGCCACAGCCGCCTCTTCAAGTTCGATTCTATCCCTCGCTCAAGGACTAGAGATCCGGGCTGATGTACCAGAAGCTCAGATTAGCCGGGTCCAGGTGGGCCAAGAGGTGGAAATTCAATCCATTGCTTTTCCAGACCAAATCGTTCAGGGCCGAGTCAGACGGATTGCGCCAGCCACCATTGTGATCCGGGAAGTGACGGTATTTCGGGTCTTTTTAGAGCCGATTGATAGAACCGATCTCCTTCGTATTGGCATGAATGTATCTGTCGAATTTGTGGGTCAGGATTTACCCGAGGCCCTAACCGTGCCCTCAGTTGCACTCATTTATCAAGATGGCAAAGAAGGTCTGATTGTGTGGAACTCAGACACTCAGTCTCCTCAGTATCGAGAGGTTTCCACAGGTGTGACGCAGGCTGGCTTAACTCAAATCGTGACTGGCTTAGAACCAGGAGATCGAGTTTTTACAGCTCTGCCTCCCAGAGTCAATTTAGACAAACTCATTCGAGAAGCCACTGAAACTCAAACGGAGATAGCCTCATGAGCTTAATGTTGTCTGCACGAATGGCCTGGCAAATGGTAAGGCGGCACAAGCTCCGAACGGGGTTGACCATGTTGGGTATTTTGATCGGTAATGCCGCTGTGGTCAGTATTTCTGGGTTTGGTAGTGCCGCTGAAGTGGTGGCTGTCAATCAGTTTCAAGATTTGGGCACGAATTTGCTCATTGTGTTTTCTGCCAACTTAGGCCTATCTGACTCTGGAAACGCGAGACCCATTACTTTGAGCGACTTAGAAGCTATTGCCACTGAAGTCCCTTCTATCGCTGCAGCCGTACCTAGCATCTCTACCTCTGTGCGAGCCGTGAGAGGTGGTATGGATCGCCGCTATGAAGCAACAGGAACTTGGCCTGATTATTTGTCAGTATTAAATTTGACTCTAGGCTCAGGACGATTTTTAAATCCTACTGATCTAGAAGAGCAACGATCGGTGGTTGTCTTGGGTAGCGAGTCGGCTCAGCAATTGTTTGGGGCTAATCAAGCTAATGCCCTGGGTGAAATTGTGCTGCTGAACGAACGACCCTTTGAGGTAATCGGGATCTTAGAGTCAAAACCCACTGTGTTTGGCAATAGTGACGCCGGCGTCTTTATTCCTGCTAATGTGGCAGCTAATTTGCTGGTGGGACAGACTTCGCCATTTGGAACCGAATTAACAGCCATTTTTATGTCAGCCCAGTCTGTTGATCAACTTCCAGCGGCTGAATTTCAAGTGCGTAATTTACTACGACAACGCCATGAACTTCAAGGTGAAGATGACTTTATCATTCGCAATCAAAAGGTGCTGCTGGATGGATCTCAGCAAATTGTATCGCTCCTGCGAGTATTGTTGACGGGGACTGCAGCTTTATCTCTGCTGGTGGGAGGCGTTGGGATCATGAACGTGATGTTGATTTCAGTAGCCGAACGCACTCATGAGATTGGAGTCCGCAAAGCTATTGGGGCCGACAGTAATGCTATTCTGCAACAGTTTGCCATTGAATCAACTTTACTGGCGGTAACAGGTGGCACTATCGGCATTCTTTTGAGCAGTGGCATCTTGGTCGTAGTGCGGGTGCTGACACCTTTGGTAACTAGCATTGATCCAGTGACGATTTTGATTGCTTTTACCCTATCAACTGGGATCGGGCTGGTATTTGGTATTTTTCCTGCTCGCAAAGCAGCCAAACTGGATCCCATTGAAGCTTTACGTGTGTAGTCATTGATTTTGAAGTTAGAGGATTTGCAATGCGGGTCATACCATCGTCCAACGGTTCCGGGGCAACAGCTACGATTACTAGCCAGGCTAGCAGTTTTCAAACTAAGATTCCAGCTATCCGGCTTGAAAAGATCTCAAAGTTTTATCACTTGCCGGAGTCTATATTTCAAGCCTTGCATGAGATTCATTTAACTGTTAACCGGGGGGAATACATCGCTATCATGGGACCCTCAGGTTCGGGTAAGTCCACCACTATGAATATCATTGGTTGTTTAGACCGACCCTCATCCGGGCATTATTGGCTAGATAATGTAGAAGTTTCAACCCTAACAGACACACAACTGGCGCGAGTGCGCAACTACAAGATCGGGTTTGTGTTTCAACAATTTCATCTCTTACCCGCTTTGACAGCTGTCGAAAATGTTATGCTGCCGCTAGCCTATCGCGGATTATCTTACAAGGAGCAATTTCAACGATCTAAATGGGCTTTGGAGCAGGTGGGTTTGGCATCAAAAATTCATCAGCGTCCTAGCCAGTTATCAGGTGGACAGCAGCAGCGGGTTGCTATTGCTAGAGCTATTGTCAATCAGCCTACCTTGTTATTAGCAGATGAGCCAACAGGAGCGCTAGATAGTAAAACTAGTGACGATATTATGGCTATTTTTGCCGATCTGCATCAGCAAGGCATGACCATTGTCATGGTGACTCACAGTCCTGAGGTGGCTGAGCTAGCCGAACGGATTGTCCACTTTCATGATGGCCACATCGTTGAAACCGATCCAGCTCTCTTCCATTCCTAGCTAGTCGTGTAGGTGGGTTGAGGAGTGAGTTTATCTGTAGCTGATCATCATTCAAGGTGGATTCGATGTCTCCTGCTCAAACGTTTTCCAGCCCAGAGTTAGTTGACCCCAACTCACTCAACCGAAGACAACTGTTACAACTAGCCGGTGGTACTTTAGGTGCTTCTCTGATAGCCAGTGCTACCCGTGGTTCTGTACAAGCCCAATCGGCTTCTAGCTCTGTTTTGGTCCTGAAAACGGCTGATCGGGTCGCGGGCATTCGTCAAGTATTAGATGAGCTGCAACCCAATTTCAAGGGTAAAGGTCTGTTTGTAAAACCCAATTACAACACCGGTGATCCAGCTCCAGCGGCTACGGATACAGATTTGCTGGCAGCACTTCTAGATGATTGTCAACAAAGTGGATGTTTTGATCTCACCATTGGCGATCGATCGGGGATGGCTTCTACCCGACAGGCGATGCAACGGAAAGGCGTCTTTGAATTGGCTGATAGGCTAGGTGCCAAAACGTTAGTTTTTGATGAAATGGCAGCTGATCAATGGCAGTACTTTCCAGCTGATGGGACTCATTGGCAACAAGGCTTTGCGTTTGCACGGCCTATTTTAAGCTCTGAGGCCATTGTGAATACTTGCTGTCTCAAAACGCATCGATTTGGGGGGCACTTCACCTTATCGTTGAAAAATACCGTTGGAATGGTGGCGAAGTATGTGCCTGGCGATCCATTTAATTACATGCGTGATCTTCATAGCTCACCCCATCAACGGCTGATGATCGCAGAAATCAATCAAGTGTATCAACCTGATCTCGTGGTGATTGATGGTATCGACGCTTTTGTGGATGGTGGGCCTGAAGCGGGAACTCAAGTTGAGGCTCAAGTCATGCTAGCGGGGACTGATCGAGTAGCCGTTGACGCGGTTGCCATTGCGATGCTCCGAGTATTAGGAACAACAGCTACAGTTAATCAAGGTTCAATCTGGCAACTGGAACAAGTGCAGCGGGCAGTTGAGCTGGGGTTAGGTGCCAGTAGCCCCGATCAAATTGAACTCATTACCGTGGATGCTCCTGGAGCTGCCCTGGCTGATCAACTTCGACCTCAGCTGGTTTAGCTCGATCAAATGGGATCTTAGCGACTGTGCGAGCTGGACTGGTTGGCGGAAACTGAGGACCATGAGCTAACACAACACATCGGTCCAGCGGTTTAAGGTGCCAGGAAGTTTGCGATAGAGTCCTGGGATCACGATGAAACTGAAGTTTAGCTAACACTGTCCAAATCAGATCCAGTTGAGAAGGGCCTAGGCCCAAAGGTGTGGTTTGATCTAAGGTGACTAAAGCAACAGGATAACCCAAGTTAATCAAGTATTGGGCTAGCCCTGCACATTGAGCTACACCGTGTTCTAACCACTGATGGTGTTGCTGCTGATCCTCAGGTTCAAACGGAACTTGACTGGGGAAAGGGATCCAATGATTGTAAAAACACAGGGTTAAGGCTTGAGCTTCTTGCCGTTCTAGTTCTCGGACTACCAAATTTTCCCGCTTGGCTGAACTCTTCCAATGGACTTGACGTAAGCTTTCAAAGGGACGGTGGTCTCTTAGTCCTAGGAAATCCCCGTCTGTCCCTACTTGTGATCGAGGCTGGTTACCCTGAGGTAGGGATCCAAGAAACGGTAACCTGGCGGGGGGCACTGGAGTAGGATAAACCAAGAGCTGATCAGGCTGATTCAAACCAATGCGCTTTTGAAAGAGTTCAAAGGGAAATGATGAAGCCACTAAAAACCCATCTAATGTCCAGATCCCTCGGTCCAAAAAGGTATACGAATAAGTTGCAGACGCGGTGGTTTGAGGAGGCACCCGAAAGAAGAAAACATAGGGATGCTCGTTAGGAGCGAGGGCTTGAATTTGATCTGCGATCACAACCGAAAAACAGGGTAACCACCGCTTGAGATTAGTCAAGATCAAAGTCATTCTCACTGGTTGGCCAGCAAAGATGCGGGGGGGTACCTGACGTTGAACCTGAATATCACGCAGAATCCACTCCGGCAGAATACTACTAATCCCAATTAGGCTTAGCAACATGCCAAACAAGAGATAGAGTGGGTTATTACCAGTGTTGAAAGCAGCAATACTGACAAAAAGCGCAATACCCACAAAGATCTTGCCAATCCGTGTGTAGCGAGGAACTCGAAATCGGCGTTTTTTGATAACAGGTTGGGATTGAGGGGCTGATCTTATCACTAGGCGATCTCTGTAAGCTCAGCTCTATTCTGCCAAACAGAGGCCACCATTGACTCTATGACTCTACTAGGGACCTCTCACTTAGAGTTGAGACTAAGGCCAGGTCTAGCCTTGAGCTTAATCATTAGTACATAGGAACTGTTGGATCGATCTCGCAAGACCAAGCATGAATACCACCCGAGATATTGGTGACTTGAGTAAACCCTTGCTGCATAAGCCACTGCGTCATTTGAGCCGATCGCATCCCATGATGGCAAAGGACATAAGTGGGTTGATGGGGGTCTAGATCAGTAAGGATCTGGGTTGACCACACTTCAAATTGACTCAGTGGATAGTTTTGAAATCCTAAGTGGTTGAGATGAGCAAGCTCAAGTTCCTGAGGTTCTCTAACATCAATTAACTGAAGGTCAGCTTTGGGTTGGATTAAGAGATTTTGAAAAGCTTTGATCGAAATAGCAGGGATTGACATAGATCCTGGCCTAGATGGGTTGATATACAGGAGGTGTCCTCAGGCTACTCTTGAGATGGGTTGTGGAGATCGTCAGTAGATCTCAAGTAGTCGCGCAACAGTTGAGGCCACAGGACTAAGAAATAGATCCACCACAGAGTAATGGGGACAGTGACAAGCAGTGTCAGCCAGATCCGATGCCCTAACCACCAACTTCCACCAATCACGAAGCTACCGGTCAGCAGAATAGACCAAGGTTGACACCACCAAGGTTTATAAGTCCAGGGATTAAAAGCGGAGTCGGATGATTGATCAGGCATGGGTACTCTCCAGCCATACGTCTCAATAAGTGTAGTCTATGATGATTTTATTCAACTTGGACGAAGATTCATAACTCCCCTAACCTAATCTGATCATTCCCAAGCGATGTCCTGCTACGATAGACTGAACTTAGAACTAACTAGGACAACGTGCCCTTCATGATAGGTATCGTTTTGTTGATTTGACTTAAATTTACAACTTACAACACCCTGAGCCTAACAGTCTAGGACCTCATTCAAACCTGGTCGACCTGCACAATGAGTGACTAGCCCAGTAAATTCAAACCCTAATGACCAAACCCTAATGACCAAACCCCTAGTGACAATCAGACAACTTTAACCACTCAAGCCTCTTAATCGAGAGTAGCCTACGAGGATGTTACCGTGATAGCCCAAACCCAGTCGAATGCTCATGCTACCCCTTCAACTCATGCTGGAAGAACTGAGCATACCCAGATGTTGGCAATTTTAGATTTTGGTTCTCAGTACTCTGAACTCATCGCGCGGCGGATTCGTGAAACTCAAGTGTATTCAGAAGTTTTACCTTACACCACCACTGCGGCTCAACTCCAGCATCGACCGATCAAAGGGATCATCCTATCGGGAGGACCAAACTCTGTTTATGATCCGGGATCTCCCAGCTGCGATCCAGCCATTTGGACATTGGGAATCCCCATTTTAGGGGTCTGCTATGGTATGCAATTGATGGTTCAACAGTTAGGTGGAGCGGTTGAACGAGCTCAAAAGGCTGAATATGGGCGAGCGGCTTTGCGGATTTTAGATCCAACTGACTTATTCACCAATGTTGAAGATGGTAGCATCATGTGGATGAGCCATGCTGACTCTGTGACGAGTTTACCACCTGGCTTTGAAGTCCTAGCCAAAACTGAAAATACCCCTTGTGCGGCCATTGCTGATTCGATTCGTAAGTGCTATGGTGTCCAGTTTCATCCTGAGGTGATCCATTCTGAGGGGGGGCAGGCTTTGATTCGTAACTTTGTCTATCATGTCTGCGAATGCGAACCCACCTGGACAACAGCCACTTTTATTGAACAGTCTATTCAAGATATACGAGATCAGGTCGAATCAAAACCGGTATTGCTGGCCTTATCAGGGGGAGTTGATAGCTCTACTCTAGCCTTCTTATTACACCAAGCTATTGGGGATCAACTCGTCTGTGTGTTCATTGATCAAGGATTTATGCGCAAGAATGAGCCAGAACGCTTATTAAAGCTGTTTCGGGAGCAATTTCATATCCCAGTAGAGTATGTGCAAGCCCGTGATCGATTCCTCGCCCAGATTGAAGGCGTTAGTGATCCAGAAGAAAAGCGGAAACGAATTGGGGCTGAGTTTATTCAAGTTTTCGAAGAAGAGTCACAGCGACTAGGTCCCTTTGAATACTTGGCTCAAGGAACCTTGTATCCTGACGTGATTGAATCAGCTAATACTAATATTGATCCAAAAACAGGTGAGCGGATTGCCGTTAAGATCAAGAGTCATCACAATGTAGGGGGCTTACCCAAAAACCTCAGATTCAAATTGGTCGAGCCTTTACGCAAGCTGTTTAAAGATGAAGTCCGTAAAGTTGGTCGCTCGTTGGGGCTACCTGAAGAAATTGTGAACCGGCATCCGTTTCCTGGGCCTGGATTAGCGATTCGGATCATTGGTGAGGTTACAGCCGAACGCCTAGAGATGCTACGAGATGCTGATATGATTGTGCGACAAGAGATCAATCGCTCAGGTTGGTATTCAAAAGTATGGCAATCCTTTGCCGTTTTACTCCCTGGTGTTAAGTCTGTGGGGGTTATGGGGGACAAACGCACCTATGCTCACCCAGTGGTGCTACGGATCGTGAGTAGTGAAGACGGCATGACAGCCGATTGGTCTCAAGCACCTTATGAGTTACTAGCTACTATTTCTAATCGTATTGTGAATGAGGTACCGGGTATCAATCGAGTGGTGTATGATATTACTTCCAAACCGCCAGGAACTATTGAATGGGAGTAAAGTGAATGGAAGTCAAGTGAATGGGAGTCAAGCTCGTCACAGCTACTTGATCAGGCCTAGAATAGGTACTGAAAATCACACTAGGTCTTGAACTATGGCAAATGGTAACTCCTTTGGGACAATGTTTAGTGTAACCACATACGGAGAATCTCATGGGGGTGCTGTTGGTGTGGTGGTGGATGGGTGCCCACCCTGCCTGCCCTTGACAGAAGCTGATATTCAAGTTGAGCTTGATCGCCGGCGCCCAGGACAAAGTCATATTACCACCCCGCGTAAAGAGGCCGATACCTGTGAGATCAGTTCTGGTACCTTTCAGGGATTGACCTTAGGAACCCCTATTCACATCTGGGTCCGTAATAAAGATGCTCGGTCCTCTGACTATCAAGAAATGGAGCAAATGTATCGACCCTCACATGCTGATGCAACTTACGATGCCAAGTATGGGATTCGTAATTGGCAAGGGGGAGGTCGGGCGTCCGCTCGGGAGACCATTGGTCGAGTTGCCGCTGGAGCTATTGCCAAAAAAATCTTGAAACAAGTGGCTGATGTTGAAATTTTGGCCTACGTGAAACGGATCCATCACATTGAAGCTGACATTGATTCGTCTCAAGTTACCTTGGCTGCCATTGAAGCCACCCCTGTCCGATGTCCTCATGCCGAGATCGCCCCACAGATGATCAAGTTAATTGAAGAGATAGGCAAAGCTGGAGACTCGGTTGGAGGCCTAGTGGAGTGTGTGGCTCGCCGGGTTCCCAGAGGGTTAGGAACACCTGTATTTGACAAATTGGAGGCTGATCTAGCCAAAGCGGTGATGTCACTCCCGGCAACCAAAGGCTTTGAAATTGGCTCAGGATTTGGGGGCACCTATCTGACCGGGCGAGAGCACAATGATCCCTTTCAAATGACCGATCAAGGGTGGCGGACCGTTACTAACCGCTCGGGTGGAGTTCAAGGTGGCATTTCTAACGGCGAAGAGATTCTATTGCGTGTCGCGTTTAAACCTACCGCTACGATCCGGCAAGAGCAGCAGACTGTCACCAAAACAGGGCAAGCCACTACTCTAGCTGCTCGAGGCCGTCATGATCCTTGTGTTCTCCCTCGAGCCGTACCTATGGTAGAAGCGATGGTAGCTCTTGTCTTATGTGATCATTTACTACGACATCAAGCTCAGTGTGGCTCTTGGCTGGGGGCACAGGCCTGTCCTCCAGGGGCTTCGGATCCTGTCATCGCCGAGAGATCGGATCCGGCCACTGTGAACTAGCATCAGATCAGAGCAACACTAGGTTTGAGGATCAGCCATGGACTATCAACAAACGAATATGGCTTGGGTGATTCAACAGCTTCAGCAGCAAGCCGGCGAAAGGCTAGAACGTCTCATTCCTAATCTTGAGGTGGGCGATGATCCGTGGTTGTTTCCCTATCACCTGGCAGAAGTTTTGTCTGTTTTGGTTCCTCTCCTGATTATCGTTGTTAGTGTAGGGTTAGTCTGGCGTTATCTGATCCCAAGCCTGACTAGACAGTCCTTACCAACTCGCTTATCTGAAGCTTCACCTCGATCTAAGCAGGGGGTTGACCAGTGGCAGGAACAAGCTCAGGTCTATCAACGCCAGGGCAACTACCGAGAGGCCTGCCGATGTTTATACTATGCCATGTTGCAGCATCTTCATGATCTTGATTACCTGCCGCATCGCTCTAGTCGAACCGATGGTGAGCATCGGCATGATCTGCAATCCTTTCCAGCCTTTGCCAACTGTAAAGTTTTAATTGATACTCATGAGGCACTGTGTTTTGACCATCACAGTCAAATGTCAGCTACACGATTTGAGCATTGTCAGGCTGCTTTGGATCAAGTTATCACTAGTGCTAGTCGAGAAACTTAGGTATTGAGCCTATGCTGACTTTCAATCGACGTCGTTGGGTCATCGGAATTGGGATCGTAGCGATTTTGATCCTAGGCTTAAGTGTCTTATCCCAGCGGCCCTCTTACACCCAAGGATCAAGTTTTAGTCTCAATCCAGGTGGCTATGCAGCTTGGTTTGACAGCATGAATCAACACACCTCAGTTCAACGCTGGCTTAAGCCTTTTGACCAACTTCCAGACGACGACAGGATCACGCTAGTTCAAGTGCGTAGTCAACAGATATCGCCTACCCTATTTGGCACCGAGGATCGTCTCACGGCAGCTGAGAGACAGTGGGTTCCTCAAGGGAATACGCTAGTCATTTTAGGCCTTAGGCAAGCCGCCACCGCTGCTCCTTTTTTCAGTACCCATGCGACTGAATTGGGAGATGTAAATATCGCTACTAGCCAACGTTACGAGGCTCCTCTCCAGACTGATGAGATCCTACTGGAGGATGACTATGGGGCCATAGCGTGGCGAACTCAGATCGGAGCAGGTCAGGTGATTTATTGTGTCACACCTTTTATAGGTGCTAATGCTTATCTAGACACGCCAGGTAATTTTACCCTGTTGACACAGTGGGTCAGGGCCTCTGATCAGCCCGTTTGGATCGATGATTATCGCCATGGGTATCGTGAACCAGGTAGCACGGCAGACACGTCTCAAAGTGTTCTTGGCTATCTCAGTGCAACCCCAGTCCTACCCATGTTGGTTCAAAGCGGGATCGTGGTGGGGTTAGCAGCTTGGGCCGCAACTCGTAGATTGGGCGATCCGTTACCAGGACGCTCCCCTCAAATCAGCAACAGTGAGGCCTATGTTGAGGCGTTGGCTCGAGTCTTAGAAAAAGCGAATTGCACTGAATTTATTATTGATACTATTGGTCCTGTTGAACAACAGAAACTCCAACGGGCCTTAGGGCTAGGATCAAAGCGGGTTTCAGCTCCAACTTTAATGCAAGCCTGGCAAGCTCAAACCGGTCGCTCAGTGGATGAACTCAATCAAGTGCTACAGTTAATGTCGGTTTCTGGGCGAAGCGAACCTGCTCAACTGGCGTCCCAATCAAGACGTACACCCATTTCAGCTAAACAACTTGAGAGTTGGCTTCAAACTTTTCAATCGATCCAGAGTCAGGTGATCCACCCCTCTACTTCTACTAAGAGACATCTATGACACCAGTGCAAAACTCTGCTACCCCAACCCTGAGTGAGCATCAGTCAGGATCAGAATGGGTGGTACTAGACTATACCCCAGAATGGATGCGACATTTTGTAATTCGTTCGGTAGAGGAGTGCGAAAAACTGCCGCTCTCAACCTCAGTAACCTGGCTCGACATCAAGGGGCTAGGGGATCCTGCTACGCTCCAACAGATGGTCTCAGCGATGGGACTGACTCCTCAGATCTTGGACGATATTCTAGATGTGCCGCAGCGACCCAAATTTACCGATTATGGTGATCATTGTTTATTGGTCTGTCGCATGGTAGTACCTCAGGCTGATGGGTTTCATGATGAACAAATTAGTTTGATTTTAGGGGATACCTATGTAATCACCGTTCAAGAACACCCGCAATACGATTGCTTTGATGATATTCGGGAGCGCATTCAATCGGGGCGGGGCATGATTCGACAAGGTGGCGCCGGCTATCTACTCTATGCTCTATTAGAAGCCTTAGTAGAGAGTTTCTTCCCCGTTTTAGAAGGTTATGATCACCGTTTAGAAGATTTAGAGCACGAGGCTACTCGTCAACCTAGCAAAGAGACCCTGACTGAAATCTACAGTGTCAAACGAGAGTTGTTGGATCTTCGACAAGCGATTCGACCTCAGCGGGTGGCCATCAACCGACTCCTGCGAGAGAGTAATCGTTGGTTACCCGGTCGGATCCGGACTGCCATTCGAGATTGCTATGACCAAACCGAACATATTATTGAAACCGTGGAAATGTATCGGGAGCTGGCCTCTGGATTAGTAGCCCTATATTTATCGTCAGTCAATAATCGCTTGAATGAAGTTGTAAAAGTTCTGACAATTGTTTCAACGATCTTCATTCCCCTAACCTTTATTGCCGGAGTCTATGGTATGAATTTTGATACTACGGTATCGCCCTGGAATATGCCTGAACTGAGGTGGGTTTATGGGTATCCAGCCGTTTGGGTCTTGATGTTGAGTATTGCTGGAACATTATTGACTTTATTTTGGCGCTGGGGCTGGTTAAAAACAGAAGAGACGCTGATCTCAAGCTCCTCTGATCCAGATAGCTAGCTGAGCACAAGCCTATTCAAACAATTACCAAAACTTCTGATAGCCTAGGCCGAGAGACTTGATCCTCGATCAGGTCAACGACGTTGCTGCACAAAGGTAGGTAATTCAACTCGATTGGTTTTGGAGCGGGGCGTTGCAGGGCGTTGCGGATCAGAAGCGGTCCCGGGTTCGAGTTTAGTGTCTGACTTGGATTTCAAAGTTAGCATCTTGTCGTCACTACTGCCTGGCGATGTTTTTTCCAGAGATAGAGGTGGAATCCCTGAGCGAGGCCGGAAACTAGGATGTGTAAGAGGTAGGGGTGATTTAGAGGGGTGCTGTTCTACTGGAGAGGGCGGGGGGGCCTCTATTGGGATCGAGGTGTTTTCAGGAGGAGGGCTGGGATCCGCTGGTTCAGAGCTTGTCACTTCACTCATCTGAATATCTTTGAGTAAAGGCAACTGCACTTTTGAGCTTAGTGGGCCTCTTTGCACATCAGGAGCCGTGACTAAAGGTGAGATCACAGCTTGCTTGGGCTGGTTCAGAAAGTATGCTAATTGACTGGTTAGGTCCTGTTTTTCATTTTCAAGTAATGTGATCTCTTTCTCTTGAGTTTGGGCGTAAGCATGAGCTTGAACACATTCAGTTTTTAATTCCTCAATCTTTTGTTGCAGTCGCTCAACCTGCTTTTTACTAACCACGTAATGAGCTTCTGCTAGCTCTTGCCGGCGCTTAACTTCTTGAAACTGGGCTATAGTGGGACGTTGCTGCAGTTGATGAGCCAGTTGATCCCGTTGTTCTTGCTGAATCTGGAGTTGTTCCTGGAGTTGCTCCAGTTCTAATCTCAGGGTTTGGTTACTATTGTCTAACTCCGCTTTGTGCATACTGTACTGTTGCGACTGATGATCCCATTCGGTCTGAAGCTGCTCTAGTGTAGCTTGAAGGTGCTCGATCTCGTGCTTAGTATCCGATGGTTCCGACAGCTGAATCAGCTCTGCTTGAACTGACTCCAACTGTAATTGGAGATAACTAATCTGCTCCTGCCATTGTTCGGCCTGTGCCAGTGTAGGTCGTTGCTTTAATTCAGCCAGATCATCTGGGCTCGGTTGCGATTCTAATACCTGTTGGGCACTAGCAAGTTGATGGTGCAGCTGCTTGATTTGGGATTGCCATTCGTCAGCCTGACTTTGAGACTGATGCAATTCAAAGGTAACTCGATCCAGTTGAGCCTGCACAGCTTGAATTTGCTGGTCCCAGTGCTGTTGGTCTTCTACACCTGTAGCCTGCTGGGCTAACTCCTGCTGTGTGGTTTGAAGTTGGGCTTGCAAATGCTCGATCTGGGCTTGCCAGTCTGCAGCTTCGATGACCGTTGGCCGCTGGGCTAATTCTTGGTGTAATTGATGCCAGTCTTCCAGGGTGGGGCGGGTCTCTAACTCAGATTGAGCAACCGCTAATTGCTGCTCTAGCTGTTGTAAGGCTTCGACCGTTGGCTGTTGATCCAATGCCATTTCAGCTTCCTGGAGTCTAGCTTGCAGCGATTCGACCGCTTGTTGGAGTTGTTGAAGTTCTTCCTGATTGGATTCAAAACTCGATTCAAAGTCTGCTGCAGCCTCAAAGCCTGTTGCTGTCTCAAAAGCTGTATCAAAGAGTGACTCCAGGGAAGGGGTATCTGAATTCGCCAGATCACGGTTGGATAACTCTAGTTGCAACTGATTAACTTCAGCTTGGAGTTGAGCCAATTGAGTCGGAGTAGGACGTAGAGCTAGGGCTTCTTCTGAAGCTGATAGTTGAAATTCTAGAGCCTCAACTTGCTGTTGCCACTTAGTGATTTCATCCTGAGTCGGGCGATGTTGCAATTCTTGAATAATGATCTGGGCTTGGTCAAGTTCGGTCTTGAGAGTGTCTACCTCAGAGGCTTGGATCTGCAAGTGCTCGATCTGTTGGTTCAGGTCTGCAATGATGGACTCGTTTCTATCATGGGTCGTAATTCGATCAGCGAGTTCAACCATCCAGTCGTCTGTTTCAGAGCGTTGTTCTGGGTCTTGCAAACGGGCTAGTTGATCTTGAGTAGCCTGTAAATCTTGGCGCAGCTGCGTTTGGACTAATTCATGTTCTGTTTCGAGCTGCTGAATGTGGTCCTCAACCTCTTGAGGGGATGGGCGCTGTTCTAATTCAGCTACTTGAGCTTTGAGGGCAGCAATTTCAGTGACCAGTTCATGATTTTCCAGCTGAACCTGAGTTTGCTGTAATTGCACTTGTGGAAAGCGGGCGGCCATATCTCCCAGCTGTTCAGCATAGGCTTTTAAGTCTTGCAATTCTTGCTGCAACTGAAAAAACCGATCAGGTTCAATCCGGCGCTGCAATTCCACCTTTAACATGTCAATCTCTGCCTGACTGGTGGCAAGTTGCTGCTGTAATACTTGATAATGATCCTGAGTCGGGCGACGCTCTAGGTCCCAAATGATCTTTTGGAGTTCATCAATGTGTTGAGCTTGGAGCTGATAATCTTCAGACATAGGAGGGGTTGCTCGTTCCTTTCTGGCTTGAATGCAGGCTTCTAGTTCTTGCTCCCGTTGTTGTAAGAGTTCTCTTGCTTCGAACAGTTGCTGCTCTAGCCGATGTGTACACTCAATTTGCTCAAGTGATAAGGCTTCAGATTCTGACAGCGATCGCTCAAGATTTCGGATCCGAATCTTCAGATTTTTAATCTGGTCTTCCTGAGTGTCCATGACGGCATGCTGAAAGGAGGATAGGTTCAGTTACTGTATCAGATTACCTTCATTTCTTCCACTATACTCATCTCCTCCACTATAGCGAAGCTAAAAGCCATAGAGGTGTCAGAGCCATAGAGGTGCCAAAGTAAGGTATATTATCAGATCTTTGACTAGCTTAGATCAAGCTACAGCAAATTTCCTCTAAATTTTCTTTAGTTAATCTAAGGAAAGAGCCACTAACATGGCTTAAGTGCTAAGGGGATAACGATTGAGGCCTTAGTTAGCATTCAACTACGAGCAACATCTGCAACCCTGATCATCAGAGTCTAGTCAACCCAAGCTGTGAATAAAAGTGAATAAAAAAGGATCCCGCTCGAGTTGGGATCCCAGGATAGAGGATTACTCATGAGGTTAGTGAGACTCAAACAATGAAAGTGGGTTGTCAAAGTCAAAGTATCTACCAAACCTGTAAGATCCTAAAGGACCTTAACTTGACGCTAAGTCTAAATGGTTTGGTGGAGGTGATCCGTAACCTGGACTACAACCTGGACTACGATTGCCCCAAAATTGGACGAGTAGTCATCAGGTTGATAAGCGATGTGTTAGCAAGTAGCACTCATGATCACACAGCCCATGAGGCGAATTTGAAGGTAGATTAAGTAGACAAACCCATAGGCTGGATGGATGATGATCTCTTGCAGAGCAGTTGTAACGACATGAATCCTAAATGGAATCTGCTCCTGATCGTAGAGTTCTCTCACCATAGGTACCAGATACTTTCTAGCGAGAGAGGCCTGCTTGAAATTAGATCCATTAGCTTTTGCCTAGCTTTAATTCCAGCGCCGGATAACCTGATCTACCAAAACTTTTGAACCTTGAGTCACCTTAAGGTTAGTAGGTGTAAGCGTATACAACACATCCCCATTGTAGGCTATGAATTCAGTGCCTTGAGGATCAAAGTTAGTTAAGGGCAACCGAATCTGGCTACCGTTAGATTTGGCAATACCAACATAGGAATGGGGCAAATCGCCACCACAAATGTAGAGTTTAAATTGATCAGTTTCAGCTTCAACAAACATACTTTCACTAGGTTCACATCCTGAATTACCAAGTGAAGCAGTGGACCCACCAGAGCCTAAATCATAGTCTGTAGTCAGATAGACGGATGCAGCAGCGCTGTAAAGTTCTTTCTGGTTTGGATCTCTCACGATCAATTGCGCTTGCTTGGTTTGAGCGGTGCCTGGATCTAGAATGTAGCTGTAGCCTCCATTATCAAAAATGAGATACCGACCTTCACGGGGATTGTAATGATCAGCAATGAGGCTGAGTTCCAAGTCACCATCTAGGCCATAACTACGATAAAAGCGAGGAGTTGAAGAGTCGGTCTCGTCAGAGCAAACATAGATCCGATAGTCTTCATTTTCAAAATAAACATAGTGGCCGCCTGTGCCCCTACCGCAGGTCATATCGCCCTCAAGTTCGGCAACTGAACCAAATCTAGTCAGATTAGTTTGAGCAATACTTTGAAGACCCAGACTTAAAACTCCACTTGAAGACCCAAGAATCAGGGTAGCTATTACAGTCAAGCTTAGGCGCTTATGGAGTACTAGGCTTTCTATTTGTTGAAATTTAATCATATTAGGTCCTGAATAGTGATCTAGGTAACTAGGATAACAGATTGCCATTCTCGAATTGAATTGATTAAGTAGATCTCCTGGGCTTGTTGTAGGTGCTCAAGCGTAATCACAGCTTCCTGGATCCGGTGGTGTTGGAGTAAATGAGATCGAAAGGTTCCTGCCAACAATCCACAAGCCACAGGGGGAGTAACCCAGGTGGTAGCCTGACGGATCACTAAATTTGCTGTGCAGGATTCCGTCACTTCACCCCTATCATTCCAGAGTAGAACATCATCACAATCAGGATGTTGAGCGCGAGCTTGATCATAGATCTGACGATGGGTGGTTTTGTGATATAGAAATAGGTTAGATCGATGGATTGGCTCTAGGGCTAGCTTGACCCGCAAAGGGTATCGATGTGGGATGATAGCTTGACTTTCAAACTGAAGGGTGCCAGTTTGATCCAGTAATAGCCGCACTTTCTGAGGAGAAGCTGGCAGTGTTGTGGCTAAGTGCTGGAGCTGATCTTGAATAAAGCTGCCGTTGATTTGAATATTGAAATAGCGAGCTGAGGCCATTAGTCGTTCCAGGTGTTCGGACAGCAGAAAATAACCTTGATCAGGTAGCCACCGGATGGTTTCCAAAAGGGAAAAGTGAGGTCGCTGGTAAGATAAAACCTGAGTTTTGAGCAAACATTCCTGATACTCAGCCTCTGGATCGGAATCCCAAACAATGCCACTACCCACACCATATTCTGCCGTTTGAGTTTGGGTATCAATTAAGACGGTACGGATGGCAACATTAAACTGAGCCTGTTGATCCGGTGTGATGAAACCAATCGATCCGGTGTAGATCCGGCGGGGTGAGGTTTCTAGATCACGGATAATCTGCATCGTCCGAATTTTAGGGGCACCTGTAATAGAAGCAGCTGGAAACAAACACCCTAAGACACGATGCAAAGGAGCTGAGGTTGTAGCTGTAACGGTGGACGTCATTTGCCAAAGGGTTGGATACTGCTCAGGATCAAATAGCTGCGGGACTTGCACTGATCCCACCTGAGCGATCTGACCCAAATCATGGCGGACCATATCCACAATCATGACGTTTTCAGCTCGATTTTTAGGAGACTGGTGTAACCAATTTGCCTGATAGCGATCTTGAGTGGAGTCTAATCCTCGAGCTGTTGTCCCTTTCATCGGTTTCATGATCAAACCCGATCCGGTACGGCTAACAAATAGCTCAGGTGAGGCCGAACAAATGATCCAACGGCCTGTATTCACGTAAGCCGAGTAGCCTGCTGTTTGGGCTGAAACCAGATCGGTAAATAGAGCCAGCGGATCACCGGTAAAAGTTGCTTGCAGGCGGTAGGAGTAATTGACTTGAAAGGTATGGCCTTGGGCGATATGGTCTTTAATCTGGGCAATGGCCTGTTGAAATTGATCAGGATCAATACTGTGATGCCAGGGGCTCAACTGATAATGAGTGGATTGGGCCAGGATTTGGTCAAAGGTAATCACCTGAGGCTGGGCATAGAGACCTAACCAAACTAGAGGAAAGGCCCCATGAGGCTGAACTTGCATTACCGGATCAAAGGCAGGCCCTGCTTCATAGCTCAAGAAGCCAGCGGCATAAGCCCCCTGATCCACAGCCTGTTCAATAGCCATGAGGATGGATTCAACCTCTGTCAGTTGGTTAGTTGTCAGAACTTGATAAGGTTGATCAAACCATAACCAGTGTTGATCTAAAGCATGATATAGAATTACAGAACCACTGGATAATGGACGATCTAGCTGCACGGTCCTATCTCCCTGTTTAGGATTTACGGCTGAGGGGTTATAGCTTCAACTCTAGAAGAGCCGTTAGTTTCGTTGTAGCTGATCTAGAGCGCTTATGATAAGTTACACCTTTATTGAGAGTACGCTCTATTTCTTCAAAAGAGGTGCAGAATGTGGATTAAAGTAGCCTGGGGCAGTCTGATTCTGGGAGCACTCCTGCTGGTCTACTTGATTTACACCTCAGGTCGTCTTGAAGTTGGAAGTGTCATGCTGCTGGGCTTGCTGGCAGTTGGTTGGCTCTATACTCGATCCGATACTCACAGCGTCGCGCCTTATCGCTATTTGTTACCAGGCCTGGCTACGTTTGCCCTTTTTGTTGTCTTTCCGATTGTATATACGGTCTCTATTAGTTTCACCCATTATGGATCGGCTCATTTACTTTCTTATGAGCGGCTGTGGGACCAATACTTTAGCCAACAAGTGTTTGATGTGAGTCCCGATGTTTTTCAATATGAGATTTTTCAAACAGACTCAGGGTATGAGCTGCTCCTGACTGAAGAGACTCGACCTCGGGAGCGCTATCTTTACTCTGATTTTGATCCAGCCCAACAGACTGAACGAGTGGGGACCTTGATCCCGATTGCAGAGGTTGATCCTTCGTTAACGACTCAAGTGCCGATCCGCCAGATTATTCAATGGAAGCCCGCCCTAGTCACGTTACAACTTGAACTCCCGGATGGCCAACGACTCCAGCGGACAGGTCTGCGCCATTTTAAGCCCCGTGAGCTACGCTATGAGCGCCAAGCTGATCAGTCGTTACTGGATCGAAAAACAGGCGACCGCTTAACCCCAGATTTTCAACGGGGCTACTATGTGGATCAAGATCAGCAACGGGTCGGACCTGGTTTTGTCACCTCGGCGGGGTTCTCTCACTATTTGCGCATTGTTCAAGATCCGGCCATTTCAGGACCCTTTTTCCGCGTATTTTTGTGGACTCTGGTGTTTGCGGGTGGTTCAGTAGGTTGCAGCTTGGGGGTGGGATTTGGCTTGGCGGTAATTTTGAATTGGGAGTCGTTGGCTGGTCGTCAGCTGTATCGATCTTTGTTTATTCTGCCGTATGCCATTCCAGCGTTTATCTCGATCTTGATTTTTCGGGGATTGTTTAATCCTAGATTTGGTGAAATCAATACATGGCTGCAGGGACTTGTGGGTATTCAACCTGACTGGTTTTCAGATCCTTGGCTGGCTAAAGTTATGGTTTTACTGGTGAATACTTGGCTGAGCTATCCCTATATGATGATCTTGATCTTAGGGTTGCTACAAGCAATTCCAGCTTCCCTTTACGAGGCGGCGGCTATAGATGGTGCGGGGCCTCTGGATCATTTTTTTCGAATTACAGTTCCTTTAACACTGCCGCCTCTGAAGCCTATTTTGATCAGTAGTTTTGCCTTTTCCTTCAATAATTTTGTCTTGATCTTTTTGTTGACAGGGGGCGGCCCGAATATGTTGGACACCTCCACTCCTGTTGGCGAAACCGATATTTTAGTGTCGTATACTTATCGATTAGCCTTTGGCCAAGCTGAAGCTGATTACGGATTTGCAGCGGCTATTGCAACGTTGATCTTTGGTTTGGTAGCCTTGCTAGCCCTGTTACAACTGCGATTATCTGCCCCTGATCTAACGGAGTGATCGGATGCCAATGGTTAAAGGCCGCTTTCATGGCCTCAGAGTGGTACTAGCGCATGTGTTTTTGCTGATGAGCTTGGGGGTGGTTTTATTCCCGATCGTGATCATTCTCTCTATTTCTTTTAGAGAAGGTAATTTGGCGGTGGGGCAGCTGATTCCTGAGCGCTGGAGTTGGGAGCATTGGCAAGCTGTGTTAGGGATGCCCAGAGTGGAGCCAGATGGAACTGTACAACTGCCACCCTTTCCAGTGTTGAAGTGGCTTTTCAATTCGCTCAAGGTGGCGATCTTAGCTGCTGCTTTATTGGTGGGGTTATCAGTCACTTCGGCTTATGCGTTTGCCCGATTTAAGTTTCCTTTCAAGCCAGTGATCTTGAAGGGAGTGTTACTGTTGCAGATTTTTCCGGCGGTGTTGGCGTTGATTGCCCTCTATGCTCTGATCAGCCAGGTGGGTGAGGTGGTCCCTGCACTGGGGTTGGATACTCATGCTGGCCTGATCCTGGTGTACCTGGGCGGGATTTCCATGAGTCTGTGGATGATCAAAGGGTACTTAGAGACCTTGCCACCTAGCACTGAAGAAGCAGCCCAAATGGATGGTGCGACAACCTGGCAAACGCTATGGTACGTGATTCTACCCATGAGTTATCCCATTTTGGCCGTTGTGTTTATTCTGGCTCTGATCACGGTGTTTAATGAATTTCCAATTGCTTCTATTTTACTTTTTGAAGAAGATCGACTCACATTAGCGGTTGGGTTAAGGTTTTTCCTTCAAGATCAAAACTTTCTTTGGGGTGATTTTGCAGCCGCTGCTATTTTAGGGGGGTTACCTATTACCCTGATCTTCCTTTTGGTCCAGAGGTTTCTGGTGTCAGGTTTAACGCAAGGATCCATGAAAGGCTAAATTGCACCTAATCGCTAGTATCTTGTGATCATTTGTTTTTAAATTTCAAGGAGTTGATGAAGTCCTGGTGATCGGTTGTGCTTAGCCCTGCTTGTAAAACGGCTATCACCTGTTGCATATCGCCTGTGATCAGAGCCTGACTCGCTAACCACAACCCTGGAAACACCTTGCTTTTGAGAATACCTCTGGCATCTGGATCAAGACTGACCTCATTATCACCTTGCCACTGCCACCCATCGATCCGTTCTTCAAAGACTTGCCAGACTAGATATTCTTTAACGCCACCGCGCCGATAAGCCCTTAGTTTATCCCCTAGATCAATAGAGGCAGTACTCGCGGCAATCTCGGCAATCAATTCTGGAGCCCCTTCAATATACCCCTCTGATCCAATGACAGATTGGCCTCCTACCGTCTCATCCAAACGCAACACAGCATCCGGTTGAGGTTGATTATCTCGATCAAGCCGTACGGTGGGATTATCGCCCAAACGCACACCAGGTGTCATAGCTTTATAAATTCCTAACCAAGTGATGATATCAGCATGAGGTTCGGCATGAGGCTCAAAGCGCAGAGGAGAAGCCATATAGACAGTTCCTTCGATCAATTCCGCTTTCTTGACATCAGGCATCGCTGCATACCGAGCTTCAAACTCAGACTGCGAGAGGCGATCACCATTTTCTAGGGGAGGCATGGAGAGTCTAGGCCGAGAATAGATCGTCATGGCAGATCTAGGATAGGAGAGTCATTGGATTTGATCTTAGCCAATGGCATCAGTTGTTTAGGCTAACTTGACAGATATCTACGCTTTAAATTCAAAGGATCCAAAACCGCTAGCGAGGATTGTTGAAGGTCTGGAGTGGAGATCCATTTGCCGCATCAAACAGGTAAGCGAATCCTGGATCGAGCGCAGGAGTTTAACACCCCTCACCACCTGGGTTAAAGCTTGATCCCTGTTGGTCAACACGGATAGTTTGACGAAAGGCTCGGACAGCCTGAGGTTCTGGGTCGGGTTGGATGTATTGGGTCAGCTGATTAAGATCTAAATCAGGGAAAAACTGGCTGCGCCTCTGGATCGTGTAAGAGCCTGACGAATGTAGATGATAGAGCGTCAGTTGTCCAGTCTGCCAGATCCAAACTTCAGGGATGCCTAAGCCTTCATAGACTCGCAACTTATCCAACCCACCACTGGTGATCACAACCTCAATAGCTAGATCGGGGAGCGGCTGACGACCCCCCACACAGTAGCTTTCATCAGCTTCCAACCCTCTAGCAACAGCCTGATTCCGAAATGTTGTCGAACCACAGCTAAACAGATCAACACCCACTTCCTCTGAGTAAGCGATCAGGAGCCGGGCAATCATAGCTTTAATTTGTTCATGTTCAGGTGAAAGGGTCATGATCTCAAGGGATCCTTCCAGATAAGTCAACCGAAAGTTAGGTCTCTCTCCAATGATCGTCAGCAGAGATTCATAGTGCTCCCAACTGACCTCTTGCATAAGGATCCGAGGTTCGGTTAGAGCAGGAGCAATAAGTCTCTCTAGATCCGCTTGAGGAATATCAAGGGTGATTTTCATAATGACTCACGTGATCCTTGCTCGCGACAATGACCTCATTAACCATAATAGCCAAGGATTCAACACCAGGTGATCACTTAATTTTAAATTTCAAGGAGTTGATGAAGTCCTGGTGATCGGTTGGGCTCAGCCCTTCTTATAAAACGGCTATCACCTGTTGCATATCGCCTGTGATCAGGGCCTGACTCGCTAACCACAGCCCTAGAGAGTCCTTGGATTTGATCTTAGCCAATGGCATTAGGCTAGCTTGATAGATAGCTATTCCTGGAATTCAAACGATCCCGTATCCACAGTCCCGCCACTCACTCGGTTGAAGCCGGGGCCACGTTGATCAAAGGGAAGAGGTTCAGAGGTGTCATTATCACCATCTTGATCTAGAGTATCTGGAGGAATTAAGGTATTATTACCCGCATTGATCCCAGGATGACCGGTTAAGAGGGCATGGGTTTGAAGTGGGGTGGTGAGGCCGTTTGGATCCCCTGTCACTATAGAGGTCCCGTTATCGGCTAAAGGTCCAAAGACAGAGGGCTGACCTGCATTGACATCTACTACAGCCGATCCGCAGGTGCCATCATCAGAAAGGTTAGTGTTGTTAAAACCAGCGGAATTGTAACAGTTATCCCCCAAAGAACTGACGATCAGTGAGTTAGCAATGGTCTGGTTGCCATAGTTATAAAGTCCACCGCCCACATTAGCCGAGTTACCGGAGAGTGTACTATTGCTCACGGTCTGGGTTCCATCATTCAAGATACCACCGCCCAAGTTAGCCGAGTTACCGGAGAGTGTACTATTGCTCACGGTCTGGGTTCCATCATTCA
>CAYSWV010000017.1:0-14830 GCA_964434865.1 uncultured bacterium
TCTGAGTTTGCCGCTGGGATCAACCGTTTAGGTGATCTGTATGATGTGCTTGAGCATCCCGAACGCTTGAATCAGCAAGACTCTCATGTTCAACAGAAGCTGGGTAAATCTATAGCCTTGAAAAGGCTGACATTGCTGACACCGAACGCTGAACAAACGTTAGTTCGAGATCTGAGTCTCCAGCTTGAGCCTGAGCAAAATTTGTTAGTGGTCGGCCCTAGTGGATGTGGAAAAAGCTCGTTACTGCGGGCTGTAGGCGGGTTATGGGATAATGGCTCTGGATCAATCACCCGACCTGATCTGAATGAAATGTTATTTCTCCCCCAAAAGCCTTATATGTTGTTGGGAACCCTTCGTGATCAATTACTGTATCCACATAACCGTCCTGATATTCCCCTTCAACGATTGCAAGAGGCCCTTGATCAGGCTAATTTAAGCTACATTGTGGAGCAAGTTGGGGGTTGGGATGTTGAAAAAGATTGGTCTAATACGTTGTCACTGGGGGAACAGCAACGCTTAGCCTTTGCTCGAATTCTGTTGTCTAAACCCCGTTATGTGATCCTGGATGAGGCCACGAGTGCTTTGGATGTGAATAATGAGCGATTGTTGTACGAACAACTTCAAGGCATGAAAACGGCTTATCTCAGTGTTGGCCATCGTCTGAGTTTGCTAAAATATCATCAATTAGTGTTATCTCTTCAAGAAGATGCCTCCTGGTCTCTGATCTCTCCAGAAGCGTATGCTGCTGCACAAGTGGCTGATGCTTAGCTAATACTTAAACAATAAGCTCTGAGCCATCTGTGTATCAGGTCTCCAGACTTCCATTTTCTTTTTACAGATCTTGATCCAATCTAGTGGGATGATAGAGGGCGGCTCTCTTGAAGATATCTCTATGATTAGGATTTCTATGCAACCTTCAGGTCATGGCTTCACTCATTGCTCAAGTCAGCGATGGGGTTGGCTTTGGAAGCTAAGCTTGTTATCTCTGATCCTCCTCCCGGGTCCGGTGTCTGCTCAGGACGATCTAACTTTAGGTCTAGTCTACTCTGCCTTGACTGGCTCAAGCTTGATTGAACAACTGGATCAAAGTCAACTTACCTATCAAACTCTGACGGTATCTGATCTGACGTTGTCTCAATTAGAACCCATTCAAATCTTATTTTTAGCTAATATTGAAGCTCTAAATCGAGAACAAGTTTTAATCTTATCAACCTGGTTGCAAGATCGATCGAAGCACTTAATCGTGAGTGGACCCCTAACAGTACCTGCCGATGTTGAATCTACTTTTCATCGCTTAGTGGGGGCTCATTGGAGTCGAGGGTTAGCCACAGCAGCAGCTGTACAACCTACCGATCGAGTTGAGGGTGAGTGGGCTCAAACCATTACGGCTGCAACTCCAATCCAGGGGGGGTTGTTACAGCCTCATGATCTGCAAAGTCAGTTAGTGGCCACTTGGGACGGGATTACCCGAGATGCTTATGCTGTAGTGGCTACGCCTCAAACCGTCTATTTCGGCTGGGAGTGGGGGGCCAATGATGGGGTTGATCAACAGTGGCTAGAAGCGGCCTTAGCTCGATCTGAAACCCTGATCACAGCTAACCCAACTTCAGATTCAGAAACTTTAGCAGTAACCTCTGATACTAGTTTAACTATCCCCTCCAGCCCTCCACCCCTTTTACTCCCACCCCGTAATCCATCTCAGCCTGGATTTGAAAATACGCCGCCACCCCTACCCCCTCAACTTGAGGTAGTGAATACACTGGAAATGTTGGCCATGAGGCAAGAGCTGGGCAGTTTGCTGGGTCGTGTTGAAAGTGCAGTATTACTAACCCAGGCCACTCAAGGTCGGACAACCACCTCCCAATATCAGCCGATTCTGGCTGAAGCTCGCGCTGTCCTTCGTAATTTAGAAACATGGGTGAGCCAAGGGGACCATGCTAAAGCGCGCCAGAGATTTGCAGCGGCTCGGGACCAACTCTGGATTAACTATCCGATCAATGGCTTAACTACACTACCTGAAGTCCGAGCTATCTGGCTGGATCGAGGCACTATTGTTGAAGCTGGATCAGAACAAGGGTTAGCCCAAGTTTTTGATCGCTTAGCCAATGCAGGGATTAACACTGTCTTTTTTGAAACCATTAATGCTGGTTATCCGATTTACCCCAGTCGTGTTGCTCCAAGGCAAAATCCACTCACCCGAGGCTGGGATCCCTTGGCAGCAGCAGTCAAACTAGCCCATGAGCGTAATATTGAATTACATGCCTGGATGTGGACCTTTGCAGTAGGCAATCGTCGCCATAATGTGCTGCCTGAGATTAGTGCTGCTGAAGAGTATGTGGGTCCTGTCCTAACGGCCTATCCCGATTGGGCCAGTCTAGATCACCGCGACCGACTCTTTCCTGGTGGAACTCAGCCTGAAACATGGGTTGATCCAGCCAATCCAGAAGTCCGATCCTACTTGTTGGCCATTATCCAAGAACTGATTCAAGACTACAACGTCGATGGCATTCACTTAGACTACATTCGCTATCCTTTTCAAAATGCAGCGAGTGGTGTCACCTTTGGCTATGGTCTGGCAGCTCGTCAACAATTTGAACACTTAACGGGCGTAGATCCAGCGCTATTGCAACCTCGAACGGATCGATCCCTGTGGCAACTCTGGACCCAGTTTCGAGCTGAGCAGGTGAACTCATTTGTGGCAGATACAGCCGATCTCATCCGATCAAGTGATCCAACTGTGATTCTCTCAGCTGCCGTCTACGCTTTACCTGAAGTGGAACGAGTCCAAAAGCTACAACAAGATTGGGAAGTTTGGATCACTCGAGGGGATCTCGATCTATTGGTGCCTCTAACCTATGCTGGCAATACACGCCGATTGGCCCAACTGGTTGAACCCAATTTGGAGATTGTTCGGCAGTCACCTGTTTTGTTTTTACCTAGCTTAAACTTATTGGATCTCCCTAAAGTTGAGTTTCTGGATCAGATGCAGGTTGTCCGGGATCTCCCTACAGGGGGGTACTCTCTCTTTGCAGCTCGGCAACTTACTGATGAACTTCAGGAGGTTTTGAGTCAATCCGCGATTTCATCGACTCAGATTCCTTACCGTGATCCACTGCAATCGGTTCAAGCACGGTTTCAAGTTTTACAACAAGAATGGGACTACTTGCTAGACCAAGACGAACTCCGACTTTTAGCTGACGATCGAGAGGCTTGGCTAGCCCAAACTCAGCAAGTGTCTGAAGCTCTAGAGCAAGTGGTGAGATTACCTACTCCTGATCATTTAGCTGAGGCCCAAACGGCTTTAGATGATCTTAGATCTCAATTTCCTGAGTGGATGCGGGTTGATGCCTTGCAAAATGCCTATCGAGTAGAAACCTGGGAAAATCGGCTAGCTGCTCTTGAAATTATGTTGCGCTATGGTGAGCGAGTTTTACCTCGACTAACTGCTCAGGGACAATAGAATTCAGTATGATGTAGGGTCAGATGTCATTGCTAACTGTTTACACTGCATCCTTATGGCCAGGTTCGATCTCGAAAAACTGACGACTCAGTTACCCGTTTTAAATACCGCCCGGTTCCAAGCTTTACAACAACGTATCCAGGCCCGCCAACTTATTGTGAAAGAAGGGCGGCGGCCTCACCTGGGGATCTCTACATTAGTGGGTAAACCCTGGAAACCCATTACCTTTGAGGAGCGGTTTAAAGAATTACAACTCCTCATTCAAGATTACCGACAGGTTGTCGAAACCCTACAGAGGCATCGATCGGCCTATCATCAATTTTTCTTCAAGCTTAAAATAGCCGTCAAAGAGGCTGTCTCTGAAAAGTGCGAACGCATCCAACTAGCCGAACAAAAACGATTGGCCCAACAACAGCGATCACTCCAGCGTAAACGTCCTGCTTTTTTAGACATTATCAAGCGGCAGGAAAAACAACTGAGCCGCTCTGTTCGTTTATTGGGTCAGGCGACCTTTTTACTCCTTCGAAAAGTGGATCTATTTGCGATCAGCCTAGATAAATTAGCTGATGATCAACACTTACAAGAATCCGTTTTAGGTGAGCTGCTTGAAGATCTGAATGACTATCACCAGATCTATGAGCTGCAAGCCGAGATCGATCAAATTGAACGCGATATTGCTGAGATGGCCGATGTTGCCCTCAATTTTGAAGATTTGATGCGTGACTACTTAGGTCCCTTTCAGGTATTGCTGGAGCAGGTGGTCAGTGTCGATCAGGATCTGTTAAAAGCAGCTGAAGAGATTAAAAATGCAACCGCTAACTTACTAAACGATAACTTTAATACCATTGCAGCCTTTCGCTTGGATCAGGCCGATTCAGCTCTACTAGAGTTTTTAATCCGCAGTCAACTGAGTCGGGATTGGCTACTGCATGCTTTGTCTCGGGTGCAAAGTTCTTCACTCAGTCAAACGTTAGATTTAGAACAACTGCTTAAGGCTCCTAGTCCAGCAACAGTTCAGCCCCAAACCTCAGCTACCCCTGATCCCCAGTTACAAGATGGTCCTGAGTCGCAAGATGTAGAAAGTGCATCAGATCCTGAACAACCGATAGCAGCATCAACCGAGACTCCAGATACTGCTGCTCAAAGTCAGCCAGAAGATGCCAAAGCAACACCAGCAGACTTATCGATCCATAGTGCTATTGAAAATATTCAAACCTTTGTGAGTGCTCGCTTGGGATTTGAAGCCTCAGACGATCCATCCACCCCCCTGACCATTACAGTGGATCCCATGGAGGTTCCGCCTCAGTACAGCTATCTACAGACGTGCTTAGCCAATCAGCAATGGTTGGAGGCTGATCAGGAAACCCGTCGTTTACTTCTAGACCTAGCTGGACAACCCAAACAGAACTTCCTGCTGGAAAATCAGGTGACAGCCCTTGCGGTGGCAGATCTGGGCTTGTTGGATCAGTTGTGGGTGATTTACAGTCAGGGGAAGTTTGGTTTAAGTGTGCAAAAAGCTATTTGGGAAAGCCAACGTGTAGGAGGACAAGCTGGATCCTTTACTTTAGAAATGGCAACTGAATTTGGGACCCAAGTGCAATGGCGGGAGCAGTCACAATGGCTCACCTATGACCAGCTAATCTTTTCAATAGAGGCTCCGATGGGCCATCTACCTTGTCTTTGGTATGATGCTACGATTCAGAGAGGATCATTTAGACGCATTTTTGGATTATTATCAGCCTTGTTTTTGCGTTTTCAAGAGGGTGAGAGCCATTTGAATGAGGATCCCAACTGAGGTCTTGGACTATACTGGAGCTTGACTCTATTGTTGATAGATCTTAAATTTCTTATGGTTACTGCCTCTAATCCTACCTCAGTGGCTATTTTACATTTGGGTTGTGAAAAAAATCGTGTGGATACCGAGCACATGTTGGGCTTGCTATCGACAGCAGGCTACCAGATCGAAAATGATGAAGCCGGGGCCGATTATGTCATTGTTAACACGTGTAGCTTTATTGAGGAGGCTCGCCGCGAGTCAGTACGAACACTAGTCGATCTAGCCACTCAAAATAAGAAAATCTTGATCTCAGGGTGTTTAGCTCAGCATTTTCAGCAAGAGTTACTCGATGAGATCCCCGAGGCTGTAGCTCTAGTGGGGACTGGTGATTATCATCAAATTGTCAATGTTATTCAACGAGTTGAACGGGGTGAGCGAGTTAATGCCGTCACCTCTGATTTAAACTATATTGCTGATGAAACCGTACCTCGTTATCGGACTACCCATACGCCAGTTGCCTATTTAAGGATCGCTGAAGGCTGTGATTATCGTTGTGCCTTCTGTATTATTCCACATTTACGAGGGAATCAACGCTCCCGCTCGATTGAATCTATAGTCACTGAAGCTCAACAGTTAGCCACTGAAGGCGTTCAAGAACTGATTCTAATTTCACAGATCACCACTAACTATGGCCTGGATCTCTATGGTGAAGCTCGATTAGCGGATTTAATTCGGGAGCTAGGTACTGTCAATATTCCCTGGATCCGGATGCTATATGCGTATCCCACAGGATTGACGCCTCAGGTCTTAGGAGCCATTGCTGAGACACCAAATGTGCTGCCTTACCTTGATTTGCCTTTGCAGCACAGCCATCCTGAAGTATTAAAGCTGATGAACCGGCCCTGGCAAGCTCAGATCAATGACACAATCCTAGGGCGATTACGAGAACTCTTACCCCAGGCTGTACTACGGACCACCTTAATTGTGGGATTTCCAGGCGAAACAGACACGCACTTTAACCATCTAGTCGACTTTGTGCAACGGCATCAGTTTGATCATGTGGGCGTATTTTGCTTTTCACCCGAAGCGGGGACTCCAGCTTATGATCTACCCCATCAAGTCCCAGAAGACATTAAAGCAGCTCGACGACATCAGTTAATGCAAATTCAACAGGGGATCGCGTTCCGGCGTAACCGAGCTGAAGTGGGTAAAGTGGTGCCTGTTTTATTAGAGATGGAACATGCAGAAACGGGAGAATTCATGGGTCGTTCGCCTAGATTTGCCCCTGAAGTCGATGGTGTTGTTTATGTTAAAGGTACTGGATCGTTAAACAGTCTAGTTCCTGTACGGATTACTCAAGCCGAACCTTACGATTTATTAGGCGAGATCGTTGAGGCTCCAGTTGGATTTAATTGGCATGGCCGCTGAATTCAGTGCAGGTCTCTGCTTTATTTTAAACACGCATAGTTTGATTTTTAACTAACAAGTTGAACTCGACTGTTACAAAAGTTTATTGATAGATCGTGAAACCATTTTAGAAAAACTGGCGTATACCCTGTTGAGACTCAACCGTTGTGACCAACATAGAGGCTTGCTCAGATCGTGCCAACTCTCGGATCTAGAGCATTCCCAGACTGTGCTGCAAATAACTTCTAAAGGATTCAATCATGGATTTACAACTTAAACACACAAGGTTGAAAGGGATCTTATGCTGTTGCTGCTGTTTAACACTGAGTTTGGGTATGGCTTGTGATACCTCAACCCCTGTAGCAACTCACTTGGGGTCAGAGGCAACTGAAGCTAGCTCTGAATCAATCAGTGCAGTCGTCGCCGGCTCTATCCGAATTGATGTTCCTGCCTCCAGCACTCTGGAAGAGACCTTAAAGCTACCCACCATTACTCTGTATCAGTTGCCTGACATTCGACCCGGTTTCAAGTCCTATGCAGCTTCAGTCAATGACGCCTTGGAATCAATTGACTTACAGACCCTACCGCCTGATTTTGAGGTGATCGGATCTACAGATTCAACCACCTTAATTTACCAAGGCGATCCCACAGGGGTTACCTTTGCTGACTTTGTTTTGGTATTGGCTACTAGTACCTTACCCCCTAATCTACGAACTCCCGCTAACATTGCCGCTCAAGCTAATACCCTCTTTGCTGCAGGTAACTTCTCGGCAGAGGCTCTAGATCCAGTGCCTACAGCTGCGAATACTGATTTTGTGGCGGGCGGTAGTACACCACCTCCTGATCTCGTAGATGCAGCTTTAGTGTATGCAGCGACCTTCTTACCCCCTAATCTACGAACCCCTCAAAACTTGGCTTCAACCGTCAATGCCTTGTTACCTGGGACCAATTTGTCACCTGATGCCATCCAAGCCATTCCAGGGATCGCGTTACCAGGTGGCATTAATTTGAGTCCAGGTGTGGCTAACCGACCCGCTGGATCCTTCCAAATTTCAGTGCAAGTGGCTGATCTAGCTACACCCAGCTTCCAAATCGGCGCCGCTCAGTTTGTACAATTGCCACCTTTATTCCCTGGTTTTACGAGCTATAGTGCCGAACCAGGATCTAGCCTGATTGCGGTAGAATTTAGCCAAGTACAGATCCCTAACGTGACATCCACCACCTGTGTCATTGTCCATGAGCCAGGGAGCGATCCCCGATTAGTCTCCAATCAGATTGCCACCTCAGAGGCTTGTGACTCGGTTGATCTGGTGGGATTAAACACCCAAAATCAGCTTGTTTTAATTGACTCGAGTGCTAGCACAGCAGCCTTTACGGTTCCAGTTACGGGTATCACTGGTGATCTGATTGGTATTGACTTTCGGCCCGCTAACGGGTTACTGTATGGTCTCACTACCAGTAATATCCTGTATACTATCAATCTAGTGACAGGAGCTGCGACTCAAGCCAGCCAGCTTTCTGTACCCTTCAATGGGGGTAACACCTCAGGGTTTGATTTCAATCCTGCTGCTGATCGCTTACGTTTAGCCGGCCCAGACTCCCAAAACTTCCGCATCAATGTAGATACTGGGGCTGTCATTGAAGATGGTAATTTGGGCTTTGGACCTGGTCCATTGATGGGTACCACACCCACTATCACAGCTGTAGCTTATACTAACTCCTTTGCTGGCACCACCAGTACCCAATTGTTTGATATTGACAGCAATCTCGATCTTCTTTTGTTGCAAGATCCACCTAATGATGGTGGGCTAGTTAGCATTGGCAATCTTGGGGCTGATTTTGATGGCTTTAGTGGATTTGATATCCTCACAGTTGAGGGTACCAATACCGGTTTAGCCATTAGTGGATCGACTCTCTATACTATTGATTTGACCACAGGGGTTGCCTCTCCTATTAGCACACTCAACAACGGCCCATTTATCAGCCTAGCTGCCATTCTCAGATAAACGTCACTCTCACCTCACAGTCATAACCTTAAACTAAATTGCATTCTTTGGATCCCACCGGGATCTTTTTTCTTATCTGAGATTAGACTTACCCAATCATGGCTTAAAAGCATTACCAAAAAGGTTAGAAGCTGATGATCAGACTCCTCTGAAGATTGCTAACTATGGCTGGTCACCTATCTAAGTACTTACTGGATGAACATTGAAAAGAGTGCATGCTCAACTACTGAAATCCAGCCGCTGCCTCACTCAAGTCTAAAGCTCGGTTTTCTAACTTGACTAACTGCCAATCAAAGGGTTTCCAACTTTGCTTAACCCAGTGAAACTCAAAGGGGGTCTCCAGAGCATTCAGTTCTGATTGAGCCACATTTGAAACAGGTGAAAGCGGTCTCCCCTCAACTTGAAACGATGTTAGGGCTTTACCCTGATCCTGATCCTCAAGACTGACTTCTATCGTACGAGGTTCAAATGATAAAGATAGAAATGGTTGAAAGACTTGTCTGGAGTAGGTTACCGCTGTTTCTTTGGTAAATCCCCAAGCATCAGCATAATCATCGGCGATCAGGCGATCTACTTGTTCCCAATTACGATTGGCTAGAGCATTTAGAAGTTGATCAGTATGAACTTGAACTTGGCGTTCAGGTTGCCAGTAGGTGATTAAGATCCCAGCGGCCACAAGCAATAGACTCCCCCCTACGATAGCTATTCGAGGGAACGAACCTAATCCCGCTCTTGATTCCGGTTTACGCTTCTCAACTTTTGTCATAATAAATGCAGTTAAGCGACTAGTCTTAGCTTGACTTACTAGGGCAAGATTGTCACATTTACCGCGCTAGAGACATCCACTGAGGTTCTGATCGATGACACACCAAACATCTTATCCCCGATACCTCTGGCTAGGGTTAATACTAGGTCTGAGTCTAAGCACTTCTGAGCCAGCTTGGTCGGGCGAGTATTTTTCGGAAGAAGTCACCAGCCCCATTATTGAAGTGATACATGGCTGGCGGGATACCGTTGGTGATCGAGATGTCACCGTGACCAATACCAGCCGTGGGGGGATCAGAGTGCCGATGGAAATGACCGGCAATGATTGTGGAGCAGCTGAGATGAGTCTCACCAATGGTCGTATCCAACCCTTGGGCCGTATGGAGGAATGCAGTGTCAATCTGTTTCCCTTCTTAGACAAACTGATCAATCAAGAAGTCACTAATTTTCGCGTCTCTGTGGTTAACGACACCCAAATCATTGAAGTTCCTATCTCAGAAGTTGATCGTCAAATCCTAGCTCGAGTAGGCAATCAGTCCCGCGAAGCCTTTCTCTTCTTTCAAGAGGAATTAGCCCGAGTTCTTGATCTATTTCGTCAAGCTGCCAATCCAAATGTCATTAGTGCAGCCACGCCATTGCCGGGTGCGGTGGCCACGCCTACTCCTCAAGTTCTCACTACACCCAATGTAAGTACCGCAGCTACCGTAGAACCTTCTGCTGGGACTGGGGGCGAGCTAGTGATCGTAGGCCAAATCCAAGAAGAAAAAACAGGGGCAGGGAGCCAGCTATCAGTAGAGGCGATCAACCCTAGTGAGTTTGCAGTTATAGCAGCCAAAGCTAAATTCGATTTTTACCGAGCCGATCAAGTGATTGATACTCGTACGGTTGCCTTTGAACCTAGTACGGTTCCACCCGGCGCCCAAGCAACTGCCAATGTTATCAAAACCGATCAAGATTGGGATCGAGTCACAGTCAGTTTTGAATGGCAGCGGTCTTCAACCCCCTAACCACCTTGAATAAAGTGCCCGAATTAGGAGCCAACTCTCATACGACACCGCCACCGCCAGACCTACAAATACCACAATACTCAGCACTCCCCGAATAGACTGGTGCCGAATAGGATCTTTATCATCAGGTGATGTCATGGGATCACTCACTGGTTTCCTTAGGATATGATAGCTGTCTAACCAATAAATGCTAGCTTAGGATTGAGCATCAAGAGTCTTAATCTAGGGGCGTTGGCCGAGTGGTTTAGGCAGCAAACTCATAATTTGCCTTACACAGGTTCGATCCCTGTACGCCCCATCCCTAAAAGCAGCGTCGGACATTACCTGGACAGGAGGTCCTCTCTTCATTGAGCAAGCAGTTACCATCAATAGTAACATCAGCATCTATTGAAATCTGGATTAAAAACTTAAGACTTGCAAGATCTTCTAGTGGTCTGGGAACGCTCAACCCACTGCTGAATTAGAAAAATTATTACTGAAGATTAAAACCCTGCTGGAGCAAGGGATCCGTTTCTGCCCGAGCTATTATAGTGCTGTTCATTGGTATGGGATCTAAGTCACCCAAAAACGAACGGCGATCAGTACTAAACTGCTCCTCCAGCTCATACAGGGGAGATCTCCAGTTTGATTTAAATGTATCGTGACTCAAGTATTATGATTTAAATGTATTCAACAAATAAGTGCTGATAGCTAAAAAACTACCAACACTAGAAAGAATGTTTTAGCATCTTTTGAAGTTAGGAGACTACCCGTTTTGGTAAATCTACGATCAAGTCTGACTGGGTTCGTAAATCACTGTGCCTAGAGGTTGGGGATAGTCCCGTATCTCAGCTGGTTGTCGAGGCTGTTCATACAATCCACCATAATTGGGCAATCCACCATAATTGGACTTCGATGCAGCCTCTCGATGGATAGGGGCTTGGTAAAATGCACTCTTTTCACCGCGATAGGTAGTTTGGTAGAGCGCTTTTTGCACTCCATTCATGGTATTCAAACTGGGTTGCTCTAAGCCCCGAGACCGATTATAAACATAGTCTTCAAAGGGTTGCTCTTGGCTGAGCAAAGGCTTGAGATCAGCTTGAGGAGTTTCGTACAACACCTGTAGTAGCAGTTGCGGCTCAACCCGAAATGGTTGCTGATAAGCCAGTGTGGGGTTCCCGCTAGCTTCAATCAAACCCTGTCTCCAGTTTTGTAGCAGACTGCTAGGATCAAAGCCCATGGCTCGTTGAAAATGCCATAGCCCTCCCTGTAAAAAGAAAAATGCCAGGTAAAAATGAGCATTGGCCAACCAAGTACGACTTGTGTAACCCATGTCCATGGTGGCATTTGGATCAAAATAGTAGGGCAGAAAGGCAGATTTAAGACTCAGCGTTGGTCCGTAGAATTCTACTGGATAGGCCAAACTGTTAAACCCGCAGTAGTAAGATGCAGCAAATCCAGCTAGGGCAATACCAAATAGTGAATAGGAAAGAATTCCATCAGCTGAAAAGAGAAACCACTGCTTCACCCAATTGAAGGGAGGCACCAGAATATGCCAGGCCCCTCCTAAGATCAGGAGCGCAGCCACGTAAATATGACCTCCCACCAGATCTTCTAAATTGTTTACATCAAAAAGGTGAGTTCGGTAACTCCAGATGATAGCTGGATCTAGGGTGGGAGATGTTACTAATCTTACATCTTCGATCGTGGCATCGTACAATCCACCCACAAACATGGCTTTGGCCACCAGTAGTGAGGCCCCTAACCCTAAAATGATCAGATGATGCCCTAGAATGAGGCCAAGTTTTTGAGGATTGTCCCATTCAAAATGGAATTTAGCGGCGTTACCTTGCTCCGCATCTAGTCTAGGGGAAAGGCGGGTACGGTGGAAATTAGCTCCAGCCGCTAAGACTGCAGCTGCCACAATGTGAATCACACCAATTGCAAAGAAGGGAAACGTGTTAGCAACAGATCCTCCAGAGCTACTGCCCCAACCCTCGGTAACTAGGTGAGGTAGTAAAATGAGTCCCTGTGTATACATCGGCTCATCAGGAGAGTACACCCCTAATTCAAACAGAGTGATTCCACCCGCCCACAGCATAATTAAGGCTGCCTGAGCCACGTGGGCAACAATAAATGTGTTGGATAAGTCGATAAATCGGGCATTGCCAGCCCACCAGGAATACTGTTCCTGGGTTTTGTTTGAAACATCCATGGCATTCAATTGACTGCAGTAGAGATTTTCAAAGGAGGCCTACCCTAACTAGATAGGCCTTTGCACAAAAAGTTCACACCCGCGAAAAAGAAGCTTAACTTAACCCAGAGATGATGTGATCAAAATAGATGCCAATTTCTTGACCTGCCTCAGCTCCAACCTCTTGGGCCACAACATCTTTCATCGCTTGAATGGCTGCAATCGTGCGATCAATGGGAACGCCTAGTGATTGGTAGGTTTCACGTAAACCGTTCAACACTCGCTCATCCAGGATAGAAACATCCGCCGCCAACATAGCGTAGGTAGCGTAGCGCAAAAAGTAATTCAAATCTCTCAGGCAAGCTGCATAACGTCGGGTTGGATACATATTCCCACCTGGGCAGGTGATGTCTCCGTAAAGCAAACTTTTGGCAACGGTACCACTGATAATACTGGTAGCACTGGATCCAATTTGCTTAGCCGCTTTTACCCGCAGGGTCCCGCGCTCGAAATATTGCCTTAGCTTATCTAGCTCAGAACCTTCCAAATAGGTTCCTTTCTCATCAGCAGGGTTGATGGCAGCAGTGATGGTGTCTTGCATGGTTCTTCTCAACAAAACAGTAGTGAAAAATTTAGAGTTCAGAAAAAGTCTCTAGAGACTAAAAAATGAGGATCTAAAACGCACAAACTAAAACACATGACTAAAATGCGCGAACGAGTTGATCAAAGTAAGGAGCTGCTAACGCCTTTTCCTCCTGAGATAAGACTCCCAAGGCAACTTCCCTGATGCAACCCATCGCAATTTTCAAATTTGCTAGAGGAACTCCAAGTGATACGTACATATCACGCATACCATCTAGCCCAATATCTTCTAGGGGCTTAGAATTACCAGCCAGAACTGAGTAACTCACTAGGCGAATATACCATCCCTGATCTCGTTGGCAAAGGGCAGTTTTTTGAGGATTACCTCTGTTGCTGGGGGTATCAGGGCACTTAGCCCAAAACCGCTTACTGCCTTCATCAACAATTTTTTGCTCGTTTGCGGCTAGTTTCTGTGCGGCACTAACACGCAGTGCTCCCTTGTCAAAGAAGTCTTGAAGCTGATCGAGTTCAGCACCACTCAGAAAACGATTTGCCTTGTCTGATTGTGCAATCACTTTGGCCACGATGCTCATGACTAATTAAACCTCTTCTAAATGAGTTGTCAAATTCAAAACATGCAAACCTCAGGACATGACTACATGTCAATCGGCCAGAAAACTCGTTTATCAACTTATGTATTTTATAGCGACATAGAGTTAACTAGTTGTTAAATGTTGTAACTGAAGGAGGTGTCTCAAAACACATTGACCAACTCAGGCATCAACTTAACTTGCAATATTGATGATCATTAATACTCCGATAGGCGGATTGAAATCTGCCGTGATAATCCCGATTACAAGCCATTTGAACGGACTATCAAACATCCACCTGATGGCTTTGCTGTGATTGGACAGGTGTTATGATCAATGCATGTTCATGTTGAGGAATTTGTCAATTGGGAATTCGTCGATAGATAGTGATGAGATTTCTCTATTGATCATCTAATCGTCATGGTAGTTCTGAGCGACCCCAGTTCATTCAAAAGAAGTAAGGCCCATTGAGAGTGATCAAAATGGATGAACAGTTCTACATGTGTTCCATGAATGTGACAATCTAGTTGCACTAAAACAAAACCTAGCTTTTAAATAAAGCCAATAATAAGAAGGCTGCCTCAATGATCCCCTTGCTTAAAGCTGATATCGCCATAGTTAGCTACCGCTGCTTCTTGAGTACGAAACGTATCCGTCATGATCGCAACTCCTGAGGTTTTCGGTGGCTCGTCACCAAAGGCTACTTTAAAATCCTCATAGACATTGCGCTCTTCTTCAAACCACGTGTTGAGTGGATCGGTTTCATTCCGCAACACCAGCAATTTAACCCGGTTAGACACAGGACTGGTGATCCATTCACCTTGAGCTAGTCCGGCAGCCCAAACATAATTGATAGCTCGCAGAGATGTGACAATTCGGCCAAAGGTAATGAAGACTCTCGCAGAACACGAATCACCTTCCACTTGAGTTAGATCACAGTTTTGTACTGGTACCTGCACCTTCCACCGCCATTGAATGATCGGATGAGCGGTCAAATCAATTTGAACTTTAGTGGTTAAACCGGAGGAGGCTGACTGGCTAGAAGCTTGAATAACAGTGATCC
>CAYSWV010000017.1:14930-38180 GCA_964434865.1 uncultured bacterium
CGTCTTCAACCAATTGATAGTCAGTGAGCTTAGGAATACTGCGAAATGTTTGGGGTTGCCAACCGGTGGGCAAATCAGTCTCCTGTGATTCCTGCGAAAAAGCACCCACAGATATGACACTGGGGATAGAGTCTGCAGATGCTTTGGATTTGAAAGGGTTAAATCGTTTCATCAGGAGCCTAAGCGTTGTCTTGATCTTCAGTAAAACTGACTTGAGTATACAGCCAATCTGCAATTAATTGAGGACAGTTCTTTTTAAACCACCATAAGCCTAATCGTCGAAACATGGGTTTAGACTTCGCTAAGATCAGTTTTGATAGCCGATTGAGGGGGCGAATAGGGACTTTTTGATCCACAAGATTGGCAGATCCAATGTCATATAGGCAGTCTAGGATTAATTTGATCGTGACCTCCTCTCGTTCAGCAAGTAATTGTAACAGTAGCAAGACATCTTGCATTCGAGCTTCTTCCATCTGGATCTTGTCCAGTCTTTCTTTCTCGATTCGCTGTACAGCTCTTACTGATTTTTCCACAGGGGTCAACATAAATGACTCAAGTACCTAGGTAATCTAATGTAGCTCAGTAACTTGTAACCAGTGTCAAGGTCATTTTAGACGAACTAGGTATCACAACCTAATACTAGGCTACTGTCTTTTCAAGAGCTTCCTGGAGATCATGGGTTAACTCCGCTACAGCTTGACGACGATTAGCTTGATAAGCCTCCCACCGATCGCTCACTAGTAGGGGTTCTCCTATTTTCACATGAACATAACGCTTACCTAAATCAGGTGACTTTTGTTGCAATGGATCGCTACCCTTCATCCGTAGGATTAAACGCCGTAGATGTAAAGTGGTTTCTGCAATCCGATCTAGAGTAGGGCGAGTACCCACCTGACGACCTGCGATCCCGATAAAGGTTTCTACTAATCTCATATGGCGCATGTGCATTGAGGTTTCTTGTGCGATCTGATCTGCTAAACCTCGCTCAACAGGTGATAAAGCTTGAATATTTTGAATGTCATTGCGAAAAATTCGGTCCCAACTAGCTTGTTCAATGGCATGGCGACGGTCTACGATTGTGGATCGAGACTTCAACCCTAAAGCCTTTTCGGAAACCTGAAGGGCCGCATCCATCAAAGCTGCTAGCCGCTCTGCTAAGGTGTCACGTACTTCTTCAATGACTGAGTTATGAGCTAAAACTGAAAATGTTGGCATCGAAGCAGCTTGATAGCCATAAAAGTGAGCATAATGCTGTTCCATAATAGTCAAGAGGTGAACACATAAATTGAGCATCCGTCGATAAAGATGATCCGCTTGATGCTGATCGGTGGAGGGGATCTTCAAGGTTGGATCTAACAGCAACCCACTCTCTAGTTCTAGTTGATCTAAGAGTGCTTCTAAACGGGGCAATGCAGCATCAGTATATTTGTATATAATTCCAATAGGCAATATTTTCAAATCTTGGGGACTACCAGCTTCAACTAGATCACTAACACCCCAAAACGCTAACTGAGCAGCACCAGGTTCTAGAGGATTGACCACTTGATTGTGACCATTAATAGTCCCTTCTGGGGCAATGCCAAGAGGGAGATCACCTTTGACAAGTAAGTCCCGAGCTGTTCTTAAGGCGACTCGATCTAATTTACCGCGATGAATCGGGAAGGCTCCCATCAAGGGCAAGACTTTAGCGACTAAAGGCCCCACCCACAGGGGTAACCCGCGATCATAGATAAAGTGAGCATGGCTTAAACCTGAGAGTCTAATCCCTAGCTGCTGGGCTTTTCGAGGTATGTGTTGACCGAGTACCGTGTTAATGCATAACGGATCTTCAATACTAGGATGTCGAAAGGCTAGCATTAATCGAGTTTGGCGCCGCTGAAATTGATCAAACAGTTGAACTGCAGTTTCAAGATTATGAGATTCGATGGCCGAGACATTGCGATACCAGTGCAACCAGAGTGGGGATAGCCTCTGGACGGTTTTGACAACCCAGGGATTGAGGGTAGGTGGAATAAAGTCTAGTGGTGGTTGAACCGTTTGTGTCATCATTAAGGGCGTACTGAACTCTTATACATCAACTATAGGCAAGTCAACGGGACGTAAGGTTGAGCATGTGCCAGTTCCTGGAATGGCTCAAGCCAGACTATACCGTGCAATTGTGACATGTCATTGATGTAAAATCGTTTGAGGTGAGCCGATGTTTGTAGTGGTTGGAGTCGTGATCATGGTATCCATTGGGTTAGCCGTTTTCTTCTTGATCCAGCACCCGTTTGGCTTCAATGCAACCTCAACCATCCCGCCTAAAGGCCAACACTTAGGGACCTGGACCATTAATTACCATTCGGAATCGGGTAAGGTGAGCGCAGAGTTTCCCGAAGCTGAATTAGCTCGATTCATTATTTACCGATTACATGAAGAATTGTTCTATCACGGTAACGGTTCAAAACAAATGGATCAAAGTGGCCCTTTGAGAGAGACGCTCAAGCAGTTATTAAACGATCCTTCAACCTCGATACCTTGGGAGTACGCTGACAAAGAGGCCGCTGGCGCTATTGACTTTTCGCTCAGGGGTGATCTGTACGAAGGTGATATGTCTCGACCCGGCCTGATTGGAGTTGTCGATAAGCCCCAAAAACAGCTCAATGGCATGCTAGCTCTGGTTAAAGAGGCTTTACATCGAGATGTTGAAACCCAGGAACGAGTCAAAATAGGTATCTCTCGACTCATCAGTTGGCACGAAGACGAGGGCCCTGTCAATAATGGAAAAGACTTTTGGAGTCGGGCTGTGGCAGCCTATCAGCAGGATCAAGCTTGAGTGGGGCCGTTGTTTCAAGGATAGCTCTCTTTGTTAACCGACTCTTACTACTTAAATAACTCATTCGAGACCGGATTCTTCTACTCTAAGGATGATTTTGAGGAGTCTTATCGTTGTTCGGATCACCTCGGGTGGTTCAACAGGGGTTGGCTATGAAAGCTACGCTGAGGCACATCATGGTGAACTATTCAACTTGGTTAACGTATACGCTTTTACCTGTTTCGATGACCCTAACCTTACTGTGGGGGTGTGGATCTGGATCGATGACTTCCATCTCTACGGCTGAAACGGCTCAAGTGGGAGAGGCAGGTGTTTTTGCAGTGACAGGACCTAGCGTGAGTGCGGCAGGATTACTACGAATTGATATTGCCTCTGCCGAGGACTTACCCGCTGTACTTGAAGTTCAAAAAGCTACTTTTCAAGCCCTTGAGCCTGAGATTGTGCCAGGATTTATATCTTATGTGGCCGAGAAAAACTCAGCTTTTATGCCTCTTGCAGCCATTAGTCACCTCACTTTACCGGGTGCTTCTCAAGCAACGATTCAGTTTGCCACTCCAGCCACCTCCGATGTCTCATTAATTTTCTTGGGCGACCCCACTGAAGTAACCTTTGATGATTTTGTTATCGTTCGAGCGGTGGCTGATCTACCAGCGGACCTCCGTACCCCTGAGGTGATTGCAACTCGGGCTAGCGAACTCTATGCCACCCGACCTGCTGGTCCATATCAAGCTTCTGACTTTGATCCAATTCCTGACAGTGTCAATACCAACTATGTGATTCCCGGATCATTTCCAGCTCCTGATCTGTTAGATGCGCTGGTGGTTTATGCTGCTTCGTTTTTACCTGCCGATCTGCGCACAGCTGCCAACATCATTTCGGTAGCAACAACGCTAGCACCTGATATTACTCTTACCGAAGCTGATCTAGCGGCTATTCCTGGAGCGACGCTACCGGGTGGTGTGTTGGTAGAACCGACTGTTACCGACATTAGTGCTGGCTCGTTCCAGATTTCTATTCAAGCAGACACGGTAGTCGATGACAGTTTCACCATTGGACCAGCTACCTTTATCCAGATCACCCCTGTGTTTCCAGGTTTTACCACCTATATTGCAGATAACAATTCGGCGTTGCTCTCTGTGGATTTAAGTCGGATTGATGATCTTGAGGGGGTGACAGCTGAGACCTGTATTATCGCGCATCAACCGGGTCAAGATCCCTCTAGTCCGTTTAATCAACTGGCTCGGGCCTCAGGCTGTACCGAAGGGGGTCCAGTGGGGTCGATTCGTTTTGCTCAGTTTAATGCGTCTTTGAATCGATCAGCAGCGGGCCAACTGGTTAGTGATCTGACTACACCTGACAGCCCCCAGCCCCAGATCATTGCTGAAATTATTCAACGAGTTAATCCTGATGTGGTGTTGATCAATGAGTTTGACTACGATGATGCTGAGGTTGCCGCCGAATTGTTCCGTGATCATTACCTCGCTGTGAGCCAGAATGGAGTTCCCGGTGTTGTCTATCCCTTTATCTATGTAGCTCCTTCCAATACAGGTATAGATTCTGGCTTTGACTTTGATAACAATGGTCAGACTGGGGATCCGGGTGACGCTTTTGGCTTTGGCTTTTTCCCGGGGCAGTTTGGGATGGTGCTGTATTCCAAGTTTCCGATTGATGAAGCCAATGTCAGAACTTTCCAGAATTTTCTCTGGGCTGATATGCCAGGGGCACTTCTACCAGATGATCCCACCACCCCAGACCCTGCAGATTTTTACTCCGCCGCTGAACTGGAGGTGTTCCGACTATCGTCTAAGAGCCACTGGGACATTCCGATTAACTTTCATGGTCGCACGATTCATGCTTTAGCCAGCCATCCCACCCCACCTGTCTTTGATCCACCTGAGATTGACTTTAATGGTCGCCGCAATAATGATGAAATCCGGTTTTGGGCTGATTATGTGGTGCCAGGTGCCGGAGATTACATCTATGATGACAATGAGTTTGCAGCCGCCGGCAATACCACACCCACAACCCCCAGCGGTGGCCTCAACCCAAGTGCTAGCTTTGTGATCATGGGCGATCAAAACTCTGATCCGAACGATGGCGATAGCGTTCCAGGTGCCATTGATCAAATATTACTCCTAGATCAAGTCAACACCACCATCACGCCCTCTAGCTTAGGGGGGCCAGATGCAGCAGCTCGTCAGGGAGGGGCTAATAGCACTCACCTCAGTGATCCAGCTTTTGACACTGCAGACTTTAATGATGACCCTGCCCCTGGCAATTTAAGAGCCGATTATGTGGTCCCGTCTAGTGATCTCACGATCCTTGAGGCTGAGGTCTTCTGGCCATTACCGGGCGATCCACTCTTTGACATTGTGGGAGATTTTGATCCTAACCTTGACCGAGATCTGTTTCCCTCTGGGTTTATTAGCTCTGATCACCGGCTGATTTGGATTGATCTTGAGTAACGTTGACTCTGACTAGAGCGATTGAGGGCTAGGGATTCTGGCCCTTTTAGACTTGTAACTTGAATGAAAATAACTCAAGTCATCAAGATCAGAATTACTTGTTAAATTAAATTAGATTCTCTTAATTCGAGTAGGCTAAGGACTAGGTTTGAGTAAGTATTTAACAGTGTTGCCAGGTTAAGTCACCTTTACTAGGACACGTTATAGCTGAAATAGCTTAATTGGCAGGTGGCAAACTACGAAGATGCAGGCCAAACTTACCAACAATAACGTTTGAATAGTTCTCAACTCTCACCACCTTACCTTTTGCAATACCTTGGATCAAACGCTTGACCCAAAATTTTTCAACATCACAGGTATAGTCTTCAGTCCAGTACTTGCTGTTGATCCATTCATCTTCATCCCTTGAGATCAGGCCAGTGCTCAGGACCCGACGTGCCATAGGTTCGATCTCGAGCCGCTCTCTTGGCGTCTTACTCTCATCCTGTAACACCTTACCTTGAGCTATGCTACGTATTAGTCGTCTTACCCAAAACTTTTCAACATCACTTGAATACTCCTCAGTCCAATAGGCCTGGTTGATCAGCTCATCTTCATCTCTAGAGATTAGACCTGTATCTAGGGCCTGCCTCACTATTTGCTCAATCGCCATAAGGATCCCTCTCAACTTGCTGGGGCATCTGCCCTTGTTATTGAGTGTGGGCGAAATCGACCTTAAATTGCTCCGCTATATAGCTGAATTGAAGTAGGCCGGATAACGTACTCCTTTACGCGATCCTGATATGACAAGTATTTCCGCAACTATTTCAGTAGCATTCAGAGGTGTTGGTACACATTTCTATTAAATTTAAGTGAAACCACGTAGGCATTTTGATCTGACTGGCCTTTAAAGTTTAAGTAGATCGCTCAAGTTTCAGTAGTCAGTAGTTCAAGTCCAATATAAATTGCAAAGCCATGGTTTAGTAAGATCGGCGTAAACTGTTGCCAATCATGTAGAGCAATCGGAACTAAGAGAATAGCATGTGCTAGGCAATACACTCTAAGTAACTGCCGAAATCGTTGATAGCGAGCCGATCGTTGTTGAGAACCTGTTGCAATCCAGCCTTCTGTTTGGCCCTGCAGCAGATCCCAGATCGCAATGAAGTAAGCCCAGCTAAAGGTGACAGCGGCCTTAACACTATGTAACCCCCAAGCAGCCTGGTTCCAAAGAGGCATCACGATGTAGATCAGCAATAATTTCGGCAAAAATAAGATGATGACATACCAGTGGACATCCTGATAAAGCCATAGCACCATTACACTGAGTTGAAGTAACGCTACTAGTAAACTCAATGCGGTTGAGGGATAATAACAGGCACCACAGAGGTAGATGAGTTTTTGCCAGGTGGGCAGACGACTTTGCCAAAAGAAACGAGATAAAATCAACCGCATACTGCCGCTGCACCAGCGATAATGTTGTCGAAACAGGGCTTGTACATTATCTGGGCATAGTCCCTTAGCTAGAATGATCGGCAAATATTTGACTTTCCAGCCTTTGTGGATCAGAGCCACGCCATTATGGACGTCTTCTGAGGCTGGCACTTGAAAAAAGCCGCCATTGGTTTCCAGAGCCCCACGTCGATAGAGGGCATTGGTCCCAACACAAATCGCAGATGAACCCAGAAAGTCTCGAGAAGGCTGGATCAAGCGGTAAAAGATCTCTTGACAATAGGCAGCTCCGCGGGCGGTCCAGTTTAGCGTTGAAGTGGTATCAAAATATTGCGGTGTTTGCAAAATCGCGATGTTAGGATCAGACTTCATCCAAGGAATCAGATGCTCTAGCATGCAGGGGGCAGGAGCAAAATCTGCATCTAGCACCAGAATAAAGTCCCCTCTTGAGTGCTGATAGCCATAGAGTAAATTACCAGCCTTCTTCTGCTCCCCTCGATTGGGCCGAGATAAGTAAGTCATGCTGTAGGCCGCGGCCAGTTCTTTCACATCAGCACTATTACCATCGTCTAGCACATAGATCGTGAGAGGTTGATAGGTTAACTGGGAAGCATGAATCAGGGTGTTTTCAATAATCTTAAGATCTTCACCACAGGTAGTAATAAACACATCAACAGAGGGACGCTCTTGAGACGTTAGCCCCTGAGTCATCACTTGAATGTGATCAGCTAACTTGAAATTTTGACTGACTAGGACAAATAGCAAATGGGGGAGTGTCCACGCTGCTGTGAGGACAATATAAGGTAGATACCACCAAAATTGAGTTCGCCAGAGAAACCAACAACTAGAGACCAAAATACACAAGTAGGCCAGCAAGCCTAGCCAGATCCAGGTTTTTGATGGATTCAGATATCGCCATCGTTCACTTAAGGTGGGTGGCTGCGGCAGGTAAAGGGCTGGATCTGGTGAGGGGGCATAAGATGGGGCTGCAGGGGTGACTACTGTTTCAGTAGCCTCTGTATCCGCATTAACATCGAAATCGACTAAAGGCATAGTCACCTATTCAGTGAAGTGGCTGGATCTAGGGAGAAACAAACACGGCAGTGGTACGGGGAGGAATCAAAAAGGTCCCTTGAGCAGAGTCAAATGACGCTTGCTTGACAATGGGATCACTAGATTGCTGTTGCACAGGATGGAGTTCTAAAGGTATCCCGATGAAAGCACCAATATCAAGCTGTTGGGGTACTTTATTGGCATTGATCAGAACCACAACATCTTCATAATTGGGGTCTAAGTCAGGATCAATCCGATCCGTAATCGACATGATGATCAAAGCATCTCGTTGGTTCGATCCCAGATTGTAAAATTGAATTCGTTGCTTGATATCGTCAGCTGTTTCTAAGCGGAAGAGTTTGGAACTCCGACGAATACGCAAGGTCTCTCGCAAATGAGCCACACTAGATAAGATATCTGCACGAGACGGATTTAAGTCATAGTTAGCCAAAAGTGGATCCATCACGCCCCAACGACCTAAGTTACTCCAGGCAGGTGGAAGGCCACTCCCAAAGTAATTTTGATGGTAGGTATAGTCGATCCGATTAAACCAATCACCTGAGTCATAGCTATTCCGATCTAGGGATTTTGACCGCAACATATCAACCCCTAATTGAAAGAAAGGAATACCTTGACTTAAGCCCACCAGGCTGATGCCCAGATTTTGAGCTCGGACCCGTTCAGTCATGGGGGTTATCGCAGCTCCCCGCTCTCCCATGGGCATCTTCAAAACATTTAAATCAAATAAAGTCTCATTATCATGCTTAGAGACGTAGTTAATAGTTTCTTGAGGATCTTGGGTATATCCAGTACCGTTGAACTGAATCCCTGAAACACGTTGATTATCTTGGTCAATAAGCGTGAACGAGGCCAAGCTCCCGGCCAAAGCAATGCGGATTCGATCCATGGCATATCTCAAGTCTCGTTTGAACCGTCGGCCATAAAAGAAGCCATTCCAGTCGTAAGAGACCCCATTAATGAAACCTTGTTGATGAGTATCGGTCGGATCGGTAGAAGCACCCCCATGAGCGGCATCTCGCAATTTATCGTTAAAGGTGCCAATCCCAGTCCCCGCCATATTGTATTGATTAGCGTATTTCAAAGCTCGATCACGGGCCGAACCAAAGTCCCAGCCTTCACCGTATAGATAAATACTTGAACCATCCACTCCATCTTTTTCAAGGGTTAAAGCTTGAACCTGATCTCGTAGCTTAGTCATATTCTCCACAGTATGCAAATTCATCAGATCAAATCTGAAGCCATCCACTTTGTAAGCTGTGCTCCAACGAATCACGGTATCAATAAGAAGCTTTTCCATCATATTGAATTCTGAAGCCGTATCAGGACAGCAACTGGTATTGTGCTGATAGCCCTCATTGGTGTAGCGATGATAGTAACCTGGTACAACTTTGTCGAGTGCAGCTTGGGAGTAGCGGTTGTTAGCAAACATATGGTTATACACCACACCCATCACGGTTCGCAGACCAATGTTGTTTAAAGACTGCACCATTTCCCGAAATTCTAGAATACGGGTCGAGCCATTCGGATCGGTAGCATAGCTGCCTTCAGGCACACCGTAATGCCAAGGATCAAAGCCCCAATTAAAACTATCATTACCCCGAGTAATACCAACAATGGCCTGTTGCAGGGATGAGTTGCGGGGAAAATTGGATAGTGTATTGCTATCTGGATCCGACCGTCGAATTGGATCTTCATTCACTGAGACAAAGTCAAACGCTGGCATCAGATGAACATGAGTTAGCCCTGCTTCAGCCAATTGCTTCAAGTGAGACATCCCCTGAGACAAAGGCCTGTCATTGAAGCCGTCATACGTAAATGCTTTAAACTTACCCCGATATTGAGGGGGCACGGATTGATCATCTCGGCTAAAGTCCCGCACATGAACTTCGTAAATGGCCATATCTTCTGGCACAGTAAATGGAGGCTTTTGCAGCTCATCCCAGCCATCAGGTTTTAAGGTAGGGTCATTATACAGATCCACAATTTGGCTGCGTTGACTATCCATCGACAGGCTAATTGAATAGGGATCAGTAACGACGTTCGTTTCAATTTTGCCGGTAAACGGCGTATAAACATCCACATCATAGAGATAGTACTGATTAGTCCAGCTTGGATCTCCGGTGATACTCCAGACACCTGTTCTTTGATCAAAGGCCATGGGGGTGATGATGGGACCAGTAGAGGGGTTGGGATCTGAATATCGATACAAGTCGACTGACTTAGCTGTGGGAGCCCATACCTTGAGGGTGGGTACGTCCTCTGAGTAAATGACCCCTAGCTCCCCTGTATAGGTAAATAAATCATCGAGCACCCCTTGAAGTTGAACACCAGTTGCATCAATCAAATTTCCAGCTCGATCATAAGCAGCGATAGCTAGTTCACCTCGTACTAACTCCGGCACTTGTGAGCGGGCTAGAGCGGGTAACTTCAAACTATCGTAGCCGGTCAGATTGGGGAATTTAGGATAGCTCCCCACACCAATTGAGGGTCCCTGTTGTAAAGTGATACCCGAACCCCGGCGGGGTGGGATTCTTAAAGTCCCGTCAGGATCATGATGCAGTTCATAAGTGGCGGCACCAAAGCTGTTCCAGGCAATAGTAGTCCGATCAACCCAGATCGCCCGTCGTTCACTGGGCATCGATCGAACGCTTAAGCGGCTATTACCGCCCTTTTGCCAAACAATGGTTGAAGTGTCTAGATCGGTACAGCGGGTGGTAAATTCGTAAAGGCCTTCAGTTGGCTCCATCACAACCCGATATTCATCATTGTTACCAATGTCACCATTGTAGGTCATGGGGATTTCAAGCAGGGTCTCCCACTTCCCACCATAAGCTGAGACTTCACCCCAGACGAGAGTACACTCAAGGCCTGCACCCGGTCCCATGGGTTCGGTCACTCCTAATTTGTAAACCTGGGTGTAAACATTGAAGGGTTGTCCTTCTAACATTGAATTTTCGGAATACCCCACTGGAAACATACCTACCCAAATAGTGGGATCGGCGTAGCTAGGTAAGCCTGTCAGGACCCACGTGATACCACAGAACAAAAGTAAAGATGTTAATCGCATAAGCCCAGAACAGAAGCCAGTGTTGTATTGCATTGAAACCTAACCCTTTAGCTGTACTCAATGTTGCAAAACCCTAGAGGGAATCTACTTATCCCATGCACTTAAGTCATGAGTCGATCCATCGAGACCGTGAGAACACGCTACCACCTTCAGTTACGGAATGGATAGGAGGTTCGTGGAGGCGTATAGTAGCGGGCTGTACCTGAGAGATCATCGAGCGGGAGGTCGCCCTCATCAGTCCAGGATACAGGCTCGATGTTATCTTCTTGGACAAAGCCCACAACACCGTAAGCATCTAGATAGAAACTCAACCAATGGCCCTTGGAGGTTAGGTGAACCGGGTTACGATTTTGACCTCCGTATTTGGCTCGATCGCTATCTAACGCTATGGCATAGGTAGCATCTTCAGGGTGTAGATGAATCCGATAGTTTGCAATAGTCTGATCAGCCAAGTTCACTACGACATAGACACGTTTGCCTGTAGTAAAGTCAATCTTTTCAAATAAAATCACTTTATTCTCATGATCCATCCACCGCACCATATGACGATGTTGATTGTAGGGTGCAAAGGCTGGCTCTTCAATGAAAAAGTGTTTCATGTCCGCTTGGAAATCAACCAAATTTTGAATGGCAGGATAGTGTAGTTGATCCCATTGAATCGCAGCATTAGTGCTCAGGCTGCCTGGTTGTAACGTCCACATCTGGAACATATCTAAGTAATAGGAGCTCGCAAACAAGGCCATAGCTGACCAGGATTGTAGCTTGCGATTATGGAAGTCACCGCCATCAACTGCTTGGGATAGATATAGCCCTCTAGCTTGAAACGGATTTCCAGCATTGGCAAATTCATCATGATTCCCTGGATAATACAGCAGCTCACGCGGCCAATCATTCATAAGCATGTAATCTAGTTTCCAGGTATCAATTTCACGCTGGTGTTTCAATAACTGCTCAGTAAACCAAAGATAAAAGCGGTCACTATACGTTGTGGTCAACCCAGCTCCTCCTACTCTCAAAGCACGGTTAAGATAGGGATCGCCAAAGTAGCCTTCACCAATGATCACAGCTTTAGGCTCATAAGCTAAAAAGGCTTGTGCTGTCTCTCTTAAAAAGTCCCGCCCATAAGCTTCAAAGTCAATACCATTAATGTTGTCGACTCGGATACCATCAAAGCCATAGTCGAGGATGTCTACTAAAGCCGCTTCAACTAAATTGCGCCGAATCTCAGGTGAGTATCGGAGACGCCGTGTCTGCCATTCTGTCCGAGAAGCACCATAGAGATCACTCTGATCTTGACGCTTGTAGCGTGAGAACCCCACCTGGCTAAATTCACGGGGAGGATTGTTCCCTTTTTCAGCATAGTGACTAAAGACGGTATCTAGAATAACGGCAACCTCAGCTTGATGAAAAGCATTGATCATGGCTCGAAGTTCATCTGGGCTGCCGAAGTCGGCCTGCTTAGTGTAAAAGCTAAAGGTTTGGTAGCTATATCGCCAGTCTGGATACTCGGCTTTATCAGGATCGTAGTAATCGATATGAGCATCTAAGGGCATAAATTGAATAGCGTTGTAGCCCAGATCAGCGATAGCTTCAGGAACACGACATTCTGTGACGAAGTTGTACAACTCTGAAATAACATCACCACCTTGTTGGCCAAAATACTTAGAATCAGCATTAGAGCACTCCCAATTAACAGCCAACATTACCATCTCAGTTTCTAAGATACTCAGTTGCTGGCCTCTCAGATCAGGGCGAGGGGCCCGTTCACTCAGGGGCGTCGATTGCCAAAATACAGAATTCAAATACCGCTCATACTGGCGCTCACCCTGATAAAACCGGCGGTTGAAAGCAGGTGTTGAAAACAAGGCCGACCCAATATCAAGGCGTTGATTACCATATTGATCCACTAAACGATATTGGGCTAAATGATACTGATCAGGGGGCAGAGTCACTGTATGGATCATGGCATCTTGAGCAGTGGGGTGAAGCTTGTAGTCAGCTATGTTGTCAACAGCTCCCCATAAATTAAAATCACCAATAACGGTCAGTTCTTCATTTGTGTTACCGACTAAGACTCGCAGCGTTAGAGTTCCATCGGGATTAAAGCGAGCACCCGTTTGAGGTTGAAAAGTTTTAGGATCAAGAGTCGGCTCTCGATTCAAGGCATCTGTAGAAGCTAAATTTAACTTTAAGACATCAGGGCTGATGACTGGGTGCTGGGGGAGTTGAGTAGGTTTAAGTTGAAGAGACTCAGCTTCAATAATGGCCAAGCGTTGGCTTTCATCTAAACTGACTATTCGAGTCTCTGTGGATGCCGATCCCTCAGACGTATCCATAATAGCCTCAGCTTCCTCAGGGGCTGGAATCTCAGAGGCCTTTGCAGAAGGTTGCGGCGGATACTCTATTTCAATCTCAGCCACCGGTTCTAAATCTGTTTCAGCAGAGTCTGGTAGCGTTTCCTCAGAAACATCTAAGTCAGGTGTTGTTTCTACATCGAGTGTTGCTGACGCCTGATCGAGATCAGCTGCTGCATTCACCCCACTATCTGTGGAGAAGTCGAGGGGTTCCTCAGGCTGTTCAGTGGCCCCTGATACCCAGGACTGGATGGACTCGGAGATCCTTCTGAAGATATCTAAAATAAAATCAAAGAAAGATCTTGAACTTGAAGTTTCTACCTGGGCTAAGTGTAGAGGAGTCTTAAGAGCTGGTGATCCAAGGAAAGATTCGGTAATAGGGGGATCAGGTTGCACCATTGAAACAACTGGATGTGTGCTCAGAGGATTGAAAACCATATGGCTATCAAACCTGGGAGGAACCATCATCAAGTAATGACACAAGAAAAGCGTAAAGTAACTCACGATCGCTCCTTCACAGGACATCAACAAAAGCAAAGAAGTCTCAAGTATATATGTTAAGCTAGCCCCTTAATCGATGAAATAGCTTAACAATACTTAAGACAAGACAGTAATATACTACGAACTATGACGATTCATCCAGATTATGTCAAGCCTCAATCTCGATCAGAGCGCTCAAGTTTAGAGCAACCTTTGAAAAACAGGCTGAGGGGGTTGAGGGACTTGAGAGGCCGATAAATAGCCCCATTGGGTCTGCTCCCAAGTTAAAGCACCTGGATCGGTGATCTCGTAGCCAAGCTGGTGCAGGATCTTTAAGCTTAAATTGGGCACTAAAGGTGAGAGTAAAACCGCAGCAATCCGAACCGCCTCTAGTACACTGTAGAGAATGATTTCCACTTGGCGATGTTGGCCCTGCTTATATAAGGTCCAAGGGGCTTCAACATCTAAGTATTTATTACTGGCTTGGACTAAAGCCATAATCTCTTGAGCAGCCTGGCTAATGGTGAGTTGATCAAACAAGTCAGTCATTTTGGTGGGTAAAGACTCCGCAATCATTTTGAGTGGGTGATCCGGTGGTATTTCAACAGCAGGTATGGAATAGTCCCGATACTTGCGCAGCATAGTTAAAGTCCGATTTAACAAGTTACCCAAGTCATTGGCTAAATCAGCATTGAGGACCTCTTTAAATCGAGTTTCATTAAAATCACCATCACGGCCTAATTCAATTTCTTTTAGGAAATAATACCGTACAGCATCCGCTCCATAGGTTTCAATGAGCTGGTAAGGATCCAGAGTGTTACCTAGGCTTTTGCCCATTTTCTGACCATCTTTGGTTAATAACCCTTGGCGAAAATCCCGCTCTGGTAGGGGAACTTGAGCAGACATGAACATGGCAGGCCAATAAACGGCATGGAATCTTAAGATATCTTTACCAATTAGGTGTAAATGAACCGGCCACCAGCGCTTCAAGGCATTCTCAAGTGTGGGTTCGTCATCAGGATCTAACAAAGCAGTGACATAACTCAATAACGCATCAAACCAAACATAAATGGTATGGTCTGGATCAATCGGCATCGGAATGCCCCAGGACACCTGGACTCGAGAGATTGAGAAGTCACGTAACCCTTGCTTGACAAAGTTGAGAACTTCATTACGACGGGAGCTAGGTTGAATAAATTGAGGCTGCTCTGCATAGAGTGCTTCGAGCTGAGCCTGATACCGGGATAACTTAAAAAAGTAGTTAGCTTCATCTCGCCATTCCACCTTTTGATTAGTATGAATCGGGCATAGATCTCCATCTAAGAGGTCAGCTTTATCCTTAAATTCTTCGCAAGATACACAATAATAGCCTTGCTGCTGCCCTAGATAGATATCCCCTTGATCCCAAACTCGTTGGAAAAACTCATTCACAATCTGCAGATGTTTAGCATCAGTTGTACGAATAAATCGGTCATTTTGAATCGTTAAAGCCACCCATAAGCGTTGGAACTCAGCTGCAATCTGGTCACAATGGACTTGGGGATCAATGCCCAGACGTTCAGCCGTTCGTTGAATTTTTTGGCCATGTTCATCCGTGCCTGTTACCATCAACACTTGTTGGCCACGTAGTCTATGAAAGCGAGCTATAGCATCAGCCACCATTGTTGTATAGGCACTACCGATATGAGGCAATGCATTGACATAGTAGATCGGGGTTGTCACCACAAAGGTGGAGGGGTCAGGCATAGCTAAAGAAAACGAAGTACATCGGATCCATCATAAATCAGCCTCACAAGTGAAGCGGCACCTATCAAGATTAAGGTACTGTAAACTACAGTTGGCATGATCAGGATAGACCAGGACCTTGGGGCTTAGCTATGACACATTCCTATCGATTTCAGATTAATTGCCTCATCTTGTTAGGTCCTACCCTCTTGATCAGTTGGTGCCCATTGGCCAGAGCTCAGGTGATACCTGATACTTCATTAGGTTCAGAACAATCTGTGGTTACCCCTGATTTGGCGGCTTCAATTCCAACTGAGATCATTACTGGGGGCGCCCTCCGAGGCCAAACCCTGTTTCATAGCTTTGAGCAATTCTCCATTCAGCCAGGCGCTACAGTTCAGTTCAACAACAGCTCAGCGGTTGAAACGATTATTAGTCGAGTCACAGGATCCTCACCATCAACGATTGATGGATGGCTTCAAACTCAGGGTCGGGCTGATCTGTTTATACTCAACCCCAATGGTATCGTTTTTGGATCTGCGGCCCAACTAGACTTAGGCGGCTCATTAGTGGCCAGCACAGCTCAGGGTTTGCAGTTTGCCGAGGGGGTTGTGTACGACACAGAAAGGCTTCAGCCTCCACCGTTATTGGCCATCGATGTACCTGTGGGCCTGCAAATGGGAGCGAGCGGAGCCATAGAGGTTTTGGGAGCACTAGAGCTACAACCCGAAAACACGTTGGCACTAGTCGGGGGTGATCTTACCCTCAACGGTGGCCTCCTAGTGACACCTAGTGGACGTATTGAATTAGGTAGTGTAGCCGATGCAGAAGAAGTTACCTTGACTTCCACAGATAGAGGGTTTGAATTATCCTATGATCGGGTTCAAGCCTTTCAAGATATAAACCTAACCGATGCTGTCTTAGAGGTTGTGGGAGCTGGAGGTGAGATCCAAGTTCAAGGCCGACAGATTGGCATGGACCGTACTATCCTAGATACCCGGCCCCAGGATCATGAGGCAGCCGGAGATGTGGTGATCCAGTCCTCTGAGTCGATCGATATCCGTAACAATAGCCAACTTCTATTAAATGTACCTCAAGCAGTCACAGGTAACGGGGGAACTCTAACACTTAGAACAGGACAACTCTTTATTCAAGAAGGTTCGTTGATTTCAGCTAGGGCTTTTGGGGCAGGAGAGGCGGGTGACATTGACATTAGAGCGTCTGACTCTGTTGAGATCATTGAGAGTGACATTGCTAATTCGGGTGAACTTGGCGCAGGCGGTCAAATCGCTATCACAACTAACCATCTACGTCTGCAAGATGGGGCTCAAGTCTTTGTGGGCACCTCAAATCAAGAGAGTAGCGGCAACATGACAATTAGGGCCGATCAGCTTGAGATCATAGGTCAAATCGTAGTGGCCAATGAGGTGATCCCCAGTGGTTTGTTTTCTACAGTCAGCCCAGGTGCAACGGGTGATGGCGGCAATATTCAGATCAGTGCTAATCGCTTGCGGATTCAAGATGGGCAAATTGGGGTTAATTCTGCTGGAGCAGGCCAACCTGGAAATATTGAAATTTCATCATCTGAATCGATTGAAATCAATAATGGGATTCTATTTACCGCTGGAGATCTGGGGAGCCAGGCTGGAACGATTAATCTTGAAACTCCCTTCTTATCCCTCCAAGATGGATCCGAAATTTCAATTGCTACGTTTGCTGAGGGAGATGCGGGCGATTTACTGATCAACGCTGACCAGATCGAACTTTTGGGCGTCTTTACTTCAGAGGCAGGTGAAACATTTCAAAGCGGCATGCGTAATGTCACACTGGGGTCAGGTACTGGAGGCGATATTGTCGTTGAGGCAGATACCTTACAAGTACTGGGCGGTCAGATTTCAACGGGGACCGGAGCTGACGGTGAGGCCGGAGATGTAATGATCCGAGCGGATACTATCGAAGTCCAATCTGATCAGACTCTGGGCATCGTATCAGCAGATTCAGTGTCCAGTGGTGCCGGTGGTGATATCTTGATCGAAGCTCAACAATTGAAGGTTCAGGGGGCCTTAGTCTCTACTAGTGCCTTTGCAGAAGGGGACGCAGGCAATCTCAATATTATGGCTGATAGAATTGAAGTCCTATCCGAAGGCAGACCAGGCAGTGTGGGTAATTTACTTACAGATTCTGTATCTTCTGGAGCAGCAGGTAACATAGTCATTGAAACCCAGCAATTACTGATTCAGGGAGGCAATATTTCAACCGATGCTTTTGATCAGGGTAATGCTGGGAATATAGCCATCCAAGCCGATAGTATTGAACTCAGGCGATTGGGTGAGACCGGAGCTGGGATCACCACAGGGACAGCCTCAACCGGAGCTGGGGGAAACCTATTGATTGAAACCCAACAGCTCACCAATCAAGGAGGAGTAATTGCCACACGATCTACAGGGGAGGGCAATGCCGGTGATATGGAAATTCGAGCCACAGGCACCATAGAAATTAGTTCAGAAGATAATTTTGTGGGGGGCTTATTAACTGAGTCATCGGCCACAGGAGCTGGAGGCCAGTTAACTATAGCTACCCAAAATTTGACTATTCTAGATGGATCTCAAGTTTCAGCTAGTACAGGTGGAGCCGGTAATGCTGGAGATTTATGGATCCATGCCAACGGGGCCATTTTTGTGAGTGGGATCTCGGCTAATGGCCAGTTGGCTAGTGCTATAGCCGCTTCATCAGGATCGGATGCAACGGGTGATGGTGGCGATTTAACCCTCACAACTCAAAGCCTATTAGTTCAAGATGGAGCTCAAATTTCAACGACTACCTTTGGAGAGGGCAATGCCGGAAATCTAACCGTCAATGCTTCAAGATCTCTAGCTGTAGAGGGACAGATTGTGAATGAAAATCAGTCTACACCTAGTGGGATCTTTACCCTGTCTGGTGTGAATGCATCTGGTGCTGCTGGTGATCTGTTCCTAACAACAGGTACACTTCAAGTCGCAGAAGGGGCCACCATTCAAGTCAGCTCCTTAGGCGAGACTTCGGGAGCCACTGTAGGAGATTTAACCATCCAAGCCGAATCCATCCAACTGAATACTCAAGGCTCCTTAGAAGCCACCTCTCAAGCAGGAAATCAAGGTAATATTGCCATTACTACCTCTGATCTGCAATTGAACGGTAACAGTTTGATCACAACTAATGCGTTTGGCTCTGCGACAGGAGGCAATATTGTTCTTGAGATAGGCGGCCTAGTTGCCATTGAAAATAGTGATATTACAGCTAACGCTGAACAAGGGAATGCTGGTAATATAACCATTACAGCTGAAGGCCTTTTCATCGACGGTGAGATCTTCGACCAAAACAATCCTTCCCCCGTAGACGCTGAAGGTAACATCATTGGGACACCTGACAGTGATATTGTGGCTAACTCGCAGTTTGGAGCACAGGGGCAAATTGATTTGACAGAACCCAACATTGATCCAGCAACTGGACTCATAGAACTCCCCACTCAAGTGACTCGACTGGCCGATTTGATCGTTAATACCTGTACACCTGATCAGCAACAATCAACATTTTTGATATTGGGTCGAGGGGGGATTTCTCAAAGACCAGGTAATCTGTCCACACCAGGCACTGTCTGGCACGATCTGCGTGTATTACCTCAGAGTTCAGTGTCTGAGACAAATAGTGCCAATCTTGGTCAGGTGGCTGTATTGATAGCCTGCTCAGATTTATCCCTTAGGTGAAAGACGACTAACGAAAGACTACACAACTCCAGAACTAGCTTAATTAGTTTAATGCCTTCGTACCAGCTTCAGATCCCTTAATGATAGACATCCAGAATCAGACAGATTTAAAATTAGGAGCAGCTCAAATCGTGACCTGTTATACTGCCTAGCCCACTTAAAGCCTACCAGGAACTTGAACCGCTCCAAACTGCTTAAAATTTTCTCAGATCAGCTCTGCAACAGTATGTCATTCCCTTCTAAGTTGTCATGGCTTTCTACCAGCTTGGCCCCATGTCTAGTCACTGGCGCCATCATTGGAGCTGTGATTGGGATCAAGATCCAGGGCTGGTTTCAACCGTTGGAACTCAAACTTTATGATCACATGATCCAGTGGACCTCTACTCCAGGTAGTGACTCCCGTCTACTGTTAGTTACCATTACTGAACAAGATCTGGACACTTACGGTCACCCCTTACCCGATCGCGAGCTAGTGACAGCTCTAGAACGACTCATGACCTATCAGCCTAGCTTAGTCGGCCTCGACCTGATCCGTAATGACCAGAATCAACGTCTGAAACAATATCTTCAAAACCATCCCAACATTGTAACGGTCTGCTTTGAAGGCCTAGATCCGGTTTCGTCAACTGCTAGGTTTTCTGAATTGTTACCCTCTCAAGTCTCCTTTTCCAATATAGCGCTAGACCCTGACCGAGTGGTTAGACGACATCTACTCTTTCAAACTCCTCATCCTGCATCGCCTTGTCAAGCCAATCTGTCCCTAAGTTTACAATTAGCGGTACAATATCTTCAAGCCAACAACTATGATATTCGTTTAAATCAAATTCCGATCCAGCTTGGTTCTATCCCGATACCCCCTATTCATTCAACGGTTGGCGGCTATCAGGTTGCTGATGCGGGAGGGTACCAGATCTTACTTAACTTTCCAACCATGCCCTCAGTCCCAACTGTGACCTTGGCTGATGTTTTAAATGAGTTGGATCTAGAAGCTCAAATTCAAGGTTCTATCAAAGATCGAATTATTCTAATCGGTCAGGTGGGTGAAACAACTGGTGACCAAAAATTTCAATTACCGGGTACTCAACAATTAGCCCCAGGGTTGGTGATTCATGCGCTTCAGTTAAGCCAACTGCTCAAAACGGTAGAGGATGGGTTGCCTCTAATCGGATCATGGCCAGGGTGGGTTGATTACATCTGGATTATTAGTTGGTCTGGGGTCGGGGTTGCTGCTAGCCTCTATGCTCCCTCGCGTCATCGCTTTGTTCAGGTACAAGGATTGATTGTGGCTAGCTTGGGCCTGATTTACAGTGTCTTTTTTGCTCTGTCCTACTGGATTCCTGTAGTGGCCCCTACAGCTGGATTTGTTGTAGCTAGCTGGGTTCTCCGCGCCTTTTTATCGCCTAAGCTTCTCATCCATCCTGCCCAAAGTCATGGATCTAATCAGAATGCTATTGAAACCCCCGCGATTCATCATGAGGCAACCAAACCACTAGAACCTCGAGAACCCATCTCACAAGCAACTATGGATTTGGCTAAAGCAGCCCCGTTAATGAAAACTCTAGATCCCTTGCAGGCAGAGGTTAGCCTTCTAGCGCATCGCTACCAGATCATTAAACCTCTTGCTAAGGGCGGACAGGGCCGGACATTTTTAGCCCAAGATCGGATGCTACCTGGCTACCCTTCTTGTGTTGTGAAGCAATTGATTCGTGATCGCTCCAATATCGAGATGACTGAAGCTGCCATTAGCTTGTTTGAAAAAGAAGCCCACTCATTACAACTGCTAGGGCAACATGATCAGATTCCTAGTCTCTATGCCTATTTTCAAGAAGCGGATCACTTCTATCTAGTCCAAGAATATGTGGTAGGACATTCATTAACTCAAGAAATCAAAAATGATCGTCCTACTGATGAGAACTATGTGATTCAACTATTACATGATCTGCTTGAAATCCTAACTTATGTTCACACCAAGGGAGTGATTCATCGAGATATTAAACCATCCAACCTGATTCGGCGTCATAGAGATCAACGTCTGGTTCTGATTGACTTTGGTGCTATTAAACAAATTGAAACATCAGGATCGGGTACTATGATTGGAACAGTGGGCTATTCTCCCCCAGAACAATGGAGCGGTAGGCCCACTTACGCCAGTGATATTTATGCCGTAGGTGTGACTGGTATTAAAGCGCTAACAGGTCGATCAGTGGTGGAGCTAGTTTACCTCTTAGATCCCTCTACTGCTGAGGCGACTTGGCGACAGTGTGCTCCCCAGGTCAGTAATACTTTAGCGACTATTTTAACTAAGATGGTTGAGCTAAATTGGCGAGATCGCTATCAATCTTCATTTGAAGCCCTAGAGGCTGTGAAGACTTTGCTGTCATCCGTAGAAACTCTCTAGCTGTTAACCTTTTAGCTAAGTTTTTTAGCTAAGCCTTTTAGTTAAGTTTTTTAGCTAGACGAACAGGAGATAAATCTAGTCAATAAGCGGATGACGCGATTCGAACGCGCGACCGTCTCGTTGGCAACGAGATGCTCTACCACTGAGCTACATCCGCAACAAATATGTCTATCTAGTATGTCAGGCGTCATCAGCCTTGTCAAGATCACAAACGATGCTGAGATACTCAATCAACTTTAGGACTTGATCCAGTTTTGTCATCGAAGGACGTACAGAAGTACGCCCGATCTTCTAAATCTCAATCGTGGTTATCTGGGGACGCGTCCCAGGCTGGTTGGCCTTCTTCTTGCAAGTAAATCAACGGTTCAGTAGTAGGATCCCGCTCAGGTTGAGATCCGGGTGCAGGACTATCTTCCCCATGAGTTTCACTATCGTCAACTGGTGTTGCCACTTTGGTTGGATCAACTAACATCTCTGATTCAGGGCACTCTTCAGCTACCAATAAATCTGTGGGAGAGGTTAATCCTTTTGGGATCGTTGACAAGCGTTGCGCGATAGATCCAATCGAATCAATTCGCAACAGTTCTTCCCAAGAGCAAATCTCCTCTTCATCTTCTGTTTCATATCGAACTAATACTGTGTCACCTTGAATATCTAGAATACGGGCACGTTCAATCCAACGGCCTCCTTGGTTCGGGACACATATCCAGACGTCTTTCCCCTCTTGGGATAGTTGATAGATTTTACGATCCAGCATCGTTCCTCCTCTAACATCGTACTAACGTCGGATACAGGTTTGACATCCATTAATCTATATTAGCGGTTGAGTCCCCTTGTGAACGTAGGTGATCCGATACCTGGTCCCAAACTCCTCTAATCTAGCAAGTCAAGTCATTTGAATAATGGGGTTTCACTTGGTTTGGAGCAGTCCTCATTAAGCTCCAGACTCTTTGTATAGTAGAGGTGTACTGACACCGTCTTGATCCTATGTTACTTCTCAGTCTTATGTTTGTGGGCCTGCTGATAGGATACTTGCTAGGTTCTATTCCAACTGGATATCTAATGGGCCGGCTGGTTGCTGGTATTGATATCCGTGAACATGGGTCAGGATCTACAGGTGCCACGAATATTTTACGAACTCTAGGTAAGGGTCCTGCTCTATTTGTACTGGTGTTTGATGCTCTCAAAGGTGGGGTTGCGTTATTAATGGCGCAGGGGCTAGCTGTTCACTGGGTTGACCTATTTACACGTTGGAGTTTACCCATGCCTGCCAATGCAGCCCTGCAACTGGAGGCCAGTCTCTCTTGGGTCTTGATGTTGACGGGGTTAGGAGCTGTGATAGGGCATAGTCGCTCGATATGGTTAAAGTTTACAGGCGGGAAATCGGTAGCTACTAGCTTGGGGATCCTTCTGACTCTATCGTGGCCAGTGGCTTTCATTGCTTTTGGGATTTGGTTGATCAGTCTGGGGCTATCTCGGATTGTTTCTTTGAGTTCTATTGTGGCGGCTTTGTCAATTTCAGTTTTGATGGTAGCCTTTCACCAACCGCCAGCCTATAGCTTGTTTGGATTTGCAGGAGGCTTGTATGTGGTTGCCACACATCGTCACAATATTGAGCGTTTGGTTGCAGGAACTGAGCCTCGGGTTGGTCAAAAGTCAAAATCTTCTCCTGAATCAGAGCCAACTACTTCTGAGTCAACT
>CAYSWV010000017.1:38280-77856 GCA_964434865.1 uncultured bacterium
CAACTACTTCTGAGTCAACTGCCTAATGCTAGATCCAGTGGCCTTTGAGTATCGGCTCTATCGCTATCCTTTTCAATATCCATTACCAACCCATCAGGGTGTCTGGGCAGAACGGACTGGTATTCTGATTCGATTGAGTCAAGCGTCAGGTCCTCAAGGTTTTGGTGAAATTGCCCCACTGAGTGAGTTTGGATCTGAAACTTTAGATCAAGCTCTGAGGTGGTGCCAGCAACAACCTGAGATTCTCTCTCAACAGAATAGCCAGACTATCCCAGAGAGGTTACCAGCCACCCGCTTTGGTCTAGAATCGGCATGGTTAGATCTAACCTATTACTCTACTGATCCAGCCCCTCTAACCCTAGATTTACCTCGATGTGGATTACTACCAACTGGCCCCCAGGCTTTTGATCATTGGTCTCAACTTTGGACACAAGGCTTTCGCACATTCAAATGGAAAATAGGGGTTACAGACATCCAGCAGGAGCAACAGTGGTGCCGTGAGTTGCAGCAACAGCTTCCTGCCTCAGCCCGCTTACGTTTGGATGCCAATGGGGGGCTAACGTTGGCACAAGCACTAGATTGGCTCGCAGAGATTGATCCCACTCAAATTGAATATATTGAACAACCGTTGCCTGCTACTGCAGTGTCAGAGTTACTTCAGTTACAAAAGGGATCTCCTATTCCTATCGCTTTGGATGAAGCAGTGACAACACTAACGGATATCAAAACTTGGTATAACCGAGGCTGGCAAGGCCTTTATATCATTAAACCAGCAATCAGTGGTTGGGTCAGTGAGTTGATGACGATTTGCCAAACTTACCCCATTGATATAGTCTTATCATCTGTCTTTGAAACTAAAGTAGGCTACTACCATGCCATACAGCTGGTTAAACAACTTGGTCATCCGAGAGCCTTAGGCTATGGTGTCAACCACTTCTTTAAATCAGATCTAACCGGATCTCCAATGCATTTTATTCAAGATCAACCCCTGCAGACCCAGTTTAAAATTTTATGGGACTCACTCGATCCGATCTAAAGCGCTATCTACAACAATGTCAGGTGGCGGATCTAGAACCCTCTGCACTCCAGGCTTTAATTGAGCCGTACCTATCTACTTATGAAGGCATCCCCTCAGGTACCGCTGTTGTCTTAGCCGACTCTGATCCAATCCAGTATTTAGGTGCTTTTTTGGCAGGTTGTGTCTCCTCTGTCAGCCTGTTTTTGGGAAATCCCTATTGGAAACAGCAGGAGTGGTCCCAAGCTCTGGCCTTAATTCAAACAGGTTATATTCAAACTCAGGAGGGTTTATCGCCTTTTCAAATTCCATCTCAGCCTCAATCTATGGCTAGATCTGACTGGATTATGATTCCAACCGGTGGCTCATCAGGTCAGATCCGATTTGCTATTCATACCTGGGAAACGCTGTGTGCCTCTGTAGTTGGTTTTTGTGACTACTTTGCGATTGACACTGTTCATAGTGTATGTGTCCTGCCTATCTACCATGTCGGTGGGTTGATGCAGTTGATGCGATGTTTATTAACAGGGGGCCATTTTGATCTTCAATCCTGGAAAAGGCTTGATTTAGAAGAGACTCACCTTTATGCAAACTATTGCTTGTCTTTGGTGCCTACTCAATTACATCGACTCTTAAGTCACGGCATCCCCTGGTTGCAGACTTTTCAACTGATCTTGGTGGGAGGGGGAAGCTGCTGGCCAGCATTACTCAACCAAGCTCGTACAGCTCAGATCCGATTAGCGCCTACCTATGGCATGACAGAAACGGCGTCTCAAGTGGCAACTTTAAAACCGAGTGAGTTTTTGCAAGGCTCCAATAGCTGTGGTGTTGCATTACCTCATGCGCAACTTGATCTACAAGCTCCTGAGGGTCGGATCACAGTACAAGCTCGATCTCTAGCCTTAGGCTATTATCCTGACTCTTGGTTTTTAACGCCAACTTTTGAAACTCAAGATCTAGGCTTTTGGGATTCAAACCACCACCTTCAGATCTTGGGGCGACTGGATGACTTGATTATTACGGGTGGAGAAAAAGTAGTGGCTAGTGAAGTGGAAGCGGCGATCAGAGAGACTCAGCTCGTTAATGATGTCTGTGTACTGGGATACCCTGATCCGGTCTGGGGGCAGCGAGTTGTTGCGGTTTATGTTCCCGCTCGATGGGGCCCTATTCAATCTGATCTTAAAGCTCAATTACAGACCAAGATCACAGATTACAAATGTCCTAAGAGCTGGATTGCAGTTAAGTCTTTACCTCGAAACCCTCAGGGTAAACTGAGTAAGTCTCAATTGGCTCAACTGATTCAAGATGATCAACTTTGAGGTGTGATCATAGCTGTTGCTTCGATTTCAACCAAATAGTCTGGATTGATTAATGCCTGGATCTGGACCAAAGTCGAGGCCGGACAAATCTGACCAAAGACTTCACCATGAGCTGTGGCAATAGCTTCCCAATGAGCCATATCTGTTACATAAATTCGAGTTCGAATCACATCTTGGAGACTGCTACCAACTGCGATCAAAGCCTGTTCAATCTTGGTCAAGATAAATCGAGTTTGAGCATAGGGATCGCCGGGACTGACAACCAGGTTGGAGTCATTGGCTGCTACTGTTCCAGACACCTCTATCCAGGATCCCACTCGGATAGCCCGAGAATAGCCGACTCGCTGCTCCCAAAGGGTTCCTGAGGAAACATATTGACGTTGCATTTTAGTATCCATCACCTCGATCCTTCAAATACTGTGACTATGATGTAGACTCTTGATGCCCTAATTGAGGCCGTTTATCCCATTTCCACTCACTGAAAGGACCATGCTGATCAACATAACCCAGAAAGACTTGGACTTGATGGTGGCCCACAAACGGTTGGCGCCAGTGTCTGATTTCACAGCCTCGGTAAACTAGAGCATCTCCTGGGTTTAGGTTAAATGGCAGGGGCTGTGGCTGGGTATCCATGTAAATAGGCCAAGCTCCCTCACTCTGACCTCCAATCATCAGGGTAACGGTGAATTCAGACGAGGGACGATCAATATGAGGGGGCAGTTCATCTCCATTTTGATAAATCCGTAAATACGAGTAGGTGGGAAATAGGGCTAATCCAATCGCTGCTTCGATAGCGGGCTGAACCTGTTGAATGAGCACTTCTGTCAGCGGATCCGCATAGGCATGAGGGGCATTACGGATCAGAGGATCTCGGGTACTTAACTGATGATTGGCCCATTTCATCAAACAGTAGTCATAGATAACCTGTAATAGAGGATCTTGAACCAGCTGTGGGAGCATAGCATACTTACGTTGCTTGAAGAGAAGACCTGGTTGGGTTGCCATGGGCACGGCTTTATGATCAGTAGGGTCTTGATCTTGATTGAAATCTTGAGACCAAAAGGCTTCATCATGACTGCCATAACAGCCTACAATCCAGTCTTTGAATTCAGATGCATAGGTCAAAAACTCCCGATCTTGAAAGATAACCTGAGGTTGAAAGATATCAAAGGAGAAATCAGGACATTGACTCAAGATCAAATTTAGCGCTAATTGGGATCTAAGATTAGCATCCATACTGGGAAAGGGAAGGGCCTGTGAGCGGACAGGTTCAAGATAGCGCTGTCGCTCTCGCCTGGCTGCAACCAGATCAGGAGCATCGTTCACTGTCATCCCTAGGTGAATTGAAAATTGCCACACATAAGTTACTAATTGAGGGAGCTGATTAACTAAAGTCTGCCAAAATTGATGATTGAGTAACACAATATCTGTACTTAAAGGAGGTAGAGGCTGGCCCCCAGCTTGTTTCATTAATTGAGTCAAAGCTGATTCATTTAGGTACCCTTGGTTATAAGTTTGCCGACTCTTCTGTGAAAAAGCAGCCTCCCGAGAGATCCAATCTGCGGTTGAATACGTTTCAAACAATGGGGTGAGATCATTAAAAATATAGGTATGGCTGGAAAGACAAAGTACCTGATCAATAGAAATGGATCTCAGATAGGGTAACCCTAACCAAAACCAAAGTTGTGGATACAGCACCAGAGTTGTGTCTAAGTAAGGGACTAAACCTTGTAAATAGGCATCGGGATCCCCGAGATAGCACCACTCTATGTTTAACTTAGACATCAGGTGCTCTAGATGCTGGGGTAACTTACATCCAAATCCCAGAAAGTAAACTGGAATGGAGGGATTAAACTGACGTAAACTACTTACACTTTGCTCAATTTGCCAGGCCTGCTGTAAGTCCAATGTTGTAGAGTCGGCCCCGACTTGGAGAAGTTCACAATAGTAGACTGCACGTTTCATTCAGATCTCCATTCCACGTCTCAAGATCTAGGATTCCCAATGTCAGTGGATCTTTGCTGGATTAAATGGTTCCTATTTCCCCTCAGAGGGTCTAGATGATGTGGGCTGAGATCCCTGGTGCTTGCCTGAGTTCAGACTTAAACTGGAGCAGCCGAGTTAACTTGATTAGATCACATGAATCCCAAGAATCGCTGGTTACTGGTTTGTATAGTTGTACTTGTCCTAGTCAGCCTCACCCGTGATCTCTACCGATCTTGGAAACAGTCTAGATGTCATCCTCAGCAGTCTAGTGTAGAGGCTACTTTCATTCCTTTTCTTGAACAATTACCCTATGTAGCTGATGATCAGAGTTCTTTTGCGGCGGCGGCTATACCTCGTGGCTATTTTGACATTATACCCAGAGATGGCATTACTCAGGTCGAACTCAGTGCGATTATGCTGGACTCATCTCAGCGATTGATCAAAAAAGTGTTGATGATTGGGGGGGATTTTCCTGAGAATACAGAGTTTGAAATTGGAGATCCAGTTCAGAATTTTTTCAAGCCAGCTCGGATTATTGAACAGGTTGTCGTTCCACCCATTCAATCTGGACCCTCACACTATCTCTTTGCCCTACCGTCAGCTACACGTTGGCAAGCGCAAAGAATTGTTACTGTCGAATTGGAAAACTTTGTGACTATTGGCAATCTAGCCATTCGCCGAAAAGGGGCTGAGCCAGAAAATTGGGTTAGAGGAGAGTTTTTTCGATCTAACGAGCCGATCAACCCTGAGCATACCTACACTGAAGCAACCACTGACTCTGAGACTATTGAAGTCCCTCTAGTTGTAAAAGCTTGCTGAGGCTACCCTCCTGACTATGAATTTTTTACTATGAATTTTAGAGTTGAGTAGAAGTTAGAGTGCTAAGATACAAGCTTGCTTAGATCATCATTTTTGTTCCAACAGTTAGTTTATACGTTCAATTGGTTTGAGGTTTAGAAGCCTATGGCACCACGTGGCCGTAAATCCAGCTCTAGCAAAAGTAGTTCTAGTAACTCTGCTAGCAAATCATCCCAACCTGTCGAAAAGCAAAAGGCTCTAGATCAGGTATTAAGCCAGATCGAACGGAGTTTCGGTAAGGGTGCCATTATGCGCCTCGGGGATGCAACCCAAATGAAAGTAGCTACAGTTCCCAGTGGCGCCATGACTTTAGATCTGGCATTAGGGGGAGGCTATCCTAAAGGTCGAATTGTGGAAATTTATGGTCCAGAATCTTCAGGGAAAACGTCGGTGGCTTTACATGCCATTGCTGAGGTTCAAAAATTATCAGGTACAGCTGCCATTGTTGATGCCGAACATGCACTTGATCCGACTTACGCCTCTGCCTTAGGTGTTGATATTGCAGAACTATTAGTCTCTCAGCCAGATACGGGTGAAGAAGCTCTCGAAATTGTTGATCAACTAGTCCGTTCAGCTGCAGTTGATATTGTAGTTATCGACTCTGTTGCAGCCTTAGTTCCCCGAGCTGAAATTGAAGGTGATATGGGGGATGCTCACGTTGGGCTGCAAGCCCGTTTAATGAGTCAAGCGTTGCGGAAGATTGCAGGTAGCATTAACAAAACTGGATGCTTAGTGGTCTTTTTAAATCAGCTTCGCTCCAAAATTGGTGGAATGGGCTATGGGCCGCAAGAGACAACCACAGGGGGGAATGCCCTCAAGTTTTATTCCTCTGTCCGATTAGATATTCGCCGAATTCAAACCTTGAAAAAAGGAACTGATGAATATGGTATCCGGGCCAAGATCAAAGTCGTTAAAAATAAGGTAGCACCTCCCTTTCGACGAGCTGAGTTTGATATTATCTTTGGCCAAGGAATTTCAAATATTGGCTGTATTGTTGATCTGGCTGAAGAAACTGATATCTTGAAACGGCGAGGATCTTGGTACAGCTACAATGGCGAGAATGTCTCTCAAGGTAAAGAAAACCTAGTGACTTATCTGAAGGAGAATCTTGAAACGCTGAGCGAAATTGAAGCAGCTGTCAAAGAAAAATTATCTGCTGGCTTTGTGGTATCGTCTCAATCGGCGGCTCCTATTGAAGAAGTTGATGAAGATTCTGAGGGTACTGAACCAATAGACATGGATGACCTAGCAGATCCTGAGCCAACTGAAAGTGATGATCAAGAGTTCTAGGCTGATGAGCGCTGGCTAAACTGTACTAACAACACTCTCGGGTTTGGCCAGCTACGGGAATCGTTATAGTCAGGAGCAGATGTATCAAAGCTATCTTGTTTTATTTAATATTTCAAAGAAGCAAAACTTGGGCCGGCTGATCCGAACAGCTGATGCCTTGGGGGTTTCAGAGATCGTCGTTGTGGGCCGAAAACGATTCATTACCTATGGTCATTTTGATACTGATGATCGGAGTAAACGCAAGCACTACTACACATTAAACGAAGCTGTCCACTATCTAAAGCTGAAAAACTGTGAAATTATTGGGATCGAGATCACGTCCCAGGCTATCCCTGTAGAAGCTCATCCCTTTAGTAAAAGCTCAGCCTTTCTAGTGGGTAATGAGGGGCAAGGATTAACTGAGAGCCAACAAGCCTATTGTGATCGGATTGTCTATATCAAACAGTACGGCCAAGGTGCCTCACTGAATGTCAATGTAGCAGCTGGTATTGTCCTCCATCACTTTGCCATCTGGGCCCAATATCCACAAAATCTAATAGTTGAACAAAAGTTTTTAGCTAACTACAGCTAGTTTGAGAGGTCACCTACATTAGATATCGATCGGATCAAACTCAACAATCAAGATAGTCTCACCTACCGAGACTTGATCGCCAGCGTAGAGCTTACGACCTCGACGAGTCTCGATCATCCCGTTGACTGTCACATCACCCGATTGGATGATCCATTTGGCTTGACCTCCAGTTGAAGCTATTCCAGCTAATTTCAGAAACTGATCTAATTTAATAAATGCATCCGTCATTCAAGTATACCCTCATTAGAGCCACTGAAATATAGGGTTTTCAACTAGACCCCCTCATCGTATCACGATATCATCTTCAACAGCGCTATGAGGTGATCTCAACTTCCCCAAGACCCTATCCCATTAACTGTATAGCAAGGCTAATAGCACTTGTCTAATAGCTGGTCGGGCCGATCAGTTTAAAGAGCTACCTGTAATTCTTGCTAACTTTGGAGGTATAATATAGTACGGCCTAATTGAAGCTAACTATTGGGACTGATGGATATTCAGCACTATTGCTTAAAACTTGATCTGCAAATTGAGCATATTTGAGTAATTTATGTAACTACATCAAGGCATCTACTATGGATTCTGAGGATTTACTCGTTAAGTACATCAATGGTGAACGAAGTTTTTGCCGGGCTGTATTAATAGGTGTTGATCTACGAGGAACTGAACTCAAAGCTATTGACCTACGCGGTGCCAATCTAATTGGCTCTGATCTGTCGGGAACCAACTTAAGTGATGCGATTCTGATTGGCACAGATTTACAAGCTGTCAGCCTAAGTCGAGCTGATCTAGAGCGTAGTAACTTAAAAGGGGCCAACCTTGTTGGGGCTGATTTAGGTCGGGTCAATTTGAGTGGGGCCAATTTAGTTGGAGCTGATCTGAGCCGGGCTAATTTGTCTAATGCCAACTTGAGTCAAGTCTCGTTTGAGCGGGCCAATTTGACAGGTACTATTTTGAGTGAACGGCTCTCAGACGTCAAACTAACAGGTGCCCAGCTAAACGGAACTATCATTTCAACCTAAGTTCATTGTGATCTGTAACGGCAACATTGATAACTACCCTTAGATAAAGATAAACTCTGGCTTAATTAATTCTTCAGCCTCAATTTGATTGACAGGTTTTGAAAAGAAATAGCCTTGGACAAATTCACACTGGAGTTGCAGCAACTGATTTAAGTGACCTTGCGTCTCAACTCCCTCTGCGATGACATCCATGCCTAAATTATGGGCCAAAATCATCATCGTTCGCACAATTTCAAAGGTTTCTGGATCAGATCCCATAGCCTGAACAAATGAGCGATCCACTTTTAGAGTACTAATTGGAAAGCGGCGTAAATTATCAAGTGAAGAGTAACCAGTACCAAAATCATCTAGACAGACCCCAATAGACGCCGTTCTCAGCATCGATATAATGTCAGCGGCCAGATCTGCATTCTCAATGATTGAAGTTTCAGTGATTTCCAGTTGAAGAAACTGAGGATTTAGCTTCGATTCTAGTAAGATAGCTTTTACAGCATCAATCAGGCCAAGTGATTTAAAATGCAAGCTAGAGAGATTAGTACTGATTTTCAGTGGAGATGTTAAGTTGAGTCTACAATTCCAGGCTTCTACTTGTTGACAGGCTATTCGAAGGACAGCTAGATCGATAGGAATGATCAGACCGGTTTCTTCAGCTATAGAGATGAATTGTCCTGGCATTAGCAATCCATGTTGAGGATGCATCCATCTCGCCAAAGCCTCAAACCCAGCTATTTTACCTGTTAGGAGAGATATGATGGGCTGATAATAGACCCTGAGTTCTTGAGCCTCAAGTGCGTTTCTTAAGTCAGCTTCCATCTGCAAGTAGTTTTTGACTTGAACTTGTAGAGTTGCATCATAGATCTGATACCTTGCCCCACCATGATGTTTTGCCCGATACATTGCTGTATCCGCAGCTCGTAAAAAGTCCTCAGGTCGCTGATAGCCTGTGCTACTTAGGGTAATACCAATGCTAGCGCCAATAGTAACCGTATGATCATCTAGCTCCAACGGCTGGGATAATTGCTCCTGAATCCGAATAGCCATATCAGTGGCATCCCCAGCACCTTCAACTGAATTCAATAAAATGGTGAATTCATCGCCACCTAAACGAGCCACTACATCATGTGGATGCAGACAAGCCTGTAGCCGCTCAGCTGTAGCGATCAAGACTTGGTCGCCAATAGCATGACCTAAACTATCATTAATATCTTTAAATCGGTCCAAATCCAAGAATAATACAGCAAACCCAGCATTATCTTGAGTATCTGCTTGAGCTAATACCTGCTCCAGTTGTTTCAAGAAGTATCGCCGGTTAGGCAGGTGGGTTAACGCGTCATGGGAAGCCATAAAGTCGAGATCAGCTTCCATTTGTTGTCGCTTCAACACGCCACTGATACTAACAGAAATAGCTTTTAACCCAGCCTGTTCAGTTTCAGACCAATGTCTTTCTAATTGAGAATCAAATAACCCTATGAAGCCCCACAAGCAGCCACCTAATTGAATCGGAACTAAGAGATATTGTCGGACTCCAGCAGATTGAATCCAATAAAGAGTTGAATCAGGCAGCTCAGATATAGCCCCTAGGACTGCTTGATCTTGCTCTAGCTCAGCAATCCATGACCACAGCCCTAACGTTGAAATAGGATGCTGCGGCCAAGCAGCCATCAGGTTACCTGAAGAAGTAACAGGGCTGCCCCACTCCGATACTAGCTGCATCATCAGTTCATCAGTGTCTGAATGGAGAATTTTAACTACACCTAACCGATCAACGTTGAACACTGGCCCCAGCCGTTGTAAGGCCTGCTGGAGATGCTCTAGAAAATGGATCGTTTCACATTGAAGATCCTTAATCACTTCAGTAACACTCAGAAGAATAGATCTTGGGGATTGATCAGATCGATTAAAAGACTCATCCGCTAACACAAAAACCCCAAACCAATGCTCGGTTCTTTCTTGGATCTTGACCTGGGGCCTTGCCAGGTGTAATCGACCACAGATTTGTTGATAATGTCCTCTAGCAGTCAAAAAGCGATAACAATGATTGAGAACTCCTGCCTGAGGTAAGGTAACTAGATCTTGATTGACTTGGGCACTGTCTTCAGGATGTATCTGATGTAACCAATCATCAAGAGTTAATACTGAACTGTCATAACCTATAGATTCTGCAGCTTGCTGGCTGACAAAAATAACATCATGATGATCCGGGCTACAGTGGTAGAGAATAAACGAGGTGCTATCCTCACTAAGGTCTCGGAATGGAGAAGACTCTATCGAAAGGTCTTCAACCTGAAAGGTATTTTCATTAGGTTCTACCACAACTGGCTTCTGACCCGTTCGGGAGTGACGTTTTTGGTACTTTGAGAGAGAGACAATTTTGTGATTTTGCCCAATAGGTTCCATAACGATCAGCCTCTTCTCAAAATAGGAGTAACTACTGCAAATCAATCTATGGCCTACTCTGTAACTAATATTACATTCTCTAATAATCTATGCCTTTAAAGACAAGAAAAGCTAGGAGTTGAGTGGGGTTACCATTGAAATTCTATGATACATTCTGCCCGTAACAGTGCTCAAGACCTTTTTAGCACGATGCCATATTCTAGCTAGGTTAGAGTGATTTGTAAAGAAAACATAAAACTCAGCTTAAGCGCAATGAGAGTCCCAATATCTGCAGTTATTAATATGAGCGGCCTACGTAAAAACACTATATGTAGCTGTAATCATTTGCTGTGACTCTGAAACTTCTCTAAGCCGCGACTCAACTGATCTGATCAACTCAATATCTGGCCAAAATGGACAAATTTGAGAAACTTAGCCTTGTTGTGAATGATGGCTTTCAACAAAAAGGCTGAAGTTAATTCAATGCCTGAGAGTCAGGGAGTCAATCAATTGGTGTCGCTTTCTTGATCGCAGCCGAGCGGCCACCTTACTACGGGTAACCCAGAGCAAATGAATACCGCTTTCCACAAGGCTCTTGGCTTGGAGTGGTAGGATTTCTGCTGAGTCCCACTAACCGTTCTTTTTAGCTATAACCCTTGCTGTAATTACTTTTGAGCCGCTTTTGTTTCCTATCATTTTTTAACCAAAATCCACCTAACTAAAGACCTATCAAGGCTTACTCATTGAGAATAGAAGTGGCAGTCTCAAGATCTGGAATTCCTGAAACCCTTGTCTGAAGCTGGTTTTAGCAGAAGCTGATGACGTGACTCGAACACGCGACCTGCTCATTACGAGTGAGCTGCTCTACCAACTGAGCTACATCAGCTGACATAAGGTATGATAGCTCGTTTGTATTTGAGAAAAGCTACTACAATACACAATAGTGCTTATGATCGATATTAGGTCTGGGCAAGCTTATGACTATAAAGCTAATTTGACTTCACTCACTGAGGCTGGAATGACAAAAGATGCACGGCGCCTACTCAATGATTTGGGCAAGTCTATAGGGAAAAACTCACAGCGGATCTCCAAGGCGATCAAAACTAACACTAATGTATGGACTCCTTCTCAGCCTCGCTCTAGTGAAACTATCGAAATATTGTCAAGACGTGAACTTGATAAAATGCGACGAGTAGGACAGTTAGCAACTGAGTTATTAGATCATCTAGGCGCCATGGTGAAGCCAGGTGTTACCACCCTAGAGCTAGATCAAGAAGCCGAACGTTGGACACAGGCTCATGGCGCTCGCAGTGCTCCTCTGGGTTACTACGGGTTTCCCAAATCGATTTGTACCAGTGTGAATGAAGTGGTCTGCCATGGTATCCCTAATGCTAAGCAAGTCCTGAAAGATGGCGACATTATCAATATTGATGTGACTCCGATCTTAGACGGCTATCATGGTGACACCTCTAAAACATATCTTGTGGGTACACCTTCTCCAGTTGCGAAAACGTTAGTCGAAGTCACCGAGGAGTGCTTGCGATTGGGCATTGCTGCAGTCAAACCTGGGGGATATGTGGGTGACATTGGAGCTGCTATTCAGGCTCATGCCGAAGCGGCGGGTTTTTCTGAAGTCCGTGACTTTGTGGGGCATGGAGTAGGTCGTATTTTTCATACAGCACCTCAGATCCCCCACTACGGGCGCCCGGGTACTGGGGAACGGTTGAAACCAGGTATGGTGTTTACCATTGAGCCTATGATCAATGAAGGTACCCATGAGGTCAAGATATTAGCTGATAAATGGACGGCTGTAACCCGTGATCGTAAATTGTCAGCTCAGTTTGAACACACTATTGCCGTAACAACTGACGGGGCTGAAATTTTAACTCGGATCCATGACTAGGTTGAGGGTAGAGTCCGCGATCTAGCCTTGAGGAGTAACCGTGGTTCAACTTATTTCAGCACCCAACCTAGAACACCTCCCAAGTTCAATAGATTGGCCGCATGCTATCTATGTTCATATTCCTTTTTGCCGGCAACGCTGTTACTACTGTGATTTTGCCACAGGTCTAGGGACATCTGATCTGATCGAAACCTATGTCCAAGTGCTCTGTCATGAAATCGAATTAATCCCTGTTGATGGTCAGCCGATCAAGACCCTCTTTTTTGGTGGCGGCACGCCATCTCTTTTAAGCGCAGGGCAATTAGATCGAATTTTACAGGCTCTTCAAGCACGCTTGCTGTTTGCTCCTGATATTGAAATTTCTTTAGAAGCTAATCCAGGTACAGTGAGTCGAGAGCAGTTGGCTGGCTACCGAGCTGCTGGTGTTAATCGGATTAGTTTGGGTGTACAAGCTTTTCAATTGGATCTACTCAAGCTTTGTGGCCGACTTCATGGCGTCAACGAGGTTTATCAAACTATTGAAGATTTAGTTGCTGTGGGTTTAACTAATTTTAATCTAGATCTAATTTTTGGTCTACCTCATCAAACTTTGGATCACTGGCAAGCTTCTTTAACTGAAGTCAAAAAAATTCAACCCAGACATGTATCACTCTATGATCTGACTATTGAAGCAGGTACCGCCTTTGGCCGCCGTTATCAACCTGGTGCTACTCCTCTACCAACTGAAGCGGAAACGGTACTCATGTATAAGATAGCCCGTCAAGAGTTACTCGGATCAGGCTATGATCACTACGAGATTTCCAACTTTGCTCAACCTGGCTATGCCTGCCGACATAATCGAGTTTATTGGAAAAACCAGGCCTATTACGGGTTAGGTATGGGAGCGGTAGGGTATATCCACCATTGCCGAGTCCATCATGCTACAAAACTCTATGACTATTTTCAAACGATTAAATCAAAGCAGCTACCGGTAGCTCCTCCAGTTTCACTTCAAGAACGCTGGCAAGACACTCTAATGCTAGGGTTACGGTTGCAAGAAGGTCTTAGCTGTACAGAACTAGCTGATCAGGTCCCTAAAACCTGGTTAGAGCTGACACTGGATAGCCTTAAGTCATTTCAGAGCCAGGGTTGGGTTGAGTGGGATCAGCAGCGACTATGGCTCACGCAACCTGAGGGATGGTTGTTTTCGAATGATTTACTGGCTACACTCTTCGCTAAATTAGATCGGTCAACTATGGTATCACAGTTTACTCAGTAAGCCATGCGTTTATAAGGTCTATTCTTTTCCCAAAATGTTCGGCATCCCTTCCTCAGATCCTGTTGGCTCTATGGCTACTGATATTGGAAAATAACAGTTAGATACCTATTTAAGGGTAAGACTTCTTCTAGGTTTACATCTGTTATGCGGTCATGAATGGCTTAGATCCTGATCTAAAGGTTGGGATCTTTTTTTATGTGCTCCAGATCACAAGATTGAATCCTAGAGTGCTTAATTCAGCAGTCATCCTTAATTGACTCAAGTCCCAGTCTTGTCATCGATTAGATTAGTATGACTATAGAGGTCGTGGATCTGAAATGTATGTCTTAACTTTAAGTTAGGTCGTAATTTTAATTTGAGTGGGTTAGATACTCTTAGATACTTTAAGGTTAAGGTCATGAAGGTCAAGGTCATGAAGGTTATTAGTTATGGGGGTAGTTAAACAGATCATTAGAGCCGGTTTGATCGGAGGCCTGCTATGGCCCTTGAGTAGTTGTACTGAGGCAACACCAGCAGAGTCTGAGACCTCCGAAGCTGCGGTAGCTCTCAATGTCAGCTCGAGTGTGGTTGCTTTAGGTCGGTTAACGCCTAAGGGTGATGTAATCAAGCTTTCGGTGGCTAATGCTCAAGATAGTCGGGTTAATCAAATCCTAGTCAATGAAGGAGATTGGGTTGAAGCCGGTGAGGTGATTGCGATTCTTCAAGGGATTGAACGTCGGCAACGAGATCTCGATGAAGCTTTAAAAAATGTTGAGTTTTTTCAGGCGCGGTTACGACAACTAGAAGCAGGTCAAGCTAGGGACTCTGAGATCGCCGCCCAGGAAGCTAGTATTGCTCGTCTAGAAGCTCAACTCCAGACTGAGTCTTTGGAGCGGCAAGCTGGCATTGATATTGCCAAATCGCAACTTGAGCAAGCTCGTCGTCAGTATGACCGTCAAATGATGTTGATCCAAGCTGGTGCCATTAGTAGCAATGAGGCGGATCTAGCTCAGGAAGCTTTGGAAACAGCAGAGGCTACTTTAGCCCAACGACAGGCTCAACTGGACACCACAACCCAAACACTGCAACAGCAAATTACTCAGCAGAAAGAAGTTTTAAACAGCTTACGGGAGGTGAGACCGGTGGATATTCAAGTGGCTGTTGCTGAACTGGAGCGATCTCAAATTGCAGTCGAACAACGGCGAGCTGATCTAGAAGATACCAAAGTGAAGGCTCCAGTCGCTGGTCAGATTTTGCGGATCAACACCCAAGTGGGAGAACAAGTCAATACACAACAAGGAATTGTAGAACTAGGTCAAACCGATCAGATGTATGCTGTTGCCGAAGTGTACGAAACCGATATCTCCAAGGTGCAGGTGGGCCAACCTGCTCAGATCAGCAGCGAGTACGGTGGCTTTGAGGGTGAGATTATGGGGGTGGTGGATCATATTGGTTTACAAATTGGGCGGCGGACTCTTTCGGATGGATCCGCTAATCCTTCAACGGATGAAAATGCACGGGTAGTTGAGGTTAAAATCCAAATTGATTCGCAAGATAGCCCTAAAGTTGCCAACCTAACCAACATGCAAGTCCGAGTCCGAATCAACACCGAGACCAACTAGACACTGGATTTGATCAGTAGGATAGAATGATGAAACGTAAAAGCTTTAAGCAGTGGTGGCAATCGTTAGCGGTCTACAAGCCATTGGGCTGGTCTCAACTCACGCACCAGAAAGCTCGTATGGCAGTTGCCCTTACGGGTGTAGCTTTTTCAAATATTTTGATTTTTACTCAACTTGGACTGCGAGCTCTGTTATTTGATGGGGTCACCCTACTCCCTGAGAATTTAAAGGGTGATCTATTTTTAGCCTCGGCTTTTGCTCCTAGTATTGACTGGAATGGGTTTCCACGAATCTATCTGTACCAGGCTAGTGCCGTCGAAGGTGTCGCCAGTGCCAGTCCTCTTTACATTAGCTCAGCCAATTGGGTGAACCCTGAAGATCTTGAACAACCTGCCACCCGACCTGATACTGGCTTTGAACTATTTCCGAATCGAGTTAAAATTCTAGCGTTTAATCCCTCGCAGCCCGTTCTGAATCTACCTGAGGTGAACCGACAACTGCCTCAACTGACTGCACCAGATAGCATTTTATTCGATCGCCTAGCTCAAGACAAATTAGGCCCGGTGGTTGATCTCTATGCTCAAGAGGGGTCAGTAGTGAGTGTGATGAATCGTCAGCGTGTCTATGTCACGGGCTTATTTAACTTTGGGAGCAATCTCTTTGATAATGGCCATGTGATTATGAGTGATTGGAACTTTGCTCGGCGGCAGGGCGAACAGCGATTACAACAGATTAATGTGGGCTGTATTCAAGTGGAACCCGGTGTGGATCTGACAGTCGTGCAACAACGGTTACGAGAGCACTTGCCAGCTGACATTCGAGTGATGACCCGTGAGGAACTGATGACAGCTGAACAGTCTTTTCAGGCTTCATTTCCCAACGGCAAGATCCTTAACTTTGGGGCCATTATGGGATTTATTGTTGGCGTTGTGATTGTTTATCAGGTACTGTACACCGATGTTAGTGATCACTTGCCAGAGTATGCCACTCTTAAAGCTATGGGCTATTCTGATCGAGCTTTACTGGCTGTGGTGGTGCAGGAAGCCTTAATTTTAGGGATTTTAGGCTTTATTCCAGGCCTATTCTCGTCTTGGTGGATCTACGGTATTCTCACCCAACTGACTAAGATTCCCCTGACGATGCGACTAGCTGTGGTGATTCAAGTGTTTTGTTTAACTGTTTTGATGTGTCTAGTCTCGGGAGCCATTGCTATGAATAAGTTGCGATCCGCTGATCCAGCTGATGTTTTCTAATTGATGATTGAAGTTCAACTGATTGTTTAGAGAGAGTTATGACAGCGGTTGTCGATATTCAGAATCTGACTCATACGTTTGGTCAAGGTGAACTTCAAAAGAGAGTTCTCAGTGACATTACGATGACTTTGAAAAGGGGAGAAATTGTGATCTTGGAAGGCCCTTCGGGCAGTGGGAAAACCACTTTATTGACTTTGATTGGAGCGTTGCGATCGGTTCAGGCAGGTAGCTTGAAAATCTTGGGACATGAGTTATTTGGATCGCGGCCCCAAGACTTAGTTAAGGTGAGAAATCAAATTGGCTTTATTTTTCAAGCTCATAATCTTTTGAATTGCCTCGCTGCTTGGGAAAATGTCAGTATGTCGCTAAAACTGCATGCCCAGATCCCTAAGGGCGACTATCGCCAGCGTGCTTATCAGATCTTAGCTGCGGTGGGGTTGGAAGATCACTGTGATCATCATCCTCGCCAATTATCAGGGGGACAGAAACAACGGGTGGCAATTGCCCGAGCCTTAGTGAGTCATCCCAAGCTGGTGTTAGCTGATGAACCAACAGCTTCACTCGATAGCCATACAGGCCGTAAGGTAGTTGAAATCATGAAACGCTTAGCCAAGCAAGATGGTTCGGCTGTGCTGTTGGTTACCCATGATACTCGGATTCTGGATGTTGCTGATCGGATTGTTCATATTGAAGATGGGCAATTAGTCTAATCAGGCCCAAACTTGATACCATAGAGCGGCGTCGACAGGCAACATTATGCGGATGGTTGGCTTTAAATCGCTAATAGGGATCCTGTGCTTAGCCTTGTTAATAGCAGCCTGTGGTCCCCGTGACACCCCTATTCTAAGGCCAGGGCGGGCGGGTGCTCTATCCTCAGAGATAACCTTACTGGGGGCAGGGGCTTCCTTTCCAGCACCGTTATACCAGCGATGGTTTTCAACTATTCAAGCCCAATACGGATCTCGGATCTACTATCAATCGGTTGGCAGTGGGGCTGGGATTCAAGAGTTTATAGCGGGTTTAGTTGATTTTGGGGCTAGTGATGTGGCGATGACTGATCAAGAAATCGAGACGGCTGATCATAATGTCATTATGGTGCCCATAACTGCAGGAAGTGTGGTTATAGCCTACAACCTAGCCGGGATCCCTACTGGTTTAAAGCTCGCTCGCGAGACCTATGTCAATATTCTTTTAGGTAACCTGCAATATTGGACTGATCCGGCCATTTTGAAAGACAATCCTGATCTCAACTTGCCTGATTTGCCGATTACGGTGATCCATCGCTCTGAAGGCAGTGGGATGACCGGTGTTTTAACCCATCATTTAGCCACCATTAGTTCCATTTGGTCTCAACAAATCGGTGAAGGTAAAACTGTTCAATGGCTGACGGGTATAGGTGCTAGAGGCAATGAAGGTGTCACAGCCCAATTACAACAACTGGAAGGATCGATCAGCTATATCGGCTATGATTATGCAATTCAAAATGATCTCACCTATGCAGCTTTAGAGAATCGGTCAGGCCAGTTTATGTTGCCCACACCGAGTTCAACAGCAGCTGCTCTGAGTGCCGAGACCTTACCTGATAACTTAAGGCTATTTATTGCTGATCCTGAAGGAGCTACAGCCTACCCGCTGGTGAGTTATAGCTGGCTATTAGTGCACAAATATTATGACTCTATGGCCAAAGCTAGAGCGATCTCAGCTCTCATTGACTATGGCTTGAATGAGGGCCAAGCTATTGCAGCCGAGTTGGGCTATATCCCTCTACCCTCAGGTATGCTTCACCAGGTTGCTGATACGGTAAACACTATTACACCTGACTATGCCGTGACGCTTACAGATCCATCAGATCTTCTTGTTCCCGCTGTTGTCCTGGATAAGTGATGCCCAGCCTGAGTCAACCGTTAAACCATCGTACTGTCCTCGAACGGGGTCTCAATGGTGCCTTTATGACCCTAACGGGTTGTTTGGCCTTTGTTGTGTTGGCTATATTGCTGGGGATTGGGCTGGAAGTGGGCACTCAGGCTTGGCCTGCTATTCAGGCATTTGGGGGTGAGTTTCTGCTCACTGGCACCTGGGATCCGGTGAAAGAGTCCTATGGGATTTGGCCTATGATTTATGGCACCTTGGTGAGTGCTCTAATGGCTCTACTGCTAGCTATTCCCCTAGGTCTAGGATCAGCCATTCTTTTAGCAGAACCGATCTTGCCAGCCTGGTTACGCGATGCATTAACGTTAGGCGTTGAACTCTTAGCGGCGGTTCCTAGCGTGGTTTATGGGTTGTGGGGAATCTTTATCTTAATTCCGCTGTTGAGACAAGTGGGGCAAGGATTGCATCAGCAGTTGGGTTTTATCCCTCTGTTTAGTACCGCTCCCATTGGGCCGGGCCTGCTGCCTGCTGGGGTGATCCTGGCAATTATGATCTTGCCGATTATCACTGCTATTTCACGTCAATCGTTAGTCACCTTACCCTCTGATTTGCGAGCTGTATCGGTTGGCCTGGGGGCGACTCGTTGGCAAACCCTATTTAAAACCTTATTACCGGCGGCCTTTCCTGGAATTTTAGGGGGCATTGTTCTGGCTTTAGGGCGGGCAGTGGGAGAAACCATGGCTGTGACGATGGTGATTGGTAACTCCAACCAATTCAATCTATCGATTTTGGCTCCGGCGAATACCTTAGCCTCTCTCATTGCTAGTCAGTTTGCCGAAGCTTCTGGACTCCAAATTTCAGCCTTGATGTATGCTGGCTTGGTTCTGTTTGTCCTCACCTTGAGCATTAATGTTTTGGCTGATTGGCTAGTGTTAAGCCTAAATCGTGCTATGCATTGAAGTGTCTATGAAGCAGTCTTCAAATCTCAATATGGTGATCAAGTCAGAGTTACCTAGGCTAAGTTTAGGACGACAACTAGTGGAAGCTGGACTCACAGCTCTAGCAAGCTTATGTTTGGGCCTGACGCTTTTACCGCTAGCGGCCGTCTTGATCTTTGTGACTCGCAAAGGATTAACTCGGTTCAATTGGGATCTGTTGACGCAACTACCCCCTGCTGCTGGCTTGACAGTAGGTGGCATTGGCAATGCGATTGTCGGTACTCTGCTAATGGTGGCCATTGCTACAGGGATCAGTTTGCCTATTGGCGTGTTAGCAGCTGTTTTTCTATCTGAGTTGAGTCCACGACCTCTGGCACGGGGCATCCGATTTGCCGCTAACGTGTTGAGTGGTGTGCCCTCAATCCTAGCTGGGATTTTTGGCTATACGCTTCTGGTTGTAACCACCAAAACCTTTTCAGCTATCGCGGGTGGGGTCGCCTTATCTATCTTGATGATCCCCACGATCTTGCGGACCTCCGAAGATGCCCTACAACAACTTCCCGATCCGATCCGCTGGGCCTCTGTTGGCTTAGGGGCTTCAACGTATCAGACTGTGCTACGAGTCATTTTACCCGCAACACTCTCTAGCATTTTAACAGGAGCCTTGCTATCGATAGCCCGAGTAGCCGGTGAGACTGCCCCCCTATTGTTCACGGCCTCATTCTCTTACTTCTGGATCCGTAACTTGCAAGAACCCACCCCCTCACTGGCCATTTTGATCTACAACTTTTCTGGATCTCCTTTTAAGAATCAGCAAGAGCTGGCTTGGGCTGCCTCTCTAGTTGTAGTGATACTGGTGCTCGTGATCAGTGTTGGGGCCCGGCTTGCCCTTCAAGCTAGACAACGTTTCAATTGAGCGCGATAGCTGATAAATGCTTAGATCAAGCCCAACCAAGCCATCACACCTTGCCCGGTCACAGCCTCAATCACAATCGCTAACAAAAATCCAATCATGGCGGCCCGGCCATTTAAACGTTCTGCATAGTCATTGAAACCAAATTTGGGTTCGATAATTTTAGGCTCTGACATGAGTGGCTCCTTAGTTCAGACTGCAGAAAGTATTATATAGGACAATCATAGTTTACATTTCTTAATGAGACAAGATTAGAGCAATTGGATTAACGATCGGGCTTGAGGAATAGCAGTATCGATAGCCTTACCCTGATCAGTAAAAACAACTAAGCACCAGCGGGGTTGATTCACTGGGCCAAAAGCTCCCACCCAAGACTGAAAATCCTCTGCGAGTAGGGGGCGGTTAGGACGCAACCTCCGAATGACAGTCCCCGTTTTAGCGGCAATCGTCTGATGGTCTGAAGCTAGATCTTGACAGGTGCCCGATTGAACCGCCGCCACCATACCCTCTATCAGGACAGGCCAGATGTTTGACTCCAAGGGAGGCTGGGGAATAGAGCCTAACTCCAGTGGCTGAGTCAGCTTTTGACCTCTAACGGCAACAGTTGTGATCAATCTGAGCATAGACCAGGGTGTTACCACTAACTGCGGATCTTCGCCGGTTGCTAGCAGGGGAGCGGAGCCACGAGCCAGATCATGAGCAAAGCCAAACTGATGGAGACCTTCCAGTAACCGTCGAGATCCCAGCTCTGAGCCAAGAGTATAAAAATAAACGTTACAGGATTGAGCAATCGCATCTCTAAGGGTGACGGCCCCATGCACAGCCCAGCAGGGTAATCGTTGACGCGGGCCTGATCGTTGGTGCTGAGGTGGCCGATCATACCAACCTGGACATTGAACTATCCGATCAGGGTTTGTGATCCCATGTGTTAAAGCCGTAGCAGCAGTGACCAATTTAATCACCGATCCAGGTTGGGCTTGAATCCGGTGCCCTTGCTGAGGATGAATCACAGTTTCAAAATGACCGGTTTCAAGATTGAGCACAGCAGCAAAATCCTGGGGTTTTAGAATCGATCGAGCTTGTCCTGAGGTAGCTAGCCAGGTCAACCCAGCACTCACCAAGCCCATCCCACACTGTCGCCGATTCCAGAAATGCCCAGTCATAGAATTTTGTCATGAACAACAGGATAACTTATTGAACTCGAATCGCTTCAGCCAGTTGACTTTGTTGATCTTTAACCGTGTCCATCGCAATTTGCCACACAACCCGAAACGATTGAAAGGCATCACGTGAGATCCGATCTTGGTTAAGGGCTGTCACGGCTTCAGTGAGAATGGTGTGTAGCTTGTGTTGCAACTCTTGAATAGCGGGCCCAGTTTGCGCGGCAGCGACAGCTCCCATCAACTGTAACACTTGAGTACTAAAGCCACTATCATCATTCTTCTGTTTCTGGATTCGTTCGCGCACCCCATCCATCGCAATTTGCCACACGACCCGGAAAGACTGAAACGATTCTTCTGAAATTCGATCAGTATCTAGATCACTCACAGCTTCAGATAAGAGTGCTTGAAGTTGTTGCCCTAAGGCTTCAGTTTGCTGATAAGAGCTGGTGTGTTGAGCTGCTTCTATCACTTGCAAGATCTGCTTGGTGTAGCTGTCAGCATTATTTTTCTGGCGCTTTTCAATCAGTTTTTTTAACTCCCATACCCACGACCCCATCAGTAGTCCCACAGTCAGAATTAAAGCCAGATAATCAGCATTTTCTTGAACAAAAGAGGGTTGATCCCGGTTGTAGTAGGCTAGTGCCCCCAAATGGACAGGAGCAATAATACGATTAGCCCGAGTCGGATCACTAACATTGGCGAGTAAGGGCCGAATATCAGCCCATTGATCGGGGATCTCGCGGGTAATGGCTTGACGGTGCTCTAGCAAGATTGTGGTGATCGCTCGAATCACTTCGTTAGGAACGGTCTCTCGGGCTAGGAGTAATCGTTGGATTTCAACAGTAGCTAGATTTTGATTAGGGGTGGGGGGTTGCCCTTGATAAGCACCAATGGGAATGACACTGGGTTCAAAGGCAGGATATTTGATTTGCATAGCAGCTGCTTGTTCAATCGGTAACAATTGGCCTTGACATTGTTGAATCAAGGTCGCCACACTGGGGTTACCTAGGGATCTGACTCGAAAGACGGCATCAGCTTGGCGGCTGCAAAACATGTTGTTGGTAACTTGTTCATTGCCATCTTGAAAGTCAAAATTAGTCTCAGCCAGGCCGTAGTGAGCTGCAATATCAATGAAAGAACTGTATTGGCCTCCTCGAGTGGGTAGGGCAATTTTGCGATTGACCAGATCAGCAAACCGTTGGATCGATGAATCTCTATGAACAATCAGCTGAACTTTATCTGGATATAAGACCGCAACTGTTCTGGCTTCAGACCCTGGGGATACATCAGCCTGAGCGGTAGCCAATTGAATAGTATTCTCTTCAAGGAGCTTTAAGTTTTCAGAGGTGCCACCCGTGGCTAAAACTTCAAGATGAATATTAGGATACTGTTGTTCAACCACCTTAGCGATGGCAGTGCTGAGGATATAACTGTCACCCTGCTCTGAACCTGCCCCGATGACTAATCGATAATCTGAGACTTGACTTAGGGCTAACCCAATACCACCAAGAATAAAGCCAACACTAATTGAACCTAATCCGATTAAAACTATGGCGCCTAGCAAGTCTAAATCAGAGAGCCAAGCCAACCAGGACTGTGGCCGACGTCTAGAGTTATTCATACCAACCCAGATCTGCTTAAACAACTCAGAGCTTACACCTAAGTCAACACCAACAGCGGCACTAGGATGAAAAGCTCAATACAATATCCAGGATTTTAGATTTATTTCTGATTTAAGCCTAAAAGCGTTGCTTTTGGAACCAACGTGATAAGTGTCCTAACCGAGTCATGATCCAATTATCAAAAAGTCCCCAATCTGATTGGCAAAAGCTATGAACCAATCGTTCGGCTTCTAAAGGAGATTGGGCTTTAGCTCGCTTGCGCTTTTTGGAAGGGAGGGGTGAAGATCTCGTAGTAGCTACTTCAGTCCAAGGGGATGAACTCAGGTTAGGGGATTGCATCGGATCGGGTTTTAACTGGTCAGTTTGTTGAATACCACGATATGCCAATTTCATTCTGTTGCCTCATGCTCTAATGGTTAGAGACGCACAACACAGCCAGTGTTACGTGTTAGCGTCAGCTAGGTGAATTAAGTTAGTTAGCTTGGACTGCGGAGATTAGGGTAAGAGTCTATGATCTAAAACATGATCCTGATCCAGCCCTAGCTTCTGTGATAACACTTATTAATAGCACCTCACACTCTGATTCGACTAGCCTAATCCAACAGTTATGTACCAGGTGTGATCTTAACCCTTGACCTAGGGAGAGGCTACCTCAGGAAACACATAGATAGACTCTACTTGCTGACCTGTGCTGGGGACAGCCTCAATCTTGCCCTCACTCACTAAATAGGTAACTTGTTCGGCTTGGAGCTGGTTTTGATCTTGGGTGATGATAACCGCCCCTTCTAATACAATCCGTTGTTCTTGAGTATAGTAGGTTGCTTTTGCAGATCGAGCTGTGACTTGCTCCGCTGGAAACATGATAGAGACATTGCCTGTGGCTGTAATGACACCTGTATTGGCATTGGCTTCCTGAACATCAGCAAGGATAGTTAAGGCCCGACCCGGTTGTGCCCAAGTAGAGGATCCTTGGAGCCAGAGACATGAACCCAAGATTACCCCACCCATCAGTTGGTAACTCTTTGGGACCCTAGGGATCATCATCATCCTCTATCTCCTATTTTATCTATACCAGTCTTGATCATGAGTTAGTGTAGCCTGAGGTTTCCCGATTAGACAGTCGGATTAAAGCTATTTGATCCTATCCGATCAACCCGTTGGGTGAGTTCATTAACCGCATCAGCGTCTCCGGCCATTAATCCAGAGATGCCGGGTTTGATAAAGACAGTTGAAGTTAACACATTCACTCAAACCTTTAAAAGACCAGAATAAATTGCTCCGGTATTACTGGACTCACTACAGTTCATGTGTCTGGCCCCTGCTGAGTCAGGGTTAATAGCTCAATTCTTTCAGCGTCTGAAGTGCTGTTTCAGCCAGGTGGACCGGAACAAAGATATGATCATGAAAATAAGCTGCTATCACGTTAGCGCTGATCCCCTGCTTACTTAATTGACTGGAGACTGCTGCTGTCAAACCTACTGCCTCCAAACTGGAATGAACACCTAGAGAGATACATTTGAAGGTTTCGTTGTAGGAAAAGCCTAAACGATCAGCCGCCGACTTTAACATAACTAAGGTGAGGCCTTCCACTTCTCTAAAAGAGGCAATAGGGTTAGCTTCAGCATAATCACCATACACTCCCTGTTGAAGGGTACAAAAAACATACTCTCCATCCATTAACTGTGGTGATAATGAATCAAGTAGTTCTTGCAGGGAGGTTATACCTTGCAAAGATCGCTCCTGTGACTTGAGGCTACGCCCTGATCTTATCGCATGCTAGATTGATGAAGCTAGATTGATGAACCAAAATTGAACAATCAATATGAGTGGTTCGGGATCTGGTTGCCAGAGTTTTTCGACTGGGCAGAGCGCTGTGTTGAGCATGGATTTGGATTGTTCCTTCATCAGCACGCAAAAGGCTAGAAATGCTGATACTAACTCTTCTTGGTTTGTTGGGGGTAGCTTTGACGGTGGAAGTAGCTCTGATGGCGGCGGCTGCGATGGGGGCATGTGAGCCGAGCGCAATAGATCACTAGGGTGGCCTAAGGGTTGCAGAAATAGCAAACACTGGGATCAGCGCTTTCAATACCCAATGGAAATGGCACGTAGTTTTGATGCTGACAATGTTGGCAACCATAGATGTAAGCCCTCGCAACCTGGGTCGGCATCCCACAAACACTACACTGTAAACCCTGATGCACTCTGATCACATCAAAACCAGGATAACCACACTCAGGACATTGACTTTGAAGCCGCTGAATTAAATTTGATGTAGCTTGGGCAATGACCTTCATCCGGGTGGGATTGTACATGGCTCTCATGTCAGTCTCTACCTGGACAACACCAGTTTCAGAGAGCGGCAGCAGCGTTTCTACAGCTTGGATCAAATCGTCTGAAGTTGTAAGACCTTTAAAAATAGGAGTTGAACTCTTTCTTTCAATCATGGCAATCAGGCCACAAGCAGGAAAGCCAATCCGACTGGCAAAGGCTAGAGCTTCGTTAACTGTACGTACACCTTCCCCAGCAAAATTGGTCTCTGTTGTGAGCATCTCTCCAACCACTTCTAAGCTATTCTCTTGGTCATAAAGGAGGACAATCTCCCGATCACAGCTCAGGAAAGGTGACGCTGGATGGGGACCAAAACTCCCTTCACTGGCAACAGCCAACGATAACCCTAACTGATCCATCGCAGCTTGTGCTTTCAAGCGAGCCGTTGTGAGCTGATCACCAGGGCGTTGAATATCTCGGGTAAAGGTCCCAAACTGATCGGTATCAAAGTTGGTGGGAACACAGGTTTTGAGACCTAACTCAGTTTCTAGTACTGGAGCAATCGCTTGTTCCTTCTGGTGCATCGTGGCAATAACACAACGACGACCTGCAAAGAAATCTTGGAGAGAGCGCATGAGGTTGTGCTGTTGGGTTAATGAAACTACTAAAATAGTAGCTGCTCGGTAGACTCAAGATCACAGCTGTAATAGCTCATTCCGATCAACTCAGCATCTCGATTTTAAAGCCCTGAACTATGAGTTGCCTCTGGGAGTTGCCTCTGGGAGTTGCCTCTGGGAGTTGCCACTGCAATCAGTGGGCTAGACATGGTTTTGAGACATAGTAAATGGCCTTAGTTTTTATCTTATGGTAGGCTTTCCTAAGCATTTGCTACTGGAGATACTGTGAATACCCCTTCTCACATGATCATTACAGCGGCCCTAGCGAAACCGTTCCGCCATAATCCATTACCATTAAATCCTGCCAATAACCGGCGCTTCAAAATTTTGAAAGGTGCTCTCTTGTGGGGAGCTGTAGCTCCAGATGTTCCTCTGTACCTACTAACATTGGGAGGCTGGATCTACTACTGTTTGATCTTGGGATGGGATGCATCAGATGCGTTTCGCTATATGTTTCAAGAGCTTTTTTTCAAAGATCCCTTCTGGATCGCTACCCATAACGCTTTACATTCGCCTATTTTGCTTATGTTTAGTTTAGGCGTACTCTGGCAAGTCCACCACATCTATAAACGGGATGTCTCTTGGTTAGTCTGGTTTTTCCTGGCCTGTCTATTCCATACAGCAGTGGATATCCCTCTCCATGTTGAAGATGGACCGTTGCTCTTGTTTCCATTGAATTGGTCAATTCGATTCCAGAGTGTGATCAGCTATTGGGATCCACGATATTACGGCAATCAGTTTATTTGGTTTGAAATTGGGTTGGATATGTTGCTGCTTCTTTACTTGGGCAGGGATCGGATCTCCGAGTTGTTGAAGCTATAAGCTGATTATTTCAAATAGCTAAGGATTTCAGTAATTACTGATTCAAGCTCGTGGTAATATCACTTGCTTTTGTTGCTGTGTCTTAATTGCTCATGGACTGTATTTGCAAGCCAGGACTATGCCTACTCTAATCTTTAATTAAGGTAACTCAATATTAAGAAATGCTTTGATCTAGCTTGTGTCTGTGACGAGCTATTACCCATCTGTTACTGTTGGTTCAATTCTTTAGACTTTAGTAGGATTTCATCATGAAAACATCTCCCACAAAGCACTTAGGCCAATCTATTGAAATGGCAATTCTGTTTGTGATCGTTACGCTCGGTATCTTGGTCGTGACCTCTCTGCAGTTAGGATAGCTAATGGTCTGGGTAGCTCATGGTCTGGGTAGCTCATTTGAAATGGTTTAACTTGAAATCCTTGCAATATTTGAATTAGAGCTTCAATAAGGGATCAGCTTTAACTGTTGATCCCATTTTTCTTAGGTCTAAGTCTTTCTGGTTATCGGCGCCCTGTATAACGATTGGAACTGAGACTGGTGAGAGGTTCTAACGGATCGGTTACGGTACCTGGAAAGGTGGCAATACCAGTGTTGGGGACTCGCTCAGGTAGATCGTTGGAAAAGAAGTTACCAATATAAGCCACGTAGTTTAAGTTGGCATCTCCCAGCAACGACAAAGGCACGGTGATGACCAATGATTCAGGGGCATAGGTAATAGGAAGTTTGCTGATCTCGGTATTACTCGTAATATCAAACAAGCCCACTTGACCTGGATTATCAGCTTCAGAATCTAGATCGATAAAAACTTCAACACCTAGCTGAGGCTCTGCATCAAAACTGGGTGATCCTGTGGCCGCATTTTGGTCTAAATCTAGATCAATCAAACCTCCTACCGCATTGACCGCATTGACATTGACAGAAGGCGCTGTAATGGGGTTCTCAAAGTCAAGTGTAATGATCAAAGACTGCCCAGAAACAACCCCTGAAATCGATCGGACATCGGGGGCCTGCTGAGTAGGTATGGGTGGCACAAAAACGTCCGCTAGGCGGCTACCAAAGTCAAGTCCACTCACATCTTGGTCAGGAGCTAAGGTCACTCGATACGATCCAATCCCAACACGGCGGTTAATCCAGTCGGCAAACTCAGATGTCCGAGTATACACACCCGGTTGATTAGGTTCAGCACAGCCATCGCCAAAACTCGTGATCCCAGCCACCTGAAACCCGTCAGGCCCCGATATCAATAATGGTCCGCCATCATCAAGTTGACAGGCATCCACCCCCCCCTCAGGAACACCCGCACAGATCATCACACTAGAAATATCAAATTGACCCACGTAATTGGAGCTACAGAGGGTGTTTGAAATTACAGGAATGGCCACTTCTTGTAATAAATTGGGAAAGACTAGGGGATCTAGTGAGATAGTGCCCCACCCAATGACAGTTGAGATCTCGCCAGCAAAGTCACCACTAGTGGCAGGAGCTATGGGAACAATTGGTAAATCTGAAGGTTGATTGAGCCTCAACAAGGCAGCATCATTAACCTCAGTGCCATTCGCTAACGTCTCGTAGCCAGGAAAAATAATCACTTCAGCGACATCGAGTCGATCGCCACCTGCAGCAATATTGTTGGTTCCTAACAAGACATCGACATCATTGGTAGTTTCAACTTCTCCCGTAAAGAAATTTGCTAAGCAATGAGCAGCGGTCAAAATATAGTTGGGATGGATCAAAACTCCGCCGCAAAATAGGGCGTCTCTAGACTCAGAGACCTCAGCTTGCAACAAGGCCGCCATCCAAGGATATTCACCAGGACTAGCCGGTTGCCCTCCAATAATTCGGGCTGTACGGGGTACCTGAGCACCTGTTGGGGCTGTTTGTTCAAATCCAGGCACAGAAACATCTGCAATTACGTAGGGTCCAGGTGAAAGATTATTGAACGTGTAGGTGCCTGTACCTGTGGTAATGACGCTTGTCTCACCAGCATCAAGCAGATCATTTTCGTTGGCGTCAATAAACACAACTCGACCCGGAATCCCAGGCTCACCGCTCTCCTGAATCCCATTGCCGTTAAGATCATTCCAAACCACGCCACTGAGAGTTCCAGTCGCTCCACCCCCAGGTAACCCCTGGCCCGGAATAACAGCAATATCCGATCCAGAGATTAATCCCGGAGTATCAAGCAGATCATTAACCCGAACAGCAATGTCATTAGCATTAGTGCCCACCTGGATCCGGGCGAGCACCGTGGCTACATCTACTAAGTTAAAACCAGGGCTAGCTGCTCCGGTAACATAATCGGTGTTAGTAGTTGTGGGTACTGGGTTGAGATCAGAAGCTTGAACAGCACCCGGCATATCCAATAACTCACTAGCTCGATTAGCTATTAGGTCAGCTGTATCGGGATCAACCTGTAATAAAGCCAACATCAAAGCCACATCAAAAATATCAACAACAGTCGGATTACTGCGATAGATCAAAGCTGTCCCCTCAGCTGATTGAAACTCTTGATCGTCAACTAAGTGAACAACAGTAACTTGGGCTTGATCAGGTAGAGTGACCGCCAGCGACGTAAAAGTCTCCAAGCGTGAAAGGGCAGTATCGAGATCAGAGGTATAGGAGGCTATGCCTGAGGTTGAAGTGGCTAGTTTAGTAAAGGTGGCAGCCCCCAGTTGAAAGGCATCAGGTAGATCGCCAGGATAAGCGACATCTAGTTTGAGGGTACCCGCGTAAGTTGTGGCAATAGGTTCAGTAAAGGTCACAACTCCAGATTGAACAACTCCACTGTTAGCAGCTTGCTGCAAAACAGGTGTTCCCGGGTTTAAAGCTATGGGAGCTTGAGTTGAAGGAGCACAAGCCACTCCACTGAGTCCCATGCCCAGGATGAGGAGAAACTTGAACTGATTGCGTTGTGACATCACCATCCTCACACGTTATTCCTCAACCAGTTAAGCACAGTTTGTTCTGAATCTCAGGCCCTACCCTAGATCTAACTCGAATCTAGAGTAGAGCTTCAGCATTAAGCATTAAACGATCGGTAGATTTCAAGGCGCGGTAGATTTAAGGTGTAAAGCTAGGCGCAAATTGAGATCCAAAATTGATATTGGTTACCGATTCACCTGCACTCAAGTTCACTCGATAGGCACCATTTCCGATAGTGGCATTAATCCAATTCGCAAACTCGGAAACACGGGTATAAACACCAGGCCGGTTGGGTCGAGCACATCCCAGGCCAAAGCTAGTTAACCCTACCACTTGAAATCTACCATTCACATTCACCAGGAGGGGTCCCCCACTGTCTCCCTGGCAAGAGTCAATGCCACCCTGGGGCACCCCAGCACAAATCATCACATCTAAAATGGTGAAGATACCCGCTAAATCAGTAGCGCACGATAGATTTGAGACAACGGGTAGATCAACTTCTTGAAGGGCAATAGGACCGGGACCACCTTCACTCAAAGCGCCCCAACCAATAGCTGTGGAAAGAGTGCCAACAAAATCTCCACTGGTAGCAGGTGCAATCTCAACTCGGGACGCGTTTGAAGACTGGCTTAGGCGGAGTAGAGCTACATCTCGAACTAAAGATCCATCAAAAAAGACTTGATAATTTGGAAAAATGATGATCTCAGCGACTCGGATCCGAGTTCCACCTGAAGCCAAACTAGCTGTTCCTACAAGGACATCGATGTTATTAGCTGTAAGAAAGTCTAAACAGTGAGCGGCTGTTAAGACAAAATCGGGATGGATCAGGGAGCCACCACAAAACTGAGCTGCGGAGTTATCTGGAATGTCAGAAAATAACAGACCTGCCATCCAAGGGTATTCACCAGGACTAGCCGGTTGCCCTCCTACAATCGCAGGTGGCTCAGCAGGACGACGAGAGGTTTGAATCCCGGGGGTGGGTGCTGTTTGTTGAAACCCTGAGATGGGTACATCAGCCACAACATACGTGCCTGGAGCTAGGTTATTGAATGCGTAAGCACCTGTGGTATCAGTAAAAGTACTTTGTTCGCCCGGATCTAGTGAATCATTTTCGTTGGTATCTAAAAAGATAACTCGATTACTTAAGCCTGACTCCCCTGGATCAAACATACCGTTACTATTGGCATCTCTCCAGGCAATTCCCCTAATTGAACTGAGTGAGGTCCCACCTGGTAGATTAACGCCAGGAATAGCTGCTAAATCTGCTACTTGGATCAGCCCAGGTGCCCCTAATAACTGATTGATGCGATTTACAATATCGGTGGCGTTAGATCCAACTTGAATTCGAGCTAACACTGCAGCAACGTCCGGAGTTCCTAAGTTGGGATCACTAGCCCCTTGGACATAATTGGTATTTTGGACAGTAGGGACGGGATTGAGTTCTGCAACTTGAATCAAACCTGGACTGTTGAGCAGATCATTAGCGCGGTTGACAATAGCCTCGGGAGTTTTGGGGTTCACTTGTAAAGTGGCTAGTGTTAGCGCTACATCTTCAATATCAACAGTTGTGGGATTACCTTGATAGATCAATTGGGTACTATCTGGATTTGTGGGATACGCGAATGTTATTGTGGCTGCCTCAGGCAGTGTGACCCGAAAGTCCTGAAGACTCTCTAGATCTATCAAAGCTGAATCCAAGTCAGATCCGTAAAGGGTTATTCCAGGTTGATCTATCAGCTTAGTAAACGTGGCAGTTTCTACTTGGATCCGATTAGGTAACTCAGATGGGTAGGTGACCTTGATCTGAACTTCACCCGCATAGATTGAAGGGAGTGGAGTGTCCAAAACCACTTGCCCGGATTGAACGCGCCCGGAGGCCAGTTGGGTGGATTCTGATTCGATACTTAAAGGATTGACAGCAACAGGAGGGGAGGAATGGGTTTGACAAGCCAATCCACTGCAGGAGAGTAAGCTTGCTCCTAGGATTAGCATCTTTTGAGTCCAAGACCGTGAAGACTGCATAAAGATCTCACTGAGACATCATAAAAGATCAAAAAGATCACATTGAGTATGTCATAGCAGCCTCAAAAATATAAGTGGTTTTAGTTCAGTTGCAATCTAAATTCAAACAGATTGGCAGATAGAGAGCAAAGCAGACTATTCAGATTGTGTGAGGCTCATTGAATCAGTCTTAAATTTTTCTAAACATTTACACAAGTGAGATCTGGATTTAGCAAGGTTAGGGCTAACCAGGCAGTAGGGGTGGAAATCTTGAACAAGGGCCAAGTTTTGTGTCCACCTTGAACACTGTTACGAATCCCCAGATGTTAAGCTTCCTTGGGATAGCCAGATAGGATGTGCAAGAAGGTTAGAATCTAGTTTATTTAAAGGTGAGTTCCTCGCTTCTCCTATCAGGTAAATCAAGGAATTAAATCTTTCTGAAGCATCGGTTGGTCTTGGCCTTCTGAAGTATAAGTTGGTGTTAGGTAGCTAGCTTCCTAAGCTATTTATCCTGACTGGTCTTCAACTACAACTCTATGATCCAATCCCAGACTACTTTCTAATGTTGATTCTATTCTGTGTTATTTAGCACACATAGCCCAAAGGAGATCGCAATGCCAGTTCAAAACCTAGAAGATTTGGAACTCCTAGTTCAACAGGTCCAAGAGGCTCAGGCCAAGTTCGCTACTTACTCACAAGCCCAAGTAGACCTTATTTTTAAAAAAGCAGCCCTAGCAGCTAATGCTGAACGGATACCCTTAGCCAAGATGGCCGTGTCTGAAACTGGCATGGGTATTATTGAAGATAAAGTCATCAAAAATCATTTTGCTTCAGAATACATCTACAACAAGTACAAGCATGAGCTAACCTGTGGTGTTATTGAAGATGATCGGCATTTCGGGATCCAAAAAATCGCAGAGCCTGTGGGCGTTTTGGCTGGTATTGTGCCCACCACCAATCCAACCTCGACAGCTATTTTTAAGGCTTTGATCAGTCTCAAGACCCGAAACGGCATTATCTTTTCTCCCCATCCGCGAGCCCGCCAATGTACCATTGCTGCTGCCAAAATTGTCCTGGATGCAGCGGTGGCAGCGGGAGCACCTGAGCATATCATTGGCTGGATCGACGAACCTACTTTAGAACTCTCACAAGCCTTAATGCAGCATGCTGCGATCAAATTGATTTTGGCCACCGGGGGTCCAGGTATGGTCAAAGCCGCCTACTCATCAGGCCATCCCTCACTGGGTGTGGGAGCCGGGAATACCCCAGCTGTGATTGATGCTAGTGCAGATGTTCAAACTGCTGTTAGCTCCATATTACTGAGTAAGACCTTTGACAACGGCATGATCTGTGCTTCAGAACAGTCTGTAGTGGTGGTTGATAGTATCTACGAACAGGTCAAACAAGAATTTCTCACTCGTGGGGCTTATGTTCTAGATGCAGCAGAACGGGAGCGCTTGGGCCAGCTCATTCTGAAAAATGGTCGGTTAAATGCGGCAATTGTGGGTCAGTCAGCTGAGAATCTAGCTCAAATGGCTGATATCAATCTCAACCAAACCACCCCCAGAGTCCTGGTAGCTGAGGTTTCTGAGATTGGTCCTGCTGAACCGTTCTCTTATGAAAAGTTGTCTCCTATCCTGGCCATGTACAAAGCAGAGAGCTATCACGATGCAGTCAGTCAGGCACAGGATCTGATCCACTTTGCGGGGCGGGGGCATACAGCCGTTCTATACACTGATCCTGCCAATCGAGACGATATTGCTTATTTTGAAAACAATGTCGAAGCCGCTCGGGTTCTAATCAATACACCGTCGTCACAAGGGGCTATTGGGGATCTGTACAACTTTAAACTGGATCCATCTCTGACCCTAGGCTGTGGTTCTTGGGGAGGCAATTCAACGTCAGAGAATGTAGGTCCTCAGCATCTCCTCAATATTAAAACGGTGTCTGAACGGCGCGAAAATATGCTGTGGTTCCGGATTCCCCCCAAAGTCTACTTCAAATCGGGGTGTTTACCCGTGGCCTTACGTGATTTACAAGGTAAGCAACGGGCCTTTATTGTCACGGATAAGCCTTTGTACGACATGGGCATGACTAAGGCTGTAGTACGAGTATTAGATGAGATCGGCGTGGAACATGAAGTCTTCTATGATGTCAAGCCCGATCCGGATCTGACCACTGTCAATCTAGGTGTGCAACGGATGAATGCCTTTCAACCTGATGTGATCATTGCGTTGGGGGGGGGATCGCCAATGGATGCCGCCAAGGTGATGTGGTTACTCTATGAGCATCCTGAGGTGGAGTTTGATGGGTTAGCCACCCGGTTTATGGATATTCGGAAACGGGTTTATGAATTACCCGACTTAGGGACAAAAGCGCTGATGGTTGCTATCCCCACCACCTCTGGTACTGGATCAGAAGTGACTCCCTTTGCTGTAGTTACCGATGATCGGGTGGGTATTAAATATCCTCTAGCCGATTATGCCCTGACACCTAACATTGCCATTGTTGATCCAGAACTGGTCATGCATATGCCCAAAAAGTTGACAGCTTATGGGGGGATTGATGCAATGACTCATGCTCTAGAAGCTTATGTATCCATCTTGGCCACCGAATTTACAGAAGGTCTAGCCCTGGAAGCCATTGGATTACTGTTCAAATACTTGCCTCGCGCTTACCGTGCTGGTGCTCAAGATCCTGAAGCTCGGGAAAAGGTTCACTATGCGGCCAGTATTGCTGGAATGGCTTTTGCTAATGCCTTCCTAGGGATCTGTCACTCGATGGCTCACAAGATGGGATCAACTTTTCATCTTCCTCATGGCTTAGCCAATGCCTTATTGATCACACAAGTGATTCGATACAATGCTACCGATGCTCCCTTTAAACAAGCCATCTTCCCTCAGTACAAGTACCCGCATGCTAAGGAGCGTTATGCTGAGATTGCGGATTACCTGCATTTAGGTGGGCAGACCACTGATGACAAAGTGTTACGTTTAGTTCAAGCGTTAGAACAGTTAAAGAAGGATATTGATATTCCGTTGTCGATCAAGGAAGCCTTACCTCAAGATGAACAAGAGTTCTATAGTCAGCTGGAAGCCCTAGCTGACCAAGCCTTTGACGATCAATGTACAGGTGCTAATCCTCGTTACCCGTTGATTGAAGATCTCAAAGAACTCTACATCTTGGCTTATCGTGGGTTCAGCCTAGAAGGATCTCTCTACCACCGACCTGCTGAGGCCTTAATGCAGGTTAAACCTTAACTCATCGAAACCCTGTAGTGAGTACCTCAATCTAGCTAGATGAGCCCACTCTAATTGCAAGTTTCAACGTTAAGATCCTGTGAAGGAGTTCCAGATGGTGGCCACCCCTCGACCTTCTCAACGTATTGATGCCGTTCACGATATTTTAGGCACAGAACGTCAGCCTCTAGATGCCATTTTTGGGCCCAAGTCGGTTGCTGTGATCGGTGCGAGCGAGCGAGCAGGCAGTGTCGGGCGAACGTTAATCTGGAACCTCATCAGCAGTCCCTTCGGTGGCACCGTTTTTCCAATCAATCCCAAGCGTTCTAGCATCCTTGGGATCAAAGCCTATCCTTCTATGGCCGATATCCATGAGCCAGTTGATCTAGCGGTTATTGCCACTCCAGCTCCAACCGTACCCGGAGTCATTCGAGAGTGTATCGCCGCTGGTGTTAAAGGGGCCATTATTATTTCAGCTGGCTTTAAAGAGATCGGTGAATCAGGGATTGCCTTAGAACGTGACATCCTAGCCGCAGCCCGGCAAGGTCAGATGCGGATCATTGGCCCCAACTGTCTAGGGGTGATGAATCCTCATTTAGGTCTTAATGCCACATTTGCAAGTACGACAGCGAATCCAGGGAATGTTGCTTTTATCAGTCAAAGTGGAGCTCTCTGTACCTCTATCCTGGACTGGAGTTTTCAAGAAAATGTAGGCTTCAGTGCGTTTGTATCGATTGGCTCCATGTTAGATGTGGGCTGGGGTGATCTGATTGATTATCTAGGTGATGATCCTCATACACAGAGTATTGTCATTTACATGGAAACCATTGGTGATGCGCGCTCCTTTTTATCAGCTGCTCGTGAGGTGGCCTTAACCAAGCCCATTATTGTGATCAGTGCTGGGCGGACTGAAGCGGCGGCCCATGCAGCAGCCTCCCATACTGGGTCTTTGACAGGTAGCAATGAGGTGCTGTCAGCAGCATTTCGGCGATGTGGCGTTTTGCAAGTCGATAGTATTGAAGATCTGTTTAATATGGCTGAAGTGTTAGGTAAGCAGCCCCGACCATCCGGCAATCGGCTCACCATCTTGACCAATGCAGGTGGACCCGGGGTTCTCACAACTGATGCTTTGATCTGTGAGGGAGGGGCATTAGCCGAGTTATCGCCGGATACTATTGACCAACTTAATCAGGTTTTACCCCCGCAGTGGAGCCACAGTAATCCTATTGATATCTTGGGTGACGCTGATCCAGAGCGGTATGCTAGAGCTTTGGAAATTGTAGCTCAAGACCCTAATAGCGATGGCCTGCTGATTGTTTTGACCCCGCAAGCCATGACAGATCCAACTGCTACTGCCATTAAAATTACCGAGGTGCTGGAAGCCAAGCCCCGATCATTAAAGTCTCAGCCCATTCTAGCCAGTTGGATGGGAGGCGAAAGTGTGAGAGACGGGGAAGCCATGTTGAATAAGGCTCATATCTTTACCTTTCCTTACCCCGATACGGCAGCTCATGTGTTTAATTACATGTGGCGCTACAGCTACAATCTTCAAGGTATTTACGAGACTCCTGTTCTGCCCAAGGATTCTACAGACTTTACCCCCGATCGGCAAACGGTAGAAGCCATTTTGCAACAAGCTCAATCCGAAGCGCGAACTCTTTTAACGGAGTGGGAATCCAAGCAAGTTCTAGCTGCCTACGGCATTCCCATTGTTGAAACTCGAATCACCCACTCTATTGAAGAGGCAACCGCTGCTGCTGCCAACATGGGTTATCCCGTTGTCCTCAAATTACATTCTACAACGATTACTCATAAGACCGATGTGGGTGGGGTCAAGCTCAACCTGAAAGATGCTGATGCTGTACAGATAGCTTTTCAACAGATCCAATTGAATGTGACTCAAAAAGTAGGACCTGAGCATTTTCAAGGTGTTTCAGTGCAGCCGATGATTCGCCTAGATGGGGGTTATGAATTGATCTTGGGGAGTAGTGTTGATGTTCAGTTTGGGCCTGTCTTGTTATTTGGAACTGGTGGACAGCTGGTGGAAATCTATCAAGATCGGGCCTTAGCCCTCCCACCTCTGAACAGTACTTTAGCGACCCGGATGATGGAACAAACCCGCATCTATAAAGCGTTAAAAGGCGTTCGAGGCCGAGAGTCTGTCAATCTAGCCCAGTTGGAACAAATTTGTGTCCGGTTTAGTCAACTTGTGGCTGAGCAACCCCGGATTGCTTCGATAGATATCAATCCGTTATTAGCAACTCCAGAACGAATCCTAGCTTTGGATGCCCGCGTCCTATTACACGACTCAACCGTTTCAGAGGCTGAATTGCCCACACTAGCGATTCGTCCTTATCCCCTCCACTATGCCGCCCCCTGGACAACACACAATAACCTGCCTGTCATGATCCGTCCGATTCGTCCAGAAGATGAGCCATTGCTGGTTCAGTACCACGAGCTCATGTCAGAGCAAAGTATTTATATGCGATATTTTCACTTACTCAAGCTGAAGCAGCGGGTTGCACATGAACGCCTAACTCGGATCTGCTTCAATGATTATGATCGAGAAATGGCTCTGGTTGTTGAATACCGAGATCCTGAAACAGCAGTCACTACAATCTTGGCTGTAGGGCGCATATGTAAGCTTCATGGTAGCAACGATGCAGAATTTTCAATGTTAATCGCTGATCCTTATCAGAATCAGGGCATCGGTACTGAGTTACTCAGACGGTTAATTCAAATTGCCCAAAATGAAAAACTGCACCGGATCAAGGCTGAAATCATGGAAACCAATCAGAATATGCAACGCATTTGTGAGCATCTAGGGTTTCAATTAGTCAATCAACCTGGATCGGGTGTTGTCAAAGCGGTTTTGGAGTTAACCTAAGTTGCACCATAAATTCTAAAAAATAGTCTTACCATTCATGGCAAATTCTTGACCATTGACTGATCTAAATGTTGCGGTTACCTTAGCCTTATCAACGCCCCACTGGGCCAGTCCCTCGCAAACAAGCTTGACAAACTCTCCGAGGGATCCACCTATAGAGTCCACCTGAATGACAACACTCTGGCTCTGCCCTTGAACGGAGATGTAATCAGTTTTACAAACCATAACCGTGATATATTGATCGGGTTTGCCTAGAGCAGATTTAATAGCATTGTGTAAGATCTCACCCACTTTTTCCCTTTCAGTGATGAGTTGATCAATATCAGTGTAAAGCTGTGCTAATGGCATAATAGATCTCCTTAAACAGACTTGAGTTCGAGCATTAACAACCTAACAACCCGTTATTCTTACCGTAGGCTCCTTTCAATTGATTTGAAACGGAACTCACTTAAAGCCGAAATATATAAGCCGAAATATATATGGAATAACTCAAGTCTTAGGCTAATTGCTAGCTTAGTATACCATCATCTCAGTATACCATTAGGCTTGCCACATGGGTCTAGACGTGCCAACCGCATGGGTCCGCTTCCAAACACTAGCAGCATGACTTCAACCTTGATACTGGCCCCAGACATGTGAGAAGGTCCGAAGGATAAACAGAGAAGTCTCCGGATCATATTCAATACTCAACAGCCCAGCTGAGTAACATAGCTTCCCTAACCAATTAAGATTATGGACTTGCTGTTCGATCTTAAGTTGTTGTTCAAGAGCTGATTTTCGCATACCACATCAGGTGTTAAACTCCCATAGCATGAGATTTTACCCAGAGGAACAAGCTCAAGCAATAGATCAGGCTAAACGTTTGTCTAAGTGTAGGACAGAATTCCCAGCACCAAAGCGAGGTTTAATCTGAGTCAGCTAGCCGCTGGTTAGAGTTTCAATAGTGATAGGCTATTTAAAATAGAGATCAACGTTAAGTCAATGTAGCCTAAAACTGAGGTTGGCTACTGAGGTTGGCTAACGACACATCTTCAAAACCTTGTTCCTAGATCCTATTCATGAGACACTAAACCAATGGTAGAGAGTGTCATGGGGATAGAACAATGGCCCGTACAGAATCAACAATGCTAGCTTTAGGAACTCCAGCTCCCGATTTTGAACTACCAGACGTGATCTCAGGCAAATTGATTTCTCTAGCTACATTTACCGACAACGTTGCTTTGTTAGTAATGTTTATCTGTCAACATTGCCCTTATGTAAAACATGTCCAAGCTGAACTAGCTCGTTTAGGTCAAGACTATCATGATCGAAGCCTAGGTATAGTGGCCATTAGTGCTAATGATGTAGCTAAATACCCTGATGATAGTCCTGAGAACTTGAAACAAATGGCAGAATCTTTAGGGTTTAAGTTTTCGGTCTGCTACGACGAGACACAAAGTGTAGCTCAAGCCTACACAGCAGCTTGTACTCCAGATTTCTTCTTATTTGATTCCGATCGCAAGCTAGTTTACCGCGGCCAATTAGATGATAGTCGTCCTAGTAGTGATAGTCCTGTGACAGGTAAGGATCTCCGTGCAGCTATTGATCTAGCTCTATCTGGCCAACCGATCCCAGCCGATCAAAAACCTAGTCTGGGTTGCAACATCAAATGGAAACCCGGTAATGAGCCTCCCTACTATGGCTAGAAGGAAATCTAACTGTTGATCATGAACTAGACAATTATGATTGGCCAAGTTATTCTAACAGCAGTAATCGGGATGTAGCGCAGCTTGGTAGCGCACTTCGTTCGGGACGAAGGGGTCGCAGGT
>CAYSWV010000018.1:0-4243 GCA_964434865.1 uncultured bacterium
CTACCAACGAGTACGACCCCACCAATAAATAATAAAATTAGAACAAGTTGTTTAAATTGATCTGAATCAATTAATCTGCTTGCGAGAATACCAGACAGTACTCCTAACGCTAACGCAGGTAAACAAATCCCAAACCATCGAATGACTGGAATAGTTATACTCCCTTGCCAAAAACGACTGATGATCGCGATGGCTATGTTGATTACAAATAGGCTTTGCAAGTTACTTTTGAAGATATCTGGTGCCCATTTCTGGCAATGTCCGTACATAATTAACGGTGGACCACCTACATTAGCCAATCCTGACAGCAAGCCTGAGAAAGCGCCAGCAAAGTAACCCCATATGGGTGAAGAGATCTGAGGCAAAGTTGGAGTCAAAAGGCTATAACTGCCATACACTATCAACAGTAGTCCCATACCACCTTTAAATAAAGAGTCATTTACCAAGCTTGAAAGGTAAATACCAAAGGGTGTCATTACAATTGAAGCAAGCGCCAATGGTACTACTGGCTTAAATTGTAGAGATTGTCGATAGTAAAGCATTAAGCTTATTGCCGTGATCAGGAACACTAAAGCTACCAATGATGAAGTAGATGAGATCCCAATTAAAGGCTGTAGCAAAGGCATAGCTATTAAAGCAAAGCCAAATCCTGAAAGACTTTGAACAAAGCTTGCTAAAAATGTAATGCCAATAATTAGTAGATCAATCCAATTCAAAGGTAGTTCCATGGATATGTCTGGATATTACAGCTTGGGGTTCTAGCTTTATGCAAATTTTCGGATACTCTAACTTAGATGTTTATAGGAACAGGTATTATCTCACTTTGAATGACAAGCAGTGATACCAATGAGACAGCAACCCAAAGCATTAGGCCAAGCAATAAAGGTCTGAATCCAATTTCCTTTAAACTTTGAGAGGTTAGCCCTGCTCCAATCAGGAATAAAGTTGCTGTTAATCCTTGTCGGGCTAATTGATAAATCCCCTTAAAAAGAAAACTCCCCGAGGGTAATAAGGAATTGAACAGAGCAGCCAGTAAAAATAATCCTATAAACCAAGGCCATTTGATCCGAGGTTGACTTTGCCTCTCAATGAAAGCAATGGCTAAACTCACTGGGATAATCCAGAGTGCTCGAGCTAATTTGACAGTGGTGCCTACTGCCAAAGCCACACTTCCATACTTAGATCCAGCAGCAACCACCGAGCTAGTATCATGAATGGCCAAAGCCGACCATAAGCCAAATTGGGATTGGGATAAGCCGACCCAGGAGCCAAGCCAGGGGAACACTAGCAGGGCTGCAGCATTCAATAAAAAGACAGTTCCTAAAGCTACTGACATTTCTTCTTCTTCGGCTTCCACAATAGGACCCACGGCGGCAATTGCACTACCCCCACAAATGGCTGTGCCGATGGTAATTAGGAATGTGCTGCGCCGCTTCACCTTCAACACTTTTCCTAGCCACAACCCAGTTGTTAGGATCCCCAATAAACTAAGTGATGTATAGAGAAACCCTGTCGACCCTGCTGTCAAGACCTCAGGTAAATTCATATTGAATCCGAGCCCAATGACACAGACTTGTAACAAAATAGAGGTAAAACGCTGTCGCCACTTTGTCACAGGACGTTGCCAAATAACACTGAAAGCAATACCTAGTGCCAGGGCTAAAGGAGCTGAAATCCAGGGTGACCAACAGAGTACAAAGATTGACCAAAACGTGATCAACGGTATTGAAGCCATGAGTAGTACTCCAAGGGTATCCAAATTCAGTGTTTAAATGATGCCTGGTTCAGTTAACTTCTCACTTGCAGCTGTGATGGCAAATGTTTGACAGAGAGCTGTTGCCACCTGGGTAAAGATCTGAGCCACTAGGGTGTTTGAATCGAGAGAAAGGGGCTTGCCTTGATCACCTCGACGGCACACCTTGGGATCAATGGGTATCTGGCCCAACAGGGTCGTTTGCAGCTCATCGGCGATCGCCTGACCTCCTCCTGAGCCAAAGACTGCTAATTGGCTACCATCAGGCTGCACGAGATAGCTCATATTCTCAATCACACCTAAAACTGGAACCCCAACTTGCCTGAACATATGAATACTACGACGGACATCAGATACGGCTACTTGCTGTGGCGTAGTAACCATGATGACCCCACAGATTGGACTCTCTTGCAAGATCGTAATCTGAGCATCTCCAGTCCCTGGTGGTAAATCAATGAGTAGATAATCTAACTCGCCCCATTCCACTTCCTGGATAAATTGCGTAATGATCTTGTGCAATACTGGTCCACGCCAGGCTAGAGGATGGTCTGGTTCAGCTAGCAAACCAACTGACATGATTTTAATCCCATGGGCTTCTAGTGGGACAAAGCGCTGACCCTTTGATGTTTCGATGATACGAACTTCCGATTGTTTTAAACCCATCATTTGAGGGATATTTGGGCCATAGACATCAGCATCCAGCAAGCCTACACGGGCACCACTTACACTCAAGGCGGCTGCTAGGTTGACTGCCGTAGTAGACTTCCCTACGCCTCCTTTACCACTACTTACAGCTAGGGTGGTCTTCACACCTGGGATGGTTCGCAGTTCAATGTAAGTTTTTTTGCACCATGATAGAGCGCTCAGGGCATCACGTGCCTGCTGTTCCAGGGCTGTTTGAGCTGATCCAATGTAAAGGCGAAAGTAAACAAAGTCACTGACAATCCGCAGATTTCGAACCATGCCCAGGCTAACGATATCGTTCTTGAGGACTGGATCATAAACTGCTTTCAGACGCTGGAGCACGTCTTGGCGATGAGAGTCTTGGTGATCTGGAGGAGCCTCTAGCCCAGAAGAGGTAACCGCTGGAGGATTAAGCATTTGAAGCTCCTGCTAAGGACTCTTGAATCTTTCGCATGGCTCGTTGAGTAAAGATTCGCACATCGGCATCTGGATCATCTAATGTTTGTTGGAGGGCATTGAGGACAGATGGATCTTTTAAGTTTCCTAGGGCAATGGCAGCATCACGACGTACGTCCGAATATTCATCCGTGAGAGCTTTGATCAGGACTGGAATCACACTAGTATCCGCAACCTGTTGTAGGGTCTTAGCACTGAATTTCCTCACTTGCCAGTGTTCATCTTGAATAGCTTTTCCCAAATGTGGAATTGAGCTAGGTGACAAATGCATGGCTAACGCTTGGGAGGCATTCCGTCGAACTTGCCAATCTGAGTCTTGAGTGAGCGCTTGATTCAATAGTTCTACAGCTTCATCATCTTCCAAATGACCTAGGGTTAAGGCTGTTGCTCTTCGTACACTAGCGTCAGGATCCTGCATTAATTCAATAGCAGGTGGGCACCGTTTGACTTGATTCAAATATCTTAGGGTTGTTACAGCTGTTTCCCTTAAGACAGGTTCAGCCGATTCAAAGAAAGGTAAAATATAGGCCAGAGCCTGAGCGTCATGAATCTTTCTCAACAAGATCAGTACATTCTGCTGTAGAGGTAGGTGATCCTGTTGAAGGGCATCTAATAAGATCAACAAATCATCTGGGCTAACAAGTTCTTTCAAGGCTCCTAACGCTTCCGTTCTCACGTCTTCGCTAGGTGATCGTAAACAGTCAATGAGAGGACGTACAGCTTTAGGATTAGCTAGTTCCCAGAGTGTTGTAATTACAATCTTTTGAACTCCAATATCTGTGTCCTTTAAAGTCTCAATGAGGGGATCTAGGGCTTCCTCTGCTCCAGAATGCTGTAACATCTTAGCTGCAACTAATCGATCTGAAACCTCTTGTGATTGCAGCATCTCTATCCATTGACTGAGATCACCATCCATGACCCATACCCTCCTAGCTTTGTTTTGAGTAACCTGTTTCTTAAGCGTTTAGATCATTAACGCAAAAGAAATGGGATCTTAACTGTGATCGCGTCTACTGGACATTCCTTCTCGCATGGAAGACAGAACCAGCATTCGTCGTATTTCATATAAGCCTTGCCAGTCTCGGGATTCTTGGCCAGCACGTCTAGAGGACAGACTTCAATACAAGCTGTACATTTCTCCAAACACTTTGATTCATCAACAATCACAGGAACATCAACACGTTGTGTCGCTAAAGCCATCGAATAACCCTCTCTGGTAGATAACAGTTGAAGTAATCGTTTAATCTGCTACGTTGAAACAGGAAGTGCCACATCATAAACTTCTTGTTCCAGATCAACATCGACAATGTAGGGTTCAACAGAGCGCTTAAATAAGGACATCTGACCTGA
>CAYSWV010000018.1:4343-77287 GCA_964434865.1 uncultured bacterium
TTTCTCAATCCAATCTCCATCTTGTGTCCATTTTTTGGCGGTTGTAGGTAATCGTTGACAAAGCGGCGTAACTTATATTCCACTTGGGTATGAGGGACCCCATCCGGTTGGGTTAAAGGTTTGTAGATTCTCGCTTTTTCTGACTCTAAGAACTCAGGATCGGGATCAAGATGAGGGAGTTGCTGATAACAATCCACTGCAGTGGTCCCTGCCAAACGACCTGAAACAAAAGCCCCAATCATATAGTTATGAGGAATGCAGGCCATATCTCCTGCCGCAAAGAGTCCTGGGATCGTAGTTTCTGTCCGTTCATCGACCCAAACCCCTGAAGCACTATGTCCGCTACATAGACCAATTTCAGAAATATGCATTTCAACGCCATGGGTTCTATAGTCTTCACCTCGGCCTTGATGGAATCGCTCCCGACTAGGACGTTCGTTTGCCCACAGAACAGACTCAATCTCTGAAATAGTACTCTCATCTAAATGAGTCATCTTCAAATGAATCGGCCCTCGACCCGAATGGAGTTCTTTCCAGACCTCCAACATCATTTGACCACTCCAATAATCACAACTGACAAAACGATGGCCTTCTGCATTAGCAGTGTACGCTCCAAAGGGTCCGGCTACATAGGCACATGCAGGTCCGTTATAGTCTTTGATTAAAGGGTTGATCTGAAAACACTCAATATTAGTTAGCTCAGCACCTGCATGATAGGCCATAGAGTATCCATCACCAGCATTGGTGGGATTTTCGTAGGTGCCATAGAGGTACCCAGACTCCGGCAGACCCAAGCGGCCACAGGCGCCAGTGGAGAGGATCACAGCTTTAGCTTGGATAACATAAAAGTCACCATTACGGACATCAAACCCCACCACTCCAGCTGCTCGACCCTCTTGCACGATCACCCGCGTTGCCATGACTCGATTTGTGACTCTGGCTTTATGACGTTTCACCTCACGCGAAAGTATTTTCTTTAAGTCTTTGCCTTCCGGCATAGGTAACACATACTTACCGACTCGATGGACCTGCTTGAGATCGTAGTTACCATACTCATCTTTTTGAAACTTCACACCCCAGCTATCCAGCTCACGAATGACCTCATAGCCTAGTTTTCCAGTTTGATACACAGCCTTCTGGTTCAGAATCCCATCATTTGCAATTGTAATTTCACGGACATATTGTTCAGGAGTTGAATTTCCTGGAATGACAGCAGTGTTAACACCGTCCATTCCCATTGCAATGGCACCACTACGACGAATATTAGCCTTCTCAAGAACCAGCACATCTGCACTAGGATTAGCTTGCTTTGCTTTGATAGCCGCCATGGTTCCAGCCGTACCACCTCCTACAACAACAACGTCAGTTTGTAGGATCTGAGTGTTCACCATAAACAGTCTCCAAGATAGAAAAAAGCTAGAATAATCATTTGAACTGAACAAAATCAGCCTAAAGCTCGACTCAGGTTTAGAAAAGTTGTAACCCGTAGCGTGATCATGATGATATACAGCAGCAGTAGATTCAATCTATCATCTTCAACACATTGTATAAGATGTGCTTATTCTTATCAACACAAGATAATTGTGAAACCAATGATTGATTAGTCAATTTTGATAAGTGTTTAATATGGATCCATAAATAAAAGTAATTCTGTGGGGAAAGTTGACACGACCAGATCCATTGCTACTGATTCATAATCGCAAAAGGGGGGACATGGAAATCTATCAGCTGAAAGTGTTTTTGCAAGTTGCACGCTACTTAAGTTTTACAGAGGCAGCCGACTCACTAAATTTAACCCAGCCTGCCGTTAGTGCCAAAGTCAAGTCGTTAGAAGCAGAGTTAGGAGCTTCATTGTTTTATCGATTAGGCAGAAAAGTCCAGCTAACTGAATTAGGGTTATTTTTATTGAACGAAGCTCCTAGTCTTGTAGAGCAGGCTGAGATATTGCTGAAAAAAATTGATGGGTTTAAACAAGGTAACTCTGGTCTCATTAAGCTGGGATGCACTCCAGCTATCGCCGAAAGTTGGGCACCCAAGTTAATCTATGACTACCGTCAATGTCATGCAGGTATTACGACTAAACTGAGGATTTTTGAGACAAGCCACGATCTCTATGAAGCTCTTACAAGTCATCAAATAGATATTGGTTTTTCTGAGATTCAGTTTGATGGTTTTACTGAGATCTCAATTCGACCTATTGCTCAGGTTGCTTACAAGTTAGTGATGTCAGTAGAGCATCCTCTAGCTGGGCAAAACTGGTTAAGTATATGGGATCTACTTGCAGAATCCTGGGCTATCCGAGCCGAGGGCTATGCCAGCCGATTAGTCTTTGAGAATCGGATTTCTGAATTAGGTCTGAGTTTATCTGATTTTTCTAACCTTGAGTCTGTAGATACTCTCAGTCTCATGAAGACCTATATCATTCAGGGCCACTATTTAGGGTTTGTATCTGAATTTGAACTGCAAGATGAGTGTGAAACAGGTCAGTTGGTATCTGTTTCATTGCAGGAGTTTGCTTTAAGTTCAGATGTATTCTTGATCCTACCCAAACGACTTGATCAGCTTTTCCAGGATCAAATGAATGCGACTCGTAAGTCAAAACAAATTGTCAGTCCATTGCAAAAGCTCCTCAATTTTCTCCCTGATTTTTCTGATCAATCAAGACAAATTCAACTAGAAAACAGTTTGCCTAGGTTTCAGTCTCCTAAGTATTCTATTTCAATCCAGTCTCAAAAAAGCACCAATCAAGTATCGATTTCAATTGGCGTACAAAACAGTACTATTCCCACGGTTACAGCTGGCCTAGTTATTCAGAAGCTAGGTCTTTTGGAGCATTATTTACCTAGATCCGGCCAGTACAGCACGACAGCATTTCAGATCAAGTGGTGTGATTTTGCCCTAGGTACTCCCATTATTGAAGGGTTACACACCCAAAAACTTGATATTGGCATTGTTGGTGACTACCCTCTGCTACTCAGTGCGGCTCGAAGCAGTCAATTCTCAGAAACGTTAGATCAAACTTACCTCATCAGCTTTGTTGCTATCAATCCAGATGGAGCTGGTAATGCTGTTTTTGTGCCTCAACATTCTACACTGCAAACTATTGATGATCTTCAAGGACACATCATTGCGACGCCATTCGGATCGTCTGCTCATGGCATGTTGATCCGGGTATTATCCCAATTGCAGTTGAGTTCTGAAGTTGAGCTTTGTCCAATTCATCAATCCGATCCGTACAGATTCGATAGACATGATCATATTTTTTCGGGCTATGCCCATTTTTCACCTTTTCATGAGATAGCGCATCAGCAGGGCCAATTTCGTTATCTTTTCAAAGGCGATTTAGGCGAGTTACCTGCATTCTATGGAGTTATTGTCCGTAAGTCATTTGCTGAATACTATCCAGATATAGTCATCAGCTATTTGAAAGCTCTAAGAGCGGCCCAGCATTGGTTAACGCATGTTCCCAAAGGCCAAAACTTGATATCTCAATGGATTCATTGCCGGCCTGAGGTCATTCCCAAGAGTTTGAACTTAGATCATCAGTCTCTCCAATCAGGTGCATACAGCCCTGACTTAACTGTTCGGCCTGACTGGATTCAAGACCATATTCATCAGTTCTTGTTGACGTCCTACCACAAAGACTTTGAAAACATTGACTTAAATCAATGGATCAAGCAAGACTTTCTCCAGACTATCTCTTTTGGAACCCTTTAAGAAGGCTAATCATCTATTTTCAGGCAGCTTCCATGCTTTTGATCGTTTCTTCCCGAATAGATTCAAACACTCTACGGCTGATGCTTACAAACTCTGTGGTGAGTGTATCATCAATGTGTCTGGGGCGGCCCAGAGGTACTGTGACTTTGTGTTTGATATGGCCGGGCTGAACACCCATAACCAAAACCTCATCCGCTAGAAAGACAGCCTCTTCAATATCATGCGTAACAAAGATCACAGTTGTTTTGGTCTCTTTCCAAATATCTAGCAACATCTCCTGCATCATATGGCGTGTTTGAGCATCCAAGGCAGCAAATGGTTCATCCATAAGTAATACTGATGGACAGTTGACCAGTGCACGTACAATACTAGCCCGCTGCTGCATACCTCCTGATAGTTGACTGGGATATGAGTTTCGATGTTTATATAACCCTACCCGATTCAGAAAGTTATTGACTCGCTCTGCTCGCTCATTTTTAGGGATCCCCTGGATCTTTAAACCAAGCTCCACGTTTTGAAAGGTTGTTTTCCAGGGCAACAGTGAATACTGCTGGAAGACAAATCCTCGATCGGCACCGGGACGAGTAACAGGGACTTGATCCACCCAAACTTCCCCCGAGGTTGGTTTGAGAAACCCTGCAATCAAGTTCAAAAGTGTGGATTTACCACAGCCTGAAGGCCCTAATAGGCAGGTAAAGGATCCTGGTTGAACTTGAAAGTTAACAGAGTCTAGAACGGAGATCGGGTGACCGTGGCGCTCAAACTCAACAGAAACATTGCTAATTTTGACCCATCCCTTTGTTGTGGAGGCCTGCTTCAGCACCACTAGATTGCTATTTTGATAAGAGTTCATCGTCATCTCCGCTAAAGTGTATTGACATTCAAATCACTCAAAATCCTTTTTTCTGCTTGAGTCGCCAAGGCATGATAGCCGAAGTTGCCCGATCTACTAACCAGGCACTAAATGCTCCCATCAAACCGATAAGCAGCATCCCCATCACAATGGGGGGAAAGTTAGAAGTTACATAAGACTCCCAGGTTAGATACCCAACACCGTAACGGCCTGCTAGAATTTCAGCTGTAACTAAGCAAAACCATGAGTTCCCCATCCCAATTGAAAGTCCACTAGCAATGCTGGGCATGGCTCCAGGAATGACAATATCTTTAAAGATCTGCCATTGATTAGCCCCTAAACACTGACCCACTCGGATCAGAACAGTGTCGTGTAGCATGCTTTCAACACCACGAACGGTGCTAATCAGAATGGGGAAGAAGCCACCAATAAAGGTAATGTAAACCATCCCAGATTCAGCCGTAGGAAACATGAGAATTGCTAATGGAATCCACGCAACAGCAGGAATTGGGCGGAGGAGTTCTAAGGGAGGGAGTAGAAAATCCTCCACCTTTTGAAACGAACCAATCACGATACCCAGTGATACTCCGCTAATAGCCGCAACTAGGAAGCCAAGAATAACCCGGAATAAACTGGAGCTAATGTGAACGAAAGGATCACCCGTAACAAATTCATAGGTAGCTTCTGCAACCTCAATCGGAGAGGGCAGAAACTGAAAATTGATCAAAAAGTTGAAGTCAAGCCAGCATAGGATCTGCCAAATCCCGAAAAAGAGGATCACAGATAAGATGCGTCGAGTCATCTTACCACCATGGAGTAAGTCTCTCACTCCTCTCCTGATCGTTTTGTTAATCCTTCCTAAAAAGGACTGCTGGGTTACTTCAATGGGAGAAGCAGTCATAGCTCTCAATCCTGTCGAGTTAACAGATATACTATCTCTGATTCGATTAGCTCAACCCAACCAGTTTCAAATAAAGCCCATCCTACTTTTGAGAGACTAGAATTTGCTGTAGACCCTTAAAGTCAGTCACTTGACCACCAGCAGAGGCTGCATACTCTTCAGCAGCATCTTTTAATAGAAAGGCTGAAATCTCTTCCTCATTCTTCACATAGTAAGAGTTTTCAGCAAACAACTTCCAACCATTGTTTCGATCATGTACAAATAAGACATCAGCTGCTTTGCCCTCATCAATCAGGTTTGACAACATATCTACCATGTTATTGATTGAAGCAAAGTTAGTAACCGTGTCCTCACCCTGAATCCAGAGCTGAGCAGCCATTTTAGGATCGGAAATCGGTTCGGATGTGAGCGCATCGTCTCCCTGAATCTGATAGCTTTCAGCTTCTGCGATCACAGCATCGTAGTCTTTGCCTAAAGCTGACATGGCCTCACGCAGATAACTTTCGTCAACCCACTCACTGACATCTTCAGGATTGATTGAATCTTCAACCTTACCCAGGGATTTCAAGGTTGCAATACTGCTCTCAAGCGCCTCAATATGGACAGGTCGGATGGTTGGATCCAGGGGTTGGAGTCCTGAATTACCTAAGAACATGTAGACTACTTCTCGATCAATGCCAGACCATTCCTCAATCTTGCTTGAAATTTCCTCAGGCCTTTCCCGAAAGATATCATTGGCTTCCAACTTAGCTTTAAGATAGGCCACTACCAATTCAGGATGTTCAGTCGCAAAGTCTTCTCTAACTACAATACCATGCAATGTGGGTACTCCAGTTTGAGCACCATCGAAGATCTTGCGGGCAAACCCTCTAAAAGGGAAGAGCTCACCAAATGGAACGAAGTTAGCATGACCATCAATTTGACCTGTGCGTAAGCTAGTGCCGCCAACTTCAGGTGCTTGAGAGATCAGCTTGACATCTTCTTCTGGATCAATGCCGGCATCTTGTAAGGCTTTAAGGACCATGCCATGAGCTGCTGATCCAAAGGGAACCGAGACAGTGCCACCTTTAAGGTCAGCGAGTGAGGTTGCCGCACTATCTTTAGGAACCACTACAGCATTACCAGCTCCACTAGGGCTATAGGCCAATGTCCCAATGAAAATTGAATTAGTCTCCTTTACCTGCTCTCGGAATGTGATCATGTTGATGACAGCAGGAAAGTCACCCATCAAACCAATATCAATCTGGTTTGCAACCATCTTATTTGTGATAGGAGGTCCTGATGTGTAGCTAGACCATTGGATATCGTAGTCAACTCCTTCGTATTTGCCTGTTGTTGGTAAGTGCTTTTCCAATAACTCGAGTTCTCTGACGGTAGCTCCACCTACAGCTGTATTGATCACCTGATCTTGAGTTCCGATTGAAATTCGAATAGTTTCAGCCTGGGCCTGTGCAGTTGTTACCATTAGAAGAACAATTGAGGCTGCAATTCCCTTGACAGCCGTTCCAAGCTTGTTTTGTAAAAACATAATCATTTTCTCACTTCGGTTATCAGAAAAGTTAATAGTTCATATTGAGGTGGTTTGTATCCGAGTTTACCTTTTGTGAATCGGTCCTATAAATGATTTGATTGGATCCATATATAGTCTTTATCTAATAAGCTATAAAGTTTGTTGAGTAGGGTTTTTGATCTGAATACAACTTGATTTGGTAGCTATATTTACGTTTTTGATGTTAATTCTAATTTATTATACTTATACAATTCATGCTACCAGTGCAAAGCCAATAGTAATAGCGCAAACTAAATATTTGCTGTTATCAATAGTCGTTATTCGCTAGCTTCAAGGAAGGCATGAATATGTCCCAAGCCCTTGAAAAACTCAGTTTCAGGCTTTAAAAATGAAGTTTTTAATCATCTCAGCTACAACCAACAACTCTAGTCGAATAGCTACAGGTACCTCTAAAAATAGCAGACTTCAAGAGACTTCAAGAGATTATACTCATGGACTGAGGAAGATGAAGTTCCATCTGTATACAAGCAACTATTAGACTTAGCTACAACTTTTAATCTACTCTATCATGAAGCTCCGTTGATCGGGTTTTAATCTTAAAATCATCATCAAATCTTTCAAACAATTGGTTTGCTGCTTTAAAGCTAATAACTTGTGTCCAGCTCTCAATAGAAAACAGAAAGGCCTGAAGATCTTGTTCCACCAGTGTTAATGCTCTCTTAAAATCGGATCGCAAGACCTCAATATGAAATGTAGCCTTACTGAGATCGATACCCCCATCAGACCACACACGAATGATAGGATCTTGGCTCTCAATTTTACCATCTCGAATTCTGGGGATTACTCGGAGGGCTACTTCGATGGCTCGCATAAAGAGATCATGACTGACTAATCCTGTGGATCTCATGAAACGCCGCACGGGTTCAATGGTTCCGTAGTCATTCCGCCCTTTCACCAACTCAAAATCTACTCGCTTCTCTGCTGGGTTGGGGATCGGTTTCTTCAGAAGTTAAGATTAGGTCTTATTGTCACTTCCGCTAGTCTCTTCAGATCAGTGCAACCATAGACTATGACGTGGTAAAAATGTTATCAAGCTTTTCACAGGCTGCTTTAATCTTTTCCCAGCTTCCTGGGTTGACCAGCCCATAGTAATCAAAAGCATAGACCTGTTTGTTTTGTACTGCACGTAATGATTTCCAATAAGAGCGTGATTCGAAAAACTCTAGCGGATCAGACTCTTCAGGATTGACAACTAGTAGAATATCTGGATTGTATTCAATAACTTTTTCGGCAGAAAGTGTAACGTAGCCTCTAAATTGACCCTCTCCTTGAAGTTCAGCAGTGATATTTTGCACTCCGTATTGATCAATTAGGTTGCCAGCCCAGCTATTTTTGTTGGGGGATAGAATGGGTTGCTGGCCAGCCAAAAGCAAAACCTTAAGATCTGAGCTGATTGCCGTCGGCTTGAAACGATTATATTCTTTGATCAGCTGTTCTTCAGATTGAAGGGTAGCTTGAGCGATTTGTTGAGTGGTTTCGACTAGAGATGACCAGCTATCGACTTCTGTAAGGAGTGTATTGATCCCTGAGGTTTTCAGCATCTCAGCAACACTATCGTGAAATCCTGAAGCTCCTAGAACCAAATTGGGTTTCAAGGCCACGATTTGCTCCAAATTAGGACCGTTACCCAAGCCAATAGACTGGATCGGGTTCAATCTTGGATCTGACTCAATCAGTGAACCTGCAGGGACCCCTACTAGGAGTTTAGGGTTGAGACGATAGACAATGTCTGCTGTCAAAGACGTTAGTGTCACAATTCGACCCACAGGCTCTGCAGCTTGAGACGAAGCAGCCAAAAATCCTGCCATTGCGATCCCAGTTAAAAATGATCGGCGTAGAATCAAGCGTCCAAATGTCATCGTCATCTCCAAAAAGTTGAATTGAATAGAGCTAAAATTGAATAGAGCTAAAATCGACTCACCAAGTTTACAGAGGCATGGGTACCCGGTTGAGCAAATCGAGCCACGTCGGGACCTTGGTTAAGAAAACGGACATCTGAGTAGCGATAATATTCAGAATCGAACACGTTAAAGATACCAAAGTTGAGGCTGAGTTCATCATTCAAATTGTAGTAGCCCAATAGATCTACAACCGTGAAGCTATTAGGAATGAAAGGTAATGGAGCGGGTGGGTCTGGATCTCTCGGACCTTCTCGTGGAGGGACTCGGGGTTCACCGACAAAGGTAGCGATCAGGCGAGTTCCCCATTTATCACCAGGATCGTCATAATGAAGACCAACCACAGCTTCAAAAGGGTTAATAGTGGCTAAAGGTTCATCATCAGTTAAGTTATCTCCAACAGCCCAGGCCAGACTGGTGTTTAAACTCCATCCGGTTAAATCTGGGCTAAAGTAGTATTCACCAGTGGCTTCAATACCATAAATCCTAGCACGACTAACATTTTGGGACTGGAAGAGATTAACCTCCGGTGCAGGGGGCCCACCCGGGATCCCAGTACCTGGCGGAGATGGTTCAGTGCCCACTTGAACAAAGGCTTCAATGAAATCATCATAAGTGTTATAAAACCCAGTAAGACTGAAACTCGCTTGGGGAAATACACCTCGCAGACCCACCTCAAAGCTATCACTGGTTTCAGGTTTTAGATCAGGATTGGATAGAGTTCGATAGCGGAAGAATCCACTGGTGAGATTGGTAAACCCGCTATTGACTTCATTGTACTGAGGTGCTCGGAATCCTCTTGCATACTGGGCAACAAAGGTAAGATCCGAGGAAAGGTTCCAGATCAAACCGAGTTTGGGAGAGACAGCATCAGCATACAGACTGGTAGCTTCAGAACCATTAGCTGCAAAAACTGGATCATTGAGAGGGTTCAAGTCGTAAATATCATAGCGAATACCGGGAATGAGGGTGAGATTGCCATTACCCCATTCAATTTCATCTTGAAGGTACAATCCCAATCGTGTCGTATCTGATTCTGGAAAATCTTTAGTGGGGAAGGTATCAGGAGGGATCGTTCGAGTTTGTTCACCCGTGGCCAGATCTGTCAGAATCCGATCTCTGGGCCGATCATTGCGAGTGACACTCCAGTCAATGCCATACACCACACGATGGAAAAGGCTTCCTGTTTGAAAATTAGTTTGAAATTGGAGATCGGCCCCCCACAGATCACTAATGAGTTCATTAACGGTGTCACGACTGACTTGCGCCCCACTTTGCAAGATACGATTTTCGTCAAAACTGGTTTCACTAGTGGTCGCTGGCTGATAGTAGGCTTTGGCTGTGGCCACTTGGAAAATTTTCCCGTCTGGGTTGTCGTAGGTATACTCTAAACTGATCCGAATCCGTTCGGTGTCAATAGTTTCGTCAAAGTTTAAGATCCCACTGCCTAAGTTGATAGGTAGGGTCGTGGTGTCAGTATTCCGGTTAAAGTATTCACCTGTCAGTTTTAGATCACTATTTTCACTCAGACGATAAACAACTTTAGCCAGAACGTTATTACCATAGCCCTCTTGGGGATTATTAAACGTACTATTGCCAGCAAAAATACGGGTTTCCTGAAAGTCTCGCCTGGTGTACATCAGTAGAGCTTCTAAACGGTCTTGACGTCCAGCCATCGCAAGTGTGTTAGTAAATCCTGTATTGCGGCCCGTCGCCTGATTTGAAAATCCTAAGTAGGTATCTCGACCTGTAAGTGCTAGCAAATCGGCAGGATCTAAAGTCGTAAAGGTTACGGCTCCACCTAACGCGTCACTCCCATAAAGACTGGAGGCTGGACCCCGGATGATCTCAACTGTTTTTAGCGTTTCAAGCTCAAAAGAGTCCCGACCTAGTTGAAAGGGACCAAACTCAAATCGCTCGGGCTGTCGAATCCCATCAACTTGAATCAACACGCGATTCCCTTCCAGACCTCTAATGTTAAAGTCTTGAAAGCCATAGCGCAGATTATCTCTCACCGAAATTCCTGGCTCATAGCGGACCAGATCACGAATGTCTTCAACCAAATTTTGTTTTAACTCCTCTTGTTCGATCACTGTGATGGTCGATGATGAGTTATTGACTGTTCGGGGTGTACGGGTACCCGTTACAGTGATTTGTTGGAGATCAAAGACAGGTACTGTTGCCTCTGGACTATCTGCCTCGGTCTCTTCCAAAGCCTGAGCTGTGGTTACTGGTTGTTCGAGTTCAGTTTTCAACATAGGCTCAGCCAGAGCTGCCAGATGCCACCCTGAGAGATGTAAACCCAAGGCCAATAGGCTAGTTGTATGCAATCGTTTCATAGCATTTCACAAAGATGTTTTGAGACTGAAGGTTAAGAGAATGAGATTGAGCAGGCTGATAGGGACAGATCTGTCACCCAACTGAGATCTTGTAATAGACACAAGACTCTTTCAAGACCAGAGTGAATTCAAGTAACTTGAACAAGCCCTTCCCTGAGAAAGAACAAGTTCAAGTAGTATTAGGCTAATGAGAAGTATGAGCAACAAGCTCTGTTCGAGTAGAATATCAGAGACTTTCTGCTATTGCAAGATATTCCCATCAACTGTTCCTGGCGTCATAAGAAAAGCTGGTGATGTCGATTAGTGTCTTGAGGGAAACTCTGTCTAAGACAGGCCTAAAGCTTGACCATGACCTTAGTCAGAGAAGATCTGTAACGATACACAAGCTGGATTTCCAAAAAACTTGCTTTTCCTTCTTGCAATTAACTTCTAATAAGACTACAGTATATTTGGTGTATTCATTTCCCTGATATCCACCTCGAGCGAGATGTTTGAGTGCGGGGCTTAATTCATCTCGCTCCTTTTTTCAAAAATCTAAAAGGGTTTACCCAGCCAGTGTATTGAATGATTTGGTACTTCTTATTTAATTGCTCTCCATTCAGTATGGTGTAAATTCTAAGAAGATCAAGGGTTACCATTCTCTGGTTCAATGATTGTCTAAGTTTCTCTCTCCAGCAAAACGTCCTTCGCTGGCTTCGTTGATTTCGAGGTCAGCTTTTTTTAGATGGGATCCTTGTTTGAATTCTTAACATTACTAACTGATTTGGGAACTAGCCGCTAGGTAAGCGCCAGAAAAGGCTTGTGGGTAAAGCATCTATATTTGGTCTTCATTTTCAATCAACTTTAGCTAAGAGATCACCTAGAGGTGTGCAGCCTCCGCATGGACAGATCTCAGTTGCTTCGAAAATGAGATTGCAGATCAGTTTTTCAAGACTGACGACAATGGCTTCACTGAGTAGCTCAGAAGGATCTAGTGTTTTGCCTAGATAGCATTGTTGGGTCATGTAAGTTGTTAGATCATCAATTCCATATAGCTCGCTATACCGGGTGGTATGTTGATAGGCGGCCTGCTCCAGAAAGGTCAAGAAGGTTTTAACTTCTGCTTGCAGTTGTCTTTGAACTTCTGATTCTTGGTCCAGAACTGTTAGGCGTTGATCCTGATTTTCGTACAGAAATGTAAATAGTTTGGGGGCTTTGCTCGGATCATTGACAGCTGCTTCAGTAAGTGCTGGACTGAGCTTAAATGCAATTTGAGTGGCTACTGTATCTAGATCAGGTGGTGCCATCAGGACATTGGATCTTTGGCACTGAGGCGTTGCTGGAACCGGTAAGTCTACTGCTGATAACCGTGAGCGGGTATCGGGAATCAGTTGGGTGTAATTACCTGAAGCAGCGTTTTCTTCGGCTACCTTGACCCATTGTTTCAATAAGTCATCGGGTTGAATTTTAAATTCATACAAGTAAGGGATCACCTTTAAGAGGCCTTCATTCCAAGCATAAGGAACAACATCTAACGCATTCCAAACTCTGATGGTATTGCACTCTAATCTATCGCTGTAATAAGTTGAAAAATCTTTATTTCCAGGTGTGGCCCCAGCTGTGGGATAGACTGACAGAGTAATGGGATGCGTGCTGAGCCATTTGGCTTGTTGATTATTAATCGGATGGTTATGAGTCCATTGAGCTTGTTGATCTAGGAGAGCTAAGGCTAATACGGGAGAGAGAGCACCGCCTAAACTATGGCCCACTACCACTAACTCCATACTCTGATCTGGGTGAGTCTTGACTACACCGTCTAAGAATTCAATTATAGTTTGATCATGAGATTTCATGTTTAGCAAGATTTGCAACCCAGTAGAAGTTCCCTGGGCTAGCTTAGGTTGTAATCCTGCAGGAACAAACTCTGGATAAGGCCAATCCACTTGTGAAGTCACATCAAAATCCTCAACCAACCAATCATAAAAGGAGATCGGGTTGGTTCCAGCTGTGGCAATCACATAGGTATTCTCTCGTTGAGCCACATACAACGTGTTATTTGAAACTAAAGACTGAGGTCGTTCATAGACAACCGGACCCCAACCGATCTGCCAATCTCCGATGTAGTTTTTGACTGTTGGATCATCTAAGGCAGACCGAATATTTTGATCCAGCTGTTCCTGCAGTTGCTGTTGTGTCCCTAGTTGATCAGAAACTGCATTGGATAAAAGGGAGAGAGCAAAGGCAGCCTGATCCTGGGTGTACTGAGGTGATGGTGTGACGGCAGATACTGGCATAGCCAAGACCCAAAGCCAAATGATGCAACCACAGAGAAATAGTTTACCTAGTTGTTGAGTCAATCGCATGCCAAACCTCCATCAAATCAGTTCACTGAACAGTAGCTATGAAGTTAAATCGATCTACCATACCCAGGATCAAATCTTTACAAAAGGAGGGCATCATGGAGTCATCTGTAGTATAGATATTTAAGGTTAAATCTATGATTTGTCCAGCTTATCCTAAAATCTAGGGATAAAACTAGTCAAGATCACTCTACTGTATTAAATGTAACAAGCTGACTGTTTTGAGAGTATCTTAAGTCACTAGTAGAGTTTTGTTTATGAGAAACTATAGTCAACTATAGTCAAACTGATGTGGGTTTGTGTCTCTGGAGATCTATGCTAATGAAAAAAGGGATTCGATTTTTGGGATGGGTGTTGTGTTTTTGTTGTCTGCTTTTGCTCATGGGTGTTAAGGGTGCTAGAGCTGAAATCACTGTGCAATCTAATCTCAGTGGTCAGAACTTTATCAATCATAATGGGGTCCAGCGTGAGTACTATGTTTATCAACCAGCTGATTTGAAGTTTCCAGCTCGTACTATGATCATTCTTCATGGTGGCGGTGGTAATGCTAAGGGCTTGTATGTGGAAGCGTCCTTGCGAGATCTGGCTCAGACCTATGGATGGTTACTCCTCTTTCCTCAAGGTATTAACAATAGCTGGAATAGTAGTATCTACCCAACAGCAGTCAATGGAACGGTCACGACAGCTGACGATCTGGGCTTTTTGAAACAGTTAATTGGCTTGACAGTCCAGCAAGGGTACACCGAGTCAGATGCTGTGGTGATGACGGGGGCTTCTCGTGGCGGGTTGATGACCACACGGTTTGCTTGTGATGAAAGTCTGTTACTCGCTGGTTTTGGCATTGGAATTGCAACTCAAAATTATGAAAACCCTTGTAATCCACAACAAAACTTGCAAGCTTTTTTCTTGAATGGAACTGTTGATCCGTTAATGCCCTTCAATGGCAGAATTGACAGAAGTAGGGATACAGAGCACGTTGTAGGGACTTTGAGTGTTGCACAATTGATCAGTATTTGGACACAGGTTAACCGCTGCCAAGGTGATCCCATGATTCATCGCCAAGAACCGTTGAATGACTGCCATCCTCCCTCTCGTTGGGCTAAGACCACTCAAGATATCACAACCCTAGAATTACATGATTATGAAACGTGTTCAAAGCCGATCCGTCAGTTTGTGGTGTACGGGATGGGACATACATGGCCTAAAGGCAGTGCCTGTTTACCGGAATCCCCTGACTGTAACCTTCTGCGAAGAACCTACCAACTTGATGCTGATGCCGCCATGTTTGAATACTTTGATAATATTGGCAAGCCTGCTCAAGCTTGAGACAGACTATGAAGCCGATCATACAGCACATAGCGATCGCGACCTTCAGCTTTTGCTCTGTATAAGGCTTGATCAGCTAGATGAATTAACTGCTCAGGTGAACTAGCACCAGCTGGCATTTGACTCACAACCCCCAGACTAATGGAAACAATAGGTCCCGCTTCAGACAACAGGTGGGGAATGGCTAGCTCTCTAATAGCGTGTTGGATTGGTTCCACAAGGGTAACGGCACCACCTGCTAAAACCAACTTATAAAATTTAAGATCTGCTACACCACAAGTGACTCACAAGGAATCCGAGCACTCAGAACTGAGGTTACCTCTTCATGGGTATAAACTTCAAGAAAAGATTCAGATGTAGTTTTGAATACTACTGTACTGAGAGGCAAGACAACCCGCTCTAATGCTGCACCGTTAGCATTTGGAAGACGCACAATTTGCATACTAGAGGTCTGGTTAACATATCGGCAGACAACTAATTTTTCTATAAAAGTTGAGACACGAGCAGGAGGAGTAAGAGTGGTAACCATGCCGGAGGATCCAATAATTTCTAGCTAGTCTACTGTCCCCGTGTATCAGTTTTTGTAACACTATTAACAGTTTCCTGATTTAATTAAGAAACCCAACAAAAGATCCCACCGTGTTAAGGGAAAACAAATCTGCTATTCTAAAGCACATAACTCTTAATAAAGTCTAAAATCTTGTGAGCCATTTCGATCTTAGGACTGTAGGGCAGAGTTTGTTGTTGACCGGATCGGCTCAAGATCACAGCTTGATTCCATGAACTCGCAAATCCACTATCGGGTTGATCAATAGGGTTGGCTACGATGGCATCGAGATCTTTGGCGACTAACTTGGCTTGAGCAGGTGGAACGGGGTCGCCCGTTTGAGCTGCAAACCCAATTAACCGCTGGTGAGGCTGTTTGTATGTGTTGAGATCTTGCAGAATATCTGGAATCAGTTCTAAGGCTAAGTTCAAGGGTAAGTCGGCTTTAGGTAACTTGGTTGTGTGTACTTGGCTGGGTCGGATATCGCCAACGGCAGCCGCCATAATCACTAGATCCACCTCAGGTAGGTGAGTCAACAGAGTTTGATGCATCTGTTCAGAACTATCAACTGCCAGCCCACGTATGTTTAGACCTGTCAGCTCCGGTATACGATCAGGATCAGGGGTAGGCCCATGAACATAAGTGACTTGAGCACCTCGTAAGGCAGCTGCTGTTGCTAAAGCCATGCCCATTCGACCTGATGCAGGATTACCAATAAATCGAACCTGATCGATGGGTTCACGAGTGCCTCCCCCACTAATTAAAATCCGCTGCCCCTGCCAGTCTCGCTGCCCTTGAGTCCAGATCATGGCCACTAAGGCTAGCTCCAAGAGATCGGGTTCTACCAGGCGACCTTGACCTTCTGTATCACAGGCTAATCGTCCATGATGGGGCATGAGGGTCCAATATCGAGTCAAATGCGTCAGTGATTGCCAGTTAGCCTGAACGGTAGGAGCTTGCCACATCTGCGTATTCATGGCTGGGGCTACGAGGATTGGGCAGGCGGAAGCCAAAACCACATTAGTCAGTAGCGTGTCAGCCATACCGTGGACTAATTTAGCCAGTGTGTTCGCAGTTAGAGGGGCGATCAGCATGACCTCGGCCCATTCTGCTAGGTCAATATGGAGAGGCCGGCCAAAGCGAGGGTTCCAAAAATCACTGTCAGTGTAGGCAGGCTGTCGAGAGAGTGTCGAAAAGGTTAGTGCTGAGACAAAAGTTTCAGCTTGAGGGGTTAGAATGACTCGGACAGAGGCGCCCTGCTTGGCTAGTGTAGAGACTAGTGTACAGATCTTGTAGGCAGCGATACCGCCACAAACCCCAATTAAAACAGGCCGATCGTGCCAAAAGTCTGTCATGGTTAATCCTCATGCTGAGCTTGAGTTTTGTTACTTGAGCAGTCCAGCTACTCGATCAGCATCCTAACGCTTAGCCAGTCCTGAAAGATAAGTTTGGTGTAGAAGCTACTCGTCCCCCTGAAAGTGAGGTATCCTGCAGATCCTTTACTCACAACATCTCCTATCGACTGATCAGAATGGATAGTGCGAATCTGCCATTTGAACCCTCCGAGGATTGGAGTCCTTATTTATCAGCTGTTGCCGCTCGATTTGATCGTGAAGCTGGCATTCAATTGGGTGAACCTGACTGGGAGTTACCTGATGACCTGAAACGTTTGCCCTTTTGGTTGGCCTGTCAACATGATCATTTAGCTGATCGCTTAGCTATCCCGTTTTATGAGCTGAGACAACCCCAAAAGCACGAAAACTGTCTTGATCTGGGCTGTGGAGTTAGCTTTTTTCTCTATCCTTGGACTCATTGGAATGCTAATTTTTATGGTCATGAGTTGAGTCCTCGTATTGTCAAGCTGATGCAATCTAGAGCGCCGCAGCTCAATTCAAAGTTGTTTAAGTCCATGAAGCAAGGACCCGCCCACTTGTTAAGTCCGTATGAGGGGCAGATCTTTGATCTAGTTGTGGCTACAGGATTTCTGTATTACTATCCGCTTCAGTATTTTCCTTTGGTTTGGCACAGTATCCAACCGCTGCTAAAGCCTGATGGTGACTTGATCATTGATGCGATTAAGTCTGACTCACCCTGGGTTGATGAATGGGGTCTGATTGAACTGTTCAAGGGCACTGAACCTCAGTTAGTCACATCCACAGTTTGGGAAGCACAAATCAAACAGTTGGGAGGCCATATCCTCGATCAATCTGAGGGGGAGCTATTCATAACCTATCGAATCCGTTTGACCGCTCCTGTAAAATCTCGTCGATCTCAATCCCGTAAAACTTAAATCAATCTCATGTCTGGCTACTTAAGGTCCGCTTGTGGGTCAAAGTGGTAGCAGACTGCTCCATGGGTATGCCCATCAGTCCTCATGTTAGAACTCTACAACTGCAGACAGCAAAAGAGGATCCTATGACTCGTAGCTTACTTGACCAATTACGTGAGATGACGGTTGTAGTTGCCGATACAGGCGATATCAAGGCCATCGAGACCTTTACTCCTCAAGACGCAACCACTAATCCCTCTTTGATCACAGCAGCCGCTCAAATGCCAGAGTACCAGAGCATCGTGGATGACACGTTGCAGCGAGCTCGTCAGGAAGTTGGGGCCGATAACCCTAAAAAAATTGTAGCTTTAGCCATTGATCAGCTTGCCATTGCCTTTGGCCTGAAGATTTTAGAGATCGTCCCAGGTCGAGTTTCAACTGAAGTGGATGCCCGGTTATCCTATGATACTCAAGCCACTCTGGACAAAGCCCGCTATCTCATTGGCCAGTATAAGGCAGCTGGGGCTAATCCCGAACGTGTGTTGATCAAAATCGCTTCAACTTGGGAAGGCATTAAAGCTGCTGAGATTTTAGAAAAGGAAGGCATTCACTGTAACTTAACCCTTTTATTTGGCCTGCATCAGGCTATTGCCTGCGCTGAAGCTGGTGTGAAGCTAATTTCTCCCTTTGTGGGTCGCATTCTAGACTGGTACAAAAAAGATACAGGGCGAGACTCCTATCCTCCTGCTGAAGATCCTGGGGTTCAGTCTGTAACTTCAATTTACAACTACTTCCGTAAATTCGGCTACAAAACTGAAATCATGGGAGCTAGTTTCCGAAACCTCGGTGAGATTACAGAGTTAGCTGGATGCGATCTGTTGACGATTTCCCCTAAACTCCTAGGACAACTGCAGGACGCTATAGATGTCTTACCTCGTAAGCTTTGCCCTGACACGGCGGCCTCAATGAGCATTGAAAAGATTGTCATGGATAAGCCCACCTTTGATCAGATGCACCAGGATAATCGGATGGCCTCCGAAAAGTTAGAGGAAGGAATCACTGGCTTTTCAAAAGCATTAGAGACCCTCGAAACTTTACTAGAAGCACGGTTAGAAGCCTTGGAAGGTACCTCAAGACGGCATGAAGTTTGCCATGTTTACGATTTAGATGGAGATGGGTTTATTACTCGTGAGGAATGGCTAGGGACCGATGCTGTGTTTGAAGCCTTAGATACCGATCATGACGGCAAAATTAGTCCGGAAGAAATGGCGGTCGGCATTGGTGGTGCTGTCCACATCAAGTAGTTAGGTCATTAGCTCTGAGCCTTAGTCTCTGCGTTATACCTAAACCAGGGACTAAGTAAGTACTACTGTTAGCCTAGATTACTCCGTTGAGTAACATTGCCAGCTACACTGAATCCAGATCATAATAAGTGAGGCTAGTGAGATCCAAACGCTGCTAGTACCTTACTGTTCAAGTCCTGGTTGCTCTCGAGTCGATCCGAGCCAGATCAGGTCAGCTCATTCCATCTAGATACAGGTTAATCACCATGGAAGTCATTATTACTTCTCTCATCAAGTTTCTCTGGATATATAAGGCACTGTTGCTGATTCGGATTCTTCTGTCTTGGTTCCCCGTTAACTGGAGTAATCCTTTACTGTCCACGCTAAGCCAGTTGACTGATCCGTATCTGAACCTATTCCGCTCGGTATTGCCCCCTATCGGTGGTCTTGACATTTCTCCTATTTTGGCATTTTTCTTGTTGCAATTTGTAGAAAGAGGATTGCTATTAGCTTTGTAGGTGCCTGCTACAGGGCCACAGCCGGCTAATTCAGTCAACTGTGGCTTCCTATCACCTCGCAGATCTGGGTCACCCTATTCTTGGTCCCGACCCACGCTAAACTTACCGACGTACAGCCCCCCGAAACCCTGAAGCCTTAAAGCTCTTGAGGGATAGGGGGAGTGGACTTGTAGTGGGGACTGAGATCCGAATGGAAAAGGGTGACTCCCCAGGTGGAACTTCTTCAACAGCACCTAGACGAGTTCGTTCAGGCCAAATATCGTTGTCATTGGCATCATAGAGACGTCCAAACACATCTGCATTGTAAATCACCTGATCAGTGGGATTGGCAATCGTACCTTGAATGAAATAACAATCAGCTGCATCTGCAGACGATCCACTGCTGACAACCATGTTGGCGTATTGAGCTGTGTCTGGGCAGGGAACCGTTTCAAGATGGCTAAGTTCTAATTTAACCCCACCACCAAAACTAAATCCCATTAACATTAGGGATACTATCAGACACACGACTAGACCTAATGGTTGAGGCCATTTCCATGTTTGTATTGTTGAAGCCATGATCAAACATACCTATATCGAACGAAGGTGCCTAAAAGAAATCACGCCAGGCAAGTCTAGTGTACCAACCCCTGATTCTCAAAATCCAAGACATTAAAGATGCCTGTATCGGTAGCTACCCGATGTAGACGTACATCCCACGGATCTACTGGCAGCCGATCATCTAAAAAACAGGCACTTGCAACTACCCCCAGCGTAGCTAAGGTGTATTGACTCAGAAAGCGATCATAGTAGCCACCACCGTAACCCAAACGATACCCCCACTGATCACAAGCTAGTGCTGGAACTAGGACTAAATCGGCCCTTGCTGGATCAATCTCAGGTAAATGAGCGGCCGGCTCTGGGATACCCCACCGATTCACTTGCAGCTGTGGACTGGTCGTTAAGTTGAGTAAGGTCTCAGCGGATAAAGGGTGCCAGGCCAACTGCGATCCAGGTAAGCATCTTGGAAAGCCCCATTGTTTCTCTGGCCAGGCTTGGACCAAGGGGGTTAGACTGACTTCAGAGCTAAAAGCTAGATAGGCTAAGATCGTTGAGGCTCTTTGAACGATGGGATCTAAGGCTAAGTAGTGGCAGATCTGGTTACTAATTGTAGAACCATCGAGCCTTTGACGTTGAGCTTTAAACTGTTGACGGAGAGTGGCTTTGCTCAAGGCTATTGAATATCCAACAACTCAACTTCAAACTCTAAGGTTGCATTCGGAGGAATGATACCCCCTGCCCCCCGGCTACCATAACCCAGCTCAGGTGGGATCACGAGTAAGCGTTTAGTACCTACAGTCATGGTGGCAACACCTTCTTCCCACCCTTTGATCACTCGACCTTGGCCTAGCGTAAAGCTAAAAGGTTGCCCCCGATCATAAGAGGCATCAAATACCGTGCCATCAGTTAATCGACCGACATAATGCACCACCACTTGATCACCCGCTTGGGGTGTAGGGCCATCACCCACTTCTAGATCTTGGTATTGCAATCCTGATGCGGTTGTGGTCAGATCCCGATCACTCAACACTGGTTGATCTCCAGATGGTGTCACTTCAGATTGAGAAGGTTGATTTTCCGTTAGATTACTGACTGTAGTGGGTGTCGATTCAGTTGCCGCTTGAATATCGAGAAGCTCTACTTCAAATTCTAGAGTGGAATTCGGTGGAATTTGCCCCACCCCACGACTACCATAGGCTAGCTCTGGTGGAATGACTAATAAGCGTTTGGTTCCCACAGTCATGGTAGACACGCCCTCATCCCAGCCTTTGATCACACGGCCTTCCCCCAACATAAAGTTAAAAGGTTGGCCCCGCTTGTAAGAACTATCAAACTCAGTGCCATCGGTTAATCGTCCGGTGTAATGGACAAACACCAGATCACCAGCGCTTGGGGTCGGACCCTCACCCACTTCTAGATCGGTGTATTGCAAGCCCGATTCAGTTGTAATCAAGTCCAACCCTGAATAGTCCGTTGGCTTTTCTGTGGGGCCACAAGCAGATAGAGTGAGCCCCACTACCAAGTAGAACCCCACCAGTAAAACAGACAAAATCTGACGCATAGATCAACTAACCTCAGCAATTTCAATAATCTGACCTTCTTGATCACGAATCCAGACCACCAAGGGCTTCTCAGATCGGACACTATGTGAGATCTTCTTCTTCACCACGTATTTAAGGAGAGCCTTAACGGCGTCACGATCAAAGCTAGTGTGCCGAAAGCGAGAAGAGACCTGGTTAGCACCTGGCATATTGGGCGAACGTCCTAAATCCGTTGATCCAGGAATCACATGTAATTGGACATTCTCGGATAACTGATACCACAACCCTGGATTGTCGGCGACAGCTGTAGACATGCGTTGATAGTCATACCGACCTCCAGCAATATCGCCTGGGAAATAAGATCCATCAAACGTAGCACCCATCCCTGCTTCACCTCCGTAGTAGTAGTCCAACGGTAATTCAGCTTCAGGCAGCTGCAGGTGACGTTCATAGAAGGCCTGAGCTCGATCTAGATCAGGAACGATCACGCTGTAAACCCGTGGAGCTCCGCTCAGAAAAGTCCACATAGCGCCCCCATAAGCTGACAACAACAAAAACATGAGGCCCTTCGTTGACAGCAAGATCTCAATGGGAATTAACGGAAGTAAAAGTCCAATCAGCATGGATGTCAAAACCTGATTACTAGACCTGATTACAGTGCTTCACCCTAGTATAAGCCTTTCGCTTCAAGGTTGTGGACTGATCCCTTCCGTAGACCCTCTCCAACGACTCGCCGGCAGATATCTCAGAAAGAGTTGACACTGTAACGAAATATCACAATAATTGGAGCATATAAACAAAACTTTTTGGTACTTAGACAAATGGAACAAATTCTTCAAATAGGTCCTATGGGATGGGTCTACACCGCTCTGATCGGTGCTTTGATTTGGGGTATCTGGGGTCAGTCTGAAGATGACATCATGTTTTAGTTCCCTACGATGAAGGTCATCCTGGACATGATTGTCTGAGTCGATAAACAGCTGAGTCACAATGACCTGACCTAGGTGCATAGTGTCCCAGAGGATTCATTAAGACTTCCGGCCAAACTAGCTGCCTGCTTTCAGGTTATGAGTACGCTAGGACTTGGTAGAGTGAATCCTCAGATAGATAGGGGCAACAAGTTATGGAAGCTGCTGAGCTTTGGCAACGGTATCAAGACTGGCTGTACTATCACCCTGGACTTGGTATCTATCTAGATGTCAGTCGGATTCGATTTTCATCTGACCTGGTTGAGCACTTACGGCCTAAGTTTGAAGGTGCCTTTGCTGACATGAGAGCTTTGGAACAAGGTGCCATAGCCAATCCCGATGAACATCGGCAGGTGGGTCATTATTGGCTGCGCTCACCTGAGCTTGCACCCCGGCCAGATATCAAAGCTTCTATTGAGGCCGCTGTTGCCCACATTGATACTTTTGCTAAGAATATCCATCAGGGATCCATTCGATCACCCCAAGGGAGTGCCTTTAAACATTTAATCTGGATTGGTATTGGTGGTTCAGCACTGGGCCCTCAATTCGTTTCGGATGCTTTGGTTCCAGCTCATCCCCCCCTGCAAATTCACTTTGTTGACAACACCGATCCTGATGGTATTGATCGGGTCCTTTCTCATCTGGATCAGCAGCTAGATTGCACCCTGGTTGCAGTTGCCTCTAAATCTGGTGGTACACCAGAACCTAACAATGGCTTGGCTGAAGTTCGACATCGGTATCAAAGGGCAGGGTTAGCGTTTCCTAAGTATGCCGCGGCTGTTACCAGCCCAGGTAGTAAGTTAGAGACTCAGGCTGTAACGGAAGGATGGTTAGCTACCTTTCCCATCTTTGACTGGGTTGGGGGAAGAACATCTGAATTATCTGCGGTAGGTCTACTACCTGCTGCTCTACAAGGGATCGATATTCATCAATTATTAGCAGGGGCTGCAGAGATGGATCAGGCCACTCGCCATCCAGACATGAGGACTAATCCTGCTGCTTTGTTAGCTTTAGCCTGGTATGCTGCAGGTCAGGGCCACGGATTGAAAGATATGGTAGTCTTACCCTACAAAGATCGACTGCTCCTGTTTAGCCGCTACTTACAGCAGTTAGTGATGGAATCTCTGGGTAAGGCTTTCGATTTAGATGGTCAGCAGGTGAATCAGGGGATTGCCGTTTATGGTAATAAAGGGTCCACTGATCAGCATGCCTATGTGCAACAGCTGCGAGATGGGTTAAACAACTTCTTCTTAACATTTATTGAAGTTTTAAAGGACCGGGAGGGATCTTCACCTGAACTAGAAGCTGGTGTGGTCACTGGGGATTATCTCAATGGGTTTCTTCAAGGTACTCGTCAGGCTTTGTACGATAATCAACGAGATTCTATTACTGTGACCATTCTTGAAGTGACGCCTCGCCAGGTGGGTGCTTTAATTGCACTATACGAGCGGGCAGTAGGTCTCTACGCTTCTCTGATCCATATCAATGCCTATCATCAACCAGGGGTCGAGGCCGGGAAGAAAGCAGCTGGTGCGGTTTTAGAGTTACAAAAAAGCCTGATTCAAACGGTGCAAAGCCAGACAGGAGCTTTGTCTTTAAGCGATCTGGCCCAACATATGGGTGCTAGTGAGCACATTGAGATACTGTATAAAATTGCACGCCACTTAGATGCTAATCAACGGTACATCCAGTTAGAAGGTAACTTGAATCAACCTGGGGCACTCAAGATTTCCAAGCGGGTTTAACGTGGGGCGGTATGGCTCGGATCCCAACGTTAACCTATGATCGGGGAACCCTGATCTTGCATCCACCGCCTCGGGGCAAACAATGGATTGACTATGCCACCTGGGATGATCGAGTCGAACGGTTTCGGATTCCAGCTTCTGCCTATAGCGATCTGACCAGCTGCTTACAAACCGAACAGGTTCGATTTGAAGATAAGGCTCAGGATTTTCAGGTGTTGCACTTGAATCCACAGCTCACCATGACCCCGTATTGCCACCAACAAGAAGCCTTAACAGCCTGGCAAGAAGCTGCAGGTCGGGGGGTTGTCGTGCTACCTACTGCCGCTGGAAAAACCTATCTGGCCCAACTGGCAATTCAATCGACCTCCCGCAGTACCTTGGTGGTGGTACCTACTCTAGATCTCATGCACCAGTGGTATGCCCATTTAAAGACAGCCTTTCCTCAATCTGATGTAGGCCTCTTAGGGGGTGGCTCTAAAGATCGATCTCAGCTCTTAGTCGCTACCTATGATAGTGCAGCCATTCACGCTGAAGCCTTAGGTAATCGTTATGGATTGATCGTCTTTGATGAATGTCATCATCTCCCCAGTGACTTTAATCGAGTAATCGCAGATTATGCTATCGCGCCTTACCGACTAGGCTTAACTGCCACTCCCGAGCGCACGGATGGACGCCATCAAGAGTTACCTTTATTGATAGGACCCTTGATCTATCGCAAAACGACACGTGAACTGGCTGGATTCGCTCTAGCTGAGCATGAAGTGATTCAGATCAAAGTGCAACTGTCTGAACAAGAGCAAAATCAGTACCAGGCTTTAATGCAGCAACGCAATCACTTTTTGCAGTCAGCCCAGATCTCACTCAAAGGCTTACAAGGGTGGCAACAGTTTGTCAGACTGAGTGCCCGGTCAGCTCAAGGTCGTCGAGCCATGCGGGCTCATCATGAGGCTAAGGCCATGGCTATGGGGACAGCCAGTAAACTCAGGGTGACAGAAGATCTGCTAGCTCAGCATTATCCTGACAAAATTTTAATCTTCACCCACGACAATGCTACCGTTTACCGGCTTTCACAAACCCTGTTGATTCCAGCTATTACCCATCAAACGCCTGTTAAAGAGCGACATCGCATTCTAGGTCAATTCCGTGAGGGAGCTTACACAACGTTGGTGGTTGCCAATGTTTTAGATGAAGGCGTCGATGTCCCCGATGCTCGGATCGCGATTGTACTGGCGGGGACTGGCTCTCAACGGCAGTTTATTCAACGATTAGGACGAGTTTTGCGACGTGGCTCCACACCTGGTAAACAAGCTATTCTGTACGAAGTGATCACAGCAGAAACCTTAGAAGAAGGCACATCCAAACGACGGCGAGGCCCAACTCAAACCCAGCTCACTGTGTTATCTACCTCTCCACGACGAGTGGCCGAATCTGCAGGACCGTGGGAAGCGCCTTAAGAGTTGTTAACCAATAACTGGGAGTCCTTACGGATTGAGGTCAAAGTGTTCAGTTATGAGCCAAAGCAGATAAACAAATCTCACGAATGGTAGCGCAAGCTGCAGACAGACGCTCCAGTGAAATCGTACTAGCAGGTAACAGGCGAATGAAAGAGCCAATGGACGACACCACGATCCCTCTCTGCAAGAGTTGTTGGGGAATGCCTAATGGTTTGAGCTGAGGCGGTAATTCCAGGATCCATAAAGCACCTTGGCCACGCAGGGCAATGCCATGCCGAGGAAAATCACCTAAGTGATCCAGAATAGTGTGTTCAATCGCCCCGACCCGAATGGGCATCTCCAATCGTTGCATGTGGTCTAAGGTTGCCGCAATCGCAGCACAAGCAATTGGATTTCCAGAGTAGGTGCTTCCTGGAAACATCTTCTTTTCAATCGGATAAGCTCGCTTTACCATCACCCCGGACACAGGAAAGCCGTTGCCCATAGACTTCCCCACAACGACAATATCTGGACTGACACCTAAAGCTTCAAAACAAAATGCGGATCCGGTCCGATAGAATCCAGTTAACACTTCATCAAAGACCAACAAGGCGCCATAGTCATGACACAGTGAGGCAACCTGACGATAAAACTCCGGAGTAGCCTGATACCCCCCTCCTGAGCCTTGCAAGGGTTCAATAAAAACCGCTGAAATAGCTGTTGTCTTCAGGGTTAGTTGCAATTGATCTAAGATCTCAGCTTCAGCACAATGGGGTATAAATGGCAAGCGTTGAAAAGCGGGTAACACAACCCCATCATGATTGTCCCAGCCTAGATAAGCAGTAGCCAGGGATTTACCATGCATACTTTTAGCAAAACCCACAACACCAGCTTTGCCGGTAACCGCTCGAGCCACTCTCAACGCAAACTCGGTTCCTTCCATTCCAGTTGAATAAAATCCACCCAATTGGTATGCGCTAGGAAAAACCTGTTCGATTAAGGTTTTCGCTTCAGCCATTACAGGGGCTTGATGTTTAGCGGTAATCCAAACTTGGTGTAGCTGGGCTTCTACCCGTTGAGTAATGCCAGGATGACAATGCCCTAACCAGACGGTGCCATACCCTGCCAGCAAATCCGTATAGGTAGTGCCATCGGCTGTAATTAATAGATCGTTCTCAGCCCTGACAATCGTGAGTTGATCAGCAGATGTCAAACTACTAACCGGAACACTAACGGTCCGTAAGGGACTGTGCAGTATCGAGGGATCATAAGCAGCCGATTGCATAGGCATAACCTTTCAATAGTGCGATTAAATAGTGTGATCATTCCGTAGCGGATCCACCAGTAGCGGGATCATTAAGTCATCTCAAAATCAGGTGTGAGCTTGCCACCTAATCTTAGCTCTACCCCTACTTATACTAGTCACAATCAGCTAAAAATCCTACAGAAGAACCGCTTAATGTTGAAACGGGTCCAATCAATGGCCTTGAGTACAGCTTAATGTTGAAAAGCCCTAGATCTGAGTGAGCTATCACGATGATCTAGACTGAGATGAGTGATGCTGCCATAGTTCAGGAATAGCCTGCATGAGTCCCATTGATCCCAATGCCGTCCGAGTCACCTTTTTAGGAACCAGTTCGGGTGTGCCAACACGCTATCGCAATGTTTCAGGGATTGCTTTACAACTCCCACAGCGATCTGAGATTTGGCTTATGGATTGTGGTGAAGCAACCCAACATCAGCTGATTCGGCATGATGATTTAAAGTCTAGTCAGATCCGGCGGATCTTTGTGACTCATATGCACGGTGACCATATTTATGGATTACCCGGGTTGTTGGCCAGTTGTGGTATGAGCAGCCCCCCTGAGCAAATCGATGTGTATGGCCCTGAGGGTCTCGATAGTTATTTAAAAACAGTTTTACACTACAGCGAAACGCGCTTGCAATACCCCATACAGGTGCACACGGTTGAACCGGGATTAATTTTTCAAGACGAGGACTATTCGGTCTATTGTGCCCCCCTCAATCATCGCATTCCTGCTTATGGCTATCGTTGGGTTGAACATGATCGGCCTGGAACATTTGATGTCTCAAAAGCCCAAAACGATGGAATTCCGTTTGGACCTCTCTATGGTCGCCTCAAAGCTGGAGAGACAGTGACCTTGGCAGATGGTCGGGTGATTCAGGGAATTCACTATGTGGGTCCCCCACAACCCGGTCGGAAATGGGCTTACTGCACCGACACCACCTACTGTGAAAATGCTGTTGATTTAGCCCGTTCTGCTGATATGGTGATCCACGAAGCCACCTTTGCCGAGGTAGATTTGCCGTTAGCCAAACGTAGTAAACATTCAACGGCTTCAATGGCTGCTCAAGTTGCCCTGAAAGCAAAAGCAAAGACTCTTGTTTTAACTCATTTCAGTCCGCGGTATGGGAAGGATGCTGCGATCACGCTAGACGATTTGCAAGCTGAAGCTCAAGCCATATTTCCCAATACTCTCATTGCCAAAGATCGACATACGTTTGAAATCCCAAGACGACCAGTCCCAATGGTAGTTCATTAATCAGTTAAGTCTGATACCAACCTATCATCCTGTAAAATCAATAGGAACGAGTGAGGGTGATAGAAGGGTTGTGCTCCAATTCTCATTTATTTTGGTAGATGCTGAAGAGGACGGTAACATTGGCGCGGCGGCTCGAGCCCTGAAGACGATGGGGCACGGTGATCTCCGCTTGGTGCGACCTCAGGCCAATCACCTGAGTGAACGAGCTCAAGCGTTAGCCCACGGATCACAGGCTATCTTAGAAGCCGCCCAGTGCTATGACAACTTATCTCAGGCCTTGCAGGGTATCGACTTCGCTTGTGCAACAACAGCTCGACATCGCTTAGTCAAACACACCTATATTTCGATTCGGGACCTGCCTGATCTAATCCGGCAAAAAGGCGATCTAATTCAACGAGTGGCTCTAGTCTTTGGCGGCGAACGGTCGGGTTTAAGTGGAGAGGATATTGACCAGTGTGACTTAGTCTCAACGGTGCCTCAAAGTTGCTCATACCCTTCACTCAATCTAGCCCAAGCCGTGATGATTTACAGCTTTGTCTTCTCAGAGGAGCAAACTCGTGTTCAAATTCAAGACCAGCGACTAAACCGTGATCAGATGGCCCCTGATACGTATGCCAGCTTCAAAACACTAGTCCTAGAACTGATGCAGCGAGTGGAGGTTTCACCTCGATATCAACATTATGTGACCAAAGCATTGGCCCGACTGGGCTATGAGGACTTGTGCTTGCTACACACAATTCGGCGCCAGATCGCTCGGACTCTTGATCGACAAGGTAAGGATCCCGGATGACAACCCAGACGACGCCTGAACCCGTCACTCTCACCCCGATTGCTTGGATTCGATCGTGTTATCCAGATCGATTTGGGATTCCCCGTCAAGCCGGTTTAGTCCCTTCAGCCTATGCTGAGATTGTGTTTGCGACTACAGAGGCCTCTCGACTAGCGCTCCGAGGAATCGACAGCTTCTCCCATTTGTGGGTCCTGTTTCTATTTCATCAGCAGACGTTCCCTACCGTTAAACCCTTAGTTCACCCCCCTCGCTTGGGAGGCAAAAAAACGATGGGTGTCTACGCGACGAGAAGCCCTAATCGACTTAATCCTATCGGTCTCAGTGCTGTCCAGCTTCATCAAGTCCGTGAATCTGCCAACGAACTGATCTTGGACGTACGGGGGGGCGATTTCCTCGATGGGACACCTGTACTGGATATCAAACCCTATATCCCTTATGCAGATGCTATTCCTACAGCCCAAAGCACATGGGTCACCCCTCCTGAGTCCGGATTAAGTGTCCACTGGAGTGAGGCAGCTGAGCAGATGTTTATCAGGCTTCAAGGTCCTTCTGATTCCTTGATCCGTTGCTTAATTAATGAGACTTTAGCTCAAGATCCTCGTCCTGCTTACGAAAGAGGCAAAGATGGCAAAGTCGGTCAACAATGGAATATCCAAATTTGCACCCTCAGTATTTTTTGGCAGGTTAGGGACAACACAGCTGTGATCACTAGAATCCTTCAAAGTAGTCAGGATCCACTCTGTCAAGAGTCTTTGTAGGCAAACCGATGGCTTTGAGTTAAGCTAGAGAGCTTCAAGAGTTACGAGACTGGTAGCATGATTAACTCAGTACTTACTCGTAAGTAGGGTATACACTTGAGTACAAGTTAGACACTGGGAGCTACAATCACAAAGGTATTGCCCGTATTACTGATCTCTACAGTAGCCACGCTACTAACTTCAATGCAGCCTGTGATCCTAGGCTTCTCTTTGGGATAGTTAGAATATATAAGGACATATACAGATAACTTGACATTCACCTAGCCTGATGACTCCTATTTTCCCTAGCGACTCAGATCCAACCCTTGATCGCATGCCTCACTACCCGCAAATGGTTGAGGCTCAGAGGGATTTGGTCATCCACTATGCTCCTGATCTAACAATCAAGTTCGTAAATCCATCCTACTGTTATTTTTTGGGTGTCAGTCCTAACCAGCTGTTAGATCAAGCTGTAACGATTACCTTATTACCTGAGTTTCAGGAGCAATTTAAGCAGTCACTTGTTACCCTAACTCCAGAACAGCCTGTTGCTGTGATTGAAGATCCAAGACAACGAGCAGATGGTCAACGGTGTTGGTATCAGTGGACTCATCAAGCTTTTTTTGATACGGATCGTCAACTTGTTGAAATTCAATCAATAGGCCGTGATATTACGGAACTCAAACAAGTTCAACACCGCCTCGCTCGACTAACAGACTGTTTTCTCAGTTTTGATCAAAATCCAGATACTAATATTGATCGTTTAGTCAAAATCGGAGGAGAATTACTCAAAACTGACTGCGCCTTTTATACTCGCTTACAGGGAAGCTATCACAGCATTCAAGGTGAGTGGCAGGTACCTGAGCCGTATCCTAGACTATTTGCGGCTGCAGGTCACCTGTGTCAGGAGGTTGTGGCTCTGGAGTCTGACCAACCTTTAAGGGTTGATACTATCCAGGACACCGTCTATGCAAAGCATGATCCCTTGATTTCTGACTTAAGCTTACAGTCTTACGTGGGTATTTTGATTAAACTTAAACAGTGCCCCATTGGAGTCTTGAACCTTTACTATCAAACCAAAATCAATTTTTCACCTAATGATCAAAGCCTGCTCAGGGTGATTGCAGCTGCTATCAAAATCGAAGAAGAACGCAACCACACTGCAATGACAGTTTCCCAACAAGAGGATTTGATCCAGCAAGTGTTGGATACGGATCCTAACCTCATTTATGTAACCGATCCACAGGGCCGATACTTACTTGTTAATCAAGCTTTTGTGCAGTTGCTAGAGAAAACCCCACAGGAAATCTTGGGCCTATCTCGATTGGGATTACCAGAGGCTAGCCAGCAAGTTGAAGACAATCTAGTTATTCAAAATCATCAAGAAGTGACTTATGAGGAGTCAATTCAACGACCTAGTGGTGAAATTCGTTGGTATAAGACGGTTAAAAAGCCACTCAAAATTTCAGATGGCACCGTTCATGTCTTAGGGATCTCAACTGACATTACTGAACAACGGCAAACCACAGCCAGTTTAGAGACCGTTAACCGTAGTTTTATTCGGATCCTAGAGAGTATTCAAGATGGGTTTGTGGCCCTTGACCGAGATTGGAAATTTAGTTATGTCAATAGTGAAGCTGAACGGTTGCTTCAAAAAGAAGGCATTGAACTTGTTGGGAAGTCTATTTGGGAGACGATCTCAAGTCTTCAAGATACAACTTTCCAGCAAAGGCTCTATCAATCTGTTGCAGATCAGACAATTGATCGGTTTGAGTTTTTTTACTATCCCTTAAACTGTTACTTCTATGTCAATGCTTACCCTTATACAGAAGGTCTCTCCATCTTTTTCAGAGATATTACAGCACGTAAGCAGTCAGAAGAAGTCTTGTATGAACGAGAAGAGCAATTCCGCATTATTTTTGACCAAGGTCCGATTGGCATGGCTACCTTAGCGACTGATACCACCATTTTGGAAGCAAACCAAGCTTACTGCACCATGATGGGTTATTCCCTAGCTGAACTCCAAACTAAATCATTTGTGGAGCTACTCCATCCTGAGGATCGCACGGGCCAGAATCTCTATCAAAGAATGCTACAAGGTGAATTTCCCACATTCTCGGCTGAAAAACGCTATCTTACTAAGGAGGCTAAGCCGATAGACGTTTACTCACGCTTTGCTGTTATTCGAGATCAGGAGGGGAAACCCAGCTATACCATCAGTCAAATTGTTGATATAACTGAACGCAAACGATCAGAGCGAGAGTTACGGGAACGAGAGCAAGCCATTCGTCATTTGTACGAAGTCACAGCTACTCAGGGGTTATCCTTTGCAGAGCGAATCCAACGCTTTTTGCAGCTTGGGTGTCAGTGGTTTCAACTGAAAATTGGCCTTTTATCAACGGTCAGCTCCTCCGAAAATTGCTGCGAGGTTGTAGCAGTTTATGGAACTCCTCAGATCCAAGCTGGGGATAGCCTACCTCTTAACCGAACCTACTGTTATGACACTGTGCAGCGAAGTGAACCCCTGGCGATAGGACATGCTAGTCAATCGGATTGGTCAACGCATCCCTGCTTTCAAGCTTTTCAGATAGAAGCCTACCTAGGTACTAAAGTTCTAGTTAATAATCAGGTCTACGGAACACTCACCTTTTCTAGCCAGGCTCCCCGTCAGGCTGAGTTTCAACCCTATGAGTCAGAGCTGTTGCAATTGATGGCTCAATGGATTGGTCAAACGATTGAACGAGTTCAAGCTCAGGAGGCTCTACAACGACAACTCCAGCGAGCCCTCTTGTTAAAACAGATCTTAGAAGACATTCGTAGTAGCCTGGATTCTCAGCAAATCTGTCAAACAGCAGTCTGTCAGGTTGGCGTCGCCCTAAACGCTAAGCAATGTACTATTTACGGTTATACATCAGAGCCGACTCACCAGTTTTATCTAATTGAAGATTACGTGAAAGACACTCTTCAAGATGACTTAGATCCTTCAGATATAGTGTGTCTTCCGGTTTATGGTAACCCTCATGTTCAAAAGGTCCTTGCTCAAGATCAGGCTGTCTCTTCTACCGATTTGCTATCTCACCCAGCTCATGAGGTAGCTGCAGAACTAGAAGAGTGTCAACAACTGCAGATTCAATCGCTGGTAGCTGTAAGGACATCCTACAAAGGCTCACCCAATGGAATTTTAATGGTGCATCAGGGTGACAAAGTACATAGGTGGTCGGAAGAAGATATTGACCTCCTAGAATCAGTAGCAGCTCAAGTGGGTATTGCTCTGGCTCAGGCTCAACTTCTGGAACAAGAACAGGCTCAACGGCAGCTCCTGACGGAACAAAATATTGCTCTGGAACACGCTAAGCGAGCAGCTGAGTCTGCTAATCGAGCTAAAAGTGAATTTCTGGCCACGATGAGTCATGAGATCCGCACCCCAATGAATGCTGTGATTGGTATGACTGGCCTATTGATGGATACCCCACTCTCAATGCAACAGCGTGAATTTGTAGAAACGATCCGCTCGGGTGGTGATACCTTACTGACTGTGATCAATGACATTCTAGATTTTTCCAAAATTGAATCTAATCGAATGGATCTGGAGTCGTACCCGTTCTCCTTGTATCGATGCATTGAAGATGCGATTGATTTGCTGGCTCCTAAAGCTCTGGAAAAAGGCTTAGAATTGGCATACTTGATCGATCCTAAGCTGCCCCATACCTATCTAGGCGATATCACCCGGATTCGACAAATTCTAGTTAATCTTATTAGTAATGCCATCAAGTTCACTGATCATGGTGAAGTCATCATTCAAGTGACCACCTTAGGCCAACAAGACGAACGCTACGAACTTCAATTTTCAGTTAGAGACACTGGGATTGGCATTCCACCTGAGCGCATGGACCGATTATTTAGGCCCTTTAGCCAAGTGGATGCTTCAATAACACGCCAATACGGTGGCACTGGACTGGGCTTAGCCATTAGTCGGCGACTGAGTGAAATGATGGACGGTCGGATGTGGGTGGAGAGCATCGTGGGGCGTGGATCCACGTTTTACTTCACGATCAGCGTTGAGGCTGTACCCGACGAGATTCAGAGTCCCATGACTCTAGTTCCCCACTTGGGTGGCAAGCGTCTACTGATCGTGGATGATAATGCCACGAATCGCCGAATTCTAACTTTACAAACTCAGTCTTGGGGGTTGATTGTAGAAGCAGTAGCTTCAGGTGCAGAGGCTTTAGCTCGACTTCATCAAAGGGCAATCTATGATATCGCTATTCTAGATGTCAGTATGCCGATGATGGACGGGATCACGTTGGCCAAGAACATTCGTCAATGTGAAACAGGCCATGATTTAGCTTTAATTATTTTAACTTCAATTGGATGTATGCCCACGGGTGGCGAGCTTGAAGGCCTAAAGCTATCAGCATGCTTATCCAAACCGCTCAAACAATCTCAACTCTATGATGCCATTATTACAAGTCTACAACAGGAAAGGGCCACACTTGAGCCAGAGTCCCAAGGGATTACTCTCGATCCCAATTTAGCAACTAAACTACCTCTGAAAATCCTACTAGCTGAAGACAATCGTGTAAACCAGAAGGTGGCGTTGTTGATTTTGCAGCGAATGGGCTATCGCGCTGATGTTGCTAGTAATGGATTAGAGGTGCTCAGTGCATTGCAACGCCAGCCCTATGATGTGATCCTAATGGATGTGCAAATGCCAGAAATGGATGGGCTAACAGCTACCCGTCAGCTACGCCAGACCTTGCCCCATGAGGCCCAACCTTGGATTGTGGCTATGACAGCCAATGCCATGCAAGATGCCCGCTCTGAATGCATAGCAGCTGGTATGAATGACTACATCTCCAAACCCGTTCATGTTCAAGAATTACAACAGGTTCTCTTACGTTCAAAGTCAACTATAGACGATGAGCACGAGACTGAACAGGACAGAGCCGCCGTTGATCCGCAAGCGTTGCAAGAGCTAAGGGCTTTAGCCGGTGATGATGCCAGCATCATTTTAGGGGAGATGATTGAGAGTTATATGGAAGATAGTCCTGTTCATATTGAAACGATGGTACAAGCGCTCGTAGCTGCTGATCCTCAAGCTTTACAACGGGCCGCTCACACGATGAAATCGAGTAGTGCAACGCTAGGGGCTTCCCATCTAGCTCAACTATGTCGAGAACTGGAGGTTATGGGGCAATCCAGTAACTTATCGGAGGCTGAAACAAAGCTTCAACAATTACAGCTAGAGTATCAACGAGTGACCTCAGAACTAGAACAGGCTTGTTCACCTTAGGACTTGTCACTTTAAGACTTGTTACTTTAGGGCTGGTTACTTTAGTCTGATCCCTCAAATATGTTCATTATGAACCCTTTGGCGCCACCTGCTTGATATAATCCTGCAAACCTCAATTCAGTCAGTCTCATGAATCGATATTCTAGGGATCGTTATTCTCCTCAGCAGGAGGCTTTAGTGTGGCAACTACTGATCAGGCTGGTGTTGTTTTTAAATACACGGATGCTACCTGCTCAAGCTCAGTTGGACCCTCAAGCTATTGTAGCTACCTTAAAATCAGCCTGGGCCTGGTGTCAGAGCTATCTCCAAGAGCGTGATCCTGGTGTCTATCAGTACCGCGGCTTGCCTCTCCATCCCAAGGCTCAATCTACCTCTTCACCTCAGTCATGGACCTACCGGGGCTGTAATGTTCAACCGACTTCTCGCTCAACACAGCCCGTTGTACCCGCTGTTAGTTATACTCCCTGGTATCAGCATTGGTTACGTCGTTGGTTCACTAATCGTGGCTTTAGCGATGTAGACCGTTTAAAGACAACACTGGATCTCAGAAGAGATTATCGGGGTCAATCGTTTTAAAAGAGGAGCCTGATTGATTGGCCTCTCGGTTTCGCTGATCTTGATCTTATCCGACCCGATCCGTGTCATTGTCAAACGCAAAGGCCCGGATCTCAATCTAAAATTGATACATCTAAAATCGACACAAGTCGCCCAATTGTTGTTGGCATTTCGCTAATTCGTCTGGAGTGAGGGAGTCCCATTCCACGTCTCGTCTTAGAATCACGCCATTGACGCCTGTGATGAGACGAGGTAGCTCTCCTTGATCAATCAGGTCTAGGGTTTGCATATTGTAGGTTGTATAAAAAGTTTCTAGAGTTTGGAAATCAATATCAATTAACGTTAACGTCTTGCGAGGGGGCAATGGACTATCCACCAGGGGACGCGGACCACTTCCTAAAATGCCACTGTGGAGCAACTGTAACCGACCTTTGTGGGCTGGATAATAGCTGTGATGATGCCCGCTGATATAGGTGTGAACATTATACTGCTCCAGCAATTGGCGCTTAGTATCAGCATCAGTCAAGACTTCACCTAACTCATTGCGACCCACAGCAACGGCATACAATGGGAGGTGGCCCAATACGATTCTTAACCGGGCTGATTGGGCTCGCTCACTTGCTAGTTGTTGCTCAGCCCAACCCAATTGTTCAGGTGGAATCCAATTGGATGAAGCATCCCAAGTCATAAAAAAGATATTCTGGAATTCAAATGTGTAATAAAATGGGAAATCGCCCCGATCAACAAACGTTAGGCCAGGATCATGCTCTGGATCATTCCAATACTTTGAGGTTTCGGCTCTTTCAACAGCAAATAGAAAGTCCCCTCTGACAGAGCGAGCACCCGAAGCATCGTGATTGCCAACTGTAAATCCGTAGGGTAGTTGAGCCTCACGCAGAGGTTGGGCAAAGTGAATGTCAAAGGCTTGCCACATGGCTCGCAGCCGCTCTGCACTGAGACGTGGATCTTGACCGGCTATCATGTCCCCAGCTCCGATCACCAGATCAGGCTGCCAGTAGGGCAACAGAGCTATAGCCCGATCAACTTCAGGGTCATAGTCAGTGGAGCCATAGGCGGCATTTAAATCACTGGTGACCATTAACCTAACATCTCGACGAACCGGCAAATACAAATCCACAGCTAGCTCTGGAATGGACACTATCGTGGGTGTGTTGACTTCAGTAGGCAGTACACTGGGTGTCTGACTTAGCTCAGGTGGATCAGGTGTCGAGCTTGAAGCAGAATTGATGATCTCCCTTGATTGAAAGGCTACTACACCCCCAGTTAGGGCACTGCTGATCACGACTAGTCCAATCATTAAAAGTTGCTTATGCTTCAAGGTGTTGCTCCCATTGAAATTATTTTGCTATTATGTCAGATTGAGGCAACGGTCATGCCAGACTCTCGACTTTAAAGGCTAGCTCTTCAAATCAAGCATCAGTGATCCAGAGCCATACTTATACTAGAATCATATTCAGACTAGAGTCATAATGAGCTAGCTTCTATGGCCTAGCTGTCACTATCTCAAAAATCTTCAAACTTAATGTGACTGAAACTAAGATAGTGGGATGATCCCTGAAATTATGGGGAGTAGCCTCTAGATTTAGCGTCAGGCTGCACTTGATTTGAAAGATAAAAGAGGTTTGTTATAGCTTATACTTGTTAAGTAGCTAATGTAACTGACTAGTCACAGAGCTAATAACTTATAAAATAAAGGGAAAGGTAACTAATATGTTGATGGTCATCGTCAATAGTCATGTCAGAAGTCATCCTATCGGAAGCAATTGGGACAAGCTTGAGATTGTGATCCATGTCTCTCCAGACCCGATCTCATTCTGTAAGATCAGGTTGTATGACTTTGTTAGACTGGTAGGACTCCTGAAGTAGGTGTAATGTCTACTGGTTGAATAATACTAGCTGAATAGTAGCCCTTACTTGACAGATTGTCTTTAGTTTCTAAGTATAAGTTTTTTGTCCCTATCATGTTGGGTCTAAGATGTCTCCCTCAAGTTTCTTCTTCCAATCTCGGCAACTCGTCCACAACCTGAATCAGCAATCCTTGGCCAGTGTGACAGGGTATTGCCAGATCAAGTTGGAAACCTCAGAAGCAGAATCACATGGGCATTATTTGGGATTATCACAAGGCCGTGTAGTTTACCTAGGCGATCAGCCCTTGTCATGGGATACCTTGATCGCTTGCTTAGAGCGTTACAACCTTCGCCTGCGACAATCCAAAGCCCAAGCCCTGTTACAAACCCTCAAACGCCGCGCCACCCCTGATCAACAACAACGCTTGGGGATGCTGGTTAATTTATTAGAGAAGATGAAATTGTCTAAGCTAGATGAGGTGATTCAGTCCTTACGCTTAGACGTACTCGCTCGTTTAGATTTAGAACTGTATGAACCTTCTGGATGTGTAGATATTGTTGAGGATCCTCAACTCGTTGTCCTATCTCCCATTCAAGGCTTTGCCCTCAGTGAAATTTTGACCGAATCGATTCACCGTCGCAAACAATGGGATCAGCTACAGGCTCAGATTCCTTCGATGCGGGGTATACCCACTATGAATGAACAAGTCGCCCAGCGTCTGCAGTTGAAGGTAGAACAGCGGCAGCGGCTTGAAACCATGACCTCTCAAGGCCGAACGTTGCAGGAAGTGGCTTATGACTTAGGGCGTGATCCGTTAGAAGTGGCGAAGATGTTTGCTAACTGGATCCGAGTGGGATTGGTCCAACTGAAGCTCAACACCTCTACATCAGCTCAATTCACCATACTAGCTATTGATGATAGCCAGGCAATGCAAACTATGATTCGTCGCTCCCTCCCCGGATTTCGAGTCATTACCACAGGCAGTCCGGCTGAGGGGTTAAGTTTGGTCTTTCAACAGAAGCCCGATCTGATTGTCCTAGATTTAACGATGCCTGATATTGATGGTTTAGATGTTTGCCGCACCATTCGAGAAAGCCCTCAGTTTAAGCAAATTCCCATTATTATTTTGACCGCTCGCGACAAATTAGTGGACCGGTTCCGTGGCAAGCTGGTAGGAGCAGATACTTATCTAACCAAACCTTTTGAAGCTGAAACCTTCAGAGATACCGTTCTTGGTTTATTAAAAGCGACAGTGCCTCAATCAGAAGCTAGTGTTGCCACGGCTTGCTAAAGTAGCTCGACCCAATGCTCTATTACGGAGACAACAACATGACCACTGTTCTAGTCGTTGATGATGTCCAATCCCAGATGGAGCTCATTTGCCAGGCTCTACGTTCAGGCGGATGGGGGATCACTCAAGCCTCTAATGGCAAAGAAGCCCTAGAACGGCTAAAAGATAGTAGTCCAGATATCGTAGTCCTAGATGTCATTATGCCAGATATGAGTGGGTTTGAAGTGCTCCGTCGGATCCGAAAGAATGCGACGACTCGCCATCTCCCTGTTGTAGTGCTAACCACCAAAAATGCTGAGCATGACAAAGCTTGGGGATTGGATATGGGGGCTAATGCTTATGTGACAAAGCCATTTGATCCTCATCATTTAGTTGATGTAATTCGTCAGTTAGTTTGAGTTCAGTTATTGAACTAGTTAGGCTGGAGTGATTAAGTATGAGTGTATCAACTGAAACTATGACCCCTGAAACAGGAACAGACCTCACTCAAGAACGAGCGTTTGTACTACTCTATCAGCAAGGTTACTTGGCCTGTCCTTTAGAAGATGTTCGAGAAATCCTGAACCCAGCTAGCTTGACTCTGACCCCCATCCCGAATACATTTCAATGCGTTCAGGGTCTTTTCAATCTGCGTGGCGATCTCTTGCCCGTTATTGATTTGGGTTATCTTATTTACCAGCATCGCAATCGTGGTACTCAACCTAACCGCATTCTCGTATTGGAACTATGGGCTGGACCTCAAGGGGCTTTCCAACGATTGGGTCTTTTGGTTGAGCAGATCTTTCAAGTGGTGAACTGCCCAGTTGAGCGGATTCAAAAGTTATCTCAAGCTCAAACTTCAGTTGAAATCATAACGTCTGGACTTAAACCGTTTATTTCAGCTATCTGCCAACCTGATGATCAAACTCTTTGGCCGGTTCTATCTTCTAAGTCTGTTATGACATCTCAGTTATGGCTATAGTGATAAATTATAGACTAAAGGCATCCAATTTTTTCGGCATACGTTGTTTCGGTACATGGTCTCGCGAGAGGAAGGTCAATGACCCCACCATCTGTTTCTCTTGAAGTTGAGTCAAAAGGGTTGTCTGATCTGGAGTCATGTCAGGTACTCGAAGTCCAAACTGGATTATCGGCCTATCAGCAGGGTCACTATCGAGACGCTATTCTACCCCTGCAAGCTGCATTAAGTGATCCAAACTTAGATCCCGCTTATGTCGCTCCCATTCAATATTTCCTTGGCATAGCTTATTATCAGCTGGGGCACTATCAATCTGCTAAATTATACTGGCAACTCGTTTTAGCCACTGAGGATCTCGCTTATCGCCTTGGGGCGCAGACTGCTATTGATCAAGTCGCTCTCAAGATCAGCAGCTCTCACTCCAAAGGTAATGGGACCTCTAATTCTCCAGCTTCCGAGATGACGGCTCAACCCCCTAATTCGTCAGGGATCCATCCTGCTACTTTCAAAACTGAAGAGACCGTTCTGCCTCACGAAGACTCTGTTAATGAAGACTCTGTTAATAATGTTGATCATAATAATGTTGATCATAAGGCCGAGGGTAATGCTAATGCCGATCTCGAAGAAATGGTTGCAATAGATTCAACCCCAGCAGTCGAGTTTTCATCAGTAACCTTGCCACCAGCTTTGCCTCTTAGCCTCTTAGCTCAGCATAAATTTGCTAAAGGTATCTGGGAATGGTGGCACCACCAATCTATTCAAAATAAGCAGGTTAGCTTACTCTCTCTCTCTCAGATCCTTTCCTTTGCTCTGGTTGCAGGCTTCCTGGCTGCTCTTAGCATGAGTCTAGGACGTCAACCGATCAAGCAAGCTACCACCGAATTAGCTTTACTAGAATTGAACTATCAAAAGAATTTCGATCGGTTGACACAAGCCTTGCAATCTCAAAGCCAAAACCCAGTTATCATTAATGCTGCATTGCAACAAAGTCCAGATCCTGAAACTCTATCGCTTTTAAATCAAACTCTAGTTGATCTCAAGATTGAAATCTCAGATTTAATTAATACTCAAGGTCAGATTATTGCCAGTCCGTCTCTTCCAGCAGGAAGTACGGTAGCTTATGATCCCAATGGATTTGTTGGTAATGCACTCACACAATCCACTCTTGCTGTAACCACAGAGCCAGTTGCTTACAGTGCCTTGGCCGCTCGAAGTCCTAGGCTTGCTGAAGTGGCGGCCCAACGAATCGGGCTTGACGCCTCTACTGATCCTACATTTTTGATTCAGTATGTGGTTTACCCCATCTCTGGACAAAATCAGGTTAGGGGTGCACTTGTAGCTGGAGATATCGTTGAAGCCACTACTCTGAGCACCACAGATCCCATCTTTGAAAGTGGAGTCTCTGCCATTTTAGCTGGGACATCTTTATCATCGCTGCAGACAATTCCCGTAGCGGCTAGTCTTCAACACTCCAATCAAGTGATTACTGATATCTCCCTATCTAGATCAGCTCTAAACCTAGCGGAGAGATCTCTAACAGCAGCTGATCCCGTTTATGGCCAAGCTCGAGTTAATCGTCAACCTTACAGATTGGTTGCCCAAGCGATTCGGGATCAAGCTAATCAGCCTGTTGGAGTTCTAGTCAGAGGCCTAGTCCCTGATCCGCTCAATGCTCGTGTGGGCCTGCTGAGTATCATAATCTTAGTCGTCTTTCTGGTGTTGGCTGGTTTTAATATTTGGATGGGGCGGTACTTGGGTCGCCTGATCCTAGAGCCGTTGTTGCAGTTAGATCAAACTATGCGTCGTTACTTAGCTGGTGATTGGACAGCTCGAGCTGACGTTCAGACTCAGGATGAGATAGGTCAACTGACAGCTACCTTTAATCAATTGGCTACTCACATTCAACAACAGTCAGATACTGTAACAGCAGACGCCCAATACTATCAAGATCTAGCCACTCAAGCTTCTGAGACCCAAACTCAACTACAACAGGATATAGAAGCGATCGCTCTCACAGTTAAGAAGATTGGCCAAGGCTTGCTAGACTCTCGGATTGATTTGGGACAACTCGATCAGACCAATGCAGATCTTCAAACATTAGGACAGGGCATCAATCAGATGGCCCTACAATTGCGCTGGTCTCTCAAACAAATTCAAGAGCGATCAACTCTGGGTGTTACTGACAAACAATTGGAAGCTGATATTCAGACAGTAGCTCAGGGTGTAGCGGCAATTTCAGAAGGAGACTTTACGGTCCAGATTCAAAACCTCAATACTGAAGCTGTTCAGGAACTCGCGCAAGGCATTAACTTAATGGCCAGTCAACTCCAAGAGTTTGTTGATCAGCAGCAATTTGAAACAGAACGCCAAGTGGCCCAAAAACAAGCGTTGTCAAATGAGATCCTGCGCTTATTTGAAGAAATCAAAGGGGCTGCCCGAGGTGATTTAACAGTTAGAGCTGCAATTACAGACAGCGAACTTTCCTCTCTATCGGATGCTTTCAATTTTTTAGTGTCTACTCTAGAAGAAGTTGTGATCCAAATCAAAGCTGTGGTTCAACAAGTGAATCAAGATATGGAGCGCTCCTCCACCGTGACCCAACAGTTATCTGATCAAGCTCTGGGTCAGGCTGAACAGATTGGTGCAGCTTTAAGTCGGATTTCGCAAATTTCTGATGCTATGCAAGCTGTTACTCACTCAGCTCACCAAACTGAAACGATTGCGAATCAGGCTGCTACAGCGGCAGATGCAGGTGGACAGGTTATGGATCAGACAGTAGATGGTGTAAATAGCTTACGATCAACCATGGCTGAAACGGCTAAAATGATGAAGCGGCTAGGGGAAAGTTCACAAGAAATTGGCCAAATTGTCAATGTTATTAGTGAAATTGCTCTACAGACCAATATGCTGGCGCTGAATGCTACGATTGAAGCAGCCCGAGCTGGTGAACAAGGGAAAGGATTTGCTGTTGTTGCTGAAGAAGTCCGTAAATTGGCTGAGCGCTCAGCCCAGGCCACTGAAGAGATTGAAACAATTGTGGACTCCATCCAGGTTGAAACCCAGCAGGTGGCGACTGCCATGGAAATGAGTACCCAAGAAGTGGTCACTACCACACAGCTAGCTGCCGAGGCTAAAAGCTCACTCAATCAGATCATTAAAGTCAGTCGAGATATTGATGCCCTGGTGGCCCAAATTGCTGTTGCGGCTCAACAACAGTCCTCTAATACGATTGAATTGACAACTCAAGTTCAGCAAGTTAACCAAATTGCCGGGCAAACTGCTGATCAAGCCAGCCAAGTTTCGGCTCAGCTCCAATCTCTGGTCCAAGTTGTTGATACCTTGCAAGATTCTGTTGAAGATTTCCGGACCACTGAAGATGTATAGTACTTCTAACGATGACAGCTATGTTAAGCAGCTGTTCCTAGCCGAAATTCAAGAGGCATTACAAAACTTTGAGCAAGAGTTGTTAGCCCTTGAAAGACGTCCTATGTCTGGGAGTCAGGCCTTCCGCACCTTACAGCGGCTAGCTCATTCTATTAAGGGTGCAGCCTCAATGGCTAAAGCCACTCATCTGAGTCAATCCATTCATGCAGTTGAAGACACGTTAACTGAGGTGGTGCCCGTTTGGCCAGAACTAACAGCACCAGAGCAAACTCAAGTTCTATCCCAGCTTCTACAATCGTTGGATGGTCTCAATCAAGATCTCGCCCTATTTGAACAGACCATGCATACGGCCCCCCAGCCCGCCTCCAACTCAGCTACTACCGAACCAACCCCTACCGATACCGATATTGATCTCAGCCTGTTAGATGACCCGATGCTCTCTATGGCCTCTACGGATCTGGACTCAGAGTTTGATCCAGGGTTACTTGATACCTCATCAGACCTAGATGATGTCACTGTAGAGGATCTGGAATTAGAGTTTGATCCAGGGTTACTCGACACCTCATTAAACCTTCTAGATGAGGCTACTGCAGAGTTTGATCCCTCCTGGCTTGATGAACCGGCAGATCTACCTGAAGCTGACCTGGACTCAATGGAACTGGATCTAGCTTTGAATGAAGAAGACCTTTCAGAGTTAGCATTAGAGCTTGAGTTTGATCCTAGCTTACTGAATGCAGGAACTCTCCTAACTGGATCGACAGATCCCGAACTCAACTCTGGACCTTCAAATCTGGAAATCCCTCACTTTGAAGCAGGATCTGATCTCGATCAACTATTAGATGTGGAACCTCATCAGTCTGATTCAGCTGAAGATCAAGCCCTAATCACGATTTTCTTCAATGAAGCTAGAGAGTTTTCTCAGCTGTTGATGACCCAAGTTCAAGCCCTGCGCCAACCTACCGTCCCTAATATCAGCCAACTGTTCCGAGAATTGATTCGCTCAGCTCACTCTTTAAAAGGTTCAGCAGCCATGTTTGGGCGGGGCCAGCTCGCAGCTGCTATGGCTCAAATTGAAGAGCAATTTAAAGGTATCCAACTGTTGTGGAGTGCTTGGACTGTAGAGCAACATCAACAATGGTTTAACCAGATTCAACCCATACTAGAGCTAGTCGTCAGGATTGTAGAGGCCGATCAATCAGGATTAGAGACAGATCCCAGCCTAACAGAATTGAGTTTAGCGCTGGGCCAGTTGCCTCAGCTGGAGATCTCAGAGGTCGATCAGCCCCAGCCGCAATCGCCTAGCTTATTAGAAACGATGTTATCTAGAGACTTTCCCCCCTTAATTGCTCAACTTAAAGCCTTATGCCAGCTAGAGCCTTCTAATGAAATCTCGATTCAAGAGAGTGTCCCTGACGTCTTGGAATTACTCCAGAAACTCAATGCCTTGTCAACCATGTTACAGCTTAGTGAATTACAAACAGCTATCGATCCACTTGAGCTGATCACGGCCCAAGCGCTCTTTGACGAGTCCAGCTTAGTCACCTTACCAGAGCAATGGTTAAGCGGCATCGCCACTATTGAAACAGTGAGCCAACAATTATTAACTGATCTCAAACAAGCCCAGCCTGAAGTTCAGCCCTCAGATCCCAATCTTGAAGCCATTGAAAAGGTTCCAGAACCTGGCCCCCTGACCCCAATCTTTTCTCGAGTGGATGCCCGCCGCTTAGATGCTGTGATGAATTTAGTGGGTGAACTGATCATTCAACGGACCTATCTAGATCAGGAACGTCAGGACTTGAATCGGTTGGCTCGTCAAACAAAACTGATCATGCAGCAAATGCGACAAATCAACCAACAACTCCGAGAATCCTATGATCAGCTTAATATTGGTCAGGGTTCAGCTTCTTTAGGCTCTAACTCCCATGATTTTGATAGTTTGGAGTGGGATCGACACACCCAAGTGCATGAAGCTGCTCATCACTTAATGGAATCTTCTGCCTTACTACGAGAAAAAATAGAGGATTTAGCTCAAATTGAGCGCAGAATGGAGCAAACGGGAACTCAATTCAACCGGATATGTGCCGAACTCTCTAACCAAGCCACACGACTACGAGTTGCTCCCTTCTCACAAATTGTGACGCATCTCCCCCGAGCTATCAGAGATCTCTGTAAGACCTATCAAAAATCTGTGGAGCTAGTGATCTATGGGGGTGAGGTTGAAATTGATGAACAGATCTTATATCAACTTCAAGATCCCATTACCCATCTAGTTCGTAATGCCTTTGATCATGGGATTGAATCACCCGATGAACGACAAACAGCTGGCAAACCAACAACGGGCCGGATTGAAATTGAGGCCAGACACTCAGGCAGTCGGACATTGATTACTATTCAAGATGATGGCCGGGGGATCGACCCAGAACGAATTCGTCAGAAAGCTATTCACCAAGGTCTATACACAACTGAACAAGCAGAAGCTTTAACTGAGGCCGAACTGCATCGGCTCCTTTTTGTGCCAGAGTTTAGCACGGCTGACCAAGTCACCCAATTATCCGGTCGAGGTGTGGGCTTAGATATTGTTGAAGCTGCTCTTATTCAACTGAGAGGTGATATTACTCTACAAACTCGTTTGGGCCACGGCACAACCTTTACTCTAGGGTTACCTTTAGTGTTATCCATTATGCCAGCTTTGTTGGTTAGGGTTGAACGTGATATCTTGGCGATTCCACAGGATCGAATTATCCAAATTATGCGCATCACCCCAGAGGAGTTGCAACAGACGGACTCATCAGCATCCAACCTACAAGTCCACTGGCAGGACCAAGCTCTCCCCGCATTTAGAATTCCTGAGTTACTGCGCTACCACATACCTCATCCTGATCAAGGTACCCTGAATCCTCTCACCGTTGAACGAACTAAAATACCTGTCGTTATTCTTAAAGACTCAACCACCAACAAAGACTCACAGATCCAAGCCAAAGCAGCTGTGCTAGTGGATCAGTTAATTGGACAACAGGATATCGTTTTGAAAGCTCTACCCTCAGGACTCCCTCAGCCTGTCGGGGTTAGTGGGGCAACAGTTTTAGGAACAGGACGGGTTGTACTGGTGCTGGATCCAGATCAACTCCTTGATCAAGCTAGTCATTATCAAGAGTCACCTCTCGCCACTGAGATCGACATCCCTATGGCCCAACGCATTCTGGTTGTTGATGATGCTTACTCAGTCCGCAGCATGATAGTATCGACCCTCAGTCGGGCTGGATACCAAGTTGAACAAGCTCAAGATGGTCGTGTTGCTGTGTCTCGACTTGCTGTAGATCCAAACTATCAAGCCATCATTACTGATCTAGAGATGCCCAGACTTGATGGATTCGGACTGCTGCGTCACTTACAATCACAGCCACATTTGGCTCAGATTCCAACCATAGTCTTGACATCTCGCAGTGCCAGCAAGTACAGAGAAAAAGCATTAGAGCTACAGGCTAAAGGTTACCTGACTAAGCCGTTTCAAAAGCGAGATCTTCTGACCCTAGTTGAGCAACTGATCAACGCTTAAAATTTCAGAATCGGGTTCCTGTTCAACTAACCAGATCTTACCCTCAATGTTTTTGGAAGTTGCTTTAGCTCTAGCTGCAGTACTTATGCATCTCCCGTTGTTAAATTTTTCAAGTACATGTTGAACTATAGAAGAAACAGGAATTAGTCATGAATGAAACCATCATGCTATCAGAATCACTATTATCCACCTTTCATTCACAGTTGTTGCTTATATCTTGGGTGTGATACATCTTAATAAGTGTGAATTGAGGATAACCCCATGGATGCTGTCAGGATCATTGCAGCCATATTACTGCCACCTTTGGGTGTATTTCTACAAGTTGGATTCGGCGTGGATTTTTGGATCAATATAGTGTTGACTTTATTCGGCTATATCCCTGGTATCGTCCATGCCGTATGGATCATTGCTAAACGGAGCTGAAGGTAACTTGTTTCTTTAATAAGAAAGGGTATTTCAAGTTTATGATTTGGGATACCCATTTGTTTTATTGGCTATTACCTTAGGTGAGGAAACCCTTGAAACGTCAGTCTGTTGCTGTCATTTTTAATCCAGTTGCTGGTCAACATAGCCCTGAACAAACTCTAGCCCAACTTCAGGCCTACTTACAATCGACTTGTGATTTAAATATTTTGCAGACCAGTCAGACACTGGGGGCAAGGCAGCTCACTCACCAAGCTCTGCAACACTCTATCGATCTCGTTATTGCTGCCGGTGGTGATGGCACTGTATCCCAAGTGGCACAAGAGTTAGTGCATAGTCAGATTCCCTTAGGTATTATCCCTTTGGGAACGGCTAACGTGTTTGCAATGGGATTAGGGATACCCGCTACTGTTGAATCTGCCTGTGAAGTAATTACCCAGCACCACATTCGAGATCTAGATGTAGGTATCTGCAATGGTCAGATCTTTATTGTGAAGACTAGCATAGGCTATGGTGCTGACACAATCCAGAATACTAGTCGTGCTTCTAAAAATCGCTGGGGTCTGCTAGCTTATATCTTACAAGGCATTCGTCAATTGAAAACTCTTAGATCTTACACTGCTAAAATTGAAACTGAACAGGAGACTATCCATGCGGTGGCCACCTCAGTAACTGTTGCTAATAGCTCTTCAATAAGCTCCATCCTAGCTCAAGGGCCTGAGGCTGTCATTGCTGATGATGGCTTGCTAGATATGACGGTCCTGATCGTTGATCATTGGCTACCCGCACTTCTGGCTTTTGCCGATCTATTTACCTCTGCCCTAAGACAAACAGCTGCTCAGGTGGGTAGTGTACATCGACGCGTCAAACAGCTGACGATAGAAACCAATCCACCCCGGCCGATAGTGATAGACGGCGATCCGGCTGGCACAACCCCGGTTACTATTGAATGTATTCCTCAATGTTTACAAGTGATTGTCCCTAGATCGGAACCCTAAGAGGTTAAAAATTCAAGAATTAAGGTTAAAGAGAGTTAAAAGTGTCACTAGAGTTCGATCACAGTTTGATATAAAGTAACCAGTTGATCATTCAAAGTTTCAATATTAAATGAGTGTTCTACTTGTGCCCGACCGGCCTGACCCATTTGTGGCCATTGATCAGGATGGGATACTAGCGTCAGCAGTTTATTAGCTAGCGCTTCTACATCTCGTTCTGGCACTAAAAACCCAGAAACCCCATCTTCAATCAACTCTGGGATCCCACTATGCTCAGTACTAAGAACCGGCAAGCCACGCGCCATAGCTTCCATCAAAGCAACAGGAATCCCCTCTTGATCTCCAGTAGAGCTAGTTACACTGGGAGCGAGAAAGAGGTGAGCTTGTTCCAAATGCTGAATTAACTCGGATTGATCCCGCCAACCCAATAGTTCAACATGCTGATCGAGATTCAGTTCTTTGATTAACTGTTCCAAATAACGGTAGAGCGGACCATCGCCGATAATAGAATATCGAATCTGATTAAACACCGGTCTCACTTTAGCCACGGCCCGAATCGCATACTCAATTCCTTTTTTTTCAACTAACCGGCAACAGCTGATTAATTGAACAGGTTGATCAGGTTGCCAGAAGCGAGGTTTAAAGGTAAATCGCTGACAATCTATGCCCATATGATGCACAGCAATTTTAGTTTCATCACACCCCAACTGCACTAACCGTTGCTGCCAGTGCTGGCTAATTGGCAAGAAATAATCACCTCGTTCAAATAAATGAGAGTAGCCTGCAGGATCTTGAGTCTGGAGATAGGAGGTTAGATCATAGCCATGAAAAGAAGTGATCACTTTGCCTGTAAAGGCGTTAAACTGGCGTAACTGTGCTCCTAATTGCCCGAGCGGGCCAAAATGACAGTGAACAATATCATAATGAGGTCGTTTCAAAAAGGGAACAGTACTAAACAACAGCTCTACTCGATTAATAGACGGATCACGATGAGTGGTATTGAACAAGGTATTAGCTATCACTGTCGGATTGTGCAACGCTGAAAATCCTGCAATAGTTGTTGCTTTAATCCAGCATTTGACTCTTTGAAGGGGGATATGGGGTCGATAGAGGCTGCGTTCTAGTAGGCCATATTTGCCAATATCAGGATGTTGCTTCTCTTCATGACTAAAGCCAGTAGAAATGATATCAACCTGATGACCCCGATCCAAAAGGCCTGTGATCATATTTAAAATAAATGTTTCAGAAAGATGGGGAAACTGATTCACCATAAAGGCAATGTTCATGAGACTAACCTCTTGGATCTAATACCCAGTTACAACTTGTTGGTCTCTGTGGAGTCATCAGTCGACAGTCGTTTGCGTACAAAGGACAATGCCATTGTGATCGTATCGTGTAGTTCTTGACGACCCGTGGCGGTCACACTCAAAACGGTTAACGATGATATCACAGTTAGGCTTAACCCCACCAAGCAATTGACCAAAGGATTAGGACTCAGTTGCAGCCAGCGATAACCGCTAATCATGCCTAAACTCAATAGGGCTGCCCCCACAAAGGGAGCAATAGTCTGGTAAATATCACCCGTCTTGACAGGTCCTTTACGGCCTACTAACCAGAACAAGATCGGGACTTTCAATAATAAACCTGATGAGCTGTACATGATCGCCACACCCACAGCTCCCCATGGTAGACCGATCAAAATAGCTAAGATGGTAATGCCACCCCCAATAGCTCCCCACCGTAACTGCTCCCATGTTCGGTCTTGAGTCGTAAAGAGCCAGCCTGTTGTATGAGCAATTGGTTGGACTAGAGCCATGATGCCTAAAATGGCAAATAACTGACCTGCCTCTAGCCACTTGGGACCTAGAACGAGTGCAATTAACCAGTTTGAAGTTCCCACCATGAAGGCTACTAAGGGTAGTGTGATCAAACAGAGCTTACGTAGAATTCTGAGATAGGCCTTCCGGTAGCGCTCGGGATCATGGTTTAAGCGACTGAGAGCTGGTACAGTAACCCTAGCAATAGGGGCATTAATTTGTTGAATCGGTAACAGGAGCAGTTGGTAAGCCTTAGCGTAAAAGCCCAAAGCTTGTGGCCCCCAAACTCGACCAATTAAAATATTGTCTAAGTTACGTGATACATAGTTAATTAAGTTAAAGCCCGTCAAATTACGACCAAACATGATCATCGATTTGACATTTTTAAAGGCATAGAACCCTGTCGGTCGCCACTGACACCGGCACCACACACCAACCATATGACTGAAGCCAATGACAAGTTGCATCAGGACCAAAGCCCAAACTCCATAGCCTAATGCTCCCATAACGATGGCGGTACTGACACCTGCAGCCAATGCAGTAATATCGATCACGGCTAGTTCGGTAAATCGCATCTGGCGGCTCAGTAATGCTTGATGTTGTACCGTGAGGCCTCCAAATAAATAGCCGATGGAAAGAACTAGTGTCACATAAACTAGGATAGGTTCTTGATAAAACCGAGCGATTAAAGGAGCTAATGAAGCAGTCACGGCAGCAACGGCCAAACTGACTCCCACATTCACCCAAAATAGAGTACTGACCTGCTCATGATTTAAGTCTGATCGTTGTACTGTAGCCGTGGACAGGCCCAGATCTTTAAATAAGCTGATAAACCCTGTAATAGCCACTGTCATACCAAAATAGCCATAGTCCTGAGGGGTTAATAGTCGGGCAAGTACTACATTAGATCCCAGCTGGAGCATAAACTTCGATCCTTGGGAAGCCAGCGTAATCATCCCACCGTTAACAAAGCGCTGCTTCAAATTAGTGGTTAAATGGGCTGTGGAGAGATGCTGATCAGAGTTGAGCGGTGCAGCTTTCATGGAGCAGTCCTGTGATTATTCAAGGGATTCAATGTAGCGAGCCGTTTCAGGTAATGTGGCTCCTCGTTGGCCCAGAGCTTGATAGTGTAAAGTGAGAAGTTGGATCAGTGGACTCACTAGATCAACGCTCGTGGCTTTACCCTGAAGGTATTGAACAGCTGACAAGGGTAATTCCTTTAATAACCACCGACTGGCTCGATAGAGATACTGATAAGATTTCAGTTCAGGTGCTAGCGTGACTCCAAATAACTCATTTAGGTAACGATGTGAGCGCCCATACCGCTGCCATTGTCGTTTAAATTCCTGCCAATCATGTCGGTGACGATGTTGAACAATCGCATCATGAGCCACAGCATACTGCCATTGGGTTTCCGATTGGATCCGCCAACATAAATCAGCATCTCCACCTGTGGTTAAATACGGCCGAAATAAACCAATGGCTTCAAAAACGGTATATCGAACAGCTAGGTTAGCCGTTTTGCCGAAGGGGTAGTAGGGATGCTTCAATGAGTTTTCATGAGACAATATTTTCTTACGAGCGGCATACTGCTCCAATAAACTCGATCCCGGTAAAGCTTGGACTGCCCCAATCACAAATCCAATAGCTGGATCGGTAAACGGTTGCATCAACTGTTCTAACCACTGGGACGTAGGTCTACAGTCAACATCAGTAAACGCCAAAATAGGGCTGGTGGCTTGCTTAACACCTGCATTTCTAGCTGCATACGAGCTCTGGATCGCCAACGCTTGAATCGGAAAAAACTGATATCCATCAGTATTGGCTTGAGCTGCTAGGGCCTGCAGATAGGGCCAGGTTTGATCTCGGCTATTGTTATCAACCAGAATGTAGCAAACCTGCTCTTTGGGGTAGGTCTGTTGACACAAGCACTGCACTAGATCTTTAACATCATCCTGACCATTGTAAATAGGAACGATGACTGAAACTGGGGTCATGAGAATCTCCTTTTGGAGCTGAGATCAGGTTAAACCGGAACTTAAAAGTGAGGGTTGATATATGATCAGACTGATGGACCTTGTAAGCCTTCACGAATACCTTGAAACCGAATCCAAGGGACCAAAACATTGAGTCGAGCTTCCCAAAGCGCTTCAGATAGGATGGTGTAAGGGGATTGGAACAGTTGGGACCGTTGCTGCAGGGTTTGCCTGAATACTGTGGGACCAAACGTGATGCAGTGAGTAATAGCTCGGAAGAGCTCGCGCCGACCAGTGGGCACTCGCAACTGCCACCGCTGATGTAAATCAACTAGTGTTTTAGCTTTTACTCGTTGTGACCGACAAAATGCTTTTAAATCTTTACGGTATCGATGGTACACGATCCCTCCTGTTTGCAAAAAATGAATTCGATAAGCCGTTTGCGTTTGCATGCGCCAGTTGAGATCAGTTTCTTCGCCACCACTGCGATTAAGAAAACCACCTACTTGTTGAAAAACGTCAGCCCGATACATGACATTGGCGGTGCAAGCTGTGGGTAAAAACTCTGCATGTTGAGGACAATGACCAGGACTTTTGAGGCGTAGAGCTTCGTAGCGTTCTACGGGATGGGTCAAGTCATAGGGCTGAATGGTCCCAGCCACGGCGCCAATATTGGGATCATCAAAGCCATCTAGTAAATCTTGAATCCAGTTGGGCGTAACCACACAATCTGAATCGGTACAAGCAATAAACTCTCCGGTTGCAGCTTGAATACCCCGATTACGGGCCGTGCCAGCCCCTGGTTGAGCTTCTAACAAAATGGTATGGCCTGTTACTGCCAACAGATCTGCGGTCCGATCCGTAGAATTATTATTGACAATGATGATTTCTAACTGATCCCGAGGGTACTCAAGTCGGCTTAATGATTCCAGCAGTGTGGGTAGCATTGCTTCGCCATTGTAAACTGGGATCAAGACTGTCACAAACGGAAAGTTAGTCATAGTGGCTCTCCTTGAGTGAACGTTGAGTCGGCAGCAGGCTTTGTAGTAAGGCACCCCATTCAGCAATATAGGTTTCCCAACAGGTGTGGACGGCCTCTCGCCCATACTGCCCCCACTGCATCAAGGTATCAGCTGGTTGCTGCAGTACCGTTTGAATAGCTTGGGCTAGAGCGTCTGGATCATCAGCTGGAACACAAAGTCCACACTGTTGCACTTGTTCTGTCAGGCCATCGACATCAGAGACAATCACAGGTCGAGCAGCAGCCTTAGCTTCTAAACAGACATTCCCCCAAGGTTCCCATCGTGATGGAATGACTACCACATCAACAGACTTCAAGAAATGAGGCACATCGTCGATCCGACCCATCCACTTAACTTGCGGCAGGTCACGGGCTAAGTGTTTTAAAGCCGCCTCTTGATCACCAACTCCACCCATCCAAACTTCGACAGGAGCTTCAGGTATGGTTTGCACAGCCTTGATTAAACTGTCAAACCCTTTTTGCTGACAGAAGCGACCATAAGCAGCCAAAATGAGAGGGCGTTGGGGTGACTTAGGAGGCACTGTCAAATACGCATGTAGAGGTGGGCATTGCCTGATCACGGCCACCTTTTCTGGATGAACGAGCTGATGCTGTAACATCCACTGGGCTTGGGCTTGTGAAATAGCAACCACCTGATCAGCTAACCCGTAACATACCTTCAGACTGGTGTGAAACCGGAGCCTAGAGGACACGTTGTAGTGTTCGTAAGCAGCTGAATACCCATGCTCGTGAATAATGATGGGAGCACGAGGGTTTTTCAGCTTGAGCCGGATTAAATCTACCGCCGTTTTAAATCGGGCAGGCTGATGGCAAATAATAATATCTGGAGACAACTGACCTGAGTGTTGAATCGGTTGATCCTCTCGTAAGGCTAGAACCCTAAAATCGAATGTCTGCTGTAGCTGCGATTGAATAAGTCCCGTTAAAGTTGATTTCACGCCACCCACTTTACGATCCCAGACAATATGGAGCACCTTGGCCTTGGTGGCACTGGGTTGGGAGAGTGACAGGGGCGCTAGAGTCTTCATAATGTTGGATTCCCCTGGGCGAAAGTCTGGTAGGCAGTGTAGGCAGGTAATGCCATAATCTCATTCGTCTCTTTATCAACTTCAAGCAGGCCATACGTCAGAGGATGAATTTGATTGCCCTGAATACTGCGATACCACAATAGGGTTTCAACCCGACTCTGTAGCTCTGGCAATAGAATGCTAGTGAAATTAGCCTTATCGAGTTCGCTATTTCCTTTAGTGGGTAATCCCAATTCTGTAATCCAAAGCGGTTTAGTGACACGGCTTTTGAAATCATCAACCTGGTTGAGCACACGGCCTGGATTTTTCTGATAGGGATGGATATTCACTCGATCACAATAGTGTTCTAGATCAGCATCAAGCAAGGCCTGCCAGTACTCAGGCTTAGCGGCGCCACTGGGCCCAGCTGCGATCACCAAGGCCCGACCTGATAAGATCTCATAAGCATCGGCTAGCATTCGGACATAAGCTTCTGGTGATCCAGTAAAATACTTGGTTAGATTGGGCTCATTACCCACTTCCCAAGCATCAACCAATTCAGACAAGTAAGATCTTAACCAGTCACAATAGCGCTTGAAGGCACTCTGATCAGGAACCGCTGCTAATCCCTCAGATCCGGCATGAGCGGGTGTTCCCCAGATCACAAAGGTAATTAAAAATCCCTGCTCCTTGGCATAATTCAAGTTAGGGTAGATGTAGTCTAGGTTGTAATCTCTTGGGTTTCGTTCAATAGCGGCCCAGTTGTACCAAACTCGCAGCCATTTGGCACCAGCTTCTTTGTAATAGGGGACTAAGGCATCACGGCGGGCCGTCCAGTTCATCTCTGTCCCTACATTTAAGCCCAGATAAGGGAACTGAGAGCGCTGTCGGCTAGCAGTAAAGGTTGCATTGGTACTGGTACTAGATCCAGTACTGGCTCCACAGGCACTGATGAGTCCTCCACCTATGAAGCTAATAGCCGTTCGACGTTTCATCGTGTCTGCCTCCAGTCTAACGTTTTGCGAGTCCATAATCTTTGATCCGCAGTTGATGTTCCTGCCCACCAGGCCCCAAAGCTCTGCCAAGGAGTTGGCTGATCAAGCACCTCCTGCTTATTGAGCCAAGGTCTAGACTGATAAAAATCCAACTCTTCTACTTGATTCCAACTTGCACCAAGCAGGGCCGCAACAGAAAAGATCGTGACACTAGCTGCAGAAAGTTCACCACTAACCATCTGAAAGGAGAAGCCAACCCACAGTCCCATACAAGGGGATAAAACAGGAAACCGCCATACCAATCGCAAAATTGAGAGTGATAGTGCTATCCAGGCCACTAACACCAACCCTGATCCCACCAGTCCTGTGTGATAAAGCGTTGAGAACAATTGGGAGTGTGATCCGAGGGGGACAGACACAACTTGTGATCGCCCATAGGTACCATAGCCAATCCAAGGCGATTGTAAGAAGGCTTGAAAAGTTTCGCGGTAAAGAGCTAGCCGACCGGCTGCTGAATCACTCCGATATTCAAAGAAGTAGCGATAAAGCGCTGTCAAAATAGCGGGAGAAAAAGCAGTCAATAGACTCACTGTCCAGGGCAATAATCGGCGACCGACTCGACTATTACTAAGCCCAATTGCCACCATCAATGCCAGCACAATACCAACCTGACCAGCCCGAGCAGCCGCTAACCAAACTGTCACTAGTCCACCTGCTAGACCGACTCCTTGCCACCCTTTATGACGCTCCAGGAGTGCAGCCATACAGATGATGATACTCATCGTACCGGCCAAAGGTGACCAATAGTAAAATGATCTCAATCTAGGTACTGGCTCAAGATTCCAGCCAACATCGTCCAGGCCATAAAGGCCAGCCTCAAAAAAAACTTTAGCTGGCATAGAAGGAATCAAAGTTGTGATCAGGCTTTTTGTCCTCACAATAGTCCCAGTCATGGCAATGTGAGTTTCACCCAAAATGACCGCTAGTAACTGCATGAGTCCTACCACACACAAAGCCCTGACAACAACCTGGAGCCTAATATTCAGACATCGAGCGGCATACCAAATAGCAACAGTTAGTAGCCAGATCCCAACCACCGAGCCTAATGCTGTCACACTACGACCTAGCTCAGCGACACCGATACTTAAGTTATAGACAATAGAAAGTAACCAAACACCTGAGTAAATCAGCCAAAGATGCCAACCAAAAGGCAACTCAGGGCGGCGAGGTTGTGACCAGCTACGATAAAACAAGTACCACCCTACACAGGGAAAAACCATTAACTGGATCCCTAGAATCCACCACACGGGCACTAAGACTAACGTCCAAAACAGTAAACCTTCTGCTACTAGATCGGGTTGGTTGAGGGCTTGATAGGCTTGAGGTTTAACGATCCGAGACGACCTTGTGATCGAAATAGGGATGGTAGCGGAGTTCATTGGGATCCTCCTGGGAGCAAGGTCTCATCTCCGGGTGATTGCAGCTGAGTTCCGACTGATCTCAGTAAGGCTTGAGACTGGCCTGGGCTTTCAAGAATCACCTGACCTAATAGACGGGTTTCCCAATTTTGGATAGCGGCGGCGGCGGCTGTGGCTCCCTTACGACCCAGCATAGGTGGAGAGGATACCCAGATCATGCCGTCTGACATAGAGGCTAATAAGGTGGCAGCTGCACCCTGCTCTAACGGAGGACTATCAATCACAATCAGGTCATACTTTTTACGAAGCCGATCTAACAATTGGGACCACTTTTTGTAAAACAGGAGTGTGGTAGCTACGTGATACATCAAAATATCGAACCCTTGTAGCCCTGATCGACTAGAGTTAGCCAAAATATCATCTAAAGTAGGTAATTGAGTCGATGAGGCAGCCTCAGCCGCAGCAGGTTGAAATCGCTTAAATCGAGGAGGATCAGATTCGGCCACTTTAGTATCAATCAGTAAAACTCGGCGCCCCGCTTGAGCCTCTAGTAAAGCTAGGTTTTCAGCCACTGTGGCACTGCCTTCTTGATCAGTCCAACTACAAACCCCGATCACATTGGCATGCCGAGGTAGCATTCGTAAGTGGGCTTGTAATACCTGATAGCGACTGAGGAGGTGCGTGGTCTCGGCCTGAGTAGCCTGTAAGAGGCGACCTTTTGAGCCAGAAGTAATCACAGCTAAGACTGGAATCGGTAAGCAATCGATCAGATCACCAGGTTCTAGCGTATTACTAAACAATCGTTTGAGACCCACTAAACCTAACGTTACCGCTAAGCTAACAACGGTAGCCATGGCATAGAGGACATCACGCTGCGGCGCAATTGGAGAGCGATTCAGTCTAGCGGGTTCAATAACTCTGACATTCCCTAGGCTTTGTTGTTCAATCAATTGGCTAGCAGTCAAGCGATCAGCAAAGGCTAGAAACGTTTGTTCAGCTTTATCAACCTCAGTCCTGAGGCGACTATGCTGTTTAATCAGTTCGGGTAATTGATCCAGACGCTGAGTAAAGGCACCTAATTGCAGAGTTAATTGATTTAAGCGAGCTTCTTGTGCACCCCGATCCACTTCCAGATTAAACCATTCTTCAACTAAGTTCCGCCGCACAGGGTCTAACGTGAGATCAACTGCCTCCACTTGCTCACCTAGGAGACTAGCCTGAGTTTGATCCAGCATGGCTTGAATCTGATCCCGTTTATCCACAGCAGCTAGCACTTGAGGATTCGCTTCTGTATAACGAGATCGTAAGTTAGCCAAGGTGGCCTCTGCATCTAGCAGCTCATTCCGTAGCCTCTGGTAGGCTGGATCTTGGAGTAACCCAGCGACTCGCAAAGCGGAGGTCAAATTAGCTGGTAGTTGGCTTTTTAAACTATCAATTTTCTGGGTTGTAAAGCTGAGATCAGCTTGGATGTCATTGATCCGGCGTTGGAGTTGGTTCACCGCTTCACTACTATTTTGAATCTCTGATGAGGTTCCCAAGAAGGTATACTGATTTTGAAACGCTTGCAGTTGATCTTGCGCAGTCCGCAACTCCTCTTCTAGTGAGGGCAACCGTTCCTCCAAGAACTGCCGAGCTGTTGAAGCCTTCTGCCGATTACCGGCCAGGTTTTCTTCAATATAGAGATCGGTGACAGCTTCAACAACTTGCTGAGACTTCTCAGGAGATTCAGATTGATAACGAATTTGAATCACATCAGTACCTGAGATCGTATTGGCCGAAAAACCACTGTAGGGGGCCTTTAGATCAGCTGCTTTCATAGCTCGGTTGAATAAGGCTCGGGATTTAACCAAGGCAAGTTGGTTGCTAATGGGATTAGCTCGAAATCCAATGGCATCTAGGCGCCCAATACCTGCTGGAGCTGACACAGCAGAGACTAGCTTTTCTGTACTCTGTTGTGACTCAATTAGAATCTCAGCCCGGGATTGATAGACTGACGGAATCTGGCGAATTTGATAGATTGCTGCTCCCATAAAGAGTGGAAGAGTTAGCAGACCGATCCATCGTTCCCGCCATAGCGCTTGTCCAATGCGTTGAGGTAGAGGTTTCCGGTTAAAGTAATGGTAGGTATGAGCCATTAGCTTGCTCCATCCTTAAACAATTGGGCTTAAACAATTGGGCTTAAACAAAATTGCGCTTTAAATTACTGCTTACTTACTCTCAACTTTGGTAGTCAATTGGGGCCGCTGCCATTGGAACCATTGCGAGACTAGCCGTAAACCCAGTCGACGTATGGCTTCAAAAAGGGGGGCGGGTGTAATAGCCTGGAACCCAATTGCAGCAAAGGTAATTAGAGCACGCTGATCACGCCATAAGACCGCAGGTGAGTGTTGTAAAGCCAGCCGCGCATGATACCAGGCTTTGGCATAATGACTTGCCATGAAGGCAGCACGGGCCATCCAGCGATGGGTGCAGGCTAAAACTAGAGGTCGTAGGCGAGCTACACTGGCAGGAGCATAGAGAGCAATCTGTTGCAAAAACACTTCAACACCTTGAAGCATACGCTCTGTATCAGCAGTCAGGCTGTTAGAGTGCATACGATACTCAGTCAGAATGTCTGGGACATATTGAAACTGATGACCAGCATGACTTAATCGGACCCAAAGTTCATGATCAACCATGCGCTTCAGATTTTCATCAAAACCCCCGTAAGTCTCTAGTACACTTCGTTTCACAACCGAGGTACTACCATTACCCAAGTAATTTTTTAATAACAACCTCTCTGGTGTTAGGGGTTTATCGGTCCATGCCATGTGTAACCCAGTTCGTTGACCCATGGCATCGATAAAGACAGCGCAGTCGTAGGTGACTGAAAGTGATCGGTCTACATCAATGGACTGCTCTTGGCCATAATGTTCGATAATACGACGGTGAGCAGCTAACTTTTCAGGGCACCACCGATCATCAGCATCTAAGAAGGCAACCCACTGCCCACCAGCTACCCGGATACCCGTATTACGAGCTGCTGCCAAGCCTCCATTAGCCCTTTGAACTAGCCGCAGTCGTTGATCTGACTGATAATGCAGGACTCGAGCTGCCGTATCATCCGTTGAGCCATCGTCAACCACGATCAGTTCCAGGTCAGGATCAGTTTGGGCCAAGACAGACTCAATACACTCTGCAATATAGTCAGCAGCATTGTAAGCTGGGACCACGACACTAAAGAAAGGAGCATCAGCTTTAGGAGACTGAAGAAACATAAGGAGCCTCATAGCAGGATGGGTTGGAACATAGCTCAAAATACAGCTCTTGATATTGATCCCAAGTCCGTTCAAAAGACCAATAACGGTGATAGTCTTGCTGAGCTTGGTGGCCTAGGGTGCTTCTTAAGTCTGGATCGTGAAGCAAGCTGGCTAGATGTTGAGCTAAAGCAGCAGCAGCAGCAGGGGGACAAACCCATCCATTTTCACCGTGGCGAATAACATCTAAGTTGCCATCAACAGCTGATACTAAACAAGGCAGGCCCATGGCCATCGCTTCTAATAGGGATAGTGGTAGCCCTTCAAAGAGGGACGGTAAGACAAAGACACTAGCCAGGGTTAACCATTCAGCAATGTCAGTTGTATGCCCTAACCAAATAATGGTGTCGTTGATGCCTAGGTCAATGGCTTGTAACTGGAGGGATAACTGTAGATCACCTGAGCCAGCAAAGACAAAAGCCCACTGCTGTCGAAGATTTTCAGGGAGCTGAGCAATGGCTTGCAGTAAATAGGTGTGGCCTTTTTGAGGAGATAAGCGAGCTACTGTGACGCACAGATCACGAGATCGGAGATGACTGGGGATCTGGTCTTGTAGTTGGTGCAGTCGCTGTAAGCTAGGTAAAGGTTGATGAACCCCATTGGGAATATAACGACGTCGGGCCGCTGCTACCTTAAAAAACGTGGCATGGTGATGGTCCATCGTTTGGGAGCAGGCCACAACTCGATCGGCTAAGAGTGTTAATCGGGGATGGGTGGTATATAAAGTATGGTTCGTCTGGACACTAGGCGGACGATGCGGAATACCTCTTAACAGCAGTGAGCAGTATCGATCATGAACATGCACCAAATCATAGACATTGGCTTGCAAGCGCTGCCAGAATCGGAACCAATCTAGAAACTTATGACCTGTAAAAAAGAGTTCGCCAGCACCCTGAAATAGTGATCGTTGGGGTAATAAAATATCAACCTCATGACCTGATTGCCGGGCTGCTGTAGCCAGATCTTGAACCACTTGGAGTGATCCCCCACCTGTTTGGCAGTGGTAGAGTGTTTGTAAAATCCGCATCATGGTGACCCATTATTTAGCTAACAACACTTCTGGTTTCAAGATCTCAGACTTCTGAACTGACTCCTCTAACTTGACCGAACTCCCCATGGCCTTAGCCAGAGCCAAACTCAAAAATAGAGCCGGGTTGCCAAGGAGGTAACGGCTAGCTAGTCGACCTGGTTCTCGTTGCAACCGATACAACCATTCCAGTCCCAAATCAGAAATCCACTTCGGACAATCAGGAACTAACCCGGCTAGTCGATCAATAATGGCTCCGCCTGCCATCAGAACAGTAGCATTGACTCGATGCTGATAGCGGGCTAGCCATTGCTCTTGCCGGGGCATCCCCATCCCAACAATTAAAATATGGGGCCTAAGTTGATTAATCTGATAAATGACTTGGTCATTAACTTTGGAATCATCCAAGGAAAAATAGCCATGATGGCCTGCAATGGCTAGATTAGGAAACTGACTCTGCTGATTAACGACAGCTTGTTGAACCACTTCAGGCTGGCCACCTAACAAGAATACTGAAAAACCATATAGGTTGCAGTAAGTTAGTAACCGAGGCATCAGTAAAGTGTAAGAAGCTCGGTAATGGTGAGGTAACTTAATCCCCATAAACTGGAGGGCCTTCAAGATGCCAATGCTATCACAATGAGCAATATCAGCTGATTGTAAAAAATCGTGAAACCAAGGCAATTGCATGGTGAGATTAAATCCATGCACATTGTAGTGAGTAACTAGCAGTCGCTGGTTGGTAGCTGCAGCTGCACAAATAGATGCAACAATACTGGGTACTGTCATGCAAGTCAGCCGTCGCCCCAACAACGATACTGTTATGGCAGGTAGGTTTTCCATATCTGATCGGACATGGTACGGTGCATGTTTTAAACCCATGGTATTTACCCAAATACTCTTACAATCCTGATTCCAGAGGCCCTTCGGTTTCAATCAACCCGTTGAATCTCTTCTGCCCTGATCTGCTCAAAAGTTTAGAACTTCATCCACAACATTTAAACTTGTGAACTAAACTTGTGAATCGCCTTACACCCCAGACTCTCAGGCAGGTAGCCTGCGGATTCACGAAAGCTACGTAGCTCTACCAGAACTACACAACTTTACCCGGAACCATATAGGAAGATCTCTGAAGGCTTCTGAGACAGATTTGCAAAAGCTTAAAAGCCTATAGCCGACTCAATGCTCAGAGACACTATAGATGAAGAACTATGTAGGCGTCAACAATAAATCCAAATTCAGTATATTCAACATCAAAATCCTTTTTTTTACACTTTTTGGAATTGATCAAACTAGCTAAACCAGAAACGTCTTGCTGAAATAACCTTAGCTATTCAGAAACACGGTGATGAAAGGGCCAAACAGGCTAGAAGCTGAGCAATTCTACTTATCCAAACCTAACATCAACAAGAAATCTACTGAAATACTCTCTCTTAGTGATCTGTAGCCCGAGATAATGTTTAACTAATCCGCAGAAATCAGTAGATCATAGTTTTTGCGCTAAATTGAAATTATCCGTATAATCACTTGGCTGATCGTTGAGTTTATGTAGTTTGTCTTACTCTAAAGGGTTTAGGGTTAAATTGAGGTTGAACCAACATTATTGATTACATTGAATTGGTTTCACCTAACACAGTCTTGCTCCCAAATCTGGGAGATACTAGAGCCATTCTAAGTAACACCGTATTTTTCGGTAGATTTCTAGATCGGTAATAAACATTGACCTTTGCGAGGCTAGTGCTATTAGAAAACCCGACATATTGCTTAATCAAAAGGTGCATGCTACTGTATGAAGCATCGATGAAGGCGGTGACTATTGCTTGTTCTCTACACAAAGATTCAAGCAAACTCGTCTTAAGTAATGGATTCAAACTATTGACTTAACTGACGGACGAGAGTGGTGTAGACCAGTAAACGTGGCTCCATTCATGGGTGAGCACATGGCAAATTCTCTCAAGCTAACTTCATTTACACATCTTCCATTTGAGACTGAACAGGGCTGTTTAACGATGTCCAACTGGATTCTTCAGTGGGATTACACTCAGCTCTGGGTTAAAGCCTCAACTTCAGAACAGGAAGGCTTCATCACTTCTGAAAAAAAGCAAGCCTTACTCGATTGCTTACAGTTTTCTTCAGTGAGGCGTATCTGGTTAGATCCACAACTGACAGAGACTGATATCATGCTTTGGGCCAATCGGTCAGCCCTGTATCAAAAGCAGGTGGGTCTGTCGGTGCCAACTCATTCTCACTTACCAGCCCAATCTTGTTCCCGCTCATGGTTGCTCAAGCGACTCTGTGACCGACTTGCAGCAGCATTAATTATGATTAGTCTAATGCCATTTTTAATTGCGATTGCTGTTGGCATGCGGTTAACTTCTCCAGGGCCTTTATTCTTTCGGCAGTGGCGTGTGGGAGAACAAGGGCGGCTCTTTCGAGTCATGAAGTTTCGGACAATGATCCCTGATGCTGAACGTTATCATCACCAGGTGATGGGCCAGCAGCAAGGATTGCACAAGCGTGAAGATGATCCCAGGATTACAGCCATGGGTCGTTGGATGCGGAAGTGGAGTATTGATGAACTTCCCCAATTGATCAATGTGGTACGAGGGGAGATGAGTTTAGTGGGTCCCCGCCCCTGGGCCATTTACGATGCTATTCGGATTCCAGAGGTTTATCAGCACCGGTTGAATGCTTTACCTGGGATCACTGGAGCCTGGCAAGTCAGTGCTCGTTCAAATTTAGTGGATCTGGAGGCGGTTACTCTTCTAGATCTGAATTATTTGGCTGATTGGTCTCTAGGCTATGATCTGAAAATTCTATTATTGACCATTCCTAGAGTTTTGTCTCGTTCTGGGGCTCATTGAATGATCTTTATTTGAATGACTAATGTCCCGGTTTGTAGCAAGGCTAACTGATGCTGAGAGAGTTTGGCTTAACAGTGACAGATACATCAGTGGAGGATTACAAGATGAGCCAGATTTATGTCGCTTACGATGTTGAAACGCTTCATCACCCTGAAATGAGATCGATTGGAGCTGATACCTCCCTAGCTCGGTTAATTAGTAATGGTATTCTCCTACGACGCTCAGAGGCTTATATCTTTCTCTGTTCAATTGACAACCAGGCAGGCTCTAGACCTAAGGTGAAGCGAGAGGCCTTTGTTGGCACTTTTTGCCCAGTTAAAGAAGAGTTTAAACCTGCTGATCAAGTGCTGACTCGATGGGTAGGTCAAACAGCTTCATAGTGTTAATGGCATCGACTGACTCAGCTTACACTTCATTTTTGTTTCAGAGCTAATGATTTCGAGCCGATTTAGCTTGGTGGCACCGGCACCTTGAGAGGGCAGCTTGAGACGACATTTTGATATGACACTTGCCTATTCACTAGATGAGAGAGACGCGTATGAAAGTTACAGTTGTGGGAACAGGTTACGTTGGACTGGTAACCGGAGCTTGTCTAGCTGACACTGGCCATCAGGTGATGTGTATCGACAACAATGAAGCCAAGATCAACATGCTTCAAGCGGGTCAGGTCCCCATTTATGAACCTGGCTTAGAGGCTATTGTCAGCCGCTGCAGTGAACATTCTCCAGACTTTCACAAGGGTTCAGGCTCTCTAACATTTTCCACCCATTTAAAGGCAGGTGTTGATTTTGGTGAGATTATCTTCATCGCTGTAGGGACGCCGTCTCTAGCTTCTGGAGAACCTAATTTGAGCTATGTCGAAGCGGTGGCTCGTGATATTGGTCGTTATTTGGTGACCACATACTGTCAGTACCGGATTATTGTCAACAAATCAACGGTACCCATTGGCTCTGGGGACTGGGTCAGAATGGTGATTCTAGATGGGGCAGCACAAGCTGTTAAAGAGCGGGTTCTAGTGGGATCAACGGTGTCGACAGGTAGCCCGACCTCGCGAGATACAGCTGAATCTTTGGACCCTAGCCGCTTTGAAGTACCCCTATTTGATGTGGTTAGCAATCCTGAATTTCTACGGGAAGGCACTGCGATAGGAGACACCTTCAACCCCGATCGAATTGTGGTGGGATCAGATAGCCCTACAGCGGTTGAAACCATGCGACAGCTCTATGCCCCTATTTTGACTCGCAGCTATCACGGTGATCAGGGTCCAGCTATTCCGCTGGTGGTTACTGACTTGGCTTCAGCTGAGATGATCAAGTATGCCGCGAATGCCTTTTTGGCTACAAAGATTAGCTTTATCAATGAAATTGCTAATATTTGTGAACGGGTGGGGGCTGATGTGACCCAGGTGGCTCAAGGGATGGGTCTGGATTCAAGAATTGGCCCCAAATTTTTAAATGCAGGCTTGGGCTGGGGAGGGAGTTGCTTTATGAAAGATGTCTCTGCCTTGATTCACACTGGCGAAGACTATAACTATGAAGCCCGGATCCTAAAAGCAACCGTGGCCGTTAACTCGGGTCAGCGGAGTCGGGTCATTGAAAAACTGCAACATGAGCTAAAAGTTCTCAAAGGCAAAACCATTGGTTTGTTAGGACTAACATTCAAGCCCAACACGGATGATCTGCGTGATGCTCCCTCTCTGACCCTAATTGAACAGCTCACAAAGCTTGGAGCCAAAGTGAAGGCTTATGACCCTATTATTTCGAGTACAGGCTTTAAAGGTGAGCAACCTCCGATTTCTTTGGTTATGGCACCCCAAGCTGTAGCCCAAGATGCGGATGCTCTGGTCTTAGTCACTGAATGGGACAATTTTAAAGATCTTGACTTTACACCCTTGTTACCTGTGATGCGACGGCCTTTAATTGTTGATGGTCGCAACTGCTTAAATCGGCAGGCCTTAGAACAGAGTGGCTTTACTGTAGTGGGGGTAGGCCGATGAGAATCCTGGTCACAGGGGGGCTGGGCTTTATTGGCTCTCACCTTATTGATCGACTAATGGTTCAGGGCCATGAGGTCATTTGCTTAGACAATGGATTTACGGGGCAACTCGCTAACGTTCAACCGCATTTGGCTTCAACTCAGTTCAACTATCTAGAGCATGATGTGGTTGATCCCGTTTATATTCCCTTTCTTGATCAGATTTATCATCTAGCCTGCCCGGCCTCTCCTGTGCATTACCAGTTTGATCCCATCAAAACGCTGAAGACAAATGTAATGGGGACCTTAAATATGCTGGATCTGGCACTACGCACCCAGGCCCGGATTTTGTTAGCCTCTACCTCTGAGGTTTACGGAGATCCCACCGTTCACCCACAGCCAGAAGACTATCGGGGCAATGTTAATTCAGTTGGCATTCGTAGTTGTTATGACGAGGGTAAGCGGGCTGCTGAAACACTGATGTTTGATTACCACCGGCAGCATCACGTTAGTATTGGCGTAGCTCGTATCTTCAACACCTATGGACCGCGGATGCGGTTTGATGATGGACGGGTGGTGAGTAATTTTATTATTCAGGCCTTGAAGCAACAACCCCTAACTTTATACGGAAATGGCCTGCAAACTCGCAGCTTCTGTTATGTTTCTGATATGGTTGCAGGCTTAATGCAGTTAATGAACAGTACCTATACGGGTCCTATGAATTTAGGTAACGCGGTTGAATTTACGATTAAAGACTTGGCCTTTAAGATCAAAGCTATGACGCAAAGTTCTGCCGCACTTGACTACCAGCCCCTACCCCAAGATGATCCTAAACAGCGTCAACCTGATATTTCAAAAGCAGAACAGTGTCTGCAGTGGTCGCCTCATATTGCCCTGGACCAAGGGTTGCAGTACACCATTGATGACTTTTCTAGTCGCTTAAGGTCCCAACTATCAGCATCTGCTGCGTAATTTACTACGGATCATGAGTTATGAACTACCCACCGCACACTGGTTATATCATTGGGGCTTTAGCGGGGCTGCTTTGTCTGAGTCCCCCTGTTTGGGCTAACTCGGCTGCTGATCTAGATCTAGAAACCCCCCGATTTTCACTCTCCCCTCTAGCTGAACCCTCAACGCTCAATCTCAACCTGACTCGACAGGAAGGTCTCTACACGTTAGGACCTGGTGATCGCATTAGACTGGTTGTCCTGGACGAGCCTGATCTGAGTGGTAACCAGCAAGTGTTAGTGGATGGCACAGTCAACGTACCGCTGTTGGGAGCAGTGAGAGTTGAAGATTTAACCTTAGAACAGGCTGCTAATAAGGTTGAGCAACAGTTAGCGACTTACTTAAAGTATCCGGTAGTATCTCTCACCTTGACCCGGGGTCGATCCCTCCGAGTTAGTGTCATTGGTGAAGTTAAACGGCCTGGCTCTTACACCGTTTCTCCAACCCGAGGCAACGAGGGTGAGCGCAATATTACTGATGTTAACGCCACCACTTTACGTGAGGATGTCCCCCGAGTGACGCAGCTCATTCAACTAGCAGGGGGCATTACCCAGGTGGCCGATGTCCGTAATGTTACCGTATCTCGAACACTAGCCTCCGGTCGCTCCCAGGAGTTCACTGTTGATTTGTGGGATCTCTTAAATAATGGCAATCCTGATAGTGACATTGTGATTGCCGATGGTGACACTATTCAGATCCCCACCGCTCCTTCGATCGATCTGGCTGAATCCAACCAATTAAGTGCAGCTAATTTTTCCCCAGATGAGATTAGAGTCAATGTTGTGGGCGAAGTTAAACGGCCCGGACAAATCAGATTGGAGCCGAATTCCCCTCTGAACACAGCGATCTTGGCTGCAGGAGGCTTTACCCCAGAAGCAGTACCAGACTCAGTCCAGTTATTACGCGTCAATCCTAATGGATCGGTGACCCCTCGCTCGGTTCCTGTTGACTTTGCCCAGGGGCTAGATGACCAACTTAATCCACCTCTACAAGACTCTGATATTTTGATTGTGCAAACGTCTGGCATTGCTAGTTCTGGAGATAATCTCGCTGTAGGTCTACGACCCCTGAACTTACTTTTGAACCCCATCCGAGAATTGGGTAACATTTTGCGGATCTTTGGCGCTGATTTCTAAGGGAGAGCTATGACTACGATTCTAGTCACGGGAACAGCTGGCTTTATTGGGTTTTTCCTCAGCCAACGCTTACTGCAACAAGGCTATTCAGTCGTTGGGGTGGATAATTTGAATGCCTATTACGATGTCAACCTCAAACATGCACGACTAGACCAATTAAAGCAGCATCCCCACTTTACTTTTCATAAATTGGATATTGCTGATCGAGTAGGTATGGCTCAAATCTTTGACCTTTATACTTTTGACCGTGTGGCTCACATGGCAGCTCAAGCTGGTGTCCGTTACTCTCTTCAAGATCCCTATGCCTATGTAGACAGCAACTTAGTGGGCTTTATGACGATCCTTGAAGGATGTCGGCAGCATCAAGTGAAGCATTTGGTATTTGCTTCTTCTAGCTCTGTTTATGGAGCCAATACCCGCTTACCACTTTCCACTCATGATTCTGTTGATCACCCTATTAGTTTATATGCAGCAACCAAAAAAGCGAATGAATTAATGGCTCATAGCTATAGTCATCTCTATGGGATCCCCACAACGGGCTTACGATTTTTCACCGTGTATGGACCTTGGGGGCGACCTGATATGGCGTTATTCTCCTTTACACGCTCTATTTTGTCAGGTCAACCTATTCAAGTCTTTAACCACGGCAAAATGAAACGTGACTTTACCTACATTGATGATGTGGTTGAAGGAGTCCTCCGAGTTCTTGAGCATCATCCCCAGCCTAATCCTAACTGGTCAGGGTTTGATCCTGATCCAAGTTGTAGTTCAGCTCCTTATCGGCTCTACAATATCGGCCATCATCATCCCATCGAACTCATTGATTTTATTGAAGTTTTGGAGCGCTGCTTGCAATTGAAAGCCATCAAAACGATGCTACCTCTACAGCCTGGCGATGTATTAGCCACCTATGCCGACATTGAAGATCTTGAAGAAACTATTCAATTTACTCCCCAAGTTCCGATTGAGGATGGGGTTGAACGTTTTGTGGTTTGGTATAAAAGCTACTACAATCACAGATAATTCTGACGTTGATCCATTCAAATCCAGATCGAGGCACGATTATGACCATTCTCGTCACAGGTGGAGCTGGTTACATTGGTAGTCATACCTGTAAAGTGTTGGCCCAAGCTCATTTAATCCCAGTTACATATGACAATTTAATCTACGGTCACCCCTGGGCTGTCAAATGGGGTCCGCTTGAAGTAGGTGATTTGGCCGATCGGTCTCGATTGGATCAGGTGATTGAAACCTATAAACCCACTGCAGTTGTTCATTTCGCTGCCTTTGCCTATGTGGGTGAGTCGGTTACTGATCCAGGTAAGTATTATCGCAATAACGTGGCTGGAACATTAACCTTACTAGAAGCCATGCGGGATCATGGTATTCCCTACATTGTCTTTTCCAGCACCTGTGCTACGTATGGCCAACCCCAAACCATTCCTATTCCTGAAACCCATGTGCAACGGCCCATCAATCCCTATGGGACTAGCAAGTTGATGGTTGAACAGATCTTGCAAGACTTTGATAAGGCTCATGGCATCAAGTCCATCTGTCTACGCTACTTTAATGCAGCTGGGGCTGACCCTGAGGGTGAAGTAGGTGAAGCTCATGATCCAGAAACCCATTTAATCCCCATTGTTCTAGATGTTGCTGCCGGTACCCGCTCCCACATGACTATCAACGGCAGTGATTATGATACATCAGATGGCACCTGTATCCGTGACTACATCCACGTTATGGATCTGGCTCAAGCCCATGTCCTAGCGCTTAAGGCTCTCACCTCAGGATCCAGTAGTCGACACTACAATCTGGGTAACGGTCAAGGATTTTCAGTTAAGCAGGTTATTGAAACCGCTCAAACAGTAACTCAAAGAGAGATTCCAGTCCAAATGGGTCCTCGACGGCCTGGTGATCCTCCTTGCTTAGTGGGTGACGCTTCTTCTATCAGTCGGGAGTTAGGGTGGACCCCTTATTACACCCGCTTATCTTCTATCATTGAGACAGCCTGGAACTGGACCCAAAAGCGCTTGAATCCTTAGCTAAGCTGATGCTCAAGATACCAGAGTAAATCCTTTTTCCAATAGCTCACCTAGTTGAACTGTAGAAATGAATTGCAACCTCAATAGGATCATAGCTAGAGGTCCTTGACTCTGCTGTTGCAACTTTTGAGCTACCCTTAACTGATCGGGACTCAGGATGTTTTGCTGGAGTAAGTAATCTCCGATGGAATCATGCAAAATACTCATCATGCTGACCTTAATCTAATAAGAGGCACTGTAGAGACCAATTATGAATTAAGCATGAATCCTAGCTGGGGATTGTCCCTGAATCCTGAGAATAAGCACTCGTCTGGTGCCAGTAAGCCAGCAATGTAGCTCGGCACTGTAGACAGAGCAAATCTTGGAGCAGCATATGAATGCCACTAGCAGAGACAGGGTAAGTCAAACAATCTACCGGAAAACTAGCCCCAGGATTGATCTCCGCCACCACCCCAAACAGTAACTGGTTAGAAAAGGAGCTATTGACAGGCCACCCTTGCTGATTGAGTAGAAGCAATGATTGAACCTCAGAGCTAGATACACCTAACTCTCGCCTCAGGATTCGATAAGCGTTATCCGCCTTGGTTTGCTCAGGATCAAAGCGGCCCCCTGGAAAATCTAAGGTTGCTTGAGCAATGCCTGGTCGAAAGGTAGGTGGAGGCAACAGTAGTGAACCATTTTGTCTTGGAATAATAATCATAGAGTCAACTCTTTCAACTCGCCAATATTGAAGAGTTTCACCTTGATCATTAAGCCAATGTTCACCTATGAGAGTGAGCCAGCGAGACTGAACATTAACAATACGGTCTAGTCGTTGCCAGTCATGAGTCATTCGACTATCTCAAAAGCTGGAGGACGTTGACATCAAGCAAGATATAATAAGTTACTCTACTGCTAAGCACCTATGGCTAAACACTACTTTACTATTTGCATTCATGATCGACAGCTAGATCAGCACTACAATTTACAAGTTTCATCAGAGCGTTACATTTTAGAATCAGCTGAAGAACAAGGGATCAAGCTACCGTTTGCCTGTCGCAATGGAGCCTGCACCACTTGTGCTGTTCGGGTTTTGAAAGGTTCTATTTTTCAGCCAGAAGCGATGGGTCTGTCTAAAGATTTGAAGTCTCAAGGATATGCCTTATTATGTGTCGGTTACCCTGCTTCTGATTGTGATCTTGAAACTCAAGATGAAGATGAAGTCTATGAGTTACAATTTGGTCAATATTTTGGTCAGGGTCGGATCCAACCAGGGTTACCACTTGACGAAGAATAGAAACAAGGTTGTGGGCTTTGTTATGATAGCTCAAACCTCGATTGGGGCTGTAGCTCAGATGGATAGAGCGAGCGCCTCCTAAGCGCTAGGCCGCGCGTTCGAATCGCGCCAGTCCCATACCTTTCAGGGTTTATCCTTTTGTCTTGTGCCTGTTTTGTGCCTAGCCTATAAACACTGATCCTTAGTATAGGGTCCGAATAAATCCACCTCAAGACTTGTGTGGACTTGTTGTAGCTGTTGTCTATTCATAAGTTTCACTCCTTAGGAGGGAATAGGATTGAGTTAATGAAATTAGCTACAGCTTGATCAGGTAAGCCCAACTTCTTGACCTTATCAGCTATCTCCTCCTCAATATCTTCGTCCCAAATAACATCCAATAAGGCATCTTCCTGATCAGGAGTTAATTCTTGGATGTCACTTGGGGTCTTTTTTTCTTTCTTCATAGGTCATCTCCTAAATAAGGTTTGAGCTTCCCGTTCACAACAATAGCTCTCATGGTGCGGCTATATCTTTCAGGAGGGCTAAAACCAGCCCTTTGGTAAAACCTAATACGGCCTGCCCCCTTCCCATCATCCTCAACTGGATTATTTTCAAGGATTAGTCCATCAGGCAAGTTCTTGAATTTGTCTCGATAGAATTTCTTAACAGCGTAAAGAGCCAATGGTCTAACTACAATGCTCTACGATGATGCGGACCGGCTGAGGGAAAGGGTGCTACCTAATGGCGTGAAGACAACTTACACCTATGATGAGCTGGATCAAGTTGAATCAATCGTGCATCAAAACAGTACTGGAACAGTCTTGGCTTCAGTCAACTATGAACGGAATCCAGGGGGAGAACCCAACCAGATCACGCGTGAAGATGGCTCCTATGTAGTTTTGAAGTACGATGCGGCTCTACGCCTGAAAGAGGAAACCTATTACGACGCCACAGGAGATCTAGAGGAGCAGATCAGCTACACCTATGATGCGGATGGCAAACGGACTACAAAACGGACTGGATCTGAGACATTAACTTATAACTATGAGCCAGGGTATCAGCTGGTGTCTGTGACGGGTGGATCTGAGGCCGAGAGTTATCGTTTTGATGTAGATGGTCGAGTGGAAAAGATCACGCGAGACGGATCTACCCTAATCCTCGACCACGATACCTACGACCGTTTAATTCAAGCCGGATCCACAGATTACCTCTATGACGGCATGAAACGAAGAGTGAAATCCACCGGTTTCGTAAAGAGGAATTTCTTAGTAGCACCTGCGATGGGAGCTGGATTAGAGTCTATATATCAGGTTGTGAATGGATCCGGAGCAGCAGTGGCCGAGTATGTGTACGCTGGAATGGATCCGTTGTTGAAGCAGGATCCTGGTGGAATGGTTTACTACCTCACTGATGCGATGGGATCCGTGGTTGGATTAGTGGATGAATCCGGGCAAAAACTAGCGGATTTCCATTACGACGGGTTCGGGAATTTGAGAAAGGGTGGTGAGCTAGGCGGGGATTTCCAGTTCCATGGGCAATGGTTAGAGAAGGAGACAGGGCTTTATCATTTGCGATCTCGAGATTATGATCCAGCAACTGGGAGGTTCTTGAGTCGGGATCCAGTGGATCCTGCTCTTGGAGAGCCTGAGAGTTTGGATCCATTCCAGTTTGCTTTCAATAGTCCTCTCGTATACAAGGACATCACTGGAGAATTTAGTATAACAAGTCTCAATGCCAAGAAAGTGATAGAAGCTAATCTAAGGACCTATGCTCGGAATTCTCAAAGTTCTTTCACTCAGAGACTTTTAAATGAATCTCAGCAAATTCTCCTTAGTGGTGCAGAAAAGTCAGACTAAGAGAATCGCAGTACTTTTGAAAACTC
>CAYSWV010000019.1:0-25759 GCA_964434865.1 uncultured bacterium
GGAGTATCATCTGAGTCAATCAGCTCGTCGAGAGAAGGAGAAGTCTGTTGAGAAGAATACTGGAGCATGGCTCAAAGAGGAACTCGATAGGGATAGATGGCTAGATCATAACGGCTGGGAGCATGAGATTGGAGGGTGACCTAGATAACAAACGGCTGCAGCGGAATTAGATCAATAGTCCAACACCCAAGAGCTGCCCTCCGACCCAACAGGCTCATCAACATGACGGATCTCCATGGACCGTTGAGAAGAAGAGGAGATCATCCTTCATCACCGGCCGTTGAAGCTATTAAGACCTATGACATCGATAACAGGTTTACTCTTTACAATAGGGTTAGTACTGATTGATAACCATTGGTCTGTTGACTCTATGGTCTAGAAAATAGCCGTGATCAGGGTTGACAGCTTTATAACCCGATTGGAGACCTGCAAAGAATCTGCTAACTTGAAGAAATGTTACATCCGCTAAGTTAGCTCATGGTCCAACTTGAATCCCCGTCTGCCCAACACTTGACTCAACGAATCCAAGACTGGGTTGTAGCCCTCAACCGCCAGATCTGGATCTTAGCGGTAGGTCAGCTGCTTCTGTTTTTGGGGAGAGGATTTACGCTAGTTTATGGTTCGCTCTATTTTGTGAATGAATTAGGCTTTTCTACCACTCAAGTGGGGTTGGCCTTTGGGGCTTCCTCTCTCGCCAATGTGGTGGGCCTTTTTGTTGCAGGTAACACCAGTGACTCACCCAAGCTAGGGCGTAAGGGGACTCTCATGCTGGCTGCGGCGGTGTCGGCTCTGGCTAGTTTTTGTTTAGCTGCCACCCATGGGTTGACCCTATTTGTGATCAGTAACTTACTGATGGGATTGGGGATTGGCTTATACTGGCCGTCTACTCTAACCTTGATCACGGATCTCACCACTGAGCAGACCCGTCCTGATGCTTTTGCCTTGATCCGCTTAACTGACACCATGGGCATCAGCCTTGGCGCCTTGCTAGCCGGGCAATTTATTGCATTTTCGGGTAACTATCAGGCCTTATTTATCTCAAAAGGTGTGATCTACCTACTCTTTTTAGGGATCATCGCCTGGGCTATTTCGGAAACATTGACGCCATCCCTGCATCCACCTCGACAATTAACGAGATGGTTTGAAGCCTTAGGTGATCAAGTCTTAGTGATCTGGTTGGTGGCCAATGTCTTTTTTACAACGTATGAATCTCAAATTGAAGGCACCGTGCCAATTTATTTGGCTAACTTTGTTCCGGGTGCTGGAGAGGGATCGGGGTTTAGTTCCCAGACAATCAGTTTCTTCTTCTTTGGCTATGTTTTACTCAAGAGCCTTTTACAGCTGCCACTAGCCTGGGTCGTCAAATCTTTCAGTTACACCTCAGCCCTCTTGATTTCGCTCCTGTTCTGGGGGGCTAGCTTCCTTTTGATCTGGGTGACGGGGATTACTCCTTCAGCAGCTTGGATTCCTGTTGTGGGTGCTTTCGTGTCGTTGGCTTTAGCAGAAGCAATCTATCTCCCTTGTGCCTCATCCTTAGTGGGAGATATCGCACCTGAATCAGTTAGGGGGATCTACTTTTCTCTAACTTCTCAATGTTGGGCTGTGGGGTTCTTTATTGGACCTGCTATGGGAGGATGGGCACTGGATCACCCCAATACGGTAGGGACTTATTACTGGCTCTGGGTAGCTTTGAGCATTAGTATTTGTGGGGCCATCTTGTTGTATTTGCGCCAGATCCTGAAAGCAGGTCCCCGATCTCAATGCGATGTCGACCCATAGGAAGCTTCAAGTCGACGCTTTTGCAGCTGGGCCTGAGTTTGTTGATGACGTGCCGGACTAATGGGATACAGCCATAGCATCACCAGGCTGAAAAAGATTCCAATGCTAGGAAGTTCAACTGTAAACCGGCGAATGGTATTTAAGGCGGCCTCGGGTTGCTCAATGCCTGGTAGTCCCTCTTGAAAGCCCGACCATGAAAGGACTTGACCAAACACTAAGATCCCAACAGCCAGGGTAATCTTGTGGAGAAACAACATCATACTATTGAAGAGACCATCCCGCCGCTGGCCACTAAGCCACTCATCCCAATCCAGCACCTCGGGTAACATGGATGGGGGGATCAAATAAGCAGTGGCCATCCCAAACCCAGCTAAGGCAATAAATCCATAAATCCAAGCAGCGTGATCAGGGTTGAGTTGAAAAATCACTAGATTAGTCCCTAACCATAGACAAGCGCCAGCCCAAAACACGGTTTTTTTACCCCAGTGGCGACTCAATGGATCCCAAATAAACAAAGCAACCAATGTTGCCGTTTTTAAAACCAGCGTTAAAACCGGTACAGCAGACTCATCAAATTTCAGCAGTTGGGTGGCAAAGTAGGGTAAAAGAGTAGGTGTAATTTGAGCAGCCATCCAGGAGAGTCCAAAAATACCCAGCAACAGCAAGAGAGGTTGATTGCTACGTAGCTCCTTTAGATCTTGCCAACTCAACATCTGTGTCGTGCTTAGGGCCTCAACTCGTTCCTGGGTTTGCAAACAACACCATAGAATAGAAGCAATCGTCACAACACCACAGATCAGACCCAAGATGAGTAGCTGATCCTGAGTTCTGTCAACCCAAAAGCTAAGGCCTAGCATCAGTAAGATGGCCCCAATGCTGCCAGCCAAGGTAAAGATAAACCGCCAACTATTCAGTTTGAGATGCTCTTGGTTGTCTTCAGTCAGATCGGTCAGTAAAGCACTGTAAGGGATCAAAAAGGTACAGGCCGTGATTTGAAAAACAGTGGCTACCCCTAGGTAATACATGAATTGAAAGACCCCATCCAGCGGTGGGATCCACCAATGTAAGATAAAACTAATTCCCATAACAGGAGCACTCCACAGCATCCAGATCCGACGCCGCCCCCAGATACTTTGGGTCCGATCACTTAAGACTCCCACTAGGAGAGTAACCCCAGCATTCACGACATTACTGATAAACAGAATTAACCCCGCTTGGTTCGGTTGAAGTCCAACCACGGCAGTTAAGAAGAAGAAAAAAAACACAATGAGGATATTGAAGGCCATAGAGGGACCAAAGTCCCCGAATCCATAGGCAATTTGAACTGCCAGAGGTAACTGTTCAGCTCTGGAGCGACTAGGTATCATAGACAACCTGGAGCAAGACTCTCAATCAGTCGGTACAACAATCTCAATCAGTCAGTATAGGTACATACTCATACCAATGATGGTACTGCTTAAGAAACATTAAGGATCATGTTACATTTCGACGTTGGATTATTAAGTTGGTTGTTACATTTGCGAGATCAACACCAATCATGAACATCCAGGTCTATTGATTTGATCTTAAAGGTTCGACTGGAGAAGCTAGCCAGAGCTGAGGAGCTAGCTCCTACTCTAGAGTTGACGTTTGGGTTATGCCATTGGTCTTAACTCCATTGGTCTTAATGCTCCATAAGATGTCTGATCTCAAAGACAACCTAAGACCCAACAACCGTTAGCCCATGCTCTAGAGAGGTTGCATCTAAAGGCAACGAGTAAGTTGTCGATGGATCTTCCAACCCAACGTCACTGCAAAGGGGATCAATGCCACCACCTTGTCTGGCATAGCCTTGACAGATCGCTTGATACTCCACAATGGCAGCAGACAGATCTTCGTAAGTCAGAGCATTGAGATAGCCACACTGACCGATCTCGCCTTTGGGCAATGGAGCCACCAGATTGCTACCTCGCTTTTGGATGATCTTCTCTTGAGACGCCCAGAGGGTTGCTTGGTCGAGCAGAATATTATGCCAGAGACTCAGACCAAAGGAGCTAATGAGCTGGAGGATGCGGTGCATCGTTGCTGCAGTGATCCAGTTGACTCGATAACTCAAGTAAGCTCCTAGTCCCATACCAATTGCCATCGCATGGCCATGCAAGAGTCCTGCCTTAATCTCAAACCCAGGCGACCAAGTGTGACCATAGGCGTGGGGTCGACATTGGTGAGTCTCATAGAGATTGCCATACTCCGCTTCAACATAGCTGCGCATCGCCGCACCCAAAATCTTTTGAGACAGAACACTCATTTCATCACCGGGTTCGCAGTCGAGGTTCCCAAACCGTGTATCAATCAGCCGACCCCCCGCTTGCTCCAACAGGGCAAACAGCTCCGCATCTTTAACCACAGCCATCTTAATGATCTCAGCGATCCCATGGCGCAACCACCCTTCACGCAATGTCTTGAAAAACGACCGATCAGTTAAGGCCAAAATCGGAGCATGGTAGGCCCCAAATAGATTCTTATAGCCAAAGCCATCACAACACGTACGTGGGGAGGGACCTGCATCAATACCAGCCACAATTGAGGTTGACAGCATCACATAAGGGGTATTGCGATGATACAGAGCACAAGCTAACCCCGCTGTATCCGTGAGGACCCCTCCTCCGATCACTAATACGGGTTCATTACGGGATACCCCCAGCCGCTTGAAGTCTCCTAGCATGCGTTCAACCGTATGGATGCCTTTATCAACTTCCATGGCTCGATAAACCAGCTTCTGTAACTGGATACCGTGGCACTCAAAATAACGATCAATATGGTTGCTGTAATAGATGTTGACATTCTGATCAACTAGACACACACATCGGCCTGAGGCAATGTAGAGATCACGTAAAATGGTCTGCTGCGGATCCAGGACATTTTCTACCACTTTGATCGAAGTATAGGTGCTGGCACTCATGACAGCTTCAACTGTTTGATCGTCGGCAGTGCTGACCACGTAGCCACGGCTTTGACGATAGTTAGAGGTGGGATAAATGGCATGGGGGTTATCTTTGACCAACTGGTCAGCCAGCTTGCTGTAATACTGGCCCTCTGGAGTCTCCAGCAGATAGTTAAGTAGCTTGATGCCCTTTAACTCAGACTGAAATAGCGTGTCAGAGAATGTGTACCATTCTGCTCCTACAGGTGAGTCAAAAGCACTGATCAATTGAGCCAGCAATGTGAAGAAACGCCCTAATGAGAGATTCAAGCAACTACGAAGTTGGCGACAAGCAGATAGGCCTTCAATAGCACCTACAGCGGCAAACTCTTCACCTAACTCTTTTGCAAATGCAGGGCAGTTGATGAGAGCTATCAACAGAGTTCTAAATGTTTCACTACAGCAAATAGCTTTGGTGGCATTGTGCAAATCTTGTGAACTTAGTGATTCGCTATCAATGGATCCAATAAAAGTTCTTATTGCCAGTGTCACATCAGCCATGGTCCCCCCAAGATAACTCAAAATGCAAATTCATATAAGTTTACAATAACATTGAAGCGATTATTTGACATCACTTTACCTGTGGATTTTGTCTTGAGAAAAAATTTAAATCTAGTTGATCTGACTATTAATTTTAATCTGCAGATCCAAGTTTGATCTCGACTGAATCAGGATTTAGGAGCATAATATATTTTTTAATTACCTGTTTTGAGTAATCTTACTCTTGCTTGAAAAGACGAAGCTATCTACTTAAAGATGTCTTGTATGATTTAACTTTCAGCTGGTGTTTTATTAACCAAAACTCGTGATCAGCTCTACAGATTGATAAGTATTTATACTTTTAGTTCTATCTTTAAAGTTGCTACTTGATCATGTTGGATCCCAAGCTAGTAGGTTGCACTATAGTTCAGCAAAGAACCAGGAGCCAAACGAGTTCGCTGAGCCGTTTTCTGCCATAACTCAGTAACAACGTCGTTCAAATTGTGTCCATCAGCCACTACCATGCGAGAGATCATACTGATGGAACTAAAGCACCAGAACAACCCTGCCTCAAGCAAGTAGGGCTCGTTTGTGTCTGCATGTACTCGGAAGTCATAGAGGGAGTAGTCTCGACACCCTAGAGCCAGATGAGCTTGTTTAGCGGCTTCTGTGAGAGCATGGTGTAGCTTCGGCTCAACTACCGCAGGACAAACAGGTACTACTGTTGGGTTTTGGGGTTGACTGTCTGGTGTCCCATCGGCCTTAAGGTTGAGCTTGTCTTGAACGGTTCTGATCGGGTGATCTGGGGTCACTAGGTATTCAATCATGGCTGGAGTGTAAAGATCGCCCTGTTGCTCTATCACAGCGACACGAATTTCTCGCCCTGGAATGAACGCCTCTACTAGTAAGGTGTCATCATATTCAAATCCCACCTGTAAGGCTGCTCCGATCTGATCGGGATCTCGAACTAACGTAACCCCCAGAGAGTTATCTTCAGCGTTGGGCTTAATGATCAAGGGTGGGGGTAAAGCTACCTGATCTCCCCGTCGTATCGGATGACCTGGAGCTACTCGAACCCCAGCTGCAGCAACCACACTGCGGGTTTGGCTTTTGTTGGCTGCTAAAGCTGTGCAAGGGGCCGGTGATCCCACCACTGGAAGGCCCAAGATATCCTCAAATAGGGAACGAAAGCTGGTCATACCAGGGACACAAAACATATGGGGTACCACTAGATCGATCTGAGGTAACTGAGGCAGAGCAGCTTGAAAAGTAAGGGGATCAGACAACGCTTCCAAATGAGGTCCCAACTGCCATTGACCGTCAGGACGCACAACTGCATAGTAATTTTCTACCTGGGGGAGCTGTAACACCTCTTTGGCATAGACTAGTGAAAGTTGATAATAAAAATCTGAGACGATGGAGCCAACAAGATGTAAGGCTCTCAGGGGCTTTGCTACAGAACTTACTGGCATAGGTAACCTCAAACTCCGCATTGCAATCTTTAAATCACTCAGCTCTACCATTGGACAGCAGCTTAATCACCACCCATCTCTACTAACTTGCCAATATTGAAATCAATACGGATCCACCCTTTGAGTTGACGCAAGCTTTTCAGGAGTAACAGGGGAATCTGCCAATGGTGAACCATGAGAAACGGTAATGGATCATCGGGGTGAAAAATAGCATCGGTCCCCTGTTTCAAGGTTTGGAGCCACATTTTCAGATCCCGCCAAGATCGAATTTGTGTCAGTCGCCAGAGTTCATGGTAAAGCCAGTAGGTGGGTGGACTAGTTGGTAAAGGTTCGATCACGCTCCAGTCCTTAGTCTTAGACTCAAGGTAAGCTTCTGCAAGCTGAGGGTGATCGTGAAACATAGTAATTGCAGTGTGAGTCCGGGGATTACATTCAAGTGGGTAAACTGTTCCTGCTTCGGTGACAATGAAGTCAAACGAGATCTGCCCTGTCAGCTGTAATTGTTCTACAAATGTCCGGACCCATTCATAGATAACAGGCTGATGGACATGATGATAGTTGACCTGAAAAGGTGATGACTGTGAACATCCGTGTAAGCGGACCTGGCCCTGCCGCACAGTAGAGTGAGTACAGTACTCTTGTCCCCGGATAAACTCTTGCATGATCCAAGGCTTGTCTTTGCTAATGGGAAGTCCACTAACATAAGTGGCCATATCAGTACACGGTAGACGAGTTAGATCCAAGCGATGCACTGAATCATAGGGAATACTTTTGAGAATGTACTGGCTGCCATCAGAGGCAAAATCAAAGTCCAGAACCTGTTGTGGATCAGTAATGAGAAAGACCTTAGGTGCTGACAGACCTAAAGCATGTGCCTGCTGACAAAACGCAAACTTATCATCTAACATCCGGGTGACATCAGGATCAAAGTGAAACACTTCACAGTACTGAGCAAGGAGCGGCTTGGCTAAAGAGTCATAGTAGCTGGCCACTGGGCTGGCCACTGGCACCAAAATATCTACATTTTCCCGAACAACGATGTCTAACAACCCTTGCTGATAGCCCTCTGGATCGGTCTCAGGTGCTGGTACCGTATAAAACCGTGTCACGGCCTTAGAAAATCGGTGTCCTGATAGCCAGTATTTCCCTATTTCAACCATAATCACCCGATGGCCGGCAGCACTAAAGGCACGAGCTAGTTGGAGGGATTTGGTCATTTTGCCACCCGTAAGCATCACGGTGTAGCTATGATCAGGCGTTGATCTCGTCTTGGGTGCCACCCACTTCCCTAAGTTTCTCCAGAGTTGTGACAGCATAACCACTGTGAACGTGATCGGAAAGACACCCAAGAGTAGCAATAGAGTCCCCACCGTCTTGAGTAAAGCCCATCCTTTTTTAAAAACCGAGATGCTTGTTGCCATAGTGATTAGAATCTATTCCCATGCAAGTTGATTGGTAAAATCAGCCATCTCAAAAGCATCATTTTTGACCATGTCAACAGATGGCTAACCAGATGTTAAGAGGATGGAGTTGCTCAAGGTCTCCTGGCTGTGAACGTTTGATGCAGATACTTGGACAGGCTTATAGTCGTCGAATCAGAGTCAGGCCGTCTCGAAGTGGCAATAAAACCTGTTCAACCCGCGGATCGGCAGCAACCCGTTGATTAAAGTCAGCTATAGCTGCTCCATTGGGGGTCCGGTGATCTAAATAGGCCTGCCCTTGGAACAAGGTATTGTCAACACCAACCACTCCACCGGGAATGAGCATGTTGTGATCCATCAAAAGTTGAAAATAGTCCCAATACTCCTGCTTGTCTGCATCAATGAAAACCAGATCAAAGGTTTCACCAGCCTGAGCCAGATGCTTCAATGTCTCTAGAGCAGGGGCCACCTTGACTGTAATCTTGTGTCCATGAGGGCTAGCTTGAAAGCAATCTTGAGCAAATTGGGCCACATAGGTATCCACTTCACAGGCGATCAGTCGTCCACCCTCGGGTAAAGCTTCAGCCATAGCCAAGGCAGAATAGCCGGTAAACATGCCCACCTCTAAAATAGATTGAGCCTGAGTCATCTGTACCAGCATCTTCAGAGTTTGCCCTTCAATAGATCCTGAGAGCATCTCTTGCTCTAGCTGCCGCACCGTCTCACCATCTGAAAAGCGCTGACTCCAGTCTTCAGTTCGAGTTTTGGCTTCTAACATTTTCAATGGCGATGAGGCCTGAGTCGTGCAAGCATCCAAGTAAGGATCAAGACCTGAGGCTAACTGCTGACACTCAGCGATGGCATGGGCTATGTCTGCTGGAATCTCTGATCGGCTTTTAACCTGCTCAACAAGCTGATCTAGCTTTGCTGCCAAAATACCTACTGGTGTAACGGGTCTAGGAATCGCCACTAGCTCTACCTCAACAACTTCACGCTGATAAGACACAACACTATAATTGTTACATATTGTTGCGATACTTAAGTTAACAAATGTTTATCGCTGCAATATCTGGCTCAATTCAGGTTTGGCTGGGAGATAAATGAGAAGATCAACACTATTTGTTATGCCAGTCTGTAATATAACTTAATATTTTAAGCACAATGCCTCCCTATCCTAAATGAGTATATTTGCCTGATTACAATGGGTTGGGTCAAGATCTCAATAGCTGAAGTGTTTTGGCTAAGTGATACTATTTCACTGCCTTTGAATTATGAAATGTCTATTTTGATCACTGAAGTCTAGCAGCTCTTAAACTAAGTCCTGTTTAGGTGGTAGTTGAGTCTTATCGTCATATTTTCAGTTTGATCGTAGTTTCCTATGGTACTCAGCGCCAGCTAGAGTTACCCTGAGAATGCCTTAAAGGACCTAGTGAATTATCAATCTTAGTTTTGCCTCATGATCCAAGCTCTTACACCAACTTCTACAGATGCTGATGTTATTGTGATTGGCTCCGGTATTGGTGGGTTAGTCACAGCCACTCAGCTCATTGCTAAAGGATTTTCGGTCTTAGTGCTCGAAAAATATTTGATCCCAGGAGGCAGTGCTGGCTACTTTGAACGATCACAACCCCAGGGGGTTTATCGATTTGACGTGGGAGCCTCCATGATTTTTGGACTGGGATCGGAAGGCACAACCAACTTACTCACTCGAGCTCTAGCGGATGTTGACCAAGAGATTCCATCTATTCCTGATCCGGTCCAAATTGCTTATCATTTGCCCAATCAGCTGAATCCTAAGGTACATCGCTGCTATGAAGCTTTCATTACTGAACTCACTCACTTTTTTCCGCATGAGAAGGTCGGGATCCAGCGGTTTTATGATGAAGCGTGGCGCATTTTTAATAGCCTCAATGCCATGGAACTCCTGTCCTTGGAAGAACCTCGTTACCTGGCTCGATCCTTTTTTCAAAACCCTTGGGGTTGTTTAACGCTGGCCCGATACCTCCCTGTCAATGTGGGTCAGGTGGCCCGCCGCCATATCCAAGATCCAGCCTTGCTGAAATTTATCGATATGGAATGCTACTGCTGGTCTGTAGTCCCGGCTGATCAGACCCCTATGATCAACGCGGGTATGGTGTTTTGTGATCGTCACTATGGCGGGATTAACTATCCCAAAGGTGGGGTGGGTCGCATTGCCGAAGCACTGGTTAAAGGGTTAGAAGCCAAAGGCGGATCGATCCGCTATGGAGCCCGAGTGACACAAATTTTAAACCAAGGCCACCGAGCTGTGGGTGTGCAATTAGCCTCGGGTGAGCACCTGTATGCCCGTAAGATCATTTCTAATGCTACCCGTTGGGATACCTTTGAAAAACTTTGGCCCCAGTCATCACCTCAAGCTGAATACCGTTGGCAACAGCGCTATCAACAGTCTCCTAGCTTTTTGAGTTTACATCTAGGGGTTAAATCAGAAGCCTTGGCTGCCGAGGGCAATTGCCACCATATTATTTTAGAAGACTGGAAGGATCTGGAGTCAGAACAAGGTACTATTTTTGTCTCGATTCCCACATTACTCGATCCAGGCTTGGCTCCCCCTGATCGACACATTCTGCATGTTTTTACACCAAGCTGGATCCAAACTTGGCAAGGTTTGAATGCAAAAGAGTATCATCAGCTTAAGCAAGAGGCAGCCACCCGATTGATCCAACGCTTAGAAGCGGTATGGCCTCAACTTTCAAGGCATATTGAACTTCAAGAGATCGGAACCCCCCGAAGCCATCGTCGCTTTTTAGGCCGAGTTAACGGAACTTACGGCCCTATCCCTCGGAATACACCTTGGGGCTTACTGGGCATGCCTTTCAATCGTACTGCCATTCAAGATCTGTACTGTACGGGTGATAGTACATTCCCAGGTCAAGGCCTAAATGCAGTTGCTTTTTCTGGTTTTGCCTGTGCTCATCGCGTGGCCGTCGATTTAGGATGGTAGCTATTCCTTCCCTTATTTCCTATACTGACAAGCAGATGTAGATTTGTTTACACTGTTTGCCAATTATGAATCTTGAACCTGAATCCCACCCATCAACCATTTTGCATGAGCAGCTCCGATATCAAGGGAAAAAGTATACCTTTGTGGCTCAACATATGCGCTTTCCAGGGGGAAAAGAGGGGCTAAGGGACTACCTCCTGCATCCGGGTGGATCGATGGCTGTACCGCTCACCGCAGCCGGGAATTACCTATGCCTTCGGCAATATCGGTTTGCAGTTGGATCCTACATCTACGAGTTTCCAGCTGGTACCCTTGAACCTAATGAATCACCAGATGAAACCATTAAGCGTGAACTCGAAGAAGAAACAGGATATCGGGCGCTTCAATGGGACTCGTTGGGATCATTTTACCTAGCTCCTGGCTACAGTGATGAAATTATGTCGGTCTTTCTAGCTCGAGAGTTAGTTCAGTTGCCTGATCCACCTGCTCAAGATGATGATGAAGACATTCAAGTTGTGGAGTTATCTAGTACAGAGATGCTTCAACTAGCGTTTAAAGATCTGGCCTTAGATGCTAAATCGATTGCTGCTTTCTACCGAGCTCAATTATTCCTGACTGCACTTTGAATTTGAATATGCTCCGATTTTGAGTATTTGAGTTGAATACTTCAAGCTTAACTGTCTTTTAACCGTAACCAACCTATGTTGATTGCCCAAGGCAATTCTAGAGTGAAAATTCTAGGATTCGCAGTCTCAGGTTAATTCATACCAAAACCTATTCGTAGTAAAACCTATTTGCACTAAAATCTTAGGATCCAAATCTGAAATTCATTCGTAAGCCTCAAGCTAATTTGCAAACCCTAATAGCTATCCTAGGAACGAAGTTGACTACTGAACGTCAGATCTGGATCTAACACTACTCATTCACGCTTTGTCTACACCGATTATCGAGAGCGAGCAGTACTCAGCGATACTTGAAACCAATCCACAAACTCATCACGACGTAACACCTTGGGGCGAGAGCGAGGTCCAAAGCGAACCAAGCTAGGCATTCCATACTCTTTTAGACGATCGCGCAACCAGGTACCTACTCCTGTTTTACCATCAGACGGCATTTCAGTTTGGAAACTGCTGTACATCAAAAGCAACTGACTGCGGGCTTCAAGGGTAGCGTCCTCTTGAATTAGGCGAGGTAAAACCGAAGATGTTGATTGATATCTCTCACGTTCTCTCCGTGGACCACGGAATTGTCTACTCATAGAATCTCCTAACGACTTTTGCAAAAACTGGGAAACTTGATTTCCCTTTCAAAACCTATCAGGTAGTTAGAATCGCCACTGCTGGAAACATTGATCCCATTACGAGCAAGCAGGGGGATATATCTAAAGCAGATAGGATCCTGACTCCTAATAATGTTGGACTCCAAGTAGTCTGGACCTTGCAGAGGTTTGGCACACGCAAGTAAAGGCGTCAATACCAGACTTCTACACATATCTTGACCCAAAAAGAGCCTTTTGAACAGGGGGGCTAGCCCGAATTCATGATGTTTGTGCTGATAGCTCCATCTCTGAGTTGGCGCAACTGGCCAATCTGCTCTGGAAGTTACTGCGTAGAGAGAAGTTGCTGCGTAGAGAGAAGTTACTGCGTAGGCGCTACAAGTTTTGACGGCCATTTCGCACAATGCGCAAAGATTCCAGTAGCCGGTTTTCTAGATCACCCAAAACCTGATCCACATATCGATTGGCTTCCATCTGTAGTTGTTCGATTTCCTGGAGAGATTGGCGGCGCAGATCTTCACCCTCTCTTTGAGTTTGGTAGTAGATTTGCTCAGCCTGAGCCTGCGCTTGTCGGATAATCACGGACTCCTCTAGCAACTGTTGGGCTTTCCGTTCAGCATTAGCCACAATATCTCGAGCATAACGGCCTGCTTCTTGCACAATTTCGTCTCGCTGTTGCAATACCTTCTCAGCAGCCTCAAAGGCAGCAGGCAAACTTTCCCGAATTTGATCGAGACGTTCTAATAGCACTTCCTCCTTGACTAACGTCCAGGAAAGGAGTCTCTGGCACTCAAATATGACCTGCTCTAACTGATCAAGAGCATCAGCCACATTCATAAGGGCTTGTTTAGAATCTTGGGGTGAGTCTCTCAAACGAATTCCTGCCTGTCTGGAGCAGTTGCTAACACGCTATCGCTTACCATATCAAGATTGGGGATCTGATGGAGAGAACTCCAGCGAGGAAGTGACAAATTGATCGAAAACCTGTGCTGCTTAGACACCACGGTGATGACCTTGGTCTATCCAAGCTACAGATCCTGATAATTCTATTGAGATAATATGGCTTTCCCCTTCACAGTTGAGCGTCAATGCACGACTACCCATGCTCGGGCTGGTTGGTTTAGGACACCCCATGGTGACATTCCAACCCCTTGTTTTATGCCAGTAGGGACTTTGGCTAACGTCAAAACCTTAACTCCAGCTCAAGTCAAAGCGGCTGGGGCCCACATGATTTTGAGTAACACCTATCATTTGCATATCCAACCTGGAGAAGGGATTGTGCAGCGAGCCGGTGGTCTACACCAGTTTATGAGCTGGCCGGGGCCCATTTTGACAGACTCAGGTGGCTTTCAGGTGTTTAGCCTCAGTCAAATTCGCTCGTTGGATGAAGATGGGGTTACGTTTAAATCTCACCATGATGGAGCTTTGATCCGATTTACCCCTGAACGGTCTATCCAAATCCAAAATGCTTTAGGGGCTGATGTGATCATGGCCTTTGATGAATGCCCGCCTTATCCGGCAACCCGAGACGATGTGACTCATGCCGTTCGCCGGACAACAGCATGGCTAAAACGTTGTATATCGGCTCATCAGCGCCAAGATCAAGCCTTATTTGGGATTGTCCAAGGAGGGATTTATCCTGATCTGAGACAGCAGTCGGCTCAGCAGTTGCGTGAGTTTGAATTACCTGGCTATGCGATTGGAGGGGTTAGTGTTGGAGAACCTGCTCATTTGATTGAGCCCATAGTGGCCGCGACAACACCCTATCTCCCTTCTGATCGGCCTCGTTATTTAATGGGCGTAGGGACTTATGCAGAGATGCAAGCTGCTGTGGCCCAAGGGGTTGACTTATTTGATTGTGTAATCCCAACTCGATTTGCTCGCCATGGCGCCGTCATGAGTCAAGGCCAGCGCTGGAATATCAAGAACGCCCAGTTTCGTGAGGATCTGAGACCCTTGGATCCCACCTGCACCTGTTATACCTGTCAAACCTTTACCCGAGCTTATCTCTGTCACTTGATCCGAGCTAAGGAAATGCTAGGCTACACATTGCTGGCTATTCATAATGTGGCTGAACTAATGACCTTTACTCGCAAAATGCGGGAAGCTATCCTGGAGGGCAACTTCAATAAGGGATGGACCCCCTGGAAGGCTGAGGATGCAACCCTATCAACTTAATAAAATCTGCTAACCAGTAGTCCCTAGTCTGACAAGAACTCAGTTCTCAGCCCACTAGTCTTCAATATGCCAATCAATCTTAGTGGGATCAACCTTAGTGGGATCAACCTTAGTGGGATCAACCTTAGTGGGATCGATCAGACGTGCGGACGTGTTCAAAGTGCGGATGCCCTGTTTATGAGGCTTCTCTGCAGACTCAGTAGCGTTAACAGGCTTAGGCCCCAACAGGTGACGACCAGCCATCAACAATACAGCTCCACCGCCAAATGTCAGAGCCTGTACAAAAGCACGACGAGATTGCAAACGAGTAGTCATAAATAGTATCTGTAGGAGTCCCATTAAGTTTTACACGAACGGTTGAGTAGCACAACCCTAGGATCCAGGTTTTGAAATTGCAATGATTTAGTTATGAAGAGTTTAAAGATATCTAGGTTGTACCTATCGGCTTGCATATATGTGTTTTACGCTACAGCCCGATCCGGGGGTTTCCTCGGCTATTTGTATTCAAGTTAATGTGTTAATTTCTTGAATCAACTGAGTTAAATTTACTTAAGTTGTTTAATTATTTGTAAGTTGTTTGGTTCTTCGTAGGTGTAGTGCTTGATTTCAGGGCAAGCTTTGATCTTTAGTTATTCTGTAGTCACCAACTATGCAGAGTAAAAGCCGTTTAGACTGCCACTGTCTGGCCTGAGTAATTGATTTGGGTTTAGACCACGATAGGTGAAGACCAGTTGATGAACAGTTCAGGATTATGTATGGATCCCATTGAATCGTACCCCTCAAACAGGACTTGCCTCCACACTGCTGATCCCCTTGAAGCTCAAACAGTGAAATCTCTGAAATTAGTACTCAGTCTAAGTTTAGGATTAGCTGGGCTTGAATGGGGTTTGGGTTGGATCAGTCACAGTTTGACTGTACTGGCTGATGCCGGTCATCTCATGACAGATAGTTGGGTGATGGGGCTTGTTCTAATGACGGCTTGGTTGCGACTTCGTTCAGCTCAAAGTCATCATCAATTGGAAAGTTGGGTGACCTTAGCCAATGGCTTAGTCTTAGTTAGTGTTGGTTTTGGGGTCGGTTGGGAAGCGATCCAGAGATTTCAAGATCCACCTCTTCCTATTGCTGAACAACCTATGCTACTGGCGGCAACCCTGAATTTAGCCGTGAATAGTTTGAATGCTTGGATCCTGCATCAACATAGTCATCGTGATCATAATGTTAAAGCAATAGGTCTCCATCTTTTAAGTGATGCCTGTGGATCTCTAGGGATTTTAGTTGCTGCATTTGGGATCTGGCAATGGCAGTGGTTTCGAGCGGATAATGTTGTGAGTTTGGGATTAGCTAGCCTGATCATCTACTCAGCCCTACCTCTCATTATCAAAGGCTATCAGGATCTAGTCCAACCTAAAAAAATAGATAGAACAGAAGCTGTCAAATCCTATTGACACAGCCTGTAGCACGAATGTAGTATGTATGAGCGGGTTATTAAACCCTCATCTTGAAGAAAGAAGCTGTTTAAGCACTATTTAAGCGTCAAAGGAGATGCTGACATGGTTCACATTCGCTTTGAGGGTCGATCTTACGACGTCAGCGAAGAGCATATTCAGGTGTCAGCTCAAATGGATGATACAGCGATTAAACACCAAATTGCTGATCATTTTGAAGTTAAACCTGAACGCCTGACATATTATGTTGTCGATCGGAGACCGAGTGGTGATTTGATCATCCGACCTGAAGCAGTCTATGGTTAATAGTAGTTATTGACATTTGGTTGTTCGAATCTTGTCGTGCAAAGCTTGTTGGTCAACTTAATGATCCCGTGCCCTAACAGGTGAAGCTTACATACATCGCTGCATTAGCAGAACGTTGCAGGTTCAAATCCTGCCGGCCCAACCACTGGGCTGTAGTTCAATGGTAGAACATCAGTATTACAGCTTTAGCAACTTGCACGGGATCTTTAATCCTGTTTGCTCGCACCCTTACAGATTAAGCTTACATACTAGCTCAGTTTGGTAGAGCACTAACCTGGTAAGGTAGTGGTTGCAGGTTCAAATCCTGTGTATGATCAATAGCTTATTCAACTTGTGCGAGATCCACTTAAAAATCATGGCTTCCGTGCCCCAACAGAAAAAGCTTACAAGCTTACATCCGTAACTATAACGGTCCTAAGGTAGCGATGTTCGAGCGATCGAACTAGTGAAGTCTGATCTGAATCTCTCAGAGATGGATCACACATGCTCACTGCCTACTTCAATAGGTAAGAGCGATGGTATGCTTTCCCATGCTTTTTTGACTTGCACGGACACCTAAGTCCCTAACTTTAAAAGCTTACATCCTGAGGTAAAGTGCACATAGTGTGTTCAGGTTCAAGTCTTATATGATCACGAGCTTTTTGAACTTGCATAGATTAGTGTTGCTTTCGTATCCCAACCTGAAAAGCTTACATACTTGCCTAAAGGTAGGGCGTCGTTTTTGGGTAACGATGTGGCGCAAGCCACCTGTAGGTTCGAGTCCTACGTATGATACTACAGCTTTTCAGACTTGTACGAAGGTGCTTTTCAATTCAATAGAGTAGGTTAACTGGTCAGGAGGTGATCAGAGTGAGTTATTATGAGTCAGACTATGATGAGTATTCTGCTGGTAATCACAGTTCTAGCCAAAGCTTGCTAGGTAGTGGTTGGCGTCCACTTTACCAACAATTAGATCTCAATTTTTTGTCCTCTCTGATCACCCAAGATCCTGGAGAATTTTTGCGACGTACTTTGGATGTCTGTGGCCGGATTGGTAACTCACTAGGCCGTACTGATCACACTTGGTGGGCTAATGTCCTAGATGTTTGTTCAGGTAATACTCGCCGGGAATTTGATGAGTATTGGAATTTTATTACACCCGCGCCACTTCACCCCACCTGGCATGACAAAACCGAAATCAGTAGTCTCATTCCGCTGAACCAACCCAACTGCCAAGATGATATTGCCATCTATTATGCTCTCAGTCGGTTGCGTCAGATCATTTTAATGAAAATCTTGAAGTATCTGGGACCTCCTGATCAAATCACACAAACTATGGCGGGTCGGATCTTTTACTTGCCAATTGAACGATTTACAGGTTGGGATCAATTGAAAGGAGATGGATATATTCAAGCCTATTGGGCTAGTCACAAGATTTGGTTATATATTCAGACCTATAGCTCGGGCAAGCGCCAATATTCACTTGTGGGGTCAGAACTGGGGTCCTGGATTCAAAAAGCAGCTTACAACCTGGCAGTGATGTTGAGCGGCTATCAGTATCGAATTGGGCAAGTTCAAAGCACCTTTTCGATTAGTTCGTTTCCGGTTGATGTTCAGGATTTCACCGACTCAGTTCAAGATCAGGTCCTTAGTCAAGAGCAAGCCGCTATTTTAGTTTATGGCAAGCCTGGCACCGGTAAAACGGCCTGGACCCAAGCTGTTGCTAAAACGATTTTGGCACCTCTCGGTTATGTGATCTTTATCCTGGATCATGATGCTGTTGAAGATTTTGTGCCACCCAACTATTTGGATCGAATCTGTCTCATTGTCAATGAAGCCGATAATCTGGCGCAAAATCGGGCAACTGAAGCTGCACAAACCAACACGAAAACTGAACATATTTTGGGCTTATTAGATGGCACTTTACACCAAAGCGTGATCGATGAAGCTCGTTCAGAACGACCACCCCGGTTAGTTGTGCTGATGACTTGCAACACAATTGAACGTATGGATCCTGCTGTGTTGCGTAAAGGGCGTGTGGATCTGATGTACGAGTTTACCCACCAGTTTGTTTGACAGCTCAAGTCTTAGCCCTGATCACTAGCCGTTTTCAATACCTGGAAACACCATAATTGAATGAACTTTGTTCAGGAGGTGATGTTTATGATATCTACAGCAGAGCGAGATCTCCGACTAGAGCTTTTAAATAGCTTGTTGACTACCCCTCACCGTCAATTTAAAGAAGTCGCTGAACTGCATCAGTTAGCGATTGAACTCGATCCACTCTTTTATGGGCATTTAGCGGTTTGGTATCAGGCGAATGGTGATGTCCGAGATCATAAAGAGGTCTTTGTTGGCAATCTACTGACCAGTTCTTTGTCTGAACATCGTGAAGCTGGCTTTGTCATACTTCAAGAGTTTCCCCCCTATGAGGTGGCTCGGATCGTTGACTTTATGAAGTGTTACCGGGGTAAGGTGCCTCGAGTAGCTCGGACTGCTGTGCGTCAATACTTACAAGCTCGGGAGTTAAAGCCTAAGTTTTTTGATCGGGCAGTTTTGCGAAGCCGTAAGCCTATAAAACACTTGTATGCGACCTTGCATATCAAGCCTAGCCCTCGAGCTAATGCCATCTTGTTCAAAAATGATCCCCCTCAAGACAGCTTAGCTTTTTTAGTTAAAGTGTTGGCTCAAACGGAGACCCCCATAATACAAGCGCAGTTGATTGTGGATCATAAGATTCCTTACCCGATTGCTGTGGGGGTGATCAAGCAGTTGACACCTACTGTATTAGTGGCCTTGATTAATGCAATGACCCCACAAGAAGTGATCAATAACTTGAAGTCTTTAAAAGCAAGAGGCGCTTTTGATCATACTCAAGTCAAGCAACTGATTGAGCAAAAACTAGAGCAAGCCCAGTCTGATAGTCGTACAGCTCCTTTCAAAGCTCAGATTGCTGCTGAGGCTGCTGATCTAGATGAAGCAACAGTTGCTAAATTGGCTCAAGTGAGTGATGCTCAAGTCAAGCAAAAGGGGCAGATTCGTAAATCTACAGCCTTGTTGGTGGATAAGTCTGGCTCTATGGCCGCCGCTATTGAAGTAGGTAAGCGCATCGCAGCTATGCTTTCAGGCATTACTGAAGCTGAGCTTTGGGTCTATGCATTTGATACTATCCCCTATCTCATCAAGCCTGATCACACTCCTGATCAAATTCCCACGATGAGTCAATGGGATCAAGTATTCAAACATATCAAGGCCGGGGGAGGTACCAGCATAGGCTGTGCTTTGGAGATGATGCGACAACGCCAGCAAGCTGTTGAACAGATCATCATTGTGACTGACGAGGGTGAAAATTCAGCACCCTACTTTGCCACCGTTTATCCCAAGTACTGTCAGGCGTTGAATGTAAACCCTAACTTGGTGTTTGTTCGAGTTGGAACCTATGCTGGAGATTATGTGGCTCGAAGCTTGAAGTCCTTACAGATTCAAGTGGATAGCTTCACGTTTCAAGGTGACTACTATGCTCTGCCTAATTTGATCCCACTATTGACTCGGCCGTCGCGGTTAGAGTTACTGATGGAGATCATGGCCACTCCTCTACCCACTCGAACACCTGTTGCTGCTTGATCCCAAGTACCCTGGGTAGCCTTGAGTCTATTCAGGGGCATCTAAGTTCAAACTATTTGACATGGACCCATGCTTGTTTAACTAGGAGGGAAAGATCGTTTGAATCACTTGCTCTGGAGTAATAGAATCAATTTGATCGTTAGCAGCCTTAATCGCCCGAAAAGGGCCCTCATCGGGGAGTAGCCGTTTGGGATTGGTGGGGCCAAAAAGAGCCACCACTGGAGTTTGATTAGCAACGGCCAAATGCATAGGTGCGCTGTCAGTGCATAACAGTAGAGTGGCACCTTTGATCATCCCAGCTAGTTGACTGACCTGACGGGGACGGCTGATCAAGATGTTGGGCACGGATTGTTGAAACTCGTCTGCCAAGGCTGTATCTTCAGGTCCAATTAGGACTACAAGCGGCAACTCAGGACGTTGTTGCCGAAAACTCTGAACAATCTGGACCCACTTAGCCACGGGATAAATCTTTTGAATACCTTTTTCAATGGAAAGTTGACTGGCTCCGGGATGCAAAAGCACATAATCAGCTTGAGGAGCTTGAAATAAGCGTTGGCATTCTTGTTGACACCAGTCTAGAGCTTGCTGATTAACTTGGATCTGAGGCGGCTGAGTAGGGAGTGATAAGCCAAAGCCCTGTAATAGATCTAAATACATGCCTGCTGCATATTGTTCTTCCTTCAGGGGTACTGGGTCAGTTAGCCAGGGTAACCCTTGACCTGACGCTGCATAACCGACTCGCTTAGGAATACCGGTCAACCATAACAAAATCCGGATCAGAAATGATCGACCCAAGGACACTACCGCATCATACTGGCGCTCTCGGATTCGGCCTAGCAGATCACTGATATCGCCTAGTGAGGCTTGTTCCTTGAAAGGAAAGGTTAAGACTTTATCGACCGAAGGACATACTTCATAGGCACCGACTGATCGAGGTTCGGTCATCACTTCAATCTCAGCCTTGGGATACTGTTGACGTAAGCCACTCAAGGTCGGAAAAAACAAGATCTGATCTCCAATTCCCCCAGGAACAAGGGCCAGGATCCGTTCGCGTACTTGTGTTTCCTGCATAAGCGTTCCTCAAAATGGCTACAGGTGGCTGTACTAACTTACCAACACTAGTAACTCTAGACTAAATCGTCATCGACTGGATCCATAATTAGAGTAGTTTAGTAGACTGCCCAGTGATAACTGACTCCCAACCTGCCCTCCACTTGAGATAATAAACGCCTTTCTAACCTAGGAGAGTGCTGACGTGACACCTGCAGAAATTCAAGCTGCCTTCACAGCCCAATTACAAATTAATCAACAATTTCAGACTCAAATAGAACACTTAACCTCAGGTGTTATGGAAACCCGTGCTGATCGGGATCATAGGGCTGAATGGGCTGAAACAGTAACCCAGACCACTACACAGATAACAGAAACACAACAGGCTTTGGCTGGAATACAACAGGCTTTGGCCGAAGTACAACAATCTCGTCTTGCAGGACAGGAACAACAGCAAGCCATTCTGAATGAGCTACTCCGCTAGCCTAATGATGATAACTCTGAGAACAACTAGTGACTCAACTTAAATCCAATGCACTACGTCTAATGCTTTACGATCGATTACAGCTGGTGTGGTAACGTATCTACTCTAATCGGTAAGGCATGATCTGGAGATGGGAATCCCTTTATTTGATCTGACTCAGCAATATCAGACTTTAGCCCCTGACTTATCAGCTAAAGTAACAGAGGTCCTTTGCTCAGGAGCCTACATCAACGGGCCTTTTGTTAGAGAGTTTGAGGCGCTATTTGCGCAGTTTTTAGATCAGTCTCCAGCTTTGGAGGTCATCAGTTGTAATTCTGGGACTGATGCTCTGTATTTAGCTTTGAGATCCTTAAAGATCGGGCCCGGTGATGAGGTCATTACTAGTGTCTTTAGCTTTTTTGCTTCTGCTGAAGCTATCAGCCTTACCGGAGCAAAACCTATATTTGTTGATATTGATCCCAAAACTTATAACTTTGATTTAACTCAGATCCATACTCGCATTACACCCCGGACTCGAGCCATTATTCCAGTCCATTTGTTTGGCCAACCTGTCAACATGACTGCTTTAATGGCCCTGGCTGATCGCTATCAATTAGCTGTAGTTGAAGACTGTGCTCAAGCTGTAGGAGCCTGTTGGCAAGGCCAAAGAGTAGGTACGTATGGGACACTGGGCTGTTACAGCTTTTATCCCACTAAGAACTTAGGAGCCTTAGGTGATGGAGGCGCTGTTGTTACCACTGATCCTCAATTGGCTCGCCGGATTAGACAACTTAAAAACCATGGGCAGAATCAACAATATCTGCATGATGAAATTGGTGTTAATAGCCGATTGGATGCTCTACAAGCTGCACTGTTATCTGTAAAACTACCCTATCTACAAGAATGGACTTGGCGCCGCCGCAGCTTAGCCACTCGTTATCAAGCCTGTCTACAAGGTGTTCCTGCTCTCAGCCTTCCTGTAGAAGTACCCGGTGGTCTGTCTGTCTGGAATCAATTTACGGTTCAAATCCTAGAGCTTCCCAGCCAGCAGGAGGGATCTCAACGAGATCGAGTTCAACAGTATCTTCAAAAACAAGGTGTGAGTAGTCGAATCTATTACCCGATCCCGCTACACCTGCAGCCTGCCTATGCCAATCTAGGCTACCAAACTGGAGACTTTCCTCAAGCTGAGATCTGTGCACGTCAGGTTTTGTCATTACCTTTCTTTCCCGAGTTAACGCTAGCTCAACAAGATCAAGTTATAGCTAGCTTAAGACAGGCTCTGATCGATAGTTAAAGCACCCATTGTTTGGATTTGCTATTCACTAGTCAACTGGTCAGATCCTGAACTGGAAACCTCTTTACTGTTAAATCTTTACTGTTAAAAAAATTCATCAAACAAAATTCAATCAAACCCAAACTTCTATGCACATCAAATGTGTACAGCAAACTGGGCTGATCCTCAACTAAGCTTGCTATAGTTAAGTAACAAGATCAAGTCAATTTATTAAATATTAAATTTGAGTCAAGCATACTATCAAGCTTTATACTGTTCATCCGAAACCAAGTTAACAAACAACCATGGTCAGTCAATCATTCAAGATCCAATAAGGTCCATGAGAGAAAGGTCCATGAGAGATCATGAGTCTGAAATTAGATGAAACCTGATTTGATCAGCAGGCTGAAAGCTAAAGAAATGCTTACCAGTAGGCCTTAATGCCCATAGACTTCTGACAATGGAGAGTAGCGTCTCAGGTATTGGGCACTATGGTAGCTGCAACTCAAGATACAACATCATTACCACTTGCACCGGATGATCTCCGAAAGATTAATGCTTACTGGCGTGCGGCTAATTATCTTTCTGTTGGACAAATTTATTTATTTGACAATCCTCTACTAAAACAACCCCTGACACTGGATCACATCAAACCTCGTCTTTTAGGGCACTGGGGGACAACACCGGGCCTAAACTTCATCTATGTTCATCTAAATCGTGTGATCAAAGCTCATGCTCTAGACATGATCTACATCACAGGTCCTGGTCATGGGGGGCCAGGGCTTGTAGCTAATACCTATCTGGAAGGGACCTACTCAGAGGTCTATCCTAATATTGGTCAAGATGAAGAAGGGATGAAGCAGCTTTTCAAGCAGTTCTCATTTCCAGGTGGGGTCCCTAGCCACGTTGCTCCTGAGACTCCAGGATCAATTCATGAAGGGGGTGAGTTAGGGTATGCCTTATCTCATGCCTATGGAGCTGCCTTTGACAACCCTGATCTGATCGTGGCTGCTGTTGTGGGTGATGGCGAGGCTGAAACAGGTCCCCTAGCAGCAAGCTGGCATTCCAACAAGTTTCTGAATCCAGCCCATGATGGCGCCGTTTTACCCATTTTGCATTTGAATGGCTATAAGATTGCCAACCCTACCATTCTGGCCCGTATTCCTAAGGCTGAATTGGAAAGTATGTTCGTGGGATTCGGTTATAAGCCTTACTTTGTCGAAGGAGCCGAACCTGAAACCATGCACCAGATGATGGCGGCAACCTTAGATACCATCGTTGCAGAGATCAAGCAGATTCAAACTGATGCACGCACCAATGGCTTTAAGCAACGTCCGCTCTGGCCCATGATTGTGTTGAGAACACCCAAAGGTTGGACAGGTCCTAAAGAAGTTGATGGCCAAAAAACTGAAGATTACTGGCGTTCTCACCAGGTACCTTTATCCGGTATGGCTTCAAATCCTGATCACGTCACAGGTCTAGAAACCTGGATGAAGAGCTACAAGCCTGAGGAGTTATTTGATGAGACTGGCCGCTTGCTCCCTGAATTGGCAGCTCTAGCTCCTGAAGGTCTGCGGCGAATGGGGGCCAACCCTCATGCTAACGGTGGGGTACTGTTACGTGATCTGAAAATGCCTGATTTTAGAGACTATGCTGTTGAAGTTTCAAAACCAGGTGTATCGACAGCCCAAGCCACTAAAGTATCTGGCCTGTTTCTTCGAGATGTGATGAAGTGTAACCTAGAGAGCCGTAATTTCAGGATCTTTGGGCCTGATGAAACAGCTTCTAACCGGCTTAGCGCTTTATTTGAAGTTACAGATCGGACATGGGTAGCAGAATCACTGCCAGAAGATGACCATATTGCGACTGAAGGTCGAGTGATGGAAATTCTCAGTGAGCACACCTGCCAGGGATGGCTAGAGGGCTATTTGCTGACTGGACGTCATGGCTTTTTCTCCTGCTATGAAGCCTTTATTCACTTGGTTGACTCAATGTTCAACCAACATGCTAAGTGGCTCAAAACAACCAACCACATCCCGTGGCGAGCTAAAATTGCTTCCTTGACCTACCTGTTGACATCTCATGTTTGGCGCCAAGATCATAATGGCTTTAGTCACCAGGATCCTGGCTTTATCGATCACGTGATCAACAAAAAGGCAGATGTGATCCGAGTCTACCTGCCACCTGATGCTAATACGTTACTATCTGTGGTTGATCACTGCTTGCGCAGTCGCCAGTATGTCAATGTGATTGTAGCCGGTAAACAACCTCAACTGCAGTGGCTGGATATGGATGCCGCCGTTAAACACTGCACAGCTGGTGTGAGTATTTGGGAATGGGCCAGCAACGATCAAGGATCAGAACCTGATGTTGTCATGGCTTGTGCAGGTGATGTGCCCACCATTGAAACTCTTGCTGCAGTCGATATTCTACGGCATAACTTCCCCGACTTGAAGATCCGGGTCGTCAATGTCGTGAACCTCATGAAACTGCAACCTCAACGTGAGCACCCTCATGGGTTAAGTGATGTTGAATTTGATTCCATCTTTACACCAGACAAACCTATTGTCTTTGCCTACCACGGCTATCCTTGGTTAATCCACCGCCTCACTTATCGCCGTCATAATCACAGTAACTTACATGTACGGGGTTACAAAGAGGAAGGCACCACCACCACACCCTTTGACATGGTTGTCCTCAATGATTTGGATCGGTACCATCTAGCCGAAGATGCGATTGATCGAATTCCCAAGTTGCGTTATGCCGGTGCTCATGTCAAGCAAGCCATCCGTGACAAGTTGGTTGAGCACAAGCACTATGTCGCCAAGCATGGGGATGATATGCCTGAGGTGAAAAACTGGAAATGGCCCTACTAAGGCATCTCTAAATTGCAAATAACTGAGCAGTAGAGTCCTGGACACCTAAGTTCGGGACTTTTTTCCTGTCATTGGTGGGTTCAGATCTTCTGCAGACTCTGGTTGAATGATATCTTTTCAAGGTTTTTCACCATAAAACCATCATGCCGGGATAATTTGAGATTTTTTTATCAACTACTTGATTGCTAT
>CAYSWV010000019.1:25859-30643 GCA_964434865.1 uncultured bacterium
CTTCAACTTTATACAGGTGCTTTGAAAAACTTATGCGATACTACCCTTTGGCTTAGGCTACCTTAGGATCTGGAATGCCTGCCATGCCAACAAAATGAGGCAGCTGTTTAACTCGCTCAATCCAGTTCAACACATGAGGGTAAGGGACTAAATCAATTTGACCATCAGGTGCAAGGGCAACATAAGGAAAGACAGCCACATCTGCGATAGTAGGTCGTCCTAGTTCTAACCAGTCTTGATTACCTAGATGATTATTGAGCTGAAGCAGAATGAATTCGGCTTTTTGATTGGCCCGATCTAAGTTGATTGAAGTGGCTTTAAACAGGTAATATAAGCGGGCTGACTCGGGTCCTTGACGAATTTCTCCAGCGGTTGTAGATAACCATCTGATTACACGACTCATAGGTTCAGGATCTACAGGCAACCATGACTCTCCACCATATTTTCTCGCCAAATACACCAAAATAGCTTGAGCATCAGCTAGAACAGTTTGCTCATCCACCAAAACAGGCACTTGACCCAGGGGATTGAGTGCTAGAAACTCAGGCTGCTTGTGTGCCCCCACCAACAAATCAACAGTTTTCCACTCAAACTCCAGCGTGAGCAAAGATAGCAAGAGTTTTACTTTGTAGCTATTGCCAGACAGTTCATGGCCATAGAGCTGAATCATGACCGTTCTCCTAAATCATAGGGATAACGTGGATAACAGGGTAAGTCAAGTTGACTTGAGCAAATGGATGCCCAGATCAGTTTTTGGCATATCCTTAGTTTACCGAACGAACGGTACAGTGTCAACAGAAGGATAACGGCATTCAAGGACGCTTTGAAGAGTTACAACGTGAAGTGATGGTTGGGATTAAAGAAGCTGAACGGGGAGGACTTCTTGATGCTGATACGGTTATAGCTGGTTATAGCTGACCTAAAGCGGAATTACAGGAACGCTAAGAATAAAGATCGTTGATGAACTATACCTGTAAACTAACGGTAACGGCTAGTCGAGACATAGAGATGATTATCGAAGGTCAGGATCGATTACGGCGCTGCAGCTTGATCTCAACCATTTTATTCAGCTTATCCCTCAGCTTGGGATCGCCATATTTATCAGCAATTCTAGCAAATCGGTTCAGATCAGCGATGATCAGTCTCTCTGGAGTGACTAAGGCTTTCAGATACATATGAACATGCTCAACGAATTCAGGGTCCTCATTTTGAGTGATCAGAACACAGTACTCACGCAGATTCCGCACATCGTTGAGATTAAGCTCTGGAGCTGAGCCAAACAGTCCAAACATAATGACCTCGGTTGATAAGAGCTACCCACTGTCAGAGTAGATGTAAAACGATGCTACAACCGCTAGTGCTCCTAATGATGAGACAGCTAAGCACACTATCGTATAAAGTTAAGAGGTTGTGCTGTCGTCTCTCCACAATCGATATGACAAGCTTGTAAACATTAATATCCCTTCGACAGACACATTAATCTGGTGGAGTCAATTGATGTCTATTCAAACCATTGTGAACACGGTATTATCTACAGGCTCTTTAATCCCAACTCAGCAATCAGATCTCAATCGCTTACTCTTGTCAAAACCCATAACGACCTAAGAGCTGGAAGCCATAGAGCAGTTAGAAGACGCCTTACTCTCAGGCCCCTTACTCTCAGGTAGGATCACTCAACATAACCACTAATTGATCTCAACCGAGATCCTAAGTAGGTCAGGCTTGTTGGAAATAGATTGAAGACGACAGTCAATTCATTCAGACATTCAAAAATAGATAGATTTTGATCTGGAGGATCTTAAATTTGGTTCAATCACTATCTGCAGAGACTTTACTCTACAATTGGGATCCTACTGCCACTTCATCGCCCATTAGCCTGATGGATGAATCTTTCCGAGATGGTATTCAAGCTCCCTCGGCTACTGATCCCACTATCGAAGATAAGCTCCAGATCCTTCATCAACTGGATGCATTAGGTGTTCAATCAATTAACTTAGGCAATCCCTCCATTAGCTATAGAGCCTTTGACCATACCGCTCGGTTAGTCCAGGAGATCGCTAACCAAGAACTGAAGATCCAGCCTGCTTGTATGGCCAGAATGACTGAGACTGATATTCGTCGCATCCTTGACATTGCTCAATCAACTGAGATTAGTCTTGAGATCATGCTCGGGGTCCATGCTTCTTCCTTAACCCGTGTGATTGGGAATTATTCCCTGGAGACACTAGCCGATCAAACCTCAAAAGCTGTGCAGTTAGCGATCAGCTCTTATCATTCCGTCACTCTTGTCATTGAAGAGGCCACCCGTTCTCATCCAGACACCTTGAAAAGATTGATCCAAGTTGCAGTTGAGGCGGGGGTGACCCGGATTTGTCTCTGTGATAGTGCCGGTGTGGCTTCACCCCATGCTGTCCACCAGATTGTGGGATTTGTTCAAACCATTCTGCAATCATGCACAGAATCTGTGGCGATAGATTGGCATGGACGCAATGACCGAGGGTTAGCCTTAGCCAATGCTCTAGCGGCGGCGGATGTGGGTGTCGACCGACTACATGGATCTCTACTAGGACTAGGAGACCGAAGTGGGAGTACTGCTCTAGATCAGCTCTTGATCAATTTGAAATGGCAAAATCGGTGGGATCCAGAGCTACATTCTCTACTCAATCTGTGCCAGTTCACATCTGAGGCATTCGACATTCCCGTTCCAGCTTATTACCCAGGAGTTGGGCAGGATGCATTCCGCACTGGAAATGGCCTAGATGCAACCGCCTATCTCAAAGCTGCCAATACAGCTGAGACCAAGCCTCTAGCGGATCTGGTTTATTCAGGCCTACCAGCTCAGATGATGGGTCGAACACCTGAAATTGCCATCAGCCACCAGAGTGGAGCAGCCAATATTCTGTGTTGGTTTCAACAACAGGGGATCATGCCGGATCCTAAGGCGATTAATGCTGTCCTGGGATTGGCTAAAACCACGGACCGAGCGTTAACGGATCAAGAGATTAGAACTACCATCGAGCACCATACACAAGTCATCAGTTCTTGAGTCAATCCTTGCTTCAAAATCACTGATCCAAACCAGAAGTTGGATGTGCAATCAATGACAGAACAGAACTTGCTTCAGGTTATAAAATCTCTTAATACTCTGAGTTAACTTAATGCCCTTTCCAAATAAGTACTGATCCAGTGATGGTTTTCAAATTAAGCTGAACAGTGATCAAGTATAGTAGACTAAAAGCAGTGTTCAGGGTATTAAAGTCAGTTGATCAATCTTAAACTCAATAGAGCAAAGCTTGGACGGCAGACACGATCTGCTCGGATGTAAAGGGTTTGATAATATACTGAGCAATCCCTTGCTTCAAGGCCCAAATCCGATCTAAGTCAGTACTTTTAGTGGTGCAGGCAATAACGGGAATCGACTGTAGGTTAGGATCTGAGTCTCGCTTAATGGCTCGGGTTAACTCAAAGCCACTCAGCCCTGGCATGATGATATCGGTAATAATCAGATCCGGCCCAATTTGCTTAATCTGCTTGAGAGCACCATTAGGATCAGAGAGAGTGATTACCACTAAACCAACAGCCCTGAGATAGCGAGCGATCATCTCTAACTCTGAGGGGCTATCATCTATGACCAAGATCGTTTTCATAGTGTCGAAAGGTCTCCAAGGTAGTCTCCTGTGTCAAAGGTAGAACCTAAATATAAAGAATTTCTTTAGACATGCATGAAAAAGAAGACTATCTATCTAACAAAATTCAATGATGCAAAGCATTCTCGTCAACTTTAAGCTCAATGGAGCAAAGCTTGGGCGGCAGACACCACCTGCTCCGAGGTAAACGGTTTCGTAATGTATTGAGCGATCCCTTGTTTCAAGGCCCAGAGCCGATCCATATCTGAACTCTTAGAGGTACAAGCCACAACAGGAATCTGCTGTAGATCGGGATCTCTTTTGATCAGACGAGTTAACTCAAATCCACTCAGCTCTGGCATAATAATATCAGTAATAACCAGATCGGGCTGGACCTGTCTGATCTGTTGAAGAGCCTCTTTAGACACCGAGCAGGTGATCACCTTTAACCCAACTGCTCTGAGAGGGCGAGCGATCAGCTCTAGATCGGTAAGGTTATCATCAATGACCAGGATCGTTTTCATATGATCAAGCGGTATATAGAGCCAATGAACATTTTAAGTCAGGAATTGAGATTAACGTCGGATTTGTGAGTAGACAATGTGATCTAGAGCACTTGACTTCATGGTCTACCTCTGGCGCTCTAGGGTCTAGCCTGAAGAGGAGTATGATATGTCACCTAAATCCTCAGAAACCATACTGCTTACATCAACCCTGAATCTTGGCGATCTGCTCATCTAGCAGTGGTCTTACGAATGTGACGTTGCCAAATTGATCTATACCTGTTTACATAAGTTCGGCCCCATTCCACAAAATATAGGCATCATAGTAAAGATTTCTGAACTGACGAGTCCTTTGTTTTTAAAGTAGCCGCAAGTAGCAGTGTGGGCATAATTGATAAAAATGAAGATGAACTCCTTGATCTTAGCTAGATTCAATTGCTAGATTCAATAGAGTCCCAGCTGCTCCATTAAAATCAAGTAGAGAGAAAATTGAAACCACGGTAACTATGCGTGAAACGGACAAAAAGTACAGGAGTATAACGATGACTAAGACAGAAGCCCAACAAATCCTGCAGAATTCTGAGGCGATGAGTTGGATTGTTGATCTTTGGAACCCTAACAATCTATCCGGTAAAGTCATCAGACAGCATATGAA
>CAYSWV010000019.1:30743-39911 GCA_964434865.1 uncultured bacterium
AATCCGATCTGGCTTGATCTAAGAGAAACAGGACACTAGGAACACAACCGTCATCTCTCAATCAGAACAAAGATCAAATCAAGCCATTAATTCAAGATCTACACTGTTAATCGATGTCATATTGATTCAGGCCACACAGATAATCTTCATCCCAGGCGGCAAGAAAATGTTGACATGCTGCTTCAATCCTATCTTGATCAGTCTTGAGATCTAAAACCTGTAAAATTTGTATCTTAGGTAAATCCATTGTGAGTCTCCTTGTTGAGGGAATTAAGGTCGAGTGATTCATTACTAACTACCCAGTCTTAACTTTATATATGCTTCAAAGCATCTTGTATTTCATTATGGACAGGATCCTTTACAGAAAAAATCCTGATTAGTTCAGGTTAATTCAGGTATTGGATCATAACAGTTCAGGTTAACTACAGAGACAATGATCTTTAGGAGCCAAACCTAGCGAGGCTGTTGCCAGATCCAACAGAATCCTATATCTTCCTTAGCCTATATGTTGAGCAATGTAGAGAGCACTCAACCCACATTCGGCATGATTACAAATGGCAATGAGTTTAGTTTATGTTTTTGAAGGCAAAACGTCACCTAAAGCTGAATATGCGAACGCTAGACTGCTATCGCTACTGAATCTAAGTCATGATCTTTATGTAGTTCTGCAGATCTTGAAACGGTTAGATGAAGAGGTAATTGCCAATGGATGATCAGCTAGTCAGGGACCCAACCCTAGTCACTAACGAAAAAACACCCAATGTCACGGAGGACAACTCATCAACAGCCCTTTGTATTGTTGGCAAAACAACCTGAAGTCCAATATCCCACACTGAGCTAACGCATCTAAGTTTCAACGTTGAATGCCGTAATAACTTGTTCCCTATAGCAATTATCTAAGCAATCACAGCTGTAGCAATCATGTCGGATAAGGGATGTAAGCAAGTGGGTTCAACTCGAGGGGCAGGGATGTTAACTTATCAGGTAGATGATCAGTTTGAGTTCATGAGCAGTTGCCCACAAGGAGAAGCCACTATGCAAAGTCCGAATGACAAGTCACCGAATCGCCTGGGCCTAATTATGTTAGTTGGGATTGGAGTAATTGTAGCTTTGACGTGGTCAATTATCACACTATTTGAAATTGCCGTTGCCAAAGCCTTAGCCATTGTGATCTTAGGGTTATTTGGACTCATAGTGTTGGTTGCGATCGGCCTGGTGTTACTAGGTGTAATGTAAAAATGGCGTTTTTTGAAGTTTTAAGATAACTGGCAGTGATTTACCATCCAAGTAACGTAAACGTCTGTGGGATCCCGCTATCAAGACTAGATTAATCTTAGCAGCTACCATTAGCGTCAAGTGACATCTACGCTGCTGGCTACACTAGCCATTTCAACACCAGGGAACATTAGGGTCTCTTCACTACGATAGGCTTCCCATGGACCTGATTCATGACTTGAGATAAACCACTCTCCCTGAATATGATTGCCATCTTCAGAGATGATTCCAGTATATTTGATCACATACTCAGTCTTTAGATAACGTTTGTTGAATCTAACGGCTCGCCCAGCCACTTGACCTGCAATTTGGGCATCTCCCAAGTACCCATCATCTGAAATCCGCCCACTTAGGGCTGAGCCACCCTGAGAGAACGTTGCCTCAAATCGAGTGGGTTGATCGTGTTGCCAGTAGGTACCCAACCAAGTTCCTGTCAAGTTCATACCGTTTTACAGCGTCACTATATTTAAACCTAGATCCAAACCCCTGTTGATAGTCATAACAGATCCGAGCCAAAACGGCTGGATCCGGGTATACATTTAGTTACAACAGAAGCATTTAGTTACAACAGAAGCGTGGTTCGGCTGAGGATTCAAGCTGCTTCCCAATTGTATTGAGATATTACAGGCTGTATAGTTGAGAGATATCAATTGAATTGAAGGGATAGGGATCGTATGGTTGGGGAAAAACTATTAACCTTAACAATGATGGTTATTTGCGGCTGGCCTATCTTGGCTCCTACCGCTCTGGCTCAGGAGGTTGATATCATCGGCAATTACAGTGTTCAAGGATCATCGGCTGGGGGTGGTAGTTATGAAGGTGTAGCAGAGATTACTGAGCAAGGTGAAGTTTACAATGTGACTTGGTCGGTTGGTAATGTTGAGTATGAGGGTATCGGCCTAGTTGAGGATGATCTGTTTGCTGTCAGCTATCTAAGTAATTCAACTACTGGTGTCATTCTTTATAAAATTGAAGATGATCAACTGGTGGGCCGTTGGGCTGATCTGGGTAGCCAAGAGTTTCAAGCAGAAATCCTGACCAGAGAAACCCCCTGATCAGGACAGTCCATAGTGGCGACTTTGATAGAGTCCCTCCTGGTGATCCCAACGTTTTAATGGCTTGAGGCTAACCTCCGGTAGCGGTCGTGATGGATCCCAACGCCTTAAGAGAGCTACAATTTCAGCTAGACAACCATCCGGGTGCTCAGCGACCTGCTGCTCGGCAAAGTGAATCACAATCCAACCCTGGGTTAAAAAGAAGTGATCCTGCTGATCATCTTGACCTATGGCATGGCACACTTGTTTGGTGGTTAGGGTCTGATCAGTGTAGTGCCAGGGTTCATCAATTTCAATACAGATCCAAAGGGCCGTTTGTAGATCTCTTAAAATTAAACTAGGCGTATACCCTTTCAACTGTTGATATTGATAAATGTCTACATGAGGTAGTGTTTGGAGTTTAGCAGCTAGGTCTTGATCATAGCGGCCCGTTCGTCTTGGACCACCTGCTTCCAGCACCGTGTACTTAGGTAGCTTCATGATCTGAAACCGACGGCGTTGAGTGGGGGTCAGGGCTGATAGCCATTGATATCGTTGAATAACTTTCCAGTAAGCCCAGATTGAATAGACTAAACAGATCGTGCTACCCACTAACGCCAAAGGTGTTCCTAACCCTAGGACTAGAATACTTAATCCTAAACCGACACTGATGTAAGTCTCCAGATTAGGTCTTTGGCTAGGGTGTAAAGGCTGCTTTTCAATAGCCAGCAAACCGTCTGGAACCAGAATGTAGGGGTAGCTTGCAGACATAGGCTTGGGCACGGTTAAGACCAGATCAGCTAACTAAACGAAATAATTAAATAGTGATCTTGAAATTTAGCGCCAGACACTTGCCGATCCGCCAAACTGCTTGGCAGATAGAGATTTCGACGTTGATCTCCTGCTGTTACGGTAATTTCGGGACCTGATTGACTGAGTTCAATTTGAGATTTGTGAAAACCAGGAATAAAAAGCTTGACCTGACGTTGCGTTTCATCAATAGTTACAGGAGCTGGAGCCGTACTGGGGCTAAATAGAGTACTCATGGCTTCTTCTAAAGGGGCCCACTCACCTTGATACGGTGGCACCTGGCGGATCGGGAGAGGGCTAAATTCAGTTTGATTGAGTGAAGCGGCTGGGGTGATCACACTACCAACGGTCAGGCCAATCATTTGGGCACTACCCCAGAGATACCGGGCGATTTGGATATCAACTAGATCCTCTGAAGTGACCAGATGGGCCAACACTCGGTTAGGATCAGAGACTGCTGTGCGTCCTTCCACTAAGAGATCTCGAGCCTCACCAAATTGGTTGGGGAGATCATCTAGGGAGGTAATTTCAATATTCGTGACGGCTCGGATAATGGGTTCTGCAAAGGGACGTAGGGTTTTGGCCAGATCTGAGTTTAAAAAGGCTGTTGTGGCGCGCCGCCAGTACCAACTCCCAACTTCAGGAATACCCAACATGCGCAATACACTGAGATCCCCTGGGCCAGCATAAATAATGCAATCGTAGAGACCTGAGTCATCCAAGCGACGGAGGGCATCTAAGACCAAGGCTTGATCCATACCAGGGATAATGGGGAGTTCTTGGCCATAGATAGTCTTGAAAAAAGGAGAACGACTATAGTCGGCTTCAAGCTGTTTGACCTGTTCCCAACTCTTTTCAAGCAAAGCGGTTGACTTAAACTCCATCACGTTCAGGTTAGGGCCAATGGGGGTGGGATCAGCTGAGAGCGTTACTTCTAATATCGAAGCCAATTGGAGACCGGTTTGATGAGCCGTTAGGAGGACCCGTCGACCTTGTTGGGCTGCCACTTTAGCGGCTGTAACGGCCAAAACAGATAAATAGATGCCACCGCTTCCCAAAAAGGTCACAATCTGACTCATGGCAGATCTCCTGACTGTCGAATACTTTGATAACCATAGCAGAGAAGATAACCTCAACAGCGAAGGTCAATGGTGTTTGCGCTGAGCTCTACTTGAGATCACCTAGGCTTAAAAGTTACGCCGAGATAAAGCTGTCGAACGGCTAGATCAACTATCCCTCAAAGCGGTACCCTTTGGGTGAACACCTATGCAGGAGTCGAGGGAAATGGGTGAGACAATCCCAGCCCATGGTGGCACATTAATCAATCGCATTGCGGATCCAGACCAGCGGGCTTCTCTACAGGCTCAAGCTGAAGCTTATCCCCAGATCAACCTCAATGAGCGAGCTCAATCTGATTTAGAGATGATCGCAATCGGGGGATTTAGTCCTTTAACGGGTTTTATGGGACAAGCTGACTATGAAGCTGTCGTCAAAAGCATGCATTTGAGCAACGGGCAGGCCTGGTCCATTCCGGTCACGCTGTCAGTCGAGCCTGAGGTAGCCGATTCGCTCCAAGTGGGTCAATCTGTTGCTCTGGCCTCTCCTCGAGGGCGGATCATTGGGATTTTAGAGTTAACTGAAAAATTTACTTACAATAAAGAAGTTGAAGCTCAACACGTTTATCGCACCACCGATGAGGCTCACCCTGGTGTTAAAGTTGTTTATTCGCAAGGATCGGTCTACTTAGCAGGGCCTGTAACGCTTTTACAACGTGATCCACATCCTTTATTTCCTAAGTATCAAATTGATCCAGCAGAGTCTAGGCAACACTTTCAAGCCAAAGGATGGCGAACCGTTGTCGGCTTTCAAACTCGTAATCCGATTCATCGAGCTCATGAGTATATTCAAAAGTGTGCGTTAGAAATTGTAGATGGATTATTCTTACATCCTTTAGTAGGGGCCACCAAAAGTGATGATATTCCGGCTGATGTGCGGATGCAATGCTATGAGGTGTTGTTAGAGCATTACTACCCTGCTGATCGGGTTATTCTGGCGATCAATCCTTCAGCGATGCGCTATGCCGGCCCTCGAGAAGCTATTTTTCATGCCTTAGTTCGTAAAAACTATGGATGTACCCATTTTATTGTTGGTCGTGATCACGCGGGTGTCGGTAATTACTATGGTACCTATGATGCCCAAGCTATCTTTAATGAATTTGAACCCGGGGAATTAGGGATCCAACCTCTCAATTTTGAACATGCCTTCTTTTGCACTGTCACAGGTACCATGGCCACCGCAAAGACCAGCCCCAGCTCTCCTGAACAGCGGATCCATCTTTCAGGGACTAAAGTTCGTGAAATGTTGAGACGAGGTGAAGTACCGCCTCCTGAATTTTCCCGACCCGAAGTGGCTCAACTCTTAGCCAAAGCTATGAAACAACAAGCCAGTTAATCTAGAAGTTCTAACCGCAACTAACGGCGTCAAGCTGGATCGAGATAATTAGATAGCAACCCATCATCTAGGGCATAGTTACGCCAGGATGGAGCGAGCTGTAAAGCACACTGCAGATGATCTTTGGCCAGGTCATGGTCACCCCGTAGAGCATAGAGCATGGCTGAATTGTAATGGGAGCGATAATCATCTGGATTAATCTCTATCGCTTTTACAGCGGCATCCAGGGCTTGAGGGTGATCTCCCTTGATCATGTAACACTCAGCTAAACTCTGCCAGGCTTGATCATGATCGGGACTGGCTTCAATCACTTGTTGATAAGCAGCAATCGCCTCATCCCATTTCTTCAGCTTGGCCAGCATCTCTCCGATCACTAGATTGAATGTCCGATAACTAGGCGTCGGATAGGCAGCAATCCCTTCACGGTAAAGCTGAATTGCTTCAAGATAATTTTCGGCGGCATAGCACTGATTGGCCTGGGCAATGAGTTGGTTAGCGTGTTGTTGTTCAGGAGATAGATCAGGCATAGGATTTTAAGCGTTGCGGATGGCTTTAATTGATCTTAGCTGAAGTCCATCACAACTCACTGAAATTCCTGATAAAATGAGGCAAGACATCGGCAGAAATTGAACAAAGCTTAAACTCAAACCTAGTTGATTTTACATAGTTAGGCTAGCCCTCATGAATGATAGGGTTAGCATTGGAATCATACGTTAGGAATGTTTCATGTCCACTGGCCGTTACGACTGTATTGTTGTTGGATCGGGTCCTGCGGGGGGAGCTGCTGCCTATCATTTGGCTAAGCGAGGCCATCAAGTGCTGCTCTTGGAAAAAGAATCTCTACCTCGGTACAAACCTTGTGGGGGCGGGGTCTCACCGATGGTGGCTGAATGGTTTGATTTTGATTTTACGCCAGCAGTATCCTTAAAACTCGATCAAATCCGCTACACCTGGAAAATGGGCGATCCAGTCGAAGCTGCTATGGAGCTGCGTGAGCCAGTCTGGATGGTTAGACGAGAGGAGTTTGATTATTACTTGGTTCAGCAAGCTCAAGCCCAGGGAGCTGAGTTGAAAACAGAAACAACAGTTCAGAGTATTGAATGGTGCAGTGATCATTGGTCAGTCAAAACAAATCAGGTTGTCTTTGCAGGCACCTATCTGATTGCAGCGGATGGCGCTAAAGGATCTATGGCCAAGTGGTTAGGGTTCAAAGATCGGCAACGGCGGCTGGCGGCGGCATTGGAAGCTGAAGCAGCCGTGACCAATCCAGACGTCATCTCAGCTCACTTTGATTTTGGTTCAGTCAGTAATGGCTATATCTGGAACTTTCCCAAACAAGATGGCTACTCTATTGGAGCTGGGACCTTTAGAGGCGGAGAGAAGCAAAATCTCAAAACAATTGCTACAGACTATGCCAAGCTCTTTGATATTGATTTGAGCGCCATCAAGCATTATGGTCACCCCATCTGTCTTTGGGATGAGGATCAAAAACTCCATACGCAAAATGCCCTCCTAGCTGGAGATGCTGCGTGTGTGATTGATCCATTTACAGCTGAAGGGATTCGGCCCTCCTTATTAACTGGAAAACTAGCAGCCGAGGCTGTGTCTCAAGCTCTCAGGGGTACAACTAATGCTCTCGAGATCTATAGTCAACGAGTGCAGGAGGAATGGGGCACTGAAATGCGTTGGGCCAAGCGATTAGCTGGTGCCTTTTATCGCGTACCGGGAGTAGCCTACCGTGTTGCCGTCAAACGACCTGGTGCCACCAAACTGATGGGTAAGATCTTGGCTGGAGAACTCCGATATAGTGATGTTGCGGGTAAAGCTATTAGAAAAATTAGTGGGGGTCTTTTTTCCTGAACCCATCTTAGTTATTGAACCCTCGAGCTTAAAGCTAGCCAGGTTAGTATTAGTCATCATCACCACCCGAGAGATCAACAGAAACATCACGAATGTCTCTAAAAATAGATAGTAGGGTAGCTATGGGTAGCAAGGGTCGTGTAATTGACGTTATGCGATTACTCACTTTTGAAAGTCGGGAGTTATCAACCACAACAACATCAAAGTTTTGCAGGGGAGGATTGGATTCCGAGTTGATACTTGAAGCAAAATCAATTGGGACCTGTTGGAGAGAGACGGTTCCATTGGAATTAAGCCGCAAAAGTTCAACTTCTCGTTGTTTAGCTTCTTGAGTAAAGCCCCCCGCCGCCAGGAGGGCCTGGTTCAAAGGCGTATTCGGGGGTAATCTGAGTGTCCCTGGAGCCTGAACTTCACCGACAACATTGATCACCATCTCAGCCGGTGAAAAACTAGCTGAAGCCAGTTCTGAAATTTCAGTTAAACTGATATTCGTAGCAGTTGAGACAAATAAGGTATCACCATCAAGCAAAATGGGAACGGCAGCCTGTTCACCATCATTAAACAAATCCCATAGATTAATCTTAAGAATCTGATCTTCCCCAGTTGGTTGAGGGCGGCGAATTTCAACATTCCGCACATCGGCTTGCTGAGTTAATCCATTAGCTAATTGCATGAGATTGGGGACCGACGGCACTTCACCTTGATTCACTCGAAATTCATAGACCCCCGGACGATTGACTTCACCCAAAACTGAGACCGCTAAAGGCCGGAGCGATTCTTCTAAAGTGACGGTGACAACAGGGTTTTTTAGAAACGGATCGTACAATTCAGAAAACAGTTGAGATAATTGACCCAAAGTTAAACCTTGAACGGAGATCGTCTCCAGCAATGGCAGGGTCACTGTACCATCAATCAAAACTCGTTGGATGCCACTAAACTCTGGAATACCAAAAACCTGAATATTAAGTTGATCACCAGGCCCCACTCGATATAAACCTCCACCTCGTGCTGTTCGAATATCAAAAGAAGGTCCCTCTGTACTAGGAGCTAGTAAATTGGGAGCTGGGAGTGATGGCGGTGATGGTGTAGGTTGAACCAGATCAAATAAATCAGGGGGATCAGTGGTTTCAAGTTGGAGATCAAATAGGTCAGGCTGAGCCATGGCTGGGGTGGCTGTAAACAGATAACAAACTGCCAACATGCCTAGCTTTTGACTGAATCGAGATAACACTGCATCCTTAAGCATGACTCCAACCATACCTTGAGACTTTATCTTAAAAAAAAAGCACTTGTGAGCCAAAAACAGCACCTAATCAGGTTTAGATCCTTCGCGACGCTAGATCTAGTGGAGTATAGCAAAATCCTAACCCATCTAACTTGACTGCCCCGATGATGAGTTGAGATCAGGATGAACATTTTTCAAGATACCGTTGAGGTAGGCCTGTTGAATCGTATGACCCCAGGAAAATTTGGTTAGATCTCGATTTTCTGGCAGATAGGCCCAACACAAATCATCCTGGGTAAAGAAGTAACGCATTTCCCACCATGATTCTCCAGGAGTGACATCTTTAACAGCTCGGAGGAAGGGTCCCCGAAATCGGGTAATCCGTTTTTCAACAAAATAGGGGCCACTCAATTGCAGATCTGAAATAGCCGTAATAAAATCTGTCCAGACCTTATCCTGAGGAACCTTGTGGTTTGGATGGTTTGGGTGGTTTGGATGGTTTGGGTGGTTTGG
>CAYSWV010000019.1:40011-51260 GCA_964434865.1 uncultured bacterium
GTGGTTTGGATGGTTTGGGTGGTTTGGATGGTTTGGGTGGTTTGGGTCATTCGGTTTCATCATAGCCTCCTGAGCAGTATGCCTTGAGCCTTTCTCCTCAAAACGTTATGGGATCCCCTTAAGTCGTTATTGTAGTAATGATGACTGAGTAAGCCAATAACTTAGCACACCACTAGCTAATGGAACGGTCAAATTATCAATCCCCCGCCAAGACATGATCTCTAAGCCAGTCGCCAGAGTACCAATCACAATTGCCACCCTACCCACCTGATCAGACCACCCTTGAGCTAACCCCAGGACTAGAGCGACCACGACCCCGCTGATCACCCACATGGTGAGAGATCCCTCCCAACTTTTATGGATAGGTCCAATTTGATAGGGATGATAGCCCCAGGTCTGACCAATCAAAGCGGCTAGAGCATCACCCCAGGTCATGACCAAAATTCCGATCACAGCAAAGAGATGTAAGTTGGTAACCCAGAACAGAGCTATTAGCACACCAATACTGACAGCATAGAAAAAGGTCCCAAAACTCTTGCGACCCACACCATTCAAACTTTGAAGAATATTAACTTTATAAGATACTAGAGCCAGGCCCGCCGCAATCACCGCGCAAACAACCCCTAACCACTGGGGCACATCCAGCCACCACGCCAACAAAATAATGTTTCCGACGCCAATGTGAATCACCTTTCGGACCCACTCTGCCTCAACCTGACGACTCCTCAGTAACTCTGCCACCCCAAATACTGTGACTAGCCATAAGCCATAGCATATGAGTTGTGGCAACAATCCTACATGTTCCATTCACCCGATCCCATACAGTGCTAATGGGTATATTAATGCTTACAGAGTTTTCAGATAGCTCAATAAGTCAGCCATCGATTGTGGATCAGGTTGGAATTGAGGCATAGGGGGAGTATTGCCACTGGTGACCTGCTCAATAATAAATTGATCTGAGCGGCGAGATTGTAAGCCCTTTAAGCTAGGACCCACACGACCATATCCGTCTAACCCATGGCATGCTGCACAGTTTTGCATAAATAAGGATTCACCCCGATCAGCGCAGCCTTCCAATGCAATCACAGCTTGACTATAGGGATCAGATTGAAGTAAAGCATGGGAGCCAAGAAATACAGCAAAGCCAAGCAACAGACCCATGGCAACAACCCGTAATGCTCGCACCCAGGTATGAGGAATGGGAAACAATGGGTAATGAAGATTAGTCACGTGTTGCACAGGACAAGAAATAGGAGCAAAACTTTTAAAAGATTTACAATCTTCCTAACAACATAGCTCAGTGCCTACAACCTGCCAATATTTTGTAAGGATGTTTACAATTACTTAAGATTTAGAGGGTGGAACCCAGATTTTTTGCATAACTTCATACTGAGCTGTTCGACCTGAATCCAGTGATTGAATGTAGGGGATCGGATCAGCCGGTTTTGAGGTTAAGAGCCGGAGGGTGGGAAACGGTTCGGCTGCCCCATAGCAAATCCAAGTTTTGATCTTGGGCAAGTGTTCCTGACATAGATGATGAATGAGGGGGGGGACGCCTTCAAATTCTGGATAATACGGTGGTGATACGAACCATTGAACAAGTAAACCTGTCGCTTTTGCCAAGACTTGCTCCAGTGCTACTAAGGGAGTGGCATGATCACTGATCAAGGTTTGCAATCCTTTAGCCTGAGGTACGGTGAGAGCAGGTGCATCTGCTGTTAATACCAGAGAGCCTAAGGACTGATCAATCCAAATCCAGTTAATCCAGCCAGGGTGGGGGGTTAGTGGCAACGCCATCAGATGAGAGCCTCGGATCGCTGAGCGCGTGAGCGTCCGGGCACAAGTTTTGGCATCAGCTTGGCCCAAGGTTGACTGTACCCCTTCTATGACCTGAGCCCAAGTTGCCTTATCCGACGAAGACTTCTCTACTAGAGGGCTTTCAGTTTCTGATGTAATGTCTTGGGGGTGTTGAAGAGGGGGCCAGTAGTGTTCAAGTTGTGATCGAAATTCTGAAAATAGGCGAGCTTTGGCTGATAAAATCCGGGTGACTGAGTGGGCAATCCGCTCGGGGGGGATGCTTCCTTGTTCAACAGCCTGACAAATAGCTTGAATAGCAGCTTCAGGATCCACGGGGGCTAGTAATAGATCAACGCCTGCCATCACCGCTCTGACAGCAATATCGCCGGGATCATAGTGTTGGGTTAACCAAGGCTGATCCAGAGCATCTGAAACGACTAACCCTGAGTAGGACCATTTTTTGCGCAAGATAGGCTCAATCAGTTGGGTTGATAACGTAACCGGCCACTCAGGATCAATCTCAGCAACTTTGACATGGGAGGTCATGATTGCATCGACCCCTGCGGCGATAGCTTGTTGCAGAGGGATCCACCGTTTGGCAAGCCAGTCGCCTAGTTTAGAGTCTAGGGACGGTAGTGCTGTTACGGAGTCAGGTCTGAGCAGCCCACAGTAGCCCGGAAAATATTTGGCGGTTGTTAATACTGGGTGGGGTTGGGTGGCTCGAATCCAGGTTTGCACTAAGTGGCCGACGTGATCAGGATCCCGTCCCAGGGTTCGTTGGATGGAGATTAGGGCTAAGTCGGGATGGTCTCGGGATAACACCAGATCGGTCACGGGTGCTAATAACCAATTCAGGCCCAGGGCAGCGGCTTCTCGAGCTGTAACCTCCCCCAGAGCTTGGGCTTTTGTACTAGCATCCGATCCCAGCCAGTAGAGGCAAAAGGGATTAGGAAAAGCTGTGGCGCCCGCAAAACAAGCCCCGACCCCAGCCTCAACTTCTGCACCTACTAACAATGGAACAGTTGCCCAAGCCTGAAAGCGCTGAATGTTGAGCAGAGCCTCGATCGCTGTGCCTGCTTGCAGCCAGATACCTCCAATGCCAGTGGTTTGAATTAAGGGTTGTAAGTTGATGCAAGAGTACCCTTTAGGCCCTGGTAGCCTTAGAGATTCCGTGATTTGATCAGGATCAAGGAGTTGTCCTGAAGCCCGGACAATCACCATCTGAGCCACTTGATGGGGTAGATCTAAAGATGAGATACCAGTCCAAGTCATGAGGTATTGCTAATGGGGTGTACCTAGCCTATTTACGCAAACATGCCAGCTCAAGGCGTCTTAATTTAGCATGATCGAGGTCGACATGTTCCATCTAATAGTCCCATCTATATAGTATTGAAACTTATGTCTGAGCCTCCCCATCCGGTAAACCATGACTATGGCTAAGCTCATTTTGTTGATACTAGTTGCATCTTTCATCTATATTTCAATGCAACGATTATTTGCTCAAGGGTCTGCTGTTCCTTGGAAGATGCTGTGGCTCGTCTTAATGGCTCCGCCAGCTATCATTGTGATATCTGAGCTATTGGGGTATGAGCTTCCCATTGTGCTCGTTTCGTTGTTGTTTTTAGCCTCCTATTTAACCTTTGTTCTTATGTTTCGAGATCGTATCTCAGCAGCCTCCAAACACGATGATCATTCTGAGTCTGAAGCTTCATCCTCGCCAACTCCTTCAACCCAGCTATCGCCAGCATCCTCTGAGGCCACTTCTGACGAGACTAGTTCAGCTTCACCGGCCTCTGATGTCCTCTCCTCAGTGTTGACGACCCTACCGATTGCAGATGTACCCAAAGATCGACTCCGCAGTTGCTTTCCGTGGAGTATTTTTTATCTTCAAAAGGTCGAGTATCGGAATCAGGCCATTATTTGTCGAGGTAATTTGCGGGTCGATCCGACTGAAGCTTATGACTGTATTCAAACTAATGTTCAAACTCAATTTGGTGATCGATTTTTGGTTGTTCTTCAAGAAGGTTTGGCAGGTAAGCCCTTTTTTGCTTTAGTTCCCAATACAGCGCGACGATCAACCGTAAGCACCCCGGATAATCCCTATTTAGCTTTAACTTTACTGTTATGCACCCTTTTGACCACCATGAGTGCAGGTGCTGTGGCATCAGGAGTTAATCCCAGTCATTTAGCCTTCCCTGGCCTGTTAACCCATTGGCTAGATCTGGGTTATGGAATCCCTTACACGGTTGGTATGGTGGCTATACTATCAGCCCATGAAGGGGCCCGCTACTGGGTCGCCCGTCGCCATCACATTAATCTTTCAATACCTTATTTTATTCCGCTACCGTTTGCCCTCGGAACGTTTGGAGCTGTTTCTCAACTACGAGAACCGGTCCCCAATCGCAAAGTCCTCTTTGATCTAGGTGTGGCTGGACCTTTGGCAGGGTCAATCATGTCTTTGCTAATGCTGGTGATTGGCTTAACTCTCTCAGCTGAAATTCCAGCCCCCTTGACAGAACCAGGTGAAGCCTTACTGCCCATTATTAATTATGAAATGGACCCCTCGGCTTCCTTTTTACTGGGGATTTTGGCCAAAGCGATTATGGGATCCGGTCTGAGTCCAGATCATTTTATTCACCTGCATCCCCTGGCTTTTGCGGGTTGGGTTGGGTTTGTGGTGATCAGTTTTAACTTGATGCCCATCGGTCAATTAGATGGCGGCCATATTGTTCATGCGGTTTATGGTCAACAGATGGGAGCTAATGTTGGGCTGGTAGCTCGTGGATTGGTATTACTGTTAGCTTGGCAAATTCAACAATGGCTATTCGTCTGGTTTTTCTTACTGATACTGATGGCGAATGGCGACGAACCTGCTTTAAATGATGTCACTGAATTGGATGAAACTCGAGATCTGCTGGGCTTATTTTCGATGTCGTTATTGGCCGCTATCATTTTGCCGATCCCATCCTTCTTACAAGCCATGATCGGGCTAACTTAGGGTTGACAAGGACTGTGTTGGTCTGATTAACCCTCACATGGGTTCGATTCCCTCACGATGATGATCTCTAAGCACAGCTATTGCTGAGAAACTTGCCGTAAAATCTATGTGCTGATATCGGAATCAACCATGGATGAGTCATGAATAAGCGAGCAACCATCGCCCCAGAGATTATTGTCAGTTACCATCGATAAGTCTGACCATTTGGAGGTCCCCTTTGAATGGCTATGAGCTTGTGCTGTGCCGTTAAGCTCTACAGACAACCTGTGTCAATCGTCCATTAGTAATCTGTTTGTCCTGTGATTGAAGCTGAAGTCCACCAGCAGTTACGACATCTTCTACGGCAGAATCCTGAGATCGCGTGGCCACACCAACTGACTATGGCCCGCATGGTGGCTCGGGGGTTGCGGTTAGAGCGGAGTGCCTTGATCCAACTCACGATGTCAGCCCCTTACCGACTGAGTTATTTACTCCCTGCACTGATGTGGTCAGGTCCAGTCGTGTTGTGTGCTACTGCTGCTGTCCAAGCTGAGATTTTAGGCACTGAGATTCCCTGGATCCAAACGGTTTTGCAAGTCCCCAAGCCTGTAATTCAAGGTCCGACTTGGCCGGGATCCGATTTTGCTGGTGTGTTTTTGCTGGAGCCTAAGGATTGGTTACAAGCTCGCCTCCATCCTCATGAGTCGACCCCCCTGCCTCAAACCGTTCCCTTATTACTTGACGGAGCAGAACAGTTAGAAACTTGGGTTCAAGATGTTCTAACAACCACAATAGATCCATCAGACTGGCAACGATTACAGCGGGCGCTCCCTTATCTGACTGAAGTGATTTCAGAAACCCAAGTGCAAGTGACGCTCTGTTTGCTCCAAAGGCCTTTAGCCCGTGTTTTACTGCATACTCAAGAGCAGACAAAGCTATTGAAACTCCTAGATTTACTCCCCTCAGAGTCCGCTTGTCTGCCCCAACGCTGGTTACGGTTTAAATACCAGGCGACCCACTCAGGTTATACGTTATGGGCAACGATCCATCGGGCATCAGGACAAATCTCATTACATTGTAGTCCGCTAACTTTTAGCGACTGGTTACACCCGATTTGGCAAACACAACCGGTTGTGATCATGGGTGAGGCGCTGGATCTAGATCGAGATGCTCGCACATTTCGGCAACGGATGGGATTACCTGATCTAACCCCTCTAAAATTTCATCCCGATAGCTCTGATCAACTCATTCAAGGCCTACAAATTTATACCCCTCGACTGCCAGTGCCTAACACCCCCTCCTTTCGAGACTATGTTCTAGTTGAAGCCAAGCACCTCATCTGCGAAACCAGTGGTTCAACTGTGGTCTTGGTCTCTGATCAGCCCCTTCAAACCCAACTGGGTGCTGCTTTAGCTGCTGAGTTTGGCACTCGGGTTCGAGTCAACCTGCCCCATCAATCTGATCGCGGTATTTTGGTGTGCAGTTGGGACTATTGGTTAGCTGCTAAAGGTACCTTACCCAACCCTGATTTACTGATCATTATTACGCTCCCGTTTCCTTCGACTGAGCATCCTCTGGTAGCTAGTCAGGTGGAGTATTTGCGCCAGCAAGGTCAAGATTGGTTTAGATCTTATTTACTCCCTACAGCAGCGGCTTATTTACAACGAGCCATTCATCCCCTTAGAACTCAACCTCGTCGCTCAGAGGATCCAGCGATGATGATCGCCATTTTGGACAGTCGTATTAGTTCACGGAGCTACGGTACTCAATTGCTAGAGGCGCTAGGTCCCATTGCCAGAACCCATCGGCGGAAGTTGCTAGCCTAACTACAGGTTGAAACAATCGATTAAAGCCAACTCCTGTGAGTTCAACCATTACTTAGTTCAACCATTACATTAACCATGGACAAGATAATCTAGGCTATATCAGCTAATTACCCAAGATTTTGATAGCTCGGGGTGGATCTGCAAAGACATCTTCAGGATGGTTTTGAGTTCGAGTTGAGGCGGGTTGAATAGGTGACAAAGGACGTTCAGTATCAAATTGAAATAAGTAAACGGGTAAGGGCTGTGATCCCAACCCCATCGTAGCCAGAATGTCAATTTGGGTTAATGCGTCTCTGGACGCTGGCCGAGTCAGGTTAAAAGCTGTGATCTCTTCGGTCAATACTGAATCGCTATCTTGGTTGCGTAAGCCAATGCTGAACTGACGGTTACCATTTTCATCGGTCCCTAAGAGTTGAACATCACCAGACTCAATCCGACTGGAGTTGGGTAAACCAGCCACTGTAGGAGGTGTATCGACTGGGGGCTGTGACGGTAGAAACCGTAAGGCTTCACCATCAGGTAAAATCTGGTAGTCTTGATAATCCTGACGAACTTCCAACGTCCCCCGGAACACTCGGCGCGATAGGCCTTCAAGGGTCCAAAAGCCATAACCCAGGTTAACGGCTACGGCAGTGGGTAGCCAATGCTCCTCAACCGGCTCAAAGTTTAGCAAGATATAGGATTCTCCCCAAACACCCGTGAGGAAGAGTAAAGCTTGATAGGGTAAGGCGGTCTCAGGATCCAACCATAACTCCCGGAGCTGGCCCTGCCCTTCAGCAGTGGGTTCTAAGACTAAATGAATAGCTTCATGGGTTCGATCAGGAAATAGACGAGATCGCAATTGCTTAGATTCTGTTGAAATAACGGTATAGTCATGAGGCTGAGTGAGTAAATTGAAACCTACTTCTGGCATCAAAGCATCAGGCTCTGAAACATAGACAGAATAGAGTTTAAAGACATCGGATTGATTGACGATTTCTAACCCCTTAGAGTCTAGCAGCCTGATTCGATCTCCTTGAGCTAACCATGCTTGCCAGCTGCCATCTTGTCGGAGTAGAACATCAAGTGTCGCTGTAAATGCTTGGGCGCCTGTGACTTTGACTTGTTGACGATACTGAAGATTGGGTAGAGGGGGTAAAGCTTTTAGGGCTTGATCATACTGTTGAAGTAAAACATCACTGTCAGGTAGGACTGGATCTGTCGCCGCCTGTAAACCGATATCAGCATAACCTGATCCCAACCAAAATCCGGCACTACCAACTAAACAGACTCCGATCTGCCAGATCTTGGCTAGGTGTCTTCGATATTCAACTTGTGAGATAAACATGGTAAATCAGGTTAGAGTTTGATCAGGCAAAACATCAATCACAACCTATCAATCAATGGGGATGGATTGAGTGCCTTGACTAGTAGACGACTTGACGGGTTGGGAGGATTCCGGTTTGTAACCCTGTTGTTCAAGCCAACTCTTGAGCGGATCCTGGTTCAAATCAAGTTGTAAGAATCCGGCCACTAACCCGGCACAGAAAGGAATAGGATTTTGGGTGATCTCTGAGAAAAGAGAATTAGAGTTCATGAACGCTAGATCCACAACTACGCCCTCAATCCTAGCAGGCACACTGGGTGATAGCTACCCTTCTGAAGTAATCCATGCTGTTGAAGTAATCCATGCTGTCATCCACTTGGTTAATCTAAGCCTACTAGTCCTAAGTCAGCTTGCCCTGGCTAACCCACTTGATTCAACGTTTGCTTCAGTAGATCATTGGTTAACTGCGGATCGGCTCGCCCTTGGGTTTTCTTCATCATTTGGCCCACAAAGAACCCAAACAGTTTATCTTTTCCGCCACGATATTGCTCAACTTGCTTCGGATTATCCGCTATCACTTCCTCAATTAGAGCTTTTAAAGTTTCTGGATCAGCTAGGGTAGTGACCCCTTTAGCTTCAACTAAAGCTTGGACCGAGCCACCGGTTTGCATCAGTTCCGGTAAGATCTCTTTGGCAATTTTGCCACTAATCGTGCCCTGAGCAATGAGAGCCGTAAGTTCCGCTAGATGTTCAGGTCGAAAGGCAATCTCAGGGTAGTTCAACTTATGGGTGTTGAGATAGCTAGCGATATCGCTCATGATCCAATTGGCTGCCGCCTTGGGTTCTGCACCAGCCACAATCGCCGCTTCAAAGTAATGGGCAGTGGCTTGATCATCGCTCAAATAACGAGCATCGTAGGCGGATAAGCCTAGTTCAGTTTGGTAGCGCTTGCGTTTTTTCTCAGGCAGTTCAGGCAGGTCGGCGTACCATCGTTGGAAATCAGCTTCACTAATACGGATAGGCAGTAGATCGGGTTCAGGGAAGTAACGATAGTCACTAGATCCTTCTTTAGAGCGCATACTGGTTGTCTTTTGACTATTTTCATCCCATAATCGTGTCTCTTGGACTAGAGCTTCACCCGATTCAATCGCCTTGACTTGCCGTTTAAACTCATAATCAATAGCCCGTTGGATCGCATTAAAGGAATTCATATTTTTGATTTCAACTTTAGTGCCGAATGTCGTCGATCCGGCGGGTCTCACTGAGATATTGACATCACAGCGCATCGATCCCTCTTGCATATTGCCATCACTGGCACCCAGGTAGCGGACAATACGTTGTAACTCTTGAGCATACTCAGCGGCCTCTTGACCCGTGCGTAAATCGGGTTCTGATACAATTTCAACCAGAGCTACACCGGCCCGGTTGTAATCCACTAACGAATAGGCAGACCCAGCCAGGCGATCACTGCCAGCGTGGACTAGCTTGCCAGCATCTTCTTCCATATGCATGCGGGTGATCCCGATCCGCTTCAGGCTAGGGTGCCCAGCTTCATCAAGCAATTCAATTTCTAGCCAGCCATGTTCAGCAATTGGAATATCGTACTGAGTGATTTGATAATTTTTAGGCAGATCGGGATAGAAGTATTGCTTGCGATCAAACTTACAATACCGGGCGATTTGGCAATTCAAGGCCACCCCAACTTTAACAGCATACTCTAAGACCTTTTGATTAAGGACAGGGAGCGTGCCGGGTAACCCCATACAAACCGGATCAATGTTTTGATTTGGGGGAGAACCAAAGGCGGTGGAACTGGCCGAAAAGATCTTAGAGGCTGTGCTGAGTTGGCAGTGGGTTTCTAAACCAATTACAGCCTCATAGTGAGTTTGTGTCGCAACTGCAGTCATAAGGAATGAGCACCTAAAGGAGTCTATTGCTGAGTTAGTCAAGGGTTGATCTATATTAGCGCCTACCCCCCTCGATTCCCAATACAACCTGGCTAGGGTAAGTAGAAGATGGCAAAGCCCAATATTGTATAGGTGGCTAGCAGTAAGAGTCCCTCTAACCAGTTAGATCGGCCATCGCTACTCACCGAATTGACCAGTAAAACGGACACCCCTACACCGACCAGTTCAACCAGACCAAATTGAAAGTCCATAGGTTGTTGAATAACATCACCCACCAGTACCAAAACAGGAGCCACAAACAAGGCAATTTGTAGTGTTGAGCCTACTGCGACTGACAAAGATAGATCCATCTTGTCTTTGATCGCAACTGTCACAGCCGTGGCATGTTCAGCCGCATTCCCAATGATTGGCAACAAGATGACGCCTAAGAAAAGCTCTGTTATGCCAAATTGTTCTAGAACCGACTCAAGGGTTCCCACCAGAAACTCAGATTCAATCGCTACTAAGGCCGCAATAATCGACAACCAAAAAATTGAAAACCAGATCCCTTTTTTTCTAGGAGCTTTGACAACCTGGGGGATGGATCCTTGGGCTTCTAAAACAGGATTAGGTTGGTCCTTTTCGGCTGACTCACTGGCTTCAATTTCAGCTTCATGAATGGAGTAGAGATAACTGTGCGTTTTTAATGAGAAGAGTAAAGTTAATCCGTACACAGCCATTAACACCAGAGCCACTGCAGTTGAAAGCTTCTGAACTGTCGGTTCATCTAAAGATGGCGCCGCAAAACCCACAACAGTAGGGAGTAACAGAGCCACTACCGCTAAATTCATGGCTGAGGCATTCACCCGGGCCACCACAGGTTGAAAGACTTGCTCTTTGTATTTCAGACCTCCCAGCAGCATAGCAAAACCAACCACTAAGAGAAGATTACTAATCATAGATCCGGTGATGGTGGCTTTGACGACTTCAACTAGGCCGGCTCGCAAAGCGACTAAGGCAATGATCAGTTCCGCAGCATTTCCAAATGTGGCATTCATCAGTCCGCCAAACACGGGTCCGGCCAACACGGCTAGCTCTTCGGTAACTTGCCCCATATACTTAGCTAGGGGTAACAAAGCTAGCATCGATACTAGAAACACAACTATCGGATCCCAGTGGAGAAAATGACCCACTATTGACAGAGGAATAGCGCCTAAGAGGATCAGGGCCACGGTATCAATGAAGCCCTGAATACGTTCTGAAACACTAATAGGTTCTTGATCTAAACGGTTAGTATCTGCGAGTGACATAGTGAAACCTTGGGTACGTGAGGCCTTAATGACAAGATTAGTCAGAGTGTACCGTGGAGTGAGTCTGCAACACTAGTTCTTGGTTTAACGAGATAGATGTCGGCCAATAGATGTCGGCCAATAGATGTCGGCCAATAGATGAATTCC
>CAYSWV010000019.1:51360-72257 GCA_964434865.1 uncultured bacterium
ATAGATGTCGGCCAATAGATGTCGGCCAATAGATGTCGGCCAATAGATGAATTCCAGCTTTAAGCAGTTTAATAAACTTAAGCCTGTTTAATCAGCTTAGGTCTGCTTAATAAACTTAGAGCGTTGCAGATGGCGTAAGATCGGATTGAGTAATTGCTGTTGCAACGTTTTCGAGTCTTTAGCCATCACATAGCTACTATTCTCAATCTCAAACGGAAACCGCCCTCCCTGATGATCGCGTTGAATATGGATCATGAAAATATCTTCAGCTCGTTTAGTTTGAAGTGCATAACCTAACTCCAGGCAGACTTGAGGACTAGGCAAGGGGACTTTCAGGTGATCTGATTGATCCAGTTGCGCAATCGGAGTTACATCAGCTACTACTAAGAGTGATTGTTTAATTTTACGAATGAGGGCTGCATCAATAGTGGTGGCCACCGCTGACTCGATCGATTGTTCTAGGGTTAGCAGGCTGATTGGATCATGTTTACGATTGATCGTTTCAACAATCTGATTTAAGGCTTTTGAGATCACTTGAGTTGAATCTGGATAGAGCGATTGACCACAGAAAAACAAGCTAGGGTCTCGGTAAACCAGAGTATTACGTTTGTTAAAGTACATTTCCCGACTAATCAAATCCAGGTTGGAAATGCTGTAAACTCCGCTCCCCTCAATGTAAAACTCAATCAGCTCTCCCTCCAAGTAGCGTTGAAACCACTGGGATTGTTTGACACGATCGACTTCATCCAAAAAATCAGCTCGCATACCTGTTTTCAAGAGACCCGTCCGACTCAATCGCAAGTCCGGCTCTATCCCTTGAACTTGGGCTACAGCGAATACTGAATCCAGATACCAGGCTTTTAAAACAATGATGGCCATGATCTCAAGTAAAAACAGTAGGTCTAAAGGTCTGTTACTTACTGTACTGGGAACAGTCTCAAAATGCTACTGGATTGTGGAACTTAACTCATAAGTTGTTTAACTCACCTAGAGATCCTACCAAGGTCTTGAAAAGCTAGGATTTAAAAATCAAAATCGAAACCCCAACACAGGCAGCTCCTACGACTGATCCCATCAAAACTTGAAAAGGCGTATGCCCCAGTAATTCTTTGAGATAGGGTTCGTTAAAGGCTTTATCCTCAAAAACTTCTTCGATCATGCGGTTGAGCACACGAGCTTGATGCCCGGCAGCCTGTCGAATGCCAGCAGCATCGTACATCACAATCAAAGCAAACACTACACTGGCTGCAAAGAGTAAGCTATCCCATCCCTCTTGGCGACCCACCCCTAGGGCTAAGGCCGTGACCAAAGCAGCATGAGAACTGGGCATGCCTCCTGTTTGGGTCAAAACTTTGAGATCTAAGGTATAGGTTTTGGCATAGATAATGAGTAGCTTTAATCCCTGAGCTAGAAGGCTAGCAGAGAGTGCAGTCCAAAGGACTTGATTGGCTAATAACTCTTGCAGCATCGGGCTATCTCCTAGTCAGGTTCTCTCCTGTATAAACCGTGAAGATTGATTAAACTTATAGACTTAATTCTGACGCTGGGTAATGTAGTCAGCTAGGGATAAGAGAGCTTCAGCTTGGGTACCATAGGGTTCTAATTGAGATTTAGCTGTGGTGATGAGTTGGGCTGCTTTTTGCTTAGACGCCTCAAGGCCTAATAAACTCGGATAGGTGGCTTTGGCAGCTGCAATATCTTTACCAGCGGTTTTACCTAGCTGCTCACTAGTGGCTGTGACATCGAGAATATCATCAATGATCTGAAATGCCAGACCAATAGCATGGGAGTATTGCGTGAGTCGCGTAATCATCTCTTGATCGGCCCCAGCCAGGATTGCCCCTGAAACCACAGACACTTCTAGTAAAGCTCCGGTTTTGTGCTTATGGATAAACTCCAAAGTCTCCAGCGAAATCTGTTTCCCTTCAGATTCAAGATCAACCACCTGACCACCCACTAAACCCTCAGCTGCAACCGCTTTGCCCAAGCGACCAATTACATTTAAAACTCGGTGAGCGGGAACATTAGCGGTTTGTTCAGAAATCACTTGAAAGGCATAGGCCAGCAGAGCATCCCCAGCTAAAATCGCAATATCATCGCCAAAGACTTTGTGATTGGTAAGTTTGCCTCGCCGATAGTCATCATTATCCATGGCGGGGAGATCATCATGGATCAAAGACATGGTGTGAACCATTTCTAAAGCGCAGGCAGTGGGTAAAGCTTGCTCGAGGGTGCCATGAGCTAACTCACAAGAGGCCAAACAGAGAATGGGGCGGAGCCGCTTGCCACCAGCCAGTAGGCTATATCGCATCGACTCATAGATTTGATTGGGATAAGTTACCTGGATCGATTGATCAAGTGCTGTTTCCACCAGCTGTTTACGGGTGGCCAGGTACTCGGATAAGCTGAAGGTCTCAACCACCAATCGGGATCTCCTTGCTGTGAGTCAGCCATCACTAGATTAAGCCATTCTGGCTGTGACTTAACCTGGCTGTTATTATCTCATGTCGAGGCTCTTACGAAAGATTCACTCCAAAGCTATGCCTAAGATTGCCGTTATTTTTGGAACTCGCCCTGAAGCTATTAAACTGGCTCCTGTGATCCTAGGCTTAACCCAAGCCCCAGAATTTGAAGTTGATGTGGTCTTGACGGGTCAACACCGAGAAATGGTGGATCAAGTGCTGCAATTGTTTCACATTCAACCTGATGTTGATCTCAATATCATGCAAGCCACTCAAAGTTTAACAGATATTGCGCTACGCACCCTGACTGGATTGGAGCCGTATTTAAAGCAAGCTCATCCGGATATGGTGTTGGTACAGGGGGATACCGCATCTGCTTTCTTGGCCGCTTTAGCTGCCTTTTATCAACAGATTCCAATTGGTCATGTTGAAGCGGGTCTCAGAACGGATGATCTGTTTAATCCTTATCCCGAAGAAGCCAATCGTCGCTTGATTTCACAAATTGCTAGTCTCCATTTTGCACCGACACCGCTCACTTTAACTAATTTGAAGCAAAGCCAGGTGACGGGTCAACTGTATATGACAGGCAATACCGTGATTGATGCGCTGCTCCAAGTGGCTAGCCAAGACCGGCCCTGTGCTATTGCGGGTCTAGAGTGGTTTCACTATCGTGTGCTCCTGGCAACCGTGCATCGGCGGGAAAATTGGGGGGATCCCTTAGTCTCGATAGCTCAAGCGTTTTTAGCTATTCTAGAGCACTGTCCTGATACAGCCCTGTTACTCCCACTTCATCCTAATCCCCGAGTGCGAGAGCCACTCCAAGCCTATTTAGGATCCCACCCCCGCATCTTTTTAACTGAGCCACTAGATTATGTCACTTTAGTGGAGGCGATGAAGCGATGCACGTTGATCTTGAGTGATTCAGGTGGCATTCAAGAAGAAGCGCCTAGCTTAGGCAAACCGGTGTTGATTTTGAGAACAACGACCGAGCGTCAGGAAGCTGTCGAAGCGGGAACAGCCAGGCTCGTGGGGACCGAAACCGAAGGGATTGTTCAAGCGGCATTATCTTTACTCCAAGATCCAGATCAGTATCAACAAATGGCACTAGCCACCAATCCCTTTGGAGATGGACAAGCTACCCAGCGAATTGTAGCCGCCTTAAAGCAGTGGTTTAATTGCAACACTTGATCAAAGCAACTGGTGTTGATCTATTGAAGTTGTAACCTATTTCTTGAGGGTTTTAGAGATTCCACTTAGCTCTTGATGCAGATACCGCTGGAGTTGTGTGAATACTGAGCCAGATCAGCAATTTTACGGGAAGAGTCACAGCTATCGATCAAGCCTATCGGGTTAGTTTTTCTGTTGTAGGCCTCTCTGTCTTCCTCCAAGCTAATAATAAGCATGTGCATTCTCTGGCTATGGACCAAACCAGCTGTTTTTCTCTCTATGATATCGATAGTTGTCTAGATTCTGATCCGGTCAAGGTTGACCCACACACATTGGTGCTTGAGGTTGTTCACAGGCTAGTTCAGCAAAACCAAAGCCTGGCCCTCATTGTGGAAGACTCTTGTTGGGTAGGGCAATGGACGCCTCGAGACTTAATGCACCTGATCGCTAATCAAGGCGATGTGAGTCAGATCAAGATAGGTCAGGTGATGTCAGTACCAGGTCAGAGTCTGGGTTTGAGAGATTTATTGGATCCGATTCATTGCCTGCAACTGATGCAATCTCAACATCTTGATGTAGTGCCCCTATTGAACGAAACAGGAGAGATCTTGGGGACACTGATGTTAGAGAAGCTACGAGCTAGTTTAACGCTCAACGGTCACTGGACTGACTCGCTCCTGCAGGACGCTCATGATGCGTTATTTATTGTAGATCCAGATACCCAAAGGATCTTGGCCTGCAACCCCAGAGCTGTACAACTCTTTGCAGCTGAGTCAACATCTGATTGGCTAAATCAGACTCTGCAACCGTATATCCTAACGACATCCTTTGATCTTGAGGCAGTCGAGCTTGATCGGGAGTCAGATCATAAATTGGAATGCGTTACTTTCACGGGGCAGGTCTTTTGGGGGCGGCTCAAAGCTCAACCCCTATTTGTGGGAAAGCACAGGTATCACTTGATCCAGATAGCTGAGCGGCTGAGCCCAAAGATAGCGACAGATCGACCCTTAAGTCATCAACGTCTCCAAGAAAGTGAACAGCGATTTCAAGCTTTATTTCATCAGTCAGGGCGATTTATCTGCTTGCTTGATGCTGCTGGACGGTTAGTAGAAGCTAATTCGGTAGCTTTAGATCTAATGAATATGTCTGCAGAGGCCCTCACAGGCGAGCTATTTTGGCAATTGAAACTCTGGAAAACGCCAGCCTTGATTCATCAAGCGATTGAAACAGTCCTCCATGATCAGATCACTCACCTTGAAGTTGAAGTAATAGGCCAGGGGAATCGCTGCTTATCTCTAGAACTGTCTATTAAAGCCGTAGCCAATGCAGCCGGGACATTCCAAATGTTAATTGTTGAAGGCCAGGATGTGACTGATCGAGTTTGGGCTCAAAGGATACTGCGCACTAGTGAATCTAGATATCAAGGGATTTTTGAACAAGCTGCTGTGGGGATCTATCAGTTGAATGAACAGGGACAATTTATTGATGTTAATCCTGCCTTTTGTCAAATAGTAGGGTATGCTCCCGAAGAACTTTTTGCCCGTGAAGAATTTGAAATCACCTATCCAGATGATCAAGTGATAGGACTCCATACCTTTCTAGCTTGGTCTGAGAGTCTAGTCGAGTCTGAAGGCCAGCAAAGCTCCCATAAAATTGATAAGCGCTATTGTCATAAAAATGGCTCGACAATTTGGGTTCAAATTACTTTAACACTGGTGTACAATCTTCAAGGTTTGCCCTGCTCTTTTATTGGGATTATTGAGGATATTACCTGGCAAAAGCTGGCTCAAGACGATCTCCGTCAAGCTTATCAACGTCTCACCTACCATATCGACAATTCACCCCTGGGCTATGTGGAATGGGATCATCAAGTTTGTGTTAAGTATTGGTCCCCTCAAGCAGAAGCGATCTTCGGTTGGCAAGATCAAGAAGTTTTAGGTCTGTATTGGGAAGATTGGCCCTTTATCTTTGAAGATGATCGGGAGCGAGTCAACCTTGAAATCAAACCTCTGCTCCAAGGACACCTTTCCTCCTGCAAGGTGCAAAATCGGAATTATCGTAAAGATGGCACTATTATTTACTGTGAGTGGTATAACTCAATCCTGCTGGATGAAGCAGGCCAAGTCATTTCTATGATTTCCCAAATTAAAGATATTACAGTCGAACTGACTGCCATTGAAGCCTTAAAAGCTAGTGAAGCCCGATATCGCACCCTCATCGATCATTTCCCTAATGGAGTAGTGCATCTATTTGATCAAGACTTTCGGTTTATCATCTCAGGAGGACAGGAGAGTAGTGAGATCAACCTTGATGAGCTTGAAGGTAAAACCATCTGGGAAGCCTTACCCCCAGAGATCGTCACGGAGATAGAACCCTACTACCATCAAGCTTTACAAGGGAATTCCTCAGAATCAGAAATGGCTATTGAAACTCGGACCTATTACTGTCAGCATCTCCCTGTTAGGAATGATCACGATCAGATTGTTGCAGGTATGGTGGTGATGCAGGATATTACCCTTCAAAAACAGGCAGCCGCTCAATTACAAGCTTCTAAAGAGCGCTATCGGCAGTTATTTGAATTGAGCCCGTTACCAATGTGGATCTTAGATGCCCACACCCTGCATTTCTTGACGGTTAATCAAGCCGCTGTTGATCATTATGGTTATTCTCGGGAGCAGTTTAGTCAAATGCATATTCGAGATTTGGAAGCTCGGTGTGATGCCATAGGTCTGCAACAGACTCGGCGCTCTCTCAGCAACTTAGCCCCAACCGAGATCTACCGACATTTGAAGCAAAATGGGACTCAAGTCTATGTTGAAGCTGCAGCTCATCCCATTGAATGGAATAGTAAACCGGCTGAACTCGTCATTATCAATGATGTGACCCACCGAGTGATGCTAGAAGCCATTAAAACCACTTATCAAGATCGCTTAGAGGCTACGATAGAAAAGCGAACTCAGGCTCTACTCAAAGCCAATCAAGAGCTTGCAGCCGAAATTGAGGTGCGGCGGACTATTGAAAACGCGTTACGGAGTAGTGAAGAACAACTGCAACTGTTTATCGAACATGCCCCTGCTGCCATTGCTATGTTTGATCGAGACCTCAACTACATGGCTGTCAGTCAGCGTTGGATCACAGATTATCATTTAATCGATCAAGATTTAATTGGGCGTTCCCATTATGACATCTTTCCTCATCTACCTCCTGAATGGAAAGCATTACATCAATCCTGCTTATACGATCAAGCCCACACCTGTCAAGCCTATACTTGTCAAGTCCATACCTGTGGAGAGGCTATCTTTTCTCATGTTGATGGGTCCCAAGACTGGATTCGGTGGGATCTACGACCCTGGAAAGATCGCTCGGGTCAAATCGGTGGCCTCATTATGTTTACTGAAGTCATCACCGAGCAAAAGGTAGCTCAAGAAGAATTGAAGCAATTAAATCAAAAGCTACAAGCCTCTAACTCAGAACTTGAACAGTTTGCTTATGTGGCCTCTCATGATCTGCAAGAACCTTTACGAGCGATCACCAGCTACACTGAATTACTCGCCAAGCGCTACCAAAATGCGTTGGATGAAAAAGCTGATAAATATATTCACTACATTGTAGAGGGTGCCACTCGAATGAAAGCCCTCATTCAAGATCTTTTGGGCTATGCTCACATCAGTCGTTATGACTTTGAGTTCACGGCAACTGATTGTAATCAAGTCCTGACCGAAGTTATCAAAAATCTAGACATCTCTATTCAAGAGTCTCAAGCCCAACTGATCATTCAACCGTTGCCAACAGTCAGGATTGATCGGCTCAAAATCTTACAAGTCTTTCAAAACTTACTGAGCAATGCGATCAAGTATCGTAGTCAGATGCCCCCCATCATTCAGATTAAAGCAGAGCTAGAGCCACCTGTCTGGCATTTTACAGTCCAGGATAATGGCATGGGGATTGATCCTGAGTATGCTGATCGGATCTTTATCATCTTTCAGCGGCTCCATACCCGTAAGGTTTATCCAGGCACGGGGATTGGACTTGCGATCTGTAAAAAAATTATTGAGCGTCATGGCGGCCATATTTGGGTGGAATCCCAATTAGGTCATGGCTCCACCTTCCACATCACAATTCCGGCTGAGTCGCATAGCATAAGAGAATTGATATGACTGTGATCCAGATCATGCTTAGAGCGATTGAAATTCTACTCGTCGAAGATTCACCCAGTGATGCTGATCTGACCACTGAAACCCTCAGTGAGGCTAAGGTGCTCAATCACATCCACATTGTGGAAGATGGTGTAGAAGCTCTGGACTTTCTATATAGACGGGGTACCCACGAACAGGCTCCTCGTCCTGACATTATTTTATTGGATCTGAATTTACCCCGTAAAGATGGTCGTGAGGTGCTAGCTGAAATCAAAGCGGAGCCCTCCCTTCGATTGATCCCAGTGGTGGTACTGACAACCTCAGGTGCTGAAGAAGATATTCTCAAGTCTTACGAACTCCAAGCCAATTGCTATGTTACTAAACCTGTCGGACTCGAAGAGTTTATTAATATCATTAGGTCTATTGAAACTTTTTGGTTAGCTGCTGTTCAATTTCCGCCCAAGACTAGGAATCCATCATGACTCTACCGACCTCACCCTGGAAAGTCTTGCTCCTAGAAGATAATTCTGCAGATGCTGATCTACTGAGGGAACTGCTGGAACCCCCCCATTGGCTCATCACTCATGTTGAATTACTCGGTGAGGCCTTGGACCAGTTAAAGTCTGAATCCTTCCATATTGTACTAGCTGACCTATCGTTGCCAGATGCTTTTCATTTAGAAAGTGTGATCCAACTGCATCGTCACCATCCTCATTTACCCCTAATTGTCCTGACTAGCCTCGATGATGAGTGTATGGGCTCACAGGCTTTACGCTATGGAGCTCAAGACTATTTAGTCAAAGGCCAAATCGATTATTCACTGTTACGACGGGCGATTCGTTATTCGATTGAACGAGCGGAGGCCCAACAAACCATTCGTCAGCAAGCTGCAGCCATGGCCGCTGCAACAGAAGGGATAGCGGTATTAGATGCCAATCTACGGTTTCTCTCGGTTAATCAATCCCTGGCCACCATCTACGGCTCCTCCCAAGCTGATCAGATCCTGGGGCAAGCCTGGCTTGACTTCTATCCTGAGGCAGAACGGCAACGACTGCAACCTCTCATTGATGTGGCTTTAACCCAACAGGGATCTTGGCAAGGCGAAGCTACTTGCTTAACTGAATTAGAGATTCAGGCTTTCCATTCCACTCAAGGATTCGCTAGCAATCTTCCACCTCAACAAAGTCTGTATCAGGAGATATCATTATCGACTTTCAATGGCAATAGCTATATTTGTGTGATCCGAGATGTGACAGGGCGTAAGCTTGAAGCTGAAAAATTGCAGCAGAGCGAAGCAAAATTTCGACAGATGGCAGAGTCTATTAAAGATGTCTTTTATCTCCAGTCTCAAGATCTCAAAACACTTCTGTATATTAATCCTGCTTGTGAACAAATCTATGGATATGATAGTCAGGTGATCACCCAATCTAGAACTGGGTTAATCCAATTTGTTCATCCTGATGATCGAAAGCAGGTGCGGCGGGCCCTCAAGGGGTTTTTAAAGACACGTGATCCCTTTACTCAAGAATACCGCATTATCCAGGCGAGCCAGGCCATCCGTTGGGTATCCCATCGGGCTTATTTTGTCACTCCTCATTCTGGTCAACCTCTACGTGTTGCAGGGATTATCGAAGATGTGACAGATCGTAAGCAAACTGAATTAGAGCTTCAACGTAATTTGGACAAAGAACGAGAACTCAATGAACTTAAATCGCGTTTTATCACAACCATCTGCCATGAATATCGAACACCATTAACCTCAATTTTATCCTCAGCAGAAATTCTGGAAAACTATCCTACGAAGCTAACCCTGGAGCGCCAAACTTTACACCTCCGTCGAATCCAATCATCGGTAAAACATTTAGCCACCTTAGTTGAAGATGTCTTAATACTAGGTAAAGCTGAAACGCGAAAACTACGTTTAAATCCTACTTCAATTGAAGCCATTCAGTTCTGTCAAGACGTAATCGAAGATATCCAGCTCTCTAAGGGATATACTGCTCAACGACTATCCTTGATTAGTCAGCAGTCAGCTATCTCGATCAGAGCTGATCCTGATGTTCTCCGACAGATTTTAACCAATCTATTGACCAATGCTGACAAATATTCCGATCCTCAAACCCCTATTTATTTGACAGTAGAGATAGAGGATGACAGGCTGCTGATTAAGGTTACTGACCACGGTATAGGTATTCCTTTAGCGGATCAATCGCACATTTTTGAAGCTTTTTATCGCTCTGATCAAGTTAATAGCATTCCAGGTACAGGATTGGGGCTAAGCATTGTTAAGCAGCTAGTTGAAGCTCAAAAAGGTGTCATTGCTCTGGAGAGTCAACCTGGTGTTGGGTCTACATTTACCGTAACTCTACCTATGCTTGGGTTAACTCAGGATCACTCATCCCATCAGCTAACGGCTTAAGTTTACTTGTGCTTAGTGCTATCACATAGCTCCGAATGCCCCATTCTAAGACTCATCATCTATTCAGTGACTCCATGAAACTAACAAAGCAAGATTATAGAAGTATCAAAACCGACAGCAATTGAGTTGTAGCCCATTAAGTATAGTGTAAGAGATAGCCAGTTTTATCAGATGGGTACTGTATGATTGGCTCAGCAGCTAGTCATTCACCTGATTTGATAGCTAACAGGATCACACTATGTCAGAGGCAAATGCTATTGAAAATGAGACAACACCTGCAGCTGGACAAACCCTGCATCAAGACACCTCTTTTCTCCAAGTTTTATACCGCTCCAAACAAGTCAATGACTTAGATACTCGCGCTCGCATTAATCTCCAACAAGAATTAATTGACTTTCTCAAAGATCCCGACAAATGGCTCTATCTATCTCGGGCTGAGCAACGGAAGCTGCTGTATCGACTTCGACCTCAGCAAAAAATGGCAACTGCGTTCACCAGTGCAGTTAAGATCAAATGTTTTGATGATGAAGGTAGTATCGTTACCAAAGACGTGATTCTGCAACTAGATGCCAACCGTAATCGTAATCTAGAGCTTTTATTCAATCAAATTATCAACCCAGATATTGCTTCTATTTTTTTCGAGGAGTTTTGTTTTGGGTTGTTGGAACTTATCGATAAGTTGATTCATATTCAAAGTGTCACGTTACATTCGTTAGATGCGTTGTTAACGGAGCAGAATCAAGCAGACCTCCGGTTATATTTTCCGTTTTCAGCCCAAGAGCTGACGGTGGTTCACGATAGTGGCAATGGATTTGAAATTCAGTTGATTCCGCGTTTTCTGCGACTACCATTAAATAAACTCTTTTATGCTGTTAAACGGGCTGCACCGGATTTTCCGTCTCTTGTATTACAGTTCTATCTTGATCAATACTTTTTAAGTGACTACTGGATCAAAAAGTACCAGGGCACGGAAGACAACGCCAGGGTGATCCGCATCTTTTTAGCTAAAGCCTTTCATGCTATCCATCGAGCTAGTGGACTGACAACGGAGCATCTCGATCTACCAGAGGCTAACCATACCAACCGATTTCAATATTTGACGATCACTGATGAAGATACAGCACTATTGTTCAGCCAGGAATCCAGCCTCAACCCAGCTCAGCTAGAATTACGAGATAAATTTAAACAGTTTTTAGCGCAGCCTGAACCTCCAGAAGATACTAAGCAACGACGAGTCGTTACCGGGCCATCGGTCAAAGTAGAACTCACTTTAGAGAAAGTTTTGGAAGAGGTTTTTACTGATTATAGTGATCGGTATCAAGTCCACTGGAAATCACATGACTTTACCCGACCCATCTGGTTACCCCAAGAGAATACCCTCGGTACCTTATCCTTAGTTGAGCGCCAAGCTTTGAAAGAGCATTTAACGGAAGTGATGAGAGCTGATTACCAAAGCCAATTAGCTACCTCTGAAGTTTATCTTCTCCATTTATGGACAGAAATGGCTGAGAAAGAATATGAAAATGAAGCCACCCATTCTCAACTCAAAGCCTTGGGCGTCAGTAAGTACCACTTTTCAGAAGAACTCATGCTGCTCTTAGCTAAACAACATCGTACTTTGGTATCCCAAAATGCTGTTGATGTGGTGAAGGGTATTGTCCAACATCTAACGTTGATGGTGAGGTTAGGGACTCTATCTTTGGAAATGCTAATCCAACAACGCTATGATCGTATCAGTAGTGATGTGTTGCCTTACCTGTATCATGTACGTGTTCCTAACCAACAGGGTGATCTGGTGTGGCAACCCTCTCCTTATCCGTTTGGCACGATGCTTTATGTCCTCAAAGTTTTGCCAGATCTAATGCAGACTGAGACCGAGCAAACTGATCAGACTTCCATTAACCTAGCCAGAAACCTATTACAAGTCCTTTGCAACTTTGAGCGTAAGCAAGCAGAAGAGTATGGCATTTAATCCAGACCTACCATCAGGATCTACAGTCATTAGCGCCATGTTCAATCATTCCACCTGCAATGCTGTTGAAAATGGATCTTCTGAATTCTTAGCTGCTTGGTCCTGAACGATCCAAACTCGCACTTGCTCGATCTCTGTAGGTGTCCATCGTCCCAGTCGTTCAATACCAATCCCTTTACGAAATGCATAAGCCAGCTCGGGTGATCCCTGTCGGTTAAAGACTTCAGGTGAAGTTAAAGTTGGAATTGCTGGGTTTTCGTCGGTGTTAGCAGTATCCTCTGATGTTGCTTCAGGATCTGCTGTTGCTGGATCGGCAGCTTGCGGATCCAATCCTCCATCCAGTGGAAATGGAGTGGGAATGAGGGTGCCATCATCAGCGGGTAGAACATCATCAGAAATTCCTAGAATGACAGAATGTCGCCGAGTCCAGCGGGGATTAATCAGATCACTACTTGGATCGCCAGGTTCTACATAAGCTAAAACAGCTTCATAGGTATCTAAAGGGGACGTCCATAGTCGGCCCGCAGGATGGTGACAAGCGGCACAACTAGCCTCTAGTAACGGTTGAATATCTCGCTCGTAGGTGTATTGCGGTTCGGTTCTAAAACTGAGTTGAAGCGGTTGCGTTAGCCCTAGGTCACCAGAGCTGAGCTGTAGGGTATAGTCGGTGCTGTACTCAAGGGGCTGAAGCGGTTGAATGATTAATTGGTTACCATCAATATCAAATCCCAGACTAGCCTGTGGTTCTGACCTAAAGTCTAGCGTTTGTAAGTTTTGAGGTAAAGTTCGGTTGAAGGCCAAGATCAGAGGTTGATCAATTTTTTGTAGATTTGACTGTTGGTCAAGATTACTGGACTCCAAAGCAATTGCATTTGAAGTTGAGGGTTGAGATCGTTCAAATAAGACTTCTGCGGGCGGTTCAGGTACAGGCGGTTTCAGTAAGTTATAAGAGTTGAGATAGAAGTTAGTATAGTCCTCAAGGTTAGAGGCGGCCGGTCGAGTTTGCCAGGCTGCTCGTGGCATCGTTACGGTTAAGAGGGGTGCAACCGTATCCTCAACTTGACCTCGGACCTCAACCATAATTTGCTCAGATTGAGGTGAAGCGGCAAAGTGTTTTTCCAGGGACTGCCAAACCAAAGGTCGAGCCTGATCTACTAATTGAGAATAGGTTTGCTCCTGCACGGGAATCACAATCACATCCATGACCTGGGTCCACGCCAACCCGATCCAACTGATCCAAGTGGCCAATCCTAGACCTAACAACAGTCCTACCCAACGAATCCAGAGGTTGAGTCGAGATCTAAGTAGATGCAAATGTTGACGGATGAGTGGTTGAAACACGGCTATCTACCTCGTCAAAGATGCAGGTTGAATCTTTTTCATTACTATACTTAAAAAGACAAGCGGCTGGGCCTGATCACTTATCACAACCCAACCCTAATCTTTATCAATAGTTCTTGAAAGCACTAGTTCTCAAAAACAATAGCTCTCGAAAACCCTGTGTCTTGACTTAATTCAAACAGTCACTAGGGGACTGATGAGATTGAAGAGGGTGCGATCAGTTGATCATCTTTGAGGATACTAGTTGTGACCATAACAATCACCTCATTGCGAGTGTTGGTGGTGGTCTGGCGGCGGAAGAGCGATCCTAGGAGGGGAATATCTCCCAACAAGGGCACTTTATCAACCGTCACCGTATCATTCTCCTGAATTAAACCGGTTAGCACCAACGTGTCACCATCTCGCACTCGAATCCGTTGAGTATTGAGCGTTCGCTGGTTCAATAATGTAATTGTGACCCCCACAAACTGCGCTGTTTCAGCTGGAGAGGAGACTTGAGGGGTTAAGTCAAACGTGACAAACCCATTATCATCGATCCGAACATTCCGTAAGCTCAGAGAAATACCAGCATTACCCAAAACAGGACGAGTAACCGTAGCTCCAGTCGCCGCATCTCGTTCCAGCGCAACGGATGAAATGATCTGCTGACCAATGATGACAGAACTATTGCCTCCATCAGCCACTAACAATTTAGGATCAGCCAGGATTTTAGCAGTTCCTTGGTTGACGGCAGCATCGATCCGAATCCCTAAAGCATCTTGCAAGCGGTTGAGAGAGTTAAAGACAAAGGTTCCTGGTAAAACACCACCGTCTGCTACAGGGGCCCCAGCCTGCTCAGCTCCAATGTTAGGCACACTACTACCGGCTGGCTGATCAATAGGCGTACCTCCGAAGGGCGGCGCATCACCTCCATTCCCCCCGGCTCCATTGAGCGTGAAGTTACCTGAAGCTCCACCTAAGGTGGCTCCAATGCTACGAGCATCATCTAACTGCACATCAACAACACGAATATTAATAAAGGCCTGACGTTGTCTGACATCCAACTGGGCAATTTGGGCTGCGACAATATCTAGCTGTTCAGCCGTGCCGATCGCTGTGATCGAGTTAGTTCGGACATCACCAATTAACTGAACACCTTCTAGGGGTCCACCCGCAGCTGCCAAAGATTCTAAAAAGGGTAAAACCCCTCTTACCTCAAGATCAACCAGCTCAAGTTGTCCACCTTCAGACCCCAACGCACTAGGCACACCATCAGCAGATAGCGTTGTATCTTCCACAAAGGCTTGGTTGAGTCGGAAACTACGAACCAGTTGCTCACTTACACCTGGTAAGGTTTCGCCGATGAAAATAGTTTGCTCAATCCGGCGAGCTTGCAATCCTTTTAACCGAGTGATGAATTCAAAAGTTTCTTGTAGAGGCGCATCTTGAACATCTAGAGATACGGTGAGATCGCCAGGGACATCATTCAGAACAACATTGAGGCCAGCCCGCCGCACTAACAAGCTCAAGACATCCGAGACCGGCGCATCTTTCAGGGTGAGGGTGATAGTGCTATTGGATCCCAAATCAACTGGCGGTGATTGCGGAATGATGGTCCCCACGGCAATATCACCTGTGGGAGGAGCAATGGCTGTGGCATCAAAGCGAGACGCACCCGGTGTAGCTAAGCCTGGAGGTAATTGAGGAGAATCTAGATCCTCAATACGAGGGGCTTGAGATAGGGTCACACCAGGATCTGAGGCGGCAGGTGCCAAGGTTGAAGGGGCAACTGGGGCTGTGGCTGGAGTTACTGGGGCTTCGGCTGGAGCTGTCGGGGCCGCTTGGGCTACTACAGTCGTGTCAGCAGAATCAGAGGGCTGGCTAGTACTGGTGGGTGCAACCGGAATGGCCTGAACTGGGGGAGCACCAGCAGCAACGTCTTGAGGGCTTGAGGCCGTTAACACCGTGTCTGGCATGGCTTCAAAGTCAAAGATCAATCTGGAGGCACTTCGCTCGGTCAAGAGGCCCTGAGGGGCAGCTGCATCTCCTGTGATCTGAACCCGTACACTTTGATCATCAATCTGTTGAGCTTCGATGCGAGTAATACCAGGAGCAGGATTATCCTGTTGATAGCTTGTCTGACCTGGCTCGATCGCTAGCTGTGCATTGGTAATATCCCCTACCCAAGTGGTGCCTCGCTGAGTAAAAAAGACTTGGGGACGGCTAGAGCCATCAATATCCACCTCTAACTTGAGTTGTTCCCCGCTGGGCACCAACTGCAAACTTCGAATTTGGCTGCTAGATTGAGAACTTCTTGCTGCTAAATTTTGAGCCGTAACGGGCTGAGTCTGGCTCATTTGCAGTGGCAGTGAGAGCGCTAAACCTAACGCACACCCATACAGTACTCGACGATATATCATCCTCACACCTCACTCACTCTATTCGCATCAGCGTCTAACAACTAAGGCATCAGCCACACGGACCCCACCTGAGCGGCAACAGCCTTGTCCAACTTGATCTTATCGATCAGTTTTTGGTCAGTTATGTCTAGTCAGTTATGTCTAGATCGATCTAGCACTAACCAGATGCAACGCTCTAAGGCTTAACACTCTAAGACTTTGGATCCCGGATCAAGACAACTGCAAACAATCTATGTCTTAATCAAACCCCAAATCTCTAAACTTGCCACTAGATCAAGTCAGGTCTAGAGCAAAATTAGCCCTAATAACGCTATAGCTAGCCCTAATCATACCAGTACTCTTTGTTTGAGGCACGATTCTAGCTAAAGACTTCTTAGACCTTTTAATCGTCTGATCAGTTGGCATAAAAAAGCTACCCAGGGGGCAGCTAGATAAAGTCTCAGGGATGATCCTGCTAAGACCACTACGTTTCAGGTTCTTCTGCCTCTGCTTCTGTCTCAGTTGGGATCTCTAGAGGGATGTCTCGGTTATAGATGTAAGCCCGGACACTAAATTGAGCCGAAAGATTCCCAGTCGGATTCTCTTCATCTAGATCAGGGACCGTAATATCCAGGTTCTGAATAGGTAGCAGTGTCTCTAATAGCTCGACATTTTGCATCAGAGAAACAATGGAATCATATCCACCCTCAACCCCAATTGCTGAGTTTTGTACCTGGATCTGAGGACGAATAATCGTTGGTACCTCAGGTGGTCCCTCAGGTGAGGAGGCCTCAATCAGTTGATCAGGTCTGAAGGTTTCCAGTTGAGCTGCACTATTGACAGTTAGACGATTGATCTCAAGCAGTTGAGTATTGATATTGTCAGGCCGGGGAAGCAATCGTTCAACCGTATCACTAAAGCCTTGGCTATCTGCTAACTCTTGTTCCACAGTACTCAGTGAAGCAATTTGCTGTTGGGCTGACTCCAATTCCGTTTGCTGCTGTGAAATCGAAGTTTCAGTCTGATCAATTCGAGTTGTTAGCGGTCTAATGGTCGCAAAGCCGATGATAGCAGTGACAAAAATTCCACCAATACCGATGATCAAGCCAAACATAATTGGTGATAGGCCCAAAATAGTGGGGGGCTCAGCGACCTCATAGGATGGACTTTCCAGAAAATCGTCTTCAGGATATTCACCGGTCATTAGTTTATCTCCAAGTCACGTAAAATCTCAATTTTTTCCAGTAAGCCTGTAGCATTGGCCTCTTCTAAGGCTTCTTGGAACTCAGGGTCAGAAAAATCTTGAGTTTTGAGGGTTACGTCCAGCTGGTAGTTGACGCTGGGTAACAAGGTTTCATCATTAGGTTCTTGCTTTTCCCCTTGAACCAGTTTGACACTGTCGACAAAGGGCGATCGCAATAGCGTTAAGACAAAGTCATTGATTTGCTCGAAGCTGAGGGACTCACCTTGAATGGTAATCACCGTGGCTTGGGGGCTAGTAACCTCTTGAGCCGTGGCTGGCACACTCAAACTCGAACTCAGGTTAGTAATCCAAACATCAGCTGGGATGCGGCGCTGAATGTCCTGGAGGATAGCTGACCAGGGCTGTACTTGACTAAAGAAGGCTCGAAAGGCCTCAGCTTGGGCCTGGATCGCTAGGAGCTCAGCTTCGACTTCTCTTAAACGAGCCAGCTCTTCTGAGGCAACCGAGAGTTCTCTAGACACTTCAGCTTCTTGAGCTTGCAAGGCTGTCAGCTGACTTCTAAACCATTGATGAAGCCCCACGGTACCCACAATGGCTACTAACAGCACCACACCCCCTGCAATGACAGCATTGAATCCACCTAATATCCCGCTGGCAACACGAGAGTCATCAAGAGGCCCAATACCCGCTGTAACCTGTTCTTGAGGCCGCTCTTTGAGGAAATTAATCTCAGGTGTAAACATAGTTGTTCCTACTTGGATGTGATCAAAACTCTCTCAAGCCCAATCCCACAGCAACCCCAAGATTAGGGCGCTCCGTCATCGGTACATCAATATTGGATCCAACCGTGATCTCACTCAAGGGATCAGCTAGCTCAACGGGCATACTTAGCCGTTGCTGTAAAAATTGATCGACCTGGTTCATAGCGGCACCCGATCCAGCGAGTAAAACCTTGACCACCGGAGCACTCCGTTCTTGATTGATGTAGAAGTCCATCGAGCGGCGCAACTCATCGGCTAAATCGGTTAACACGCGGCTAACGGCTGCAACTCCTGGATTAGATCCAGGCTGTTCCCCTGAGGCAATCGCTTCAGTAGGGCTAATCACAGGCAGCTTCAACGATAGCAACAATTCACCGGTTCGGGTTGAGGGTAAGTTTAAGGCTTGGGCCAGAACCTGTTGCATATGGATGGTGCCAATGTTGACCGTTCGGGAGAATTGGGGGACGCCATTGACTAAAATCGTGATCTCAGTGCTCTCAAAACCCACTGAGGTGAGGAGCACAGCTTCCTGAGGTCCCACTTGAGAGAGTTGATCACGTAGGGTCCGAATCATGGAAAAACTGGTGAGTTCAACACAACGGACTCGCAAATTCGCGGCCTGCAGGACCTCTAGGTAGTTATCAACGACTTCCTTAGGAATCGCAACCAACAAAATCTCATTGCGTTCAACGCCATCAGGCCCAACTTCCAAATTATCCAGAGCTTGGAAGTCAACATCGGCCTGATCCCGAGGATAGGGAATGTAAAGTTCGGCTTCTTGCTCCAAAACCACGCGGCGCAATTCATCAGCAGGCAAATCAGCAGGCAAGCGAATGAGCCTTACAATCGCCTCCCGAGCTGGTACTGCGGTTGCCACAATAGTTTCAGAGATCCGATTTTCACTCAAAAGATTGGCTAGGGTTAGACCAATAGTGGGTGGATCCATAATCCGACCCTCTGTCATGGCCCCCTCAGGCATCTCTGCGGTGCAATAGTTAGCTAAGACAGTTTTGTTACCCTGTTTCTTGATTTGGGCAACATGGATAAACTCAGGGTTGATATCAACTCCGAGGACGGTATTACCAGCTGAGGATTTGAATAATCCAAACACGTTTTTTCAGGGCCCAAACAACCCACTGCACAACTGCTAGAGGCATGTTACCTAAATTCTGAGATGCTTACCACAACTTATGGGTTAACTTAGCAGAGTTTTTAGCAAGATCGATAACGGTTTGACGTTGGCTTCAGAGAGCTTCACTCCATAGCTAGTGTGAGACAACCTGTTGCGCTCTATTACTAGTGCTGATGGTGAAATATAACGACGCCTCAACTAGGTTCAACTTTGAGGAGATCGAGTCAAGCGAGGGGCTAGGAGCACGGCGGCGGCGAGGATAGCCAATACCAATTGAGGAATGAGGGTCTCCCAAGTGGGGTAGATCCCTAACCATTTAAAGTTAAGGTTAACCGTCAGGGTATGCAGAGGCAAAACACCTGCTTTTTGAAAGGCGTGGATAGCATTGCCAATTAATTTAAACCCCAACCCATAGATCAATAGACTAGTGCCTGCAAAGAAAGGCTTGAGTGGAATTCGCACCCCTAAGCCAATAATCACCAACGCGATCAACACGAGTAAACCAGCCCCAGCCCCCAACCCGATCATCAGACTATTGGGACTAATAGAGGGAGCAATGCCGATGTAAAACAAGACCGTTTCTGCCCCTTCGCGATAGATAGCTAGAAAGGCGATCAAGGCCAAGGATAAGAGACGGTTGGTGGCCATAGCATCAGCAGCTTGTTCTCGGATATAGCGTTGCCAATCACCAATGGCACTTTGGCGATGTAACCAATAGCTGACATAGACCAATAAACCAGCAGCTGTAAGACCCGTAATCCCTTCAATCAATTCTGGATCAAACTGGCCCAGAGCAGGCACAAAGGCAGCCCTGATCAATACAGCTGTAGCAATGGAGGCGATAATGCCCCCCAAGGCTCCTGCCCAGATCCAACCTTGCTGGTCAGCATGGCCACTCTTATTTAAAAAAGCCAGCAAGGCGGCCACTACGAGTAAGGCTTCTAATCCCTCTCTCAGCAAGATTGTCATGGCGTCCCAGGCTCCATAAGATTCCGAGGATACTGCGGCTAACGCTGGACTAGGATCGAAGGAGGCTAGGGAGATAACCTGAGTTGGACTAGCTAAAGCTGGGGTTAACCCTGAAATCAACGCACTTAAACTTAGACCAAGACCTAGCACCATAACCCAGACTTGCCATCGATTCTTGCGCATCTTACCGATCTCCAGCTGCAAACTTTAATGTTTATCCTACTCATGATCCATCCTACTACTGGCGAGGGTCCCTACTACTGGCTATAGTCAGAATTTTCAAGTTCAATGACTCTCCTTTCAGGCTTTGAAGTCAATACCGAAGTCAGCCTGGGTTAACTGTTGAGTTTAGTCTTTGAGTTAGTCTTTGAGTTTAGTCTGCTCGATCAAATAGCTAAGGCAACCTAAGATCAAACATTAAGAAATATTTTGTATTTTTATCGGATGAATATTTAAATTAAATAAAGCTATCAGACCAATTAAAAATATTAATTTTTGCTTATGATCAATCGGCGATATGATCGACTCAGGATTATAGGCTGTGATCTCTGTGTTACTTCTATAAACTTCTGTATAACCCCTTGGGCACAGATTTCATGAGAGAGTCAAACCTCAAACGGGGTTTAGTGCTGCGGGTCAAGGCCTCAGTTAGGCCCATTAGCAAGGTCAACAAGCCAGGCTCGCAGAAACACTTAGGAGAGAGCAAGCTCTATGGTGCTAAATCTAGCGTTGAGTGCTAGTTGCTGAGTACTAAGCGTTAGGTGCTGAACAGGTGGTCTTAAAAGGGCACAGATTCCACTCGGAAGCTCCCTCGAGTTTGGGATGTATCCAGTAGAAATGCTCAGTCAAGAGTGTTATTTCAACTCATTAATCTCGAAACTAGTGGCCTAGTCGTTGAGATTGATTATGGGATCAATGGCCAGTTGTCCCCGACATTTACCTTGCGAATATGTCTA